>CBDVDM010000018.1:0-33103 GCA_965372745.1 uncultured bacterium
ATCTCAAAACATTTATCGTGGTCAGGTCCTTTTTCGTCAAGCAGTTCATAAGAAGGAGTAACATTAAAATCCTGTTGTGCGTGCTGTTGCAGCAAAGACTTGAAATTGCCCTGGGACTGTTTTGCGTCAGCCTGCTCAATTATTGATGCGAAATTATCCAGTATGAATTTTTGAGCTTGTTCCAAACCACCATCAAAATAAATTGCAGCGATGATAGCCTCGAACAGCCCTGCGGCAAGTGAGCCGGTTAAGGCACGGCTTGTGGTCATACCTTTTCCAACCATCAGAAATTCCTGCAGGCCAAGCTGTCTTGTAACCTGAGCGCAGGTTCGCCGCGAAACGAGCATGCTTTTTATTTTTGTCAGGTCCCCTTCAAGATAATTCGGGAACTTATCGAACAACACTCTGCAGACAATCTCACCCAAAATAGCATCGCCGAGAAACTCAAGCCTTTCATTGCTTAAAAGACGATTGTCAACGGCAGAAGAATGAGTAAAGGTCTTTCGTAAAAGGTTGTGGTCGGAAAATCGGTAGTTTATTATCCGCTCGATTTTTCGCAGAGTTTCTTTGTCCATTTATTTATTCCTATCTGCATTGTCTGCACTTTTCGATAATCGGTGAAATGCAGACTTTTTAGAAACCTGCGAGCAGATTACGAACATCGTTATTATATTAGCGATATTCGTAAACGGCTCGACAAAAGTATTCTACACAAAAAAGCCATTATGTCAAGCTTTTATCCGTTTGTAAGCTGCAAGCCCGCCAAAGCCAGCATTTTGTCCTCAACAAACTCAAAAATGCCATCAATGCCGGTGACAGTGAAAATGCTTTTTGTTGCAGCCGACACACTACAAAAGATAAGTCGTCGCTGACAATCAGTCATGAGTTTTTGAAGCCTTAAAAGAGCTGACAAACTCGAAGATGTTACGATATCAACTTTCGAAAAATCTATAACAACATCACAATTGCCTCTGTCGCAAACAAGGTCGGTAACAACTCTCAGCTCATCGACAATCTGAGGTTCCTGCGGCAAATCGACAAGAATAACATCATCCGACCAGTTCTGAATGCCCATCTTAGATCTCCTATCTAATTATAAAAATAAAGGTATCCATTGTTGTATCGGCACAAGTTTATAGCAGATTAAACAAAAAAATGAAATGACGTTAAGTTATGCTCCAGTATCGACCTATAAAAGTCAGCTTTTTAGCGTTTTTTAAGGCGTCCATTCAAGAACCGCAGGTTCATCATTTTTCCTCGAAAGCCTTTTTAAAGATTTAGTGGTATTTTGAGCGTATTTTTTTATTATTAACAGTATTGGAATATGGAAAATTAAGTATTAGTAAACGAAAGTTTTGGATTATGCGAAAAATTGCTTATTTACTTACAATCTCATTTTTGATAATCGCCGGCTGCGGTGAGAAAAAAACTCAATTTACCGCTGAGCAGATGGACTTAATTCCGCCGCCCCAAAAGACCAATCTTCCCCCTGCCTCAGGAGGTTTCGTTATCGCCGTCGGCGACGAGACCATTACCGCCGAGCAGATAATAGAGCCACTCGTTTCGCACTTTGCCGAGCTGGCACGAAACTCCAGTTTTGAGATCTTTAGCGCCCAGGCCGCTCCCCAAATCGACAGATTCCTTACCACGCAAATTTCAAATATCCTCCTCTATCAGATGGCAAAAAAAGACGCTGCCGACAACATGGACGAGGCCCTCGAAAAGGAAGCTGAAAAGATCGTCAGGGAATTCGTCGTAAGCTTCGGCGGAGACTACGCAAAAGCCGAGCAGGAACTGAAAAAAATGGGAATGGATTGGGAAAAATTCAAGGAATATCAAAAAAGAATTATGCTAAGCCAGTCATATATCTCGTCCCAGCTGCCCGAATACCAGCCGCCAACGTATACCGAATTATTGGAATATTATAACAAAGTAAAAGACCGGCAGTACATCACTCCGGCACTTCTGCACTTCCAGCTAATCGACATCATACCGGAAAAAATCGAAATCACCGACCCCGATGTTGACCGCCTTGAAACAGCCCGCCAACTCGCAAACCAGGCACTTCAAAAAATAAATGACGGAGAAGATTTTGGCGCCATAGCCAAAGAATACTCACACGGACACAGAAAAGATTTCGCCGGCCAGTGGAATCCGGTACACCCTAATTCTCTGGCTCAGCCTTACGATGTTCTTGCCGCTGAAGCGCAAAAAATCGAACCCGGACAAACAACTGGACCAATCGAAACAAAAAGCCATATCTTCATTATGAAACTAAAAGAAAAACGCAAAGAGGCCATACAGCCTTTCGAACGGGTCCAAAGCCAGATTGAAGCTAAAATCTCCTTCGAAAAAAGAAAACAGGTCATCGACGAACTCAGTATGAAACTTGTCAGCCAGGCTGCTATCGGAAATAAAGCTCCTTTTGTTGCTTATTGCTCAAGACGTATTTACGAAATCGCAAACGAATAAAAACTGTCGGATTGAGGCTATGATGGAAATTATTGCACATGGTATTGACCTCGTCGATTTTCCAAGAATCGACGACATGATTAAACGGCACGGCCGAAAGTTCCTCGACCGCGTCTTCACCCAGCCGGAACAACAATACGCAAATGCAAACAGAGACAAGACCGAAAAACTCGCAGGTCGTTTCGCTGCCAAAGAGGCAATCCTGAAACTTATGGGCACAGGCTGGCGGGGGAAAATCGCATGGACAGACATTGAAGTAACAAACAATCAACTCGGCCAGCCCCAGGTAAGCCTTACAGGACAGGTAAAAGAAATCGCCGATAAACTCGGTATCAGGCACGTTACCGTCAGTATCACTCACACTGCAAATTTCGCCATCGCTTCTGCAGTTGCAATCTCAAAGACAAATGAACAATAGTAACTTCGACTGCATTGTTATTGGTGCCGGTCACGCCGGCGCCGAAGCCGCCCACGCCGCTGCCGGAATCGGCGCAAATACCGCCCTGATTACTATCTCAAAAAACACCGTTGCAAAAATGAGCTGCAACCCGGCGATAGGCGGGCTGGCAAAAGGACAAATCGCTCGCGAAGTAGACGCCCTTGGCGGCTTGATGGGCCTGGTTATCGATGCAACGGGCATACAGTTTAGAATGCTTAACCGCTCAAAAGGCCCCGCCGTCCAGTCACCCCGTGCCCAGGCTGACAAATATAAATACTCACAGTTCATGCAACAATTACTCGAAGAGATTCCGAATCTGACCATTATCGAGGCTATAGCGTCCGATATAATTATAGAAAATGGCAGTGTAAAAGCTGTTAGATGTACCAACGGTTCGATTTACCATACCTCAACCTGCATAGTAACAACAGGTACTTTTCTAAAAGGTATTATGCACATCGGCAGCAAGCAATTTGCCGGAGGACGCCTTGATGAACCTGCAAGTAACGAGTTGTCCGATTCGCTAAGAGCCATAGGCCTTGAACTTGGCCGACTAAAAACCGGCACCCCAGCCAGACTTGATGCAAAAACCGTTGATTTTGATAAACTCGAAGCCCAGCTCGGCGACGAAAATCCCAAACCATTCTCATTTTTAAACAATTCAATCACCCAGCCGCAAATTCCATGCTGGATTACCTATACAAATGAAGAAATTCACAAACTGCTGCGTGACAATCTCGACCGCGCACCTCTTTATACCGGCCAGATAAAATCAATAGGCCCGCGTTACTGCCCAAGCATCGAATCGAAAATCGTCCGCTTCGCCGACAAATCACGTCACCAGGTCTTCCTTGAACCGGAAGATACAAAAGTCACTACCATCTATTGCAACGGCATTAGTACCTCTGTTCCAAAGGATGTCCAGCAGCAAATGATAAAACTTCTACCTGGGACCGAAAATGCAAAAATAATCCATTACGCATACGCAATTGAATATGACTACTGCCCGCCGGTACAATTGAAAACGAATCTCGAAACAAAAAAAATCTCCGGCCTGTTTCTTGCAGGCCAAATCAACGGGACAAGCGGCTATGAAGAGGCGGCTGCCCAGGGTATCATCGCCGGTATAAACGCAGGCCTGAAACTGCAGGATAAGCAGCCGCTTGTTCTCGGTAGAGACCAGGCATATATCGGAGTGCTAATCGACGACCTGCTTACCCATCCCATCGATGAGCCTTATCGCATGTTCACATCCCGCGCCGAATTTCGTCTTGCCCTAAGGGCCGATAACGCTGACAGGAGATTGACTCAAATCGGAAAATCCGTCGGGCTCGTCAGCGCTAACCGATGGAAAACCTTCCAAAACAAACTAAAAGATATTGATAAACTAAAAGCCTACCTTCAAAACACACATTCTAAAGGCCTAAGTTTATGGAGCCAGCTACGACAACCAAAAAACAAGCTCGCCGAACGGCTGCATGAAATACCCGAAATAAAATCCAAAAATTTTGAACCTTCCGTTCTGGAAGCCGCCATCATTGACGCCAAGTATCAGGGCTATCTCGAAAAACAAAACCGTCTTGTCGCCCAATTGCAAAATCTTGAGAAAAAGAAAATACCCGAACAGCTCGATTATAATTCCATTGACCACCTTCGACTCGAAGCCAGGGAAAAGCTCTCGGCCTTTAGACCCGCTACGCTTGCACAGGCCTCACGAATCGGCGGAGTAACCCCTGCCGACATAACAGTTATACAAATACATCTGAAAAAACACTATTCACAAGCGGTGCGGTAACGTGAAAAAATGACTGAACTTTCGGAAAATATCTATAACAAAGACCTCGGCCGCAACGACCCGAAGTTCAAACTCTGGCGCTCTGCGGGATTGCTTTTAACGTACAAATGCAACTGCACCTGCCGGTTTTGCTATTACAACTGCTCACCGGATAAAGACGGTCTTATGCCGGCTGATATTTTCATCGGTGCATGGCAGTCCCTTAAAACCCTTGCCGACAGCGATGCAAAAATCCATATCACAGGTGGCGAGGCCTTTCTCTATTATGACCACATGGTCGAATTGCTTAACAAAGCCAATCAGCAAAACTTAGGCCCCGTCGACCTTATTGAAACAAATGGTTTCTGGGCAGATAATGCAAAAATTATTGAAGGTCGTATCAAAACTCTTGATTCTCTCGGAATGAACCGGCTGAAAATAAGCTGTGACCCCTTCCACCAGCAGTTCGTCGATATCGAACTTGTAAAACGCCTTGCAAAAGTAGCCGAACAAATCCTCGGCACCGACCGCCTGCTTATCCGCTGGCAAAAATATCTCGACAACCCGATTGTCATGCAAAACATCTCCACGGAACAGCTAAATAAAAACTACATTAATGCCATATCCGATTATCCCTGCCGCTTTACAGGCCGGGCCGCCTCTGAAATCGCACCGCTGCTCGCCGATAAACCAATTGATACTTTTAAAAACAAAAATTGCAAAACCTCAATTCTCGGTGCAAAAGGCATCCACATCGACCCGTACGGCAATGTCTTTAGCGGAACATGCAGCGGTATAGTCGTTGGTAATGTCACTCAGACCCCGCTTGATGAAATCTGGAAGAACTTCCACCCCGAAAACGATGAAATTATAAACACGCTTTTTAATGACGGCCCGTATGGCCTGTTGGCTAAGGCGGTAAAACTCGGTTACAAGCCCGCCAAATTATACGCCTCGAAATGTCACCTCTGCTCCAACCTTCGCCAATTCCTCTACGATAACAAAATCGAAACCACTACCATCACCCCAATTGAATGTTATACACCTTAACAGAATGAGTGTATCTGAAGTTGCCGAAGGCAAAAATCGGGGTGATAGGATTCGAACCTACGGCCTCCTGGTCCCAAACCAGGCGCTCTATCCAAGCTGAGCTACACCCCGCGGCTTCAAACTGTGTATTCTAACCTATATGTTTGATTATTGCAAGAAATTCATGTTCAAAAAATAACTTGCATATTTGCAGTAAGTTAGGTAAAATCCTTTTGTGGTTTATCGAGGCCAAAGGTGATGGTTACGGGGTTTAGATTATGAGAGCTAATACAGAAAAAAAATGGCATACCTGGCTTTGCTTGTTTCTGGCTGTGTTCTCTTTGTTTGTTATAACAACTAATCTGCCTTCTGCTTCAAATGCACAGACCGGAAACGAAAGTTCACCTGACAACGGGATTTTGGTTTTCCCTGTTCAGATTAGCCGTGACTCACATGGCATGGCCATGGTCGATACCATCGGACAGAACCTGTGGATTTATAAGTTCGACGACAAAGGATCTGCCTTTAAACGACTCGAACTCTTTGCTGCGAGGTCTTTCAAATACGACAGACTCTTACAGCAGTATAATACTGCTGAACCAAAACCGGAGCAGGTAAAATTGCTCCTCGAAAATCTGGGACTGCAGAATAAAAAGTGAATATCTTGCAGGAGAATAAATTGTTATGGCTGCTATGTTCTATTCCTTACAGGAAGTTATTGAAAAATTGAATAAAACCGAAGAGCAGGTAAAAAACCTCATCAAACAGGGAAGACTAAGAGAATTTCGTGATGGATCTAATCTGCTCTTTAAAGTAGATGAAGTAGAAGCACTGTTGTCCGACACTACTGTTATGAAATTTGAGCCGGAAACAGAAGACATCCGGCTTCAACCCGAACAGGAAGAAAAAATTGCGGCAGAATCCGGCAGACAGCCTGATGAAGAATCAGTCGAACTGACCGAGGCCAAAGAAAACAAACCTGCTTTAAAAGACGAAGCCGAGAGTCTTTCTGAAGATGATACCAACCAGCTTGTCGCTGAAGATACTTCTGCTCTGCCTCAACTTGAACCTGACGATGCAATCCTGAATGACATTATGGGTGATACACAAATTGCTCCCGAAAAAACAGGTGCCCAGGAGCAAGGCACAGCCGGGGATATCAGTCTTGACGATATAATGGCTGATACTCAGGCTGCTGACGAACTAAATGCCTCCGACACCACCGCCAAACAGGAACTTTCAGAAGAGGCTATCCTCTCCGACGACCTCATGGGTGAAACAAAAGCCGCAAGTGACACTGCAGGTCTGGAAGAGCTTATGCAGGAATCGAAAGCTGCTGCTGAAGAACTGTCTCTCGAAGAAATTGAAGATGATGTAAGTCTGGATTCATTCGGTTCCGGTTCCGGTCTCCTGGATCTCTCGCTGCAGGCCGATGATACCTCGCTCGGAGGTATCCTTGATGAAATCTATACTCCGGAAGGACAGGAACAGGCAACACCCGACGGCGGCCTTGAAACTGCACATGTACCTGATGATATCCTCGGAGACCAGGCTCTTACTGAACCTCAACTCACACCTGCTATGGCCGCTTACGTCGAACCGGCTCCGGACAGTATAAGCAATGCTATCGGCTTGTCGTTATTTTTACCTCTCATAACGATTGTTTACGCTACAATCGTTGTTCTTGCCGGCTCGAGCAAATTTATTCCTTCGATACTTGGCCCTGTTAAAGGAATAATATGGTACGTTCTCGGCGGCCTGACCGTCCTGGTTATGCTTATCGTTGGTATTGCTGCTATGGCCGGCCAAAGTACCGGCAAACCTGCCAAGCCAAAGGTTAAGAAAGAAAAGAAAGTTAAACCAAAGAAAGAAAAGCCGAAGAAAGACAAGAAAAAGAAAGAGAAAAAACCGAAAGAGAAGAAGTCAAAAAAGTAAAACCCTGACAAATTCTGTAACCGTTCAAGGGTATAAGTTCTTTATAACTCCTCTTCAATGCCCTGCCCGAACCTTTGCTGTTTTAATAAACCACGACGCTTCTTATCCGCTATTCTCGCCTCCTTGGCATAACCGGGCACCTTTGTCTTTTCGCGGATTTTTTGTTTCTTTAATACCTCCGACAATATCTGCCCCAACCGCAAGACTGCTGCCTTACGATTTGCCTGCCTTGTTCGATATCGCTGACTTACAACTCGAAGCTGACCGCTTTTACTGATTCTGCCGCCAAGCCGATTAACTATCCGCCGCTTCTGAGCTGCGGTTAAACTTTTACTGCCAGACAAATCAAAAAAAACTGCGGCTTTACTGTTGACCTTATTGACATTTTGTCCCCCAGGTCCACTGCTGCGGGAAAACTTAAAAACAAGCTCCTTCTCGGCAATAAAGATTCCCTTCGCAATTTCTATCATTGTTTCCGTCTCTGCATCATTAACCGCACGATTTATTTTTCCAGGCTGATTTCGCTTTCAATCTCTTTTTCTATTTTTGACAGCTCATCATCCATATTTTCTTTACTAATCGTCTTTTTTGCTTCCGCCTCGAATTCTGACACAGGCTTAACACTGTCAGCCTGTCCCTCTTCCGGATGCTTTTTGCAGCCGACAAAACCAAAGACCACCAAAGCTAAAAATAATACCAGCAGCTTGCGTACCATTGTCTCACCTCTTTATTATAAGTTACTTTATTTTAAACTCTGCTTATTTGTTTTCATCATTTTTTTTTGCCGGCGTATCTGCCTGCTTAATTCTTCTTGACTTTTCCATACTTCGCCTCACCTTACGGTTATAAAGTCCCTGCTCCTTCGCCATCAGCTTCTCAACTCGTCCAACTGCCTTGTCATCCCCTTTTTCCTTCGCTACCTCAAAAAGACGCTTCAAACGTGCCGCCCGCTCACGATGCTTGTTCTGCTCGTGATTCATCTGCTTCTTAAGCGCCTCTATCTGTTGCTTATATTCCTTACCCTTGCCATTGCCTTTGCCGGATGATTCTGCTTCCGTTTCCTTCGACCTGCCTTCGTCCCTGCTTTTTTGTTTTTGAACCTGTTGTTTTATTCTCTCTTGTCTGCGCCTCATTCGTTCCTGCCCGTTGCTGTCTGCCGGTACGTTCGCATCAGTCCTGAGCCGTTTGCGCATCCTTTGGGCCTCTCTGGTTCTCTGTCTTTGTCTTTCGGTAATTCTCGGCCTTGCCTTTTCCTCGCTTTTGCTTCTGCCTTTTCCTTTCGCAAAAGCTGTTCGGCTGCCGAGCAAAACCACGAAAATAATCAAAAGTAAAACTGACCGTTTTCTCATTATACAATCTCCCAAAAATTCCTGACAACTCTTCAGTAAACTACATCCTTTATATTATTACCTGAAACATTATAAAAACAAGTAAATTCGTATCTCGTGAAGCGTATCTCGTATATGGTGTGTCGTATATATGAAGTGAAGAAGTTATTGTTATTTAGCCTGCCTGTCCTCCGAAGTTTTTTACGGTGGACAGGCAGTTTTAACGCAGGTTTTAGCTATTAAAATTCATATTTAACAGAGACTACAAAGGACGGTGCCGTACTGCGGTAATTGTCGGCGTTGCCTTGGGTCATCAGACGCTTGTTGTATTTGAAATCGAGAAAGCCCATCAGATTCGTGCCGTCAAAACGAATCGTCATGTCCTTGCATGGTTTGTGCTCAACACCGAGGTTGACAAAGAAGCTCGGGCCGTATGCACTGTCCCATGACCCATCTCTCCTCCATGTATTCGTCTCGGTGGCATATAACTCATTCCACCAGGTATTGATGCTTTCCGCGTATTCAGCAAAATCCTTCGCACCGGGGAAGCCCCAGTAAATACGGGCTGAACCGTCGATGGTCCATTTGGGGTCAACATCATATTTTACCTGTATCTTGCTTATGTGGTTAGCCCAATTAGCCAGGTCATAGCCGAAATCATAAGGATGAGCAGATAAATACTGTTCTGCACTTGGATCGCCAATTGTAAAATCGAGAAGCTTGACATAACCATGTGAGGCATTCAATTCAAACTTGCCCTTCTTATATGTATACTCTCCCTCGATACCCCAGTGTTTTTGTACTCCTACATTATCTGTACTTGAGCCGCTCCATGAGATAACATCGAGTTTGCTGTGGAAAATGCTGACCGCAAACCACTGATTATCACTATGTTGTCTCTCGTATCGAAGCTCAAAATTGTCTATCTCTTCGGGTCTGCCATGTCTGCCGGTACCGCCGAGACCGAGATGTTTATGCCGCAACTCTTCGGCATTGGTCATACGCACAGACTTTGTCGCCATAAATTTAAATGTATCCTTTTCATTTGGAGTGTAAACAATGGCTCCACGCGGTGAATGCATATTGTGGGTATAGGTATTTCTGTCGATTCTATAGCCGATAAAACTGGTTAACTTATCAGTGATGTTCCATTGCCATTCAGCCATACCTGAGAATGTCATAGTAGACCAGTCATCCCTGCCTATTTGGTACGTATTAAAATTATCCCCGCCCCATTTTTCATATGATGCCTCGCCGCCAACAGCGTAAGAATGTTTCTCATTGGGACGGGAACTCACCAGTATCTTGCCGTAAATTTTCTCTTCAGCACTATCGTTAAAATTGCTTCCCCAACTCATCCGCTCATAGTAGAACTTGTCATAGCTGAGAGCATAGTCAATGGTAGTGGCCTCATCTAACTCCTGTTTGTAACTTCCATAGATGGTCGTCTGCTGATAACCTGTACCGGACATAAGCTTGGGAATGTCTTGATAGGGCTTATTGAAGTAGTTCGCCTGCCAGTATGCATATGGCCACCATCCATTTTCATTGTCGATAATATCGCGAGATAAAAGATAATGCTGACCACCGCGGGTGTAACGTGCCCATATATCGAAATTGTCTTTGGTATATTGGACATGAAATTTATAGCGCCTGTCGTTATTGTAAGCCTGACCATCACCATTGATACTCATAGGTGCGGGCTTTCCTTTTTCTATCCGGTAAGGTGATGGAGTACGGGCAACCTCTATAGGTTTGCCCTCTCCCCAGTCCCACCATTCCCACCAATTATCGTCCGGCCCTGTACCTTTCACATTAAACGAGCTTCCGAATATCCACGGAGCGTCGTCGCCATCGGCACCGGAGTATTGGTCAGCACCCACATAGACAAAAAGACCCGATCCGTCATCAAACTTTCTACCATGTTTAATCTCAGCCGAGTAGAATTCCTCGATTGCGCCTAATTTAGTGATAACCTGTGTGCCCTCAAAGGTCATCGCATTGTCGGTTACAATATTGACCACCATTGAAACAGCACCGGGGCCGTAGATTGCCGAGCCGGGACCGCGAACAACATCGATGTGGTGAATGTCGCCAAACAGCGGCAGGTCACGTTCGCTTAGAGCACCGTAGTGGGTACGTTCATTCATAACTTTCCCATTTACCAGCATCAGATACTTGTCATCACGGTCGTTGATGATACCTCGCATACCAAGATGCGGAGCCTCCCAGTCCTGTATGCCGTATTGAAGGTTAGGAATGTAAATTTCAAGTAATTCATTAAGACTGTGAGCACCGCAGGACCAAATCTGTTCGCGGGTAAGTGTCGTCACTGCAGCTGGAACCATGCGGCGGGTGGTTCTTGTCAAAGTTCCCACCGGTTCTATTTCGAGATTCATCAGGTCTACCAGCGAGATATCAAGAAGGTCATCCTCGTCTTCATATTCCTCGTCGTCTTCTACAACCTCACCTAACTGGATTTGCAGCTGTTTCTTCTCTTGCCTCAGTTGCTCTATCCTGTTATCCAGGGCGTTAATATCCCCTGTGACAGAGTCAAGTCTTTTTCTCTCACTCTTGCTGTATTCTTCCGGGGATTTTCCCCATAATTCGATTTGAAGATCTTCCTTATCTTCAAGCAACTGCTTTCTCGATGAGCGAAGTGTATCGAGTTGAGTTGTTATCTTCTCAAGTTCGACTTTAGCAGCAATATTCTGACTATCGTTGATTTCTTTAGAATCGTCTGCAAATATCACAGTTCCGAAAAACTGGAAAAGGCAAGCTATAGATATCAGGATAACCAGTTTCTGCCTTATGGGTATCTTCGGACTACAGCGTTTTTTGTGCTTATTGGTTTTTTTATTTTTGCTTAACATGATTCTCTACTTCTCCAAAATATAGTCATAAATTGGTTTCTGCACATGCTATCGCTCAGGAATGTAAGATACTTTAGTTGAATTTTGGATTTCTGCTTTTTGCACGAGTTAAGAAGGTTCGTTCTCCAAAACCTTATATTATCGGCCCTTCACAGTGGATATGGCACAAGGCTTTTAATTGAATTTGGCAAATAAAACAAATGGGTTATGTAGACTCTTTATAGCTGGATTAAGTTATGGTTAATGCTTTTTTAAAAGGGCTAAGGTGTAGGCTGGCTGCAATGTGTAAGGTGAACAGGTTAAAACGGTTATAACTCAAACTGACCACTATACACAGCTTGGGTATCGTTTGTTTTTCAGTAGTTTTGACAGGAGTGTAATAATGGGCGATACAGGACTTGAACCTGTGACTTCCTGCTTGTAAGGCAGGCGCTCTAGCCAACTGAGCTAATCGCCCAAAAACAATATCATACCTTTTTTTAGCTCTTGCGTCAAGAGTTTACATGCTTTATATTTATTAGTCATAGGTGTGTTTAAACTTTACTCAAAGTAAGACGGGGATTTTAAAATGGCGATAATTGAAGCTATCAAAAAAAGATATTCGTGCAGGAATTACTTAGAGAAATCGATTGAACAGGAAAAATTAGATGAGCTATTCGAGTCAGCGCGATTAGCGCCGTCGGCGAAGAATCTGCAGGACTGGCGGTTTGTTGTTGTAACTGATACCCAGGTAAAGAATAAGGTAGCATCGGCGACGAATCAGCCTGAAGTTTTTGGAAAGGCAGGTGCAATTATAGCAGCATGCAGTATCTGTGATGAGGTTATGACCTGCGGCCAGCACATCGGGCCTATAGATGTAGCGATAGCTCTGGAACATATCGCTTTGCAGGCAACGCAGTTAGGACTTGCAGGCTGCTGGATAGGCTCGTTTGAGCCTGAAGTAGCCAGAGAGGCGCTTGGGATACCGCAGGATGTTATGATAGTTGAACTTATGGCAGTGGGGTATCCAGCTGACAAACAGAAGAATCCGGAAAAGGTGGCGGTAAAGAAAATAATCAGTTATAATAAATGGGGATTTGATAAGTAATTCTTATTTAAGGTCTTATTAGGGGACGTGGTGTAACGGGAGCACGCTGCGGTCGCATCGCGGAAATGAGGGTTCGATTCCCTTCGTCTCCATTTACAGCGGATATTTTATCCCGTATGGATTTGAACTCTCAACCTTCGGTCTGATAGTCTGATACCACAAAATCGCAACCAATTGAAAATAAAAAGCTTACAGAAATCACCAAAAGCGCCTCACCCAAAAACTTGCCGGATGATTACGAACTGATGAAAGTCATGACAATATGAAGCCAGGCTCTTTTTTAATAATTCTACTGAACCCGATAAT
The DNA here is from genome assembly GCA_965372745.1 of uncultured bacterium. Taxonomy (GTDB): domain Bacteria; phylum Planctomycetota; class Phycisphaerae; order Sedimentisphaerales; family Anaerobacaceae; genus VRUG01. The sequence continues at coordinate 13,244 of CBDVDM010000018.1, forward strand.
TTAAAAGCCATAACAGAATTCATCATTAACTAAGAATTCCTCAGAAAACAAAATGTTGCTAACAAAAAAGGAGTTAGCCGGTTTTCGGCAACTCCTTTTTTTACTATTATCGAATTAGCAGTGACTTTATCTAATCTCACGGCGTACTGGTTGTTAGTAACGACCTCGGCCTCCGCCTCCGCCACGGCTGTTACCACCACCACCAAAACCACCCGGTCTGCCGCCTCTACCGCCGCCGCCTGGCCTTCCTCTGCCGCCACCACCGCCACGACTGGTCTTCGGCCGTGCCTCGTTGACATTCAAAGCACGTCCCATCAGGTCCTTGCCGTTCATTTCTTCTATAGCTTTTTCAGCTTCGGCTTTAGCTGGCATTTCAACGAACCCAAATCCTCTTGATTCGCCGCTAAACTTATCTTTTATTATGTTGACGCTCTCAATCTGGCCAAATTCTTCAAAGGCCTGACGCAGGTCATCTTCAGTCGCCTGATGCGGCAAATTACCTACATAAATGTTCATTTCGTTCTCCTAATTTGCTATTTGATAAGCATGTTACAAATAAACGAACCACCCTGAAATGAGTGTCCAAAATCGTTTATCGACAATTCGTTTCTTAGACAAAAGAAGGCCCCGCAACTTGGCGGGACCTTTGGCCTTACAACGCTTTACTCTAAGCTTATCCTGGAATTACATTGGTCGCACATGGGCCTTTTTTGCCCTCGCCGACCTCAAACTCGACCTTTTGACCTTCATCAAGCGATGCGTAGCCTGTGGTCTTTATTTCCGAATGATGGACGAATAAATCTTCGCCGCCCTCATCTGGAGTAATAAATCCGAAACCTTTGTTTGCGTTAAACCATTTTACTGTACCTGTACTCACTTGCATTTCTCCTTGTCTCTATTAAATAGAGCAACTAACTAATATCTCTGCCTTTATTATTATCGGGAGGTACTATCGAGAGATGAAATAATATTCCCATACTTAAACTTTACTCTTAAACCAAATCTATAAAACTCTACCGAAACGTCATTGGAGCAGAAAAAATAAAATATGCAACAAATAAATATCACTTTATCAGAAAAAATTGCAGGCCGCAAGCCACCTGAAAGTTGAGAAACCGGCTTTCTGGCCGTTTAAAGGCTGTTGTCAGACCGAAAAGTGAGCCCAAAACAAATATTTACCACCCGCAAAAAGTTTTCTCGGAATTTACTCTTAATCGTACAATTGAAAAAACGGTACAAGTTCCGTAAAAAACCCAGAGCATGGGGGGCAAAATTAATAGTTAAAAAGATCGCTCAGCGTGTAATTCTTGTCGGCGGCGAGATTCAGAGCATTTAGAACTTTGGATTTGGTATTGTCGGTAAGTCTTCTACCTTTACAAGCTCTGGTAACCATTTTGTGCGTAAGCTGTTTCGTTGAGGCTGCGACAATACCATGCGGCTTTAACTTGTGCCTGGCCATAATGTCAGTGATAGGCTGCGGGCCGAGATTTCTTTCTGTATTATCACTCATTGAATAACTCTACCTTTCTTGGCGGCGCCATCGCATCATTTCCGATGGGCAAGCTTGAGTGGATTTACTTTTCCGGTGACTTTGTTCCTTGGTATAGTTCATATTTCAGCAGGCGGCATTCAATTTTTCCATTGAAAAATATCAAACGCCTGGAAGTTCTTAGTCCTATTTTCCCACCTAGCTTTTTGTTGCCTGTAAATATGTAGCCTGTATAGCCGGCACATTTTTGTTTGAAAAAGTCACCCATGCGATTGTATTCATTTTCGAGTTTTTCAATGTCGCCCAATCGCAGCCCGTATTCAGGATTCATCAGCACGATACCATCGCCCTGCGGAATCCGAGTATCGGCAAAATCACAAACATCAAATTCTATCAGATGCTCGACGCCTGCGGTTTTGGCATTTTGTTTTGCCGCAGCGATAGCGTCCGGGTCGATGTCGGTGGCGATAATACATTTTTGCAGTTTGTCTTTGCGTATGGCTTTGCGGGCATCGTTTCGCATCTGTTTCCAAATCTCTTCGTTGAAAATCTTTAGATGCGTAAAACCAAAATTGCTTCGCAGCATTGCCGGCGGTTTGTTCATCGCCATAAGAGCAGCTTCGATGGCAAGTGTGCCGCTGCCGCACATCGGCAAAACGATATGCTGTGAACCGTCGTATCCTGTTGCCATGATGATACCGGCTGCCAACGACTCGCGAAGCGGTGCTTTGTGGGGCATCTTGCGATAATTGCGGTCGGAAATTTTTACGCCGGAAGTGTTAAGGTATATCCATGCCTTGTCATTCTTCCAGAAAAGATTGACAACGGCTTTATTTCTGTCCGCGCCGCTATCGGGCCGCGAGCCGGTTTTGGTTTGTATGCGGTCAACAATCGCGTCCTTGACCTTAAGGCTCGGATACATACTGTTATTGACAGAGTAGGTATCAACCCGTGAGAGTACACATAGATATTCACTCGGGTCTATAATTTTTTCCCACGGCAGTTTGTTGATTTGCTTGTATAACGATTCGCCCGAACCGCAGCGAAACTCCTTTAGAAGATAAAGAACGTTATAAGCGGTGCGCAGATGCAGGTTTAGTTTCATGCAGTCGATTAATGAGCCTTGCGTAACAACAGCGCCGGTGCGGCTGTCGAGGATTTCAAAGCCCAGCTCTTGAAGTTCGGCCTGAAGGTAATCTTTTAGTCCAGGCCCGCATGTCACCAATATGTTTTTCCGCTCGTTAATATCCATCTAAGTGTTTCTTAAAATCTAAGAAATGACTGATATTCAGACATGATATAGACAAACACGCCAAATGTCAAAATCTCTCCGATAGCATTTGCTGACTTATACTTGTCAGATGTTTGTCCGCTGTCATCACTGATAGCCGCTGAATATGGGCCAACCCCGCAATTTCTGTGCTGACTAAACTGTAAAAACAAAATCGCTTCCAGGGAGGAGCCGGAAGCGATTTTTTTATTTGCCAAGATGTCTGAAGTTGATGGAAAGCCATCTCGACAAATCTACCTTAAACGAAGCGGTGCCTCAATAGAGAGTGCTGATTCGTTATAATTTATTTCTGCGTTTTGTTACCTTAGAATTTTCTCAGTTGGCTTAGCTCCTCCTTTGGGTAGCCCGAGGCTGGGTCAACTTCCATGTTAACCCATGCTCAAGGCTTTTACTCGATACTCCTAACCCTCTGCAACATGAATAAAAGTATTGTTTTATGCTGATATTATCACGACTTTTTATCGCGACGGTGACAGCTTTATGTCGCTGGCAGCGAAAAACTATCTTAACTCTTTTAACATTGGTACCTTGTCGGATTCCAATAAGTTTATATTACTAACGCCACTGTGTGGCTGCCATTTAGCCCTTACAACACTATGGAAACAGTATTGCTCTCTAAGCTCTGACCTGCTGTATTAACTGCCCTCCAATAGAATTCCTGCCGGCTGGGCTGTTAAGTTAATCTCTCCGTTGCAGGTTTTATCAATAACATCCCACGGACTAAACTGACCATCCGTTGGCAGCTTCTCTCTTCTTTCGATGATATAGCTTTGCACCGCTCCCTCTGAGCCGTTTGAAGGACTGTCCCATACAAGCCATAATGAAGCCTGTCGTTCGCATATCGAGTGCAATTTCGTTGGTCTACCCGGTATTTTCTCCTTTATAGATTCGTCCATTTGCCTCTCCTGAAAAATGTTGGTAATTTTCTATAGATTTAGTCAATGTCGAAAAATCCTGCGATGAGCCAATAAAGCACCCAGCCGATACTCAATAGTGCGCATACCACAAGAAATGAAAAGGACTTTGCAAACGGCAGTCCCAGCAATGCCCCCGCGATAACTACTACCAGCCGAACCGCTCCCTTTTTGAATGTGATTTTCACGCCGTTATCCTCTCTATAGCGGCGCAAATGCTGAAATGAAAAAGAGCACCGCCACAATCGTGCTCGAGGAAGGCTCGCGAGAGCCTATCGGGACGCGAAAGCAAACGATGCTCTTACTATAGCAATGATGTAATGACCGCAGCTTATTGACCCTGATAGGTCAAAAAGCATACGGTGCCCTGTGTAGAAACAAAGAGCACCGAGCCTCCCACACGTTCCCGATTCTGAAAACTCGCGATTTTCCTCGAAACGTCTGAAATCTCAGTGATTCTTATTTATATTTAATTGTCTTTAAAGATTATATCCTAAAACAATCGGCTATCAATAAATTTATTGAGTACGATTAATTAAATTCGAGGGTTATTGGCCTATTCAATTTCCGATTCTATATTTTCAATACGACCATCCATGTCTTTAAGTGTTTTGTCTAATTCATACAGCATTTGTGTAAAATCTTGCCTCCAATAAGGTGTGCCAAGGTTACTATCGCTTAAATTATTTGTACAATCCCGTAGACGATTAATCACACCTCTAAGTTCACTTAATGACATTATGATTTCCTTTCAAATAATTATTTTACGTGATTACTCTTTTGCGTCGCCCGTAATCTTAGGTACAATGTCGTTCATCGCATAATGTACAAATTGCTCTCCTAAGCCTGTCAGTTCGTATTGCTCTTCTTTATCAAATGCAGATTTATAACCGCTTGAAGAACCTCTTGGCTTCTTCGGCCGCGGAAGAAAATTGCCGTGATAGTCGACCTCTCTATGTTGCCTGATTACACTGCCCATGCTTAGGTCACGAATTATCACCTTGAACAAATCAACTTCCGCAGAATCTTCCCGTACAGGCTCCCCATGGAGTTTCTGCCATATCCGATAACGAGTAATGCCGGATTTGTTGTAGATGCATCCGACAACACTAAAATGAGCCTCACTATACTTATCTATCCATTCAATAAATAACCTTATAACATCATCGCTTGTCCTCGAACACGATGCAGCATTTGCCAGAATATTTCTGAGCAATACCCTTTTTTCTTCACTCTCAGCAGCAGACCAGTCTCTAAAACACTTCTTCACTAACGAGAGGTATTGAGGGCTTTGTATTCTTTCTTCCACCTTAGAGTCATTTATATCTAATCGAATCATAACCTCTGCCAAAGTAGTTCCGATTTCCTTAATTTCTTCTTCCTGCAGTTTTAGCCACGATGCAAATATCTTATTAAATCTTTTCTGTTCTGCCCCAGACCATGCTCCACCAACTGCACCTGCAATGCCACCAATACAGGCAAGAGCAAACTGTGCAACAACAGGACCAGAACCTCCCGCAAGTGCCTTCTCCATGTCTTTGCGAAGTTGTTCTTTCTCGTTTGCCATTTTCAACCTCTATTCTAACCCTTTCACTCTCTCGCCCTGCAATTAGTTCCGCTTTTTTTGCCTTTTTCAGTAGCCATATTTTCTTTCCTTTTTTTAAAAGAAGTTTTCTGGCCAAAGAAAAGCTGGCAAGTGTTGTCGGATTAATTTTGCTTGGGACTGATAGCCTCTCGCTTCAAGTTCCCTAACGAATACAGGCCAAGGCGGAATATTACTTTTGTATACATCAGATGAAGACGTCGACATACCACCACCTTGGGAAGTCGACAAGCCTCCATATTGCGAGGTGGACAAGCCTCCATATTGTGAGGTGGATAAACCACCATATTGCGAGGTAGACAAGCCTCCGTATTGCGAGGTAGACATACCACCATATTGCGAGGTGGACATGCCTCCGTATTGCGAGGTGGACATGCCTCCGTATTGCGAGGTAGACATACCTCCATATTGCGAGGTAGATAAACCACCACCCTGTGCCGTACTTAAGTTACGAGGCCAAGTCCTCAGGTTCGGAATATTTGGTCGAGACATTGGTTGTTCTCCTTTTTCAAAATACTTTTTCATATTTACATAAAATCACTGTTCACACAATTTAACCTTTGCTTATTTCAACCAGTCCATCTTTCAGAACCATTGTAGCCTTACAATCATCCTCGTTATACTCAAGGATTCTTTTCAATATATTTTTATCGTTGCTTTCTATATATTCATTGAACCATTGAATTGATAAAGCTCCTGAAGGCGTTTCGTCTCTCCACTTAAAACCAAGATAAGTCGCCAATGCTTTCAAAGAATAGCTTCCGAGAGGCCAATCAGTTTTACTTTGTATGATTTGGTATAAATCAATAACATTAGGATTTTCAAAAAATTTCTCCACGTTTTCCATTGAGATCACATCAGGATAGCGTTTTTGCAGTTTTTTATAGGTTGTCTTTTCATGTGGGGAGTAATAATAAACGGCATAGTCATCTTGTGGTAATGTTTCAATATATTCCCAAAACTTTTGCCATATTTCTTTTTCTGCATCAGCTAATATTTCAGTTGCAGTAAAATCAATAAATCGCTCTTTGCTTCCGTTTCGTTCATAAACTCCGTGCAGATAAACAAACTCCTGAGTAGGGTCATCTTCAATATCAAAAAAGAGTTCATAGCTTACATGAGGGAAAATGATAGGCTCATAAATGATAGGTTTTTTAGTTTGATAAAGAATCCTGGCCCGATCGATCGATTTTTGTAAACTTTTTTCACCGATACGAAGTAAAAAATCTTTATTCCCTGATTTCTTTTCTTTCTCCTTCTGCTTCATCACTTCGGCAACATCAATACCTAAAAACTCATCTATGTTTTCGATACCAAGGTCTCTGTTAATTCGATCCCGATTGCTTCTGCCAAGATAAAAAACGTTGGTTAGGTCTCTAGTTTCTTCACACCACTTTTTGCAGGAATTATACCAAGGACAAAGTTTGCAAATACCAGCCATCGCCGGCTTATTCTTGTCTTGGTCTTTCAGCAAAAGATCAACGTGCTGTTTAATTTGTTCATATAAGTCCCACCAGGTCTCTTTGGTTCTAGCCCCCATCGGAGCAATCAGGTCATATTCAACTTCTTCTCCATTAATATCGATTATCTTGCCGCTGTTATGAGCAGCAAATCCAAGTTTTTTTAAAAGGTTATTATACAGGCAAAGTTGAACGGCATAATGTTTTTTGGGCCTACCCTCATCACCTTTTTCTTCGTCAGCACCTTCAAAGCCCACGCCTGATTTAATATCAATCGATATATAAGTATTATCAGGCAATCTTTTCAGAAGGTCAGGGATCCCTATAATATTTTCATATTTCAAAACTCCTTGATAAATCAAAGGCGTTTTGTTTTTCATTGCCTCTATTGTCTTCTGAAAACGCTCGTCAATCGAACCTTCTTTTAAGTTCAAAAATTCTCCGAGCTTGGAGATGATTTTTTCTTCGTGTTTAACTCCTCTTTCCCACAATAACTCTACGAAAGGATTTGTTTCTTGGATTTTTTCCTCTTGTGGTCCATAAATATCTCGCCAGACTTTATGTGGGCATTGAATATAATCATAAAGTGAGGAAGCTGTAATATTCATAATTTTGATTCCTATTATTCTATTTAATTCATTCTATTTTTTAGGGAACCATTTATAAAAATTTTCACGTAGTATAGGGGTATCCATCCATGATTGGTCTGGCTTGGGTTCTTTCAGTATTTCTTCAACAGTCTTAAGACGTTGAATTGGTTCAGTTCTTACAACCCCTCTTTGAGTAACCCATGCTATTTCTTTGCGTTTAATAATCTCTTTTGTAATGAGGTTTGTAATTTGGCTGTCCCCCAGTACATAATCCATAACTTTCTGATAATTTCCTGCATGCCATTCTTTTGGTGCATCTGCTCCATCCATTAGTTTTGCTTGTTTTATGCCCATAGCTTTTCCAACGGATGCAAGGCTGACCGGAAATCCTCGCTGATTGAAAAACTGAAACATGGGGTCATATATATTTAATGCAATATCGGAGGCGAGCTGCATGTTTTCAGCATTGTGACCAATCCATTGAAGGTCAAATTGTAAGCCATTCCATGCACAAATATAATATCCTTCGTCTTGCTTTGCCTTTAAGTACTCAAGAAGGTCATTAGCTGTTGTTTTTGATATTTGCAAAAGAGGTATATTATTTTCATCTACTGAATACCAAACTTGCTCTTCACCTTTGTGAATTGCTGTTGAGGCTACTGAAATATGAAAAGGAGCATATTTGTCAAAGCTCTCTCCAGATTTTAATTCAAAGATATCAGAAATTTCAATATCAAAACTTAATAACTTCAACATAAATTTCCTTTCCACAAATATTAACAATTCTTCGGAACCATCTCAGACGTGGAATGCGGCATGTATGGGTTCAAGCTTAGTACATCTACTCAAGCCCACCCCGACGATCCAGAGTCAAAACGACCGTCCTTATTAGATATACGGATGTGCAAAAGACGTGCCATATACCCTTAAATAGCCCTTCTAAGTCTTAAATGCTTATCTTTTAATGACTTGCGCAGAAACTGTTTTAAGCCCAACCTGCCAAAATGAGTTTTATTCCCCAAACCTCTCTGCCATCTCGGCAGATTCCGAACAGCAGGCCTGTGAAATCTGTGTTAATCTGTGGTTAAAATTCCTTTCTCCCCTCAAAATCAGTCGACTTTGGGGTAGATTAAATAAAAACTTGTAAGAATGGGCAAACTTTAATTGGCCCGCAGTGACGTATTTTGACACTGCCCGTGATTTTCTATTGAACCTGTCAGGCAGACTTAATTCAATGCAACTTAGTATACCCTTGAAGGGTAATAAATTCCCGCGAGTGGAATTGTAAATTATTGTTGTAAAATTACTTGACCCGCGAATTAACGGGAAATTTCAACTGTGAGCACTATAACTATTTCAGAATAAATCGTTGGGAGTTAAAAAAATGAAAACCCAGATAATATTGATCCTCTCTATGGTGGCTTTGTCAGGCTGTACCTTTCAGAACCCATTTGTCCCGACTACCGAGCAAAAGGTGGACAAGGCCAAATTTGCGAAAAGCAAGGTGGAAACGCAAATCGAACAGCAGACAAAACAATTCGTTACCGCCGTAAAAGAGGTATTGGAATCAAAAGAAAGCAGGAACAAAGAAGAACAGGTATCGCTGGAGCTTACCGAGCAGGCTGAAAGGCTCTTGGGTGGTGAACCGATAGAAAAAATCGATGTCCGAATTCTGCTGGATTTATACGATTCTGATATAGAAAAATATAAACAGATGATCAGCCAAAAAGAAAAAATGGTAACGGTACTTAAAAAAAATGAATTAGACCATGAAACTACAATCGCCGCTTTGGAACAGCAGCTTGAAAGAGAGAAGGCAAGAGTATCTCTCTGGGGACGCATTAGAAATGCGGGGGTCAGTTTTATTATACTGCTGATTTTGGCGGTTGCCGGCCTGGCTATATTTGCGCCGCATGTGCTTGGATGGATAGTTTCCAAGATTCCATCACTGGTATCACTTCTCGGCGTGACCAGTTCTCGTGTCATCAGAAATATCGTTAAGGGTGTTCAAAAAGCACGTGCCCAAATTGCGGAAATGCCCGACGAGAAAAAACTAAGTAAGCTTGAGATACTTGATCTAATTGACTGCGGGTTAAAAGAAGAGGCCGACGAGGAAACTACAAATATTGTCAAGGTGATAAGGAAAAAATATAACCTCGAAAGCATCTCTAAAAAATTAGAGAATCAGGCCCTGATGAAAGCATCAAAATAAAAAAACAGTACCGGAACGCAGTAATTGGATAAAAGAACCACTCAAAACCGCTGAAAAAAAAGGATTTTGCACAATAGTGACACAACGTTGTCACTCACTATAAAAAAGACAAGCAACTTTAACCCATCAAGCCGATACTAAAATCCGATTATCCGCTATCGTCGGACAGGAGGAGTTAATTCACGTCAGGCAGTAGAATCTAATAGCTAAGTCAATTTACTTTACGGCTAAGCCGGTTTACTTTACCGCTGCGCACGCTGGATAAAGGCAAAGTAAGTTTACTTTACGGCTAACTAAACTTGATTTACGGCTAACCTAATTTGATTTGAGGCAAAACCAATTTGATTTATCGCTAACTAAATTCGATTTATGACTAACTAAACTTGATTCATGGCTAATCCAATTTGTTTTTCGGCTAACTCAATTTGATTTATGGCAAAAGCAATTTGGTTTATGGCTAATTAAATTTGATTTACGGCCCGCCAAAACGGGGCAAATGGATATAACTTATTATTTTTAAGGAGCTTACCGAAAATGGCACAATTTCCAAATGCAGAAGCAGATATAATAGCCCTCGCCAGCGCAATGGTTGCTGGTTACGCAACCCACGCAGTCGATTTTCCAAACGCTGATGCCGCCGGGCTGACTACAATACTTGGCAACTACAATATTGCCAAGGCTGCACAGATCGATGCATTGGCAACAGCACAGGTCGCCACCGAGACCAAGAATTTCAAGCTCGATGCCCTCGAAGATATTATGAAGGATGAGCTGAAAAAATCCGAGGTTGATGTGGGCAGTACCTCCGAGAAGCTCGAGTATATCGGCTGGGGTCCGAAAGCGCCACCTACGCCTGCCGACCCTCCCGGCCAGCCCCGCAATCTCGACCCTGTAAGTCAGGGAGCTGGAACACTGTTTCTCGACTGGAAGGCCCCGGCGCACGGCTCCGGCGGTACGGTGCGAACCTATATTATCGAGAAGCGCGAGCAGCCCGCCGGTGGCGGCGAGTTCGGCAACTGGGCACATGTCGGCATAGCGCTGGAGACGGAAACGACACTGACAGACCAGCCGCGAGGCAAACAATTAGAATACCGCATTAAGGCTGTCAACGTCGGTGGTGAAAGCATCCCGTCTAATACAGCCGCCGTGGTATTGTAATTAGTGAATAGTTGTTAGTGAGTAGTGAATAGAAATTATACTAAGGACTAAACAATGCCCAAATTCCCGAAACGAGAGGCGGATATTCTGGCCTTAGTCAATGCAATGCTTGCCGGTTATAGAGTTCATGCGGGTAATTTTCCCAGTCATACCGGGCCGCGATGGCTGCTAATAAGGCGTGCTCAGTATTTAGCTGCAAAAAAAGCTCAGACCGAAGCGCAGGCGGCAGCACAAATAGCCACCGAGCAAAAGGATACCAGGCTGGCGGCACTAATTGAGGTGATGAAGAAAGAGCTCAAAAAGTCAGAAGTCGATGTGGGCAGAGATTCTGAGAAGCTCGAATATATCGGCTGGGGCCCTAAAGCACCACCTTCGCCTGCCGACCCGCCGGGTCAGCCGCGAAACCTCGATACGGTTATGCAGGGTAATGGTACGATTCTGCTCGACTGGAAAACACCCGCTCGCGGTTCCGGCGGTCCGGTGCGAACTTATATTATCGAGAGGCGCGATGAGAACGCAGGCAGCGAATTCGGCTCGTGGGCACAGGCCGCCATCGCATTGGAAACGGAAGCGACACTGACAGGCCAGCCGCAAGGTCAACAATTAGAATACCGCGTCAAGGCAGCTAATGCCGCAGGCATTAGTTTGCCAAGCAATAGCATTGCTGTGGTATTATGAGTCATCATTGTGTAGGCAAACAATAAAGCAGGTAACACCTCCGCCAATAGGCGAACGTTTGGTGCCACGCATTATTCGGGACAACACGCCATCCAATACAGTAGCAGTTAGGATCACAGAGTAATGTCAAAAGTAAGACCTTGAAGTTTATAAGTATTTAAAACAGATGATGTTACGACTAATATCAATTGTGAATCGCTGGTAGTATTGGAAAAAGCCCTAAGTTTGAGTTTAAAATTCTTGATAAAAACCAGCAAAATGGTTATAATGCGGGGCAATTGTTTTGATGACAGGTAAAGTATTATGAAAACCAGTAGAGTTAGCAGGGTAATTCGGATCCTGACGGCTTTACAGTCAGGTCAACACTACACACCCGAAGATTTAGCCGGTATGTTAGGGATAAGCAGGCGAATGGTTTTCAGGGACTTGAATGAACTACGAAAAGTGGGGGTGCCCTGTAATTTTGACAGTAAGGCCCATTGCTACAGAATAGGCTCAGAGTTTTTCCTGCCTTCACCAAATCTGAGCAACCAACAAGCGTTAGGTTTGCTTTTACTGGCTTACAAAGCAAGAAATTATCTTCACTTTCCATTCAAGGATTCGACGCTTACAGCGGCACTTAAAATAGAAACCGATCTGCCCGAGAAAACAAAGCGGTATTGTAATACCGCTCTCCAGAAAATCTCCATAAAGGCCGACCCCCAGGAAAGGCTGGATTTGCTGGATCAAAAATTTACACAACTGCTGAAGGCCATCTTAAGAAAACGAATTGTTACCATTCTTTACCATTCGTCTCTTGAACAGGAAGACATGGTAACTAATCTTAGCCCTTATCATCTAATGTACAATGACCATACATGGCATGTGCTTGGCAAAACAGGTCTGAGCAAAAACGTCCGTGTCTTTAAGCTTAACCAAATCAAAAAATTAAGCGAATTAGATAAATGTTTCATAGAGGATAAGAACTTTGAATTATCCGAGTATCTCGGCCGTGCATGGTCAATGGTACCGGAAGGCAGACTTTATAACGTCAAGCTCAGATTTCTGCCGGAAGTTGCTCGCAGTGTCGCCAAGGTTCAATGGCACAGCACGCAAACAGTTACCTTTCAGAATGATGGTTCAGCAATTATTGAATTTAGAGTTGACGGACTCGATGAGATAACCTGGTGGATTTTAAGCCATGGCGATCGTGTACAGGTTCTTGCGCCAGCAATTCTGCGACAGAAAGTTATCCAAATAGCTCAAAATACTATCAAACAAAACGGGCAGTTATTGCCTGCTCGATAAAATTGAAAACTGCTATCGAAATAGCTTATTTGGTCTTTCTTGCAATTGTTAGCGTTTCAGAGTGAGGGTTAATCTGAGTGCAAATACTAATAATACGGCATGTAATGTGAGTATTGCGGCCAGGATTTTTGCCGAACATTGGGATTTCATTTATGGGGTTATTCTATGCAAGGTTAGGGATAAAAGCCGGGCAGATGATTTATTTCAGGATTTCTTTCTTTCTCTGATTTCCAGGCCACCCTCGCCAGATATCAAAAATATCAAAGGCTATCTTTATAGAGCAGTAACCAATGATATTATTGATAGTACTCGCCGGATGGAAAAATACCGGAATCGAGTGCATAGGTATGCTGAGCGTCTTAAGTATACTATAGTAGAGAATGGCCCCGAAAATGCTTTGATTGAGGCAGAGGAAATAAATAAGATGTTTCGATGTATTGAAAAGCACCTGCAGCGCAATGAGGCTGAGGCGGTCATTTTACGATACAGAAACCACTATAAGATTAAAGAGATAGCTGCAGCTATGGACGTAAACAACACGGTGGCGTGGAGGTATATTTCTAAAGGGCTGAGGAAAATTGGGCATTTTTTAAAAAAAGGCAGTTACAATGATTGCTCCCTACTTTAATCCGTTATGCAAACAAGCTGAGCAGTACTATTATAAGTTTTTCTTCGGTGCAAGCCAGGAATCTATTCCGGAGTCCATTGTTAACCATATCAACCAGTGCCAACACTGCAATGAGAAGATTGGTCAACTCAAAAGCGTATTATCACAAGACAATGATTATATCAGTCTCGAGCAGGATAGCCGTGCCACCGCTGCTCTGCTTAAACTTCATTTCGCCTACATCGGCAAGCGTGTAACCTGTGAGACTGCAAAGCCGTTTCTGCTTGGCCAGATAGATGCGGCTCTGGAAATTAAAATACCAACACCAATAACAGTACATCTGGATAATTGTCAGCAATGTTTGGAAGATTTAGAGATAATTCGAAAGCTAAATCTCAACCGTAAACAATTATGCCGATTAAGCCAGCTATTTGCAGAGAAACATAGCAATGATAATGTTAGCTGTTCACAGGCCCAGGATGCTGTCTTAGCGGTTATATCAATGGCTTTTAACGAAACCAACAAAGAAGTCTTGAAACACCTGTGTGTTTGTCCTGACTGCCGCAAATTGTTATATCAACGGATGGAAACAGTTTGCAACGAATATCTGGATAGCAAAATAGAACGAAAAAACTTTCCATGCGAAAAAATCTCAACAACCGATCTTTTTGACTATGTCATACCGTACGGACTTGATCCCGCCACGGATGAGTATGTCAAATTTCGCCAGTTTCTTATCTCTCATATACACAGCTGTCCGGTATGCCTGGCTAAAATGCAGCAGTTGCACAAGACCGTGTTCTCAATTGCCGAGCGGCCTGAATCTGGAATTGTTACGATATACCGCATAGATAAATCCGCCAAAGCTCAAGCCACCAATAAATCTAATGGTATTTATGCAGATTTCCCGATAAGGGTCGAAGTAGCAAGTGGCGAAGATAAAGTGAAGGCTGGGCAACCAGCTTCAACCATCAATACTACTGCAAAGAAAAAAGTATCATCAATAAATATCAAGCCGGTACTTAGAATTGGCGCTGCAGCAGCTGCGATTGTATTAATATCAACTACGTTATTTCTAAATATTCCAACTGCTAAAGCAGTTTCACTGGAAAGAATCTACAAGGCTATTGAAAAAGTTAAAAATGTCCATATCTCAAGTTTTGTCCCCGGCAAGAAAGAACCGGTACAGCAGCAGTGGGTATCAAGAACATTAAATGTGAATATAATTAAAACTGAAAAAGAATCGGTTTTGTGGGACATTCCAAATAGTGTTAGAAAGGTAAAGCATCTGAGTAATAATTCTGTCGAAATAACAAAACTATCTGCTGAAATAATCACTGCGACTGAAGAGACGATAGGCAGCTTTTGGGGTCTGGTGCCGTTTGCCGATATATCTGTAATTCCCGTTGATGCCGAATGGAGTTGTGTAACTAATGGCGACTTAGAAGTTATACCCCAAGACATTGAAATATATGACTTGATATGGACTGAAAAAATTTATGAAGGTCATCCTGTGTTTAGGAAATGGCGTTTTTTTGTGAACCCAAAAACAAATCTACCTGTAAAAACTGAATTTTACCAAAAGTTATCTGACGATAATGAATACATCTTGGAATCGCTTAATACAGCTGAATACATGGACGACAGTAAAATGCGACAGTTTATTAAAGAGATATTGTTTTAGGAAAAGCAAATTATCTAGGTACCCAAAGGGGGCTTTTGTTTTTATAGTCCTCGCCTGATTTCTCAGTAAATAAATTATCGGCTTTTTTGCGACTCACATGGCCATCGACAAACCCGACATTGACAGTTTTGTTTAGGTGTCGACCGTTTATAGCATCCCGTTCCTGGCCAGGTAGTAAATCCCTTTCCTCATTAATCCAAAGACCGGGCATATAAGCGGTATCTTCAATTATAATGTTATCAAGGACAACAGGTGGCTCGTCAGTTACATGCCACCAGCTTATTATGGCATAGCCGCTATCAACAATAAGCAGAGTTTCGCTGGGATTTGTTATATCACTGATTCTTAAAGGCGAACCAACAAATTCTTCCCTGTAGTTTTGCCTGTCATCAAAACTTTTACAAATAGAGCGGTTTACGCCATAATTGCCGCAGAGTATATTATTTTTGAGCTTACAGTCGCTTAGATGTTTAGAAGGACAAAGAAGAACAGTTCTTTTCTTGTCTGATTTTTTGTAAAACCCCTCTATAAAATTGAACCACCACCATCCTTTTCTATCATACTGACCGTATCCAGGATAACCGCCCGGAGGAACAGGCATATTAGGATTTCTGTCAAAACCGTAAGGCAGTCTCTGGTTTTCGGTCTCGTACATAAGCAACCCAAATGTCAACTGTTTGACATTTGAACCACAAAGGACAGCTTCGGCCTGCTGCCTGCAACTCCGCAGTGCGGGTACGAATATCGCCATTAAAAGGGCTATCGCCGAAACAACCACAAGCAATTCTATAAGTGTAAAACAAGGCCTCCTCATAGTAACAAGGCATTCTATAGTTATTCTATTGACAAATCAACCGTAAAAAAACTGGCAGAATCTTTCCTTAATACCTTTTCGTGGATTACTTTAACTAAGTAGCTACAAGCATGCCCTCATATAGTAACTTGTCCATTCACCTGTTACATCACAAGCAAGCGGATCGTAAGGGTCTATTATGCAGGGACTTTTTTGATATCTAATCAGAATGGAGTTTGAGCAACTGCCGCTTTCTGCTCTCTCACAGCCGTATCTTGTATAGTATTCTTGGTAGGTTCCCAAACACGCACCGCCAATGTAGGTGCAATATATGACAAAATAGTCCTGAAGAAGTTTAGTGCACGAATAACCTGCTGCACCAGTTATTATTTGAAGTTCAACACCGTCAATTTCAACAAATTCACCTGTGATAGGTTGATTGGAAATCAAGAGAACTGTCCCTTCGCTCCAGTCCATGCCAAAGAAATTAATGTCTGTGCGGTAGTAAAATTTATTACTTGCTAAATCTATGGCCCATATGTAATTAGCATCGATACTTTCAAGAACGATAAAATGATTCTTGCCGGGTATATGCATGATGGCCTTGCATCCGTTTAGTCGCTTTAGAGTTTCGATGTCGGTCTCAACGGCACGGCAACAAAGGCCCAGGCTTTGTGCAAATTGTTTCATTTGATAAAGGTTTGTCTGACCATTCGGCTCACTTACCAACTGAGCAAGCTGCTGGTCGCTAATTTCCTTACCCAACTGCGAAGTTACATATTTTAGTGCCGCGGTTGCACAGTTTTGAGGTTGTGTACCTTTAGAGGCCGCAAATGCTAATCTTTCGGCCAAAAGCGCATCGGTATCGACTATCTGAGAGTAACGATACATCATAGGTTCATTGGTAACGGGAGAAAAATATTCTATCAATACATCATCCTCATAGCTAACATTGAAATCATAGCTTTGAGGGACATTGGCATCTACACTGGTAATATTCCATAAATCGCGGATCAATACTCTATTTGACACCGCTTCGTATTTCTCTATTAAAATAACAGCAGGAATCCAGTTGCCGGATACTAACTGATAACCGGAGTATTGTTTGGAAATAACCGAATTGTCATACTCATTTACTGAACAAGATAGTATTGCGTAATCTTTTGCCGGGTCCAGTACAAAAAGCACCTCCGAGCCGCTTGGGTTGTTAAGTGTTAGTTCTATCTGCATCTGGCCATCGACATACTTCTCAACTGCTATCGAATCCACAGCAACAAGTTTGTCATAGCTATAATAGCCGTATCCCCAAGGGACAACTCCGGCAGTCAAAGGACCGTTAACAACATGAGGTGTGCTGCCTGTTGAGTCAACTATTGCATGATTACCTGGCAGAAAATAAGTGGTGTATTTTTCGCCATCCCAGGCAAATATACGTCTTGCATTCCAGTTCATATCAAACTGGTCGGTCATGAAATTACCCGCCAGCTTCTTGCCAGGTTTTACTGAATCTGCGCGTGAATCCACCTTGATTTGCCAGTAAAATCTATCCCCATCAAATTTAACAACTACGGACGAACTCATTGTATATTCGTTGGACAACTTATATCGAATGTTAAATGGGATTGCATCAAGTTTCATTTTCTGCAGATTGTCGGTTAATTGCTGCTTGTTCGGATTGTTTTGGTATTCGGCAACTCTTTCTTTGATTTTGTCATTAAGTTGCTCGAGGTTTGTTGTTTCTGGTGCTCTGTATTCTTCATGTGTTGCTTCAATCGTACCTGACGGCATCCAGGTCTTTTTCGGCTTACTTGTCAGATGCTCAAATATCTGCAAAATTTCTGCTCTATCCAGCGTTCTGTTCGCAAAGGTGACACTACCAAAAGACAATAAAAAAATACCCACCAATACAAAATGCTTTGCTTTCATGATTCCTTCCTCCATATTCGTAAAAAAACATCTACCTCATTAGATATCTATCTGGCAAGAATATCAAATGCCTGTCTATCGGAAATGGCGTTTCTAAATTAGAGAATTTTCATTTTTTTTTAGAAAATTTTTAAGGGAAAACTCGAAAAGGTTGAAGAGAATCATATTTGGATTGAAGACAATCTGCACGATAACAAGTTAAACAATGCCTGCAGTTCCATCCTCATTGACCACACAGAATTTATTTGCAAGGTATTAATAATATATAATTTATAGTATGAAGCGGACACTTTTACCGAGTTCTCTCAAGCCAGTACTGGCAAAACAGCATTAAATCATTAATATCAACGCTGCCATCAACATCAAGATCAGTCCCGTCGCACCAGTCGGGATTCGTGCAATTTGTTGTCAGCCAGTATGAGGCAAGTATAGCAAAATCAGCGAGGTTAACCATAGCATCATTATTGAAGTCACAAGTGCGTACATGAGAAAAAGAAAGGTAATAAACAGGCTCGAACCAGCTCACGCTATGATTGTAGAATCCGACATTACAGTCACATATGTCTATGGCATTATAATCAATAATAAACCAGTCTCCCGCCTCTATGCCGGTAGAACCTGTATACAAATCAAATCCGTCAATACCTGGCTCCGTCCAGTCCACAACAAGGGCCTCTTTACCTGCGGCATCAAAGCGAGACCCTTCATAATCAAACGTGCTCTCATTGTAGTCTCTGGCTGACAGAACTCCATAATCCCAATATTCCTCTTCAATAGCCAGACTGCCCCCATCATTGCCACTTTCTCCCCAGTACTCGTTGGCATCGGAGCTTACAATAATTATAAGCTCAGTTCCAACCATGACATCTCGATATACATGGGATATATTAGGATCAGCTAATGCAAGCGGTGTATTACCATCAGACAGGTATACTGTTGTCGAAACCTCCCCTACAACTATCGAAACCATGCCAGCAATCAGTACTAATACCAAACGTAGTATTTTGGCCATAACCTGACTCCTTTAGCATTAAAAAATACTATTCGTGTTGCAGTATGCGCTGGCGGCATTAATCCATGGAAAACACCGATATATTTTGATTATCATTTATTACTCCCCTCAGAACAAACATCGCAATTTTAGTATATAAATTCGGCCACATAAGTCAAGAAAAAACGCGGGATTGGAGATAGGGATTAAGTTTTTTGTTTTAGCCTGTTTACTGGTTTATAGTACCACGGCTATTGTGTCGCTTTGCAATTCTGTACCGGCAGTATTGATGGTCTTGACACGGTATTCCAGCTTCAAATTTATCGGCTTGCCAAATAAAAAATCCACTGCTGCATTTATCCGCCAGGCTATATCGTTTTCGATAACAACCTCTTTACGCTGAACATCTTTGACAGCTTTTCCGCCCAGGATTCCCGCATCCGCCGAGTGTATTAATCCTGTTATCCTCGCCGGCAAACCATGTTCCTGCCCCTGAAGATAATACCGGCCGGATTCATTTACCTTTTTACCCGAAATGTTAACACTGTAATTGTTATACATGCGGTTGACGTAATATTCCCAGAACTTGTTGAAATGCGTCTGGATATTTACCGAATTTTCTTCGACAAGCCATTCAATGTAATCACTGCCGAGCTTGTCATCTTTGAAAAATCCTAAGTCAAATCCCATTGCTTGTCCCTTTTTACTGCTTATTAAGAAGAAGTTCTTGTCGCCCCCACAACAATATTATTTGCTTTCTATTATTGGGGCAACTTGCGCATTTGATGCGACAAATCGTCTTTATTTGCCCGATGTCTTCTCGGAAAATTACCAACAGCAGGGTAGATGCCAACTCGGCAAATTCAGATATGATAAGTAATTAAACAAATCGATGCTATTTACCTGACGTCGTCTAAAAAAAATTGAAATTCTGATTTTTGTTTTAAACTGCTTGCGCATTTGATTGAAAAATTGTTGTTATTTTCCCGACGTTTTTTCGGCAAATACTCGAAAAATAAAAACTGAGGTACAGGGCAGGCCCAAAAACGAATTAAGGGATTGACTAAACAGGCTCTTTTTTATATTATGACTGTTTCAAATACCAACGTAGCTCAACGACAAAGCTCTGGTTTTGTAAACCAGTGGTTGTCGGTTCGACACCGAAGGAGCCGCGAAG
>CBDVDM010000019.1:0-32455 GCA_965372745.1 uncultured bacterium
AATCGTCCTGCCAGAATACTTCCTCAGGTTCCAAATCAACGTTGTACTGATAGCAGATATCATAAGGATAGTAACCGTAATATTCATCGGAGCCGACTTCCTCGAAAGTGACTCGGTTGGCAGGTATCGTAATACTGTGCAACAGTATCTCCGGATAGCTGTAGGGCATTGGTCCTGCGGGTACATTGCTCCAGAAGCCAATCCACCAATTTTCTGGCAGGACAGGTGGAAGCTGTCCATGATGCGATGACCATTCCCAGTCGAAGAACGAGCCCCACCAATGTATGCTTGTTACCGGCATAGAACCGATGCAACGATAGTCGTCTGCAACTATTTTCATCTGCTGCGTGCCCGGTTCGACCTTATTGTGAGATAGCTCATCCCAGCCGCAATATGTTGGAATAGCAGAGGTGGGGTCAACTTCTATTGGCGGCTGTGACCATTTCGTATGTGCCTGCAGCGGTTTAGTAAAGTTAGGCTCATTTGGCCCTTCTGCTGTGATGATGATAAAGGACATATCGATAGAGTTCTGGTCAGGTGGGAGTGAATAATAGTTATGCCCCATTGGATAGCGTAGTTCGTTCCATGTAGCACCGTCGTCACTGGACCAGACTGCATCATCATTGAAATGGCCGTCCGCTATGTCACGGGTTTTCCAACCAAACTCGCAATCCGGTACCTCCGGGTCTAACTCAACGTATACATCAAGCCAGTAAACAATCGGGTTACATGGGTCACCCTGCTGGACGAATTGGTTTGTGTCGTCTATTGTGATTTCGTACTGCCATATCTGATAGTCGCCCGGGAAAAAGAGTAGTCCAGTTACAGGGTCCCACCACCACTCAGGGTCAATATTTGTGATATACAGCGTTTCGTTGATGTCAGCAGGAAAACTGAAATCTCTCGACCACAGCAGGGTATTCGGTTCCGACCAGCCCATAGGTCCAGACGGATTGTCGTCGTGGATACTAAGGTGAATATTCTTGATTACGCCCTTGTAATCGTTGAGCCAGGAGCCCCAGAGAACTACATCAGTAATCGGGCCTGTCGTTGTACATAAGAAGTCATCTGCCAATATGCGTGCAAAACCGTCATTCCTGTCGCACTTGATATCAATGCCATTCTCCGTCATGTCAGGTTTCTGCTCCCATTTGTCGCCCAATCCAAGAGACAGTGAAGGGTCGCCATATAGATTAAAGCCAACCATATTCATCCAGGAGGAACCGGAGGCCCAGCCTGTTCCGAAACTCGATTTGCAGTTTACAAGTGCCTGCCCTACAGTCTCACTTGATACTGCCATTTCGTCGAAACAGTGATACCCATAGGAAGCATTGTCGCCATAATTACCACCATGAGTTGTCTGCCACGACCCAATTGCATACCAGGTGATTCTGGTTCCGCTGACGGTAGCAATCGCACCGTTCTTAAGAAGACTATAGCCCAGATTGTTGATATTTTCAGGGTATCCATTGTTGCATGAAGCCTGGACAACAAACGAAGGATAATTAGCATCAAGCGATGGACAATCGGTGTAGCTGATAAGAGTAGGCCAGCTTGTTTCGAGGTGAGGAGATTGATTGCCGGTTATATTTACAAATGTCGAATCGCTTGTCCAGGTGAACCTCGAGGAACTTGTCTGAGAACCGTGCGCCCACCACGTGACAAAACCATAATAATTCTGCCACTCGTTAATGAAGTTGGCATTTGTCAGTGAGGCGTCGCAGGTGGTAAGCGGATAGGCTGAACCGCCGGCATAAACTCCGGTTTTCTCATAGAGTGTATATGAACTGACCCCGACCGAGGACGCCAGTGTTTTGATGTCCTGTCCCCAGTCATCGCCAAATGTACGGTCGCTCGAACTTGAAAAATCGCCTGGATCGCTTGCATCTCCATCACCGTTATTGTCCTGTGGGCCAAAATTCGATACCGCAGCTGGTATCAAAACCTTACTGCGCCAGCCGATGTTTGTTGTTGTGCTACCATAGGTTATCGCCCGCAGCAAAATCGAATCCAGGTCAGTGTAGCTGGTGTAGAAAGGAATCCTGCCAAGTTTCACTTCGCAGTTCTTATCAGCCCCGCCGGCTCCGTAATCACCAACAAATTCGCCGTATTGGCCATCACTGTCTAAGTCCCACGTGAAGCTCAACTCAGCGAAATACATATCGGTTGGACATTTCCTGTAGTCGATTCCACCGGTCATAGTACTTCGCGGCCAAACCCACTTCATTGGTATCGAGGTTGTGGCGCTGAAAGTGGTAGGGTGAGGGTTACCGATGAGCAGCACATATTGGATACCATCACTGGCCCAGTTTGCTTGCAGCCAGGAACGGATATTGTCGGCCCGCTGGTCACAAGTAGCTCCTGTAACATAAGTTGTATCACCAGCAGCAGCACCTTCTGTAACGGTTTTGACGGTGTAACCCGCAGTTTGCTTGGCTGTAATGAAAGCCGCCAGTTGAGTGCTGGTGCTCACAATTGTGCTGGTGGTAATAATCACGTAATCTGCCGGTATCAGCCCTGGAGCCTCACCGCCACCAGCAGCACCTTCCTCGGCTGGCTCGTAGAATGTTTCAATGTCCTGCGGATTCACTATTTTTTTCCGCAGCTCGGGCATGAATTTCTTAGTATTAGGCAAGAGCGGTGGAGTCGGAGAGCTCAAGCCCGTTGCCTTAGCAGCCGGCAACGGCTGAACGGAAAGGCGTGTGCTGACATTTCTAAGTACTCGCACCTTCTTCTTCACTGGATTGTAAGCCGCCAACCAGACTTTCATTTCTACAAGCTTCCATTGGCGAAACAGGCCTACAGATACTACTTCTACAGACTCAGCTGGAAAGTATGCATCTTCGCCGTAAATTGTAGTATCTTTCCCATCGATAATTAAAGCCGAGTCCTTGTTGCTCCAGTCAATTACAAATTTTTCTCCGTCCCATGTGCCGGCCGGCGGTGCCGGTGCAATTTCATACTCGCCAGGCAGCTCTTCCCAGTCACCGGATATCAATTGCGATTGAACCGTTTCCAAATCTGCATCAGGCGGTACCAGAACGCTAATAAGTTTGTACGGCAGTTTGGGGTCACCAGGTCTGCCTCCCTGCGGAGATTCTCCCAGATTTATCAGCGATGTTTTGCCTGGCAGCGTCTGAATCCTGGCAGCACCTAACTCCGGGATGACGACATCTATGCTCACAGTCTTATTCCCATTGCCGGCAACGCCAGCCACGGCTGCGGCCAACATTAGTGCTGCAGGAATTATCAACAACCATCCAAATTTTAATTTTAGCAGTCTAAACATAATCAAATCCTCCTAAAGAATTGTTAACACTTCACAGCGGGGTCGGTGTGCATAGAGCCCGCTGTAGTTTGTAAAGGTTCAAAGAATTGCATGTCCTCCACTAAAAATTTATAAATAACAGCACGATAATTATGTTATATCTTAACAGGCCTTATGCCTGATAAGTCTCTATGGAAATTGTATACTTTCCGAATTGCTGTTGCTTGTGCAGTTGTTGCCAGAGAGCGGTTTTGCTGAGCTTAGTCAGTGGTAAGTTAGGTGTGGTGCTCTCCCTTATGTTGTGGAATGCCATTACATACATGTAACCGTTCCTCACATATCCCGACTGTCTCTATATACTATTTATTATTATTGTCTTATTGCATCCGTGTCAAGGAAATTATGGGACTATATGTATTTCTAAAACATGCGTAAATTTTAGTAAGTTCTTTAATAATAGTTAGATATGTTTATTAAAGTGCTCTAAAGTGGTGTATTCGGTGTTATTTTTTGTAAATTTTTGATGGGTCATAGACTTTTTCAGCGATGAATTCCATTTCTTTGTCGGAACCCGGCTTTAAGGCTCTATAAAAGCATGACTGGTAACCGGTGTGACATTGGCCGGCATCGACAGTAACTTTTAAGATAAGACAGTCCTGATCGCAGTCGATTAGTATTTGTTGTACTTTTTGAACATGGCCGCTTTGCTCGCCTTTTCTCCACAGTTTTTGACGTGACCTGCTGTAATATGTTGCATTTCCGGTTTTGATAGTTTCCTGAAGCGATTCTTTGTTCATATAGGCGACCATCAGTACCTGGCCTGTATTTGCATCCTGAGCGATGGCAGGTATGAGGCCGTCACTGTTAAATTTTGGAGTAAACTCCAAACCTTGTTCGATATCTTTATTAGATGCCACTTGTTAGTCTCCTATAGTTTATTTTAAACGTCTTGCGAATGGCAATTTTACCCGTTATTATCTGTAAAAACAAATTTTTTATAGGAAAGTTTGATGGCTTATACAAAAAATAACAGGAGTAAATACATCTTTCTGGTTCTGCGAATCGCTGTTGTCGCAGCCGGCATTATATTCGGTGTAATCTGGGTAAGCCGGGAGCAGCGATGGGAAAAGCTTGCGGCTATTTTTGGCGGGATGAATTTGCTGGTTTTCGCTGCTGTACTTGTCATTTTTGCTGTTAGTCAGTTAATTGTCGCATTGCGCTGGTGGTTTTTGCTCAGGTCCCAGTCGGTTTTTATAGATTTTACAGCGGCGGTTCGGCTTCATTTTCTGGGTCTGTTTTACAATAATTTCATGCCGAGTTCAGTAGGAGGTGATTTGATTCGGGCATGGTATGTCACACATCATACCGAAAAAAAATTCGAGGCTGCTTTGAGTGTCTTTGTCGACAGAGTCGTTGGCTTGATAAGCACGTTATTGATTGCAGTTTTTTTCTATACCGTGTTTCTGATACCTGAAGGCAAAAAGATTGTCTTTACCGGTAAAGGCAATCTGCTGAAAACGATAGTTGAGTATAGAGCAATCTTTTTAGTTATTCTTGCCGGCTTGTTAATAATTATTGTTTCTTTAGCTGTGTTGCCATCCAGTAAAAAGATATTGAAAAGAATCTTATCCGGTTTTTGTGTTTATGGCAGAAAGATTTTAAAAAAGCTGAAAGATTCTGCCGTCGTTTACTGTAGCAGGCCGGTTACCATTGTTATTGTATTTGGTTTGACAGTATTTTTGCAGATACTTGTAATAACCGGCTTCTGGTTTCTTGGTTGTGACATTGGCATTGAAGCAAGCATAAAGTATTATTATGTATTCTTTACTTTGACATGGGTGTTAGGAGCGGTACCTATCAGTATCGGCGGGGCAGTGGTTGTCGAAGGGTTGCTTGCCTATATGTTTGTTAACTTTGCAGGTGTCGAGGCTGAAGCTGCATTGGCATTGGCACTGTGTCAGAGGATTGTGTGGATGATAACGTCTTTGCCTGGTGCTGCTATCCATTTGTTTGGAGCACATTTGCCAGAGAATTCTGTTGACTATGAAAATGGCATGAATTAACTTACTTGAACTGACCGATCGGCCAGTTTTAGTTGATAAGGGTTGTTGATATTATGTGGATAACAAGAAAATTCAAAAGCTACTTTTTTCGCGGTATGGCAGTGTTGCTGCCGACGATTCTGACTATTTGGATATTCATCTGGGGATATGGTTTTATCCAGAAGTACATCAGCGTTCATGTAAATCGCGGGCTTGTCTGGCTTACAATGTTCTTAAAAGGAGAACAAGGAGAGGCTGCCGTGGAAGAATGGAGCAGATTCTGGATAGACGGTTGGGGTTCGGTTGCCGGATTTGTTATAGCTTTGGTTGCTGTATGTATGGTCGGTGTGCTGTTGGCAAGTGTTGTCGGCAAAAGCCTGTGGCGAATGATAGAAAGACTTATAATGCGAGCTCCGTTTTTGCGGCAGGTCTATCCTTATATTAAACAAATTACCGACTTTTTGTTCACTGAAGGAAAACATAAAAAGATGTTTTCCCGTGTCGTTGCTGTTGAATATCCGCGTTCCGGTATATGGTCGCTTGGCATGGTGACAGGAGAGGGTTTGCAAAAGGTCACAGAAAATGTCCAAAAAGAAATACTTACGATATTGATACCTACATCACCGACTCCGTTTACAGGTTTTGTGATAATGGTTCCTAAAGAACAAACAATAGAGCTTGATATAAGTATAGAAGAGGCGCTGAGATTTACTGTCAGCGGAGGGGTAATAACTCCAAATAATACACGGGCAGCTGTTTTGCCCGAAAATACAGCAGGTTCCTGAAAAATTAATGGATAGATGAGAATTTTGAGGGAAAGTGGGGAGGGGGAACTTAAAACAATTCTTGCAATTTAGGGGTATTTCCTGTTATATAGCAGTGTTGAGAAATATAATGAATTCGCGTGTTGAATAGCTTAAAATGAGTTTTTAAATACCGGTTTATAAAACATGTAGATGGGAAGTTATAAGTTCTTGTTGCTTTTGGGCTTATGTGTAATATAACATTTTTCAGGACAATTTTAGTTAAGGAGAACAACATTGCTTTTTACAATTAGCGGTAAACATATCGATATTACAGAAGCAATTAAGGCCCACGCTGAGGAAAAAACCTCTAAACTTCCACGATATTATAGTAGTGTTAATCAGATAGAAGTTGTCGTGGACGGAAAAAACGGGGGCAATATCAGCGTTGAAATCATTGCCAGGGGTGAACACAGCAATGTTTTCGTTGTTACTGAAACCGGCGAGGACGCATATAAATGTATAGATTTGGCGGTTCATAAACTCGAAAGACAGCTTAAAAGAAAAAAAACAAAAGAGCGTGATAATAAACATTTGGGCGAGGCAAGTAGAGAATAAGACAAAACATTTCCAGCCGGTTGCCTGGTGAAAATGCTTTGGGTTTACAAAAACCGTCAAAGTTTTGATTTTGTCTTATCAATAATGTTATTAGGTTGGAAAGGGTAAAATGAAGTTTTCAGACTTTATTTGCTTCAAAGCAATAGTTAGTAAGCTTGTCTCGACAGACCGTGATGGTGTAATAACTGAGCTTATTGAGGCACTTGCTAAATCCGGCAAGTTGGGTGATACTGATTATAAGAAAATTGCAAAAGCTGTTATTAAAAGAGAAAACGAGGCAAGCACCGGAATGGGCAAAGCAGTTGCCCTGCCGCATGTAAAAGTCTCATCCGTAAAAAACACCGTTGCTGCCGTTGGTATAAGCACTGCCGGTATAGATTTTTCATCTCTCGATAAGCAGCCTGTTTATTTGGTAATACTCATAATCAGCTCGGTTGATAACCCGGATAAACACCTGCAGGTTATGGAATATGTTTTCAGGTATTTGCAGAACGAAAAATTTCGGAAATTTCTGCGACAGTCGGAAAGTGCTGCACAGATAAAAGAGCTCCTTCAAGAGGCTGATGAAGATACTTTGTAACTTGAAAATGTTATGTCTCTTTAATTGCGGGGCCTGAATATGCAGGCAGGAGATACAATATTGGAAGAACTTGTTTGTAATATAGAAGTTGAGATAAAAAACGCAGATGGGCTTCACATGCGGCCGGCAATGCAGTTTGTTGATATTGCAAATCAGTTTGATTGTGATATTGCAGTTAGTAATGATGAAACTGAGGTTGACGGCAAGAGTATTATGCAGATGAGTATGCTTGCTGCTACTTGTGGAACTAAATTAAAAATAAAAGCTGAAGGCAGCAACTCGCAACAGGCAATTGTGGCGTTGCGAGAGCTTGTCGAAGAAAAAATGTTTGATGAACCACCTCCTGAGAAAAATAAGGGGGAAAGTAAGGTGGGAAAAAGAGAATCCTGACCTGTTCGTCTGCTTTTTATATAGTTTGACTATTGTGACAAAAGGTTGAAATGGAAATCAAAAAAGGCGTAGCTGTTTCGCCCGGAATTTATATAGGTAAGCTTTTGGTAATTGATTCCGAGGATTACCGTATCCCGCGGCGCACGATACCTGCTTCAAAGCGGATGGTGGAAACTCAGCGCGCGCGAAACGCATTTAAAAATGCCGCGGATGAGCTGGTTCATCTCGAGGCCAGCCAAGACGTCGCTGCTCAACGAAAGATAAAAGATATCTTTGCAGTTCATCTTCGTTTTCTCCGCGATCGAAGCCTACGGAAAAAAGTAACAGATACGATTTATTCAGAGTCTGTTACTGCCGAATACGCTGTCTCGTCTGTACTTCGTGAGGTGGCTTCGCATTTTCTCAAGACAAAGGATGTATACATCAGTGAGCGTGCTGCGGACATTTATGATATCGAAAGGCGATTGCTTAGACAGCTTCTCGGAAGCAAACGTGAAGACATAAAGCACTTGAGCGAAGAGGTTGTCGTCGTAGCCCGTGAGCTCAGTCCCACGCAAACTGCAGGTTTTAATAAAGAATTTGTGAAGGGTATTGCAACTGACGCCGGCGGCAGAACCAGTCACACTGCAATTGTGGCCAGGTCGTTGGGTATTCCTGCAGTGGTTGCGCTTGAGGATTTGACTGAAAGCGTCAGCGGTGCAGATATGATTATCATAGACGGTAACCGCGGGATTGTTGTTATAAATCCTGACGAGGCAAGCATACATCAATACCAGGAGTATCTGCGCGAATTTGAGCAGCTCGGGTATAAGCTTGATGCTATAAGAGAAAAACCGGCGATAACTCGGGATGATGTAAAGATAACCCTGTTAGGTAATATTGAATTTCCAGACGAGGCGGAATTGGTTCTTGAAAAAGGCGGTGATGGTATCGGGCTGTATCGTACGGAATTTTTGTATCTAAACCGCGAAACCGAACCTACAGAAGATGACCATTACGAAGCTTATGCTGAAACTATAGGAGTATTTGAGCATTGGCCTGTAATTATCAGAACTGTTGACCTCGGTGCCGACAAATATACACAGCAAAAACGCTTTGCCCGTGAGCCTAATCCGTTTCTTGGACTGCGGTCTATTCGATTTTGTCTTCAGAATCTAACTATGTTTAAGACCCAGCTGCGAGCGATTTTGAGAGCTTCGGTTCTTGGGCAAGTCAAGATAATGTTTCCATTGATAACCAATCTGCAAGAACTCATGCAGGCCAAGATGATTTTGCGTGACGTGATGGAGGATCTGGATGAAGATTCGATTCGCTATAACCGTGACATGGATATTGGTATTATGATTGAAACGCCATCAGCGGCTTTGACGGCATCGATTTTGGCAAGAGACGTTGATTTCTTCAGTATAGGTACTAATGACCTTACTCAGTATACTCTCGCTGTTGACAGAGGTAATGAACTCGTATCGACATTATATTCGTCGGTGGACCCTGCTGTTTTGAGACTAATTCGGACGGTTATCCAGGATGCCCACAAGGCACAAATCGACTTAAGTATTTGCGGCGAGATGGCCTCTGAGCCGGAGTATATAATGCTGCTGCTTGGAATGGGTGTCAGGACTATGTCCCTGGCGTCGCCGATGATACCTGAGGTGAAACAGATTATACGCTCTGTTACTATTAGGGATTGTAATAATGTGGCCAGAAAGATACTTGGTATGAATTCGGAAAGACAGATTTCAAGTTATCTGCGTAATGCTACCCGTAAAATTCTGCCCGAGGCTTTTTAAGGAGTAATTATTATAGTCACTTACAATGAGCCTGTTTTAGTTATTATTAAGTTTAAAATAAACGGGAACCTTTGTTTTTTATCCCATGCGGAAACAATGAGATTATTTCAACGTGCCTGTACCCGTGCAGGTGTCCAGTTAAGATACAGCCAGGGGTTTAATCCGCGGCCTAAACTTTCTTTGCCATTGCCACGAACCGTTGCAGTTGAATCTGAGGATGATTTGCTGTGCATTTATGTTGACAGTTCAAGCGAAGATATTGATACTGAAAAACTTGAAAGAGAGATTACAAATCAGCTGCCGCCAGGATGTGAGATAGTCTCTGTTGAAATCGTAAAAGAAAAAATTTCATTCATACCCAGTGCTGTTACTTATGTATTGCCCCTTAAACCTGAGTTTTTAGACGAGAAATTAAAGAATCGGGTAGACGAATTGATGGCAGAGGAAAGTATTAATGTTACACGCACTATAGCAGCAAAAGCGAAGGTTCGTAATATAGATGTTAGAGGTTATTTAAGGTCTGTCGATTTTGACAGGGAAGATGTAATAGTTAATTGCAATATCACACCATCTGGAACGATACGTGTCGATGAAATTTTCTCTTTGTTGGGGCTTGACCAGGATAAATTGACTGCTCCGATTAGACGCAGGAATATAGAGTGGTGAAAAATAAAGGGAGAATTTAATGTCGAGAGAAATGCTGATAAATGTAGCTGAGAGCGAGGAGTGCAGAGTTGCCGTTGTTGAAGATGATGTACTTGAAGAGCTTTACGTCGAAAGGGCGAGTATAAGCAGTCATGTCGGTAATATTTACAAGGGTAGAGTTGTAAATATTGAGTCGGGGATACAAGCGGCCTTTGTTGATTTTGGCACCGGGAAAAATGGATTTCTTCATATCAGCGACCTTCATCCACGGTATTTTGCAGGACAGGATATTAAGGAAAAAATAGGCAGGCGGCAGTCATTTAAGAAACGTCAGCCTATTCAAAAGTGTCTAAAAAAAGGGCAGGAACTTGTAGTCCAGGTTACTAAAGAAGGGATAAACACAAAAGGACCCACACTCAGCACATATCTTTCTTTGCCTGGTAAATATCTTGTGATGATGCCGTGCATGCAAAAACATGGGGTTTCGCACAAAATCGAAGATGAGGATGAGCGTGGCCGTCTGCGCCAGATTCTTGATGAGATTAACCCGCCAGAGGGCATGGGCTTTATTATCAGAACCGCAGGGCAGGGATGCTCAAAAAAAGATATTCAAAACGATTTGCAGTATCTTAAACGACTGTGGAAGATACTCGAAAAACGCATTGATAGAGAAAATGTGCCTGCTGAACTTTACCAGGAATCGGATTTGGTTATAAGGACACTTCGTGACGTTTTTACCAGCAAGATTTCCATGATTATATGTGATTCGGAAAAGGTTTTTCGTAAAATCAAAGACTTTCTTTCGCTGGCGATGCCTCGCTTTAAACATCGTGCGGAGTTTTATGACGGAAAAGTTCCTTTATTCCACAAATATAAAATCGAGGATGAGATTGCAAAAATTCAGTCACGTACAGTACAGTTGAAAAATGGTGGCTCGATTGTAATTGAACAAACCGAGGCATTAGTTGCGATTGACGTTAACAGCGGTAAGTATCGAAAACAAAAAAGTGCAGAGCAGACGGCATATAATATTAATATAGAAGCAGCGAATGAAATTGCCCGCCAACTCAGGCTGCGAGACCTTGGCGGTTTGATTGTATGTGATTTTATTGATATGCGCAATGAAAAACATCGTCGAGAGGTTGAAAAAGCTTTTCGAAATGCCGTTAAGGCTGACCGAGCTCGTTCAAGAATACTTCGTATAAGCCGATTCGGTGTTGTTGAAATGACACGTCAGAGGATGCGGCCGTCACTGCAGTCAAGTACATATCTTGCTTGTCCGAATTGTGGCGGCACAGGATACATTAAGAGCCATGAGTCGTTGGCAATTGAAATTATTCGACTTTTAAATCTTTCATCTTCAAAAAAGACCATAAAAAAAGTTGAATTATTTGTTTCACCGGAAGTTGCCGATTATCTGCAGAATGTAAAAAGGTCCATGATTGCCCAGATTGAGCAGCTTAACGATAAAAGTGTGGCTATCCACTCTGTTCCGGATTATACGAGCGAAAAGCACAGGCTTGTTTGTTATAATGAGCGCGGAAGTATAATAAAGCTATAGACTTAGAACCTGCCTTTCTCTGGTTGAGAGGGAAATCTTAAATTTACTCAATCAATATAATGCCAGGCCGTTTGGCCTTGACGAACAGCTTTCTTTCGATGATACTGATATTGTTTGAAGAACGATTATAGTAATTCAGGAGCCTTAAAGTGAAATTCGACCTTGACTACGCCCGAAAGGTAATCGAGGCAGAGGCAGATGCCGTCAAAATGGTCTGTGCGATTGTCGATACCTCTTTCAGCAAAGCTGTCGAGATGATTTATGAATGCAGCGGTTCTGTAATTGTGAGCGGGATCGGCAAGGCAGGTATCATCGGCCAAAAAATAAGCGCAACACTGGCCTCGACCGGTACACCAAGTCATTTCCTTCATCCTGCTGAAGCTGTTCACGGTGACCTTGGCAGGCTTCGAAAAGAAGATATAGTGCTGGTATTGAGTTATGGCGGTGAAACCGATGAGGTTATTCGACTGATAAATATTGTCAAGCAGTCGGAAATTAAACTTATCGCAATTACAGGTAACGGTGATTCGAGCCTCAGTAAATACAGCGATGTTGTGCTTTGTATGGGAAAGCTCGATGAAGCGTGTCCACTCGGTGTTGCTCCCAGTGTTTCAACAACGTGTATGCTTGCTATTGGTGATGCTATTGCTCTTACTGTGATGAAGGCTCGAAATTTCAGCGTTGAAGACTTCGCTCGTTTTCATCCAGGAGGCTCACTCGGCTCAAAGTTAATGACAGTTGAGCAGTCTATGATGTTCAGAACTGGTGAAAAGCTTCCGATTGCACATTCCGATGATACGGTAAGAGAGATGCTCAAAAAAACCAGCAGCGTTAAACGCCATGGTGCCGTAATGATTGTAAAAGAGAACGGTAAGTTGTCTGGAATAATTACCGATGCTGACCTGCGACGGTTGCTGACAAAGCAGGGTGATAAGGCTTTTGATTTTAAGGTTGCTAAGATAATGACGCATGATTGCAAGAGGATAAGAAGCGATGCATTAGCAGCCGAGGCTACCGCAATTTTTCACAAGTATCGTATCGATGAACTGCCCGTTGTTAACGGCGATGATAAACCAATCGGGTTAATCGACGTACAGGATATCGTGACAATCAAAGTCGTTGGGTAATTACTGCTAACATACATAAGATGAGAAATACAGGAATGGTAAATAAATCCGGAATGAAACTGTCTGGTATTCAGTTGCTGGTTTTGGATGTTGACGGTGTCTTGACTGACGGCGGCTTGATAGTTAATGCCGATGGCAGTGAGAGCAAGGTTTTTAATACACTCGATGGTCACGGTATTCGCCTGTGGAAAAGAGCGGAGCTAAAGGTCGCGTTTTTAAGTGGAAGGACCTCAGTACCTACGAAAGTTCGGGCGCAACAGCTTGATATCGATTTTTGTTTGCAGGAATGTCATGATAAACTTCCCGAAATTGAAAAGCTCCTTGAGCAGTTGAATATAAAACCGGAAAATGTCGCCTATGTTGGTGATGATTTGCCTGATTTGCCTGTGATTAGATATGTCGGTTTTGGTGCGGCTGTTGCAAATGCAGTCGATGAAGTTAAACAAGAAGCTGATTTTGTAACTAAAAAAAGAGGTGGGGACGGAGCTGTTCGTGAGGTGATAGAATATATCCTGAAAAACAGCGGCAGGTGGGAAAAGCTTGTGGACAGATACCTACCATAACATAGGAACGGTTTTTTATGGTTTCCAAATCACGAAAATTTATCATCTGGCTAATCACGTCCATCGCGGTTCTTGTGATTTTCCTGGTGTACACACGTTTTAATAAAACTGTGCCTATTGAAATCGACAAAGGCCCAAAAACACAGGGAATTGTTGAGAGCTATCCTGATGAAGATATTGGCCAGGTTAGCAAAGGTGTTGGTGTTGGAACCGTAGATGTTGCCCGTTTTATAGACCTTGACCCGCAGACAAAACAGGTTGCTCGCGAATGGGGTTTTGAGCAGCTTTTACATGAACAAGGACAGGAGTGGGAGATTAACAAGCCTTTCATGAACATCTATCGTAGTAATTTTAAATGTTATATTACAGCTAATACTGGAACGGTTCTGCTTGAATCAGGAGTTACCAGACCAATCGCAAAAAGTGCGATTTTCAGCGGCGATGTAGTTATTCGCATTTTTTCCAACAGTTCAAAGGGTGTCAGGCAAAGCAATATTTATTTTGATGACATTGAATTTGATAGTGAACGGTCAATGTTTTCAACAGCAGGGCCTGTGAAATTTGTCTCAGAGCAGGCCAGGATGACCGGCCGCGGGATGGAGCTTATCTATGATGCTGAACGAAATCGCCTTGAACTGCTTAAGGTGCTTCGTTTGGAAACTTTGCAACTGAAGACCGAACAAAATACCGAATTGTTTTCTAAAACAGAACAGGCCGATAAGCCAATCGAAAAAAGTGAAACTCCGAAAGAAACAAAACCTGTTAGTGAAGTTACGATAAAACAACCGGTAGAAAAGCAGGAAGAAAAAACGAAACAACTGTATAAATGTATATTCAGCAAAAATGTCGTAATCGATGCTCCTGAGCAGTTGATAACGGCTTTTGATAAATTTGTAATTAATGATATAGAAGGCAGTGAGTTTGAAGGTGATATCGCTGAGAAAGACGTGGAAACTGTTGAGCGTAAGACTATCGAGGAAAAGAAAGCAGCAGCACCTAAAAAAGCTGTTGAAAGCCAAGAAATTCAGCTCACCCAAACTCAGAGCCAGCCTGAGAATCAATTTGTAGATATTATTGTGACTTGCGATGGCGGTATTACCATTATTCCTATGGATAATCCTATCGAATATAGCACTTTGCTTGATATTGATGATGAACCCAAAAAGGCTCGAAAAAGCATACAGGAATTAAAAGAAGATTCCAATCGAACAACATTTGCAGCGGATAAGATTGATTATTTCTACAGCCGTGACGGTATTGGTGACATCGTTGCTACTGGAAAGTCTGAGCTTATATTTTATGTTGAAGAAGAAATTAAGAGTGGTACAAACAGCTCTGCAGTTCCGGTAAAGGTAAGCGCCAAGAAAAGAGCGGAGTTTTTGCCTGGTAAAAATACGGCTGTCTTTGAAGGCGGCTGTGTTGGCAGGATGATTACAGAACAGAAAAATATCCGGCAGAAACATACAATATCGGCACCGAAGTTTACTGTTGTTTTGTCGCAGGAGCAGGAAAGAGACGATGATTTTGCGTCTCTTAAACATTTTACTGCCAGTGACGGTGTGGTCAGGCTTTCAAGTGTCAAAACAGATGGCGATGAACTGTTGGGCGGTGTTGAATTAAAATGTAACCGGTTTGATTATAACCCATCCGACCAGATATTTTCAGCAGCCGGCCCTGGTATAATAACGGTTGATAATTCAAAGATGACCAAGCCTCGTAAAAAAGTCGGCCGTTTTAGTTTGCAAAAACCCTGCTGGGCATTTGTCAGGGATTTCGAGAAGCTGGAATTTCTTTTTGGAACTAATAAGATTATTGCAACCGCTAAACCGTATGAGACCCTTCGAATTGATTACTTTCCCGTAGTTGGCGGAAAATACGGTCAGCAAATCAGCGCTACTGCCAACAGTATGGTTGCTAATATTGTCAAAATGGCCAACGGCAGAGATGAACTTTCGAGACTTGATGCTAAAGGTGGCGTGACATACGAAGAAGAGGCTCGAAAGACGGTCTGGGGTACAGGAAAGGCTGTTCAATTTGTGGGAAGTGACTTTACTTACGATGCTAAAAAATCAAAGATTACTGCGCGGGGTAACCAGAATCAATCTTGTCTGCTGAATGGAGCTCTTGTCGAAGGTATTGAATATAATGTTGAAAGCGGAAGTATCAAAACGGCAATAGTAGGGCCTGGTACGTTACAATAAGCAAAACCAGAGTGCTGAATCACTGGCAAAGCCGCTGCAAATCTTCTATAGATATTTGCTCAAGATGAGTTACCACCTTGTCGGCTGCTGATAATTGTCCGGCATCGTACGAATTGGTAACTGCAATTACATTCATTTTTGCCTGTTTGGCGGCTTCAATCCCCCAGTGGCTGTCCTCGATAACAACACATTGTTCAGCTTTAATATTCGATGAGCTTTTTTTATTTAGTTTTTGTAAAGTCAAAAGAAAACCGTCCGGATAGGGCTTTGACCTTTGTGTTTGTTCTGCGGAAACTATAACCTCAAAAAAACCTCTAAGGTTTGCCTGCTCAAGCACAAGTTCAATTTCCGAAAGCAGTGCACCGGAGCAAATGGCTATTGTTATCTTGTTTTGTGTCAGCTTTTGAAGAAAATCGCGAACGCCTTCGATGATTTTTCCCTCTGATTGGGCTAACTTTTCAAAAATCTCGTTTTTGCGGCTGACAAGATCTTCAATTTCTGATGTATCAAGCTTTAACGTACCGTTATTGATTAGGAGTTTGAAAAGGTCAAAGTCGCTTAGGCCGAGATAATCTTTGTAATAGTCCCGTAATGATATTTCGACTCCGTATTTAGACAAAATCTCGTTAAACGTTCTAAAATGCAGGATTTCGGAGTCGGTTATAACGCCATCAAAATCGAAAATAACAGTTTTTAGCATAAGTGATACCAATTCCACTTAAAAATTGCACCTTAATCCGTGGTAACTTGTTTTACAAAAATTAGTCACAACCGTTAAACGCGCATTTTATTACCCTAAAGGGTATGAGAGCCTTATTCGGTTGGAACCGGCCCGACAATTGCCGGATATTGGCTGAATGTGGATTTGTCACCGCTGCATATCAGTTCAGTTAAGGCTTTAATCTTAGGTGCATTTTTAGTAATGAACCTTCGTGCGATAATTGCCTTTCTGTCTTTCATTTCGATACCTTCATCAGCGTTTTCGCCATCTGCAGAATCGAGAGCTACTTTCATTTCAACATTGGAACTTGCCTGACTGCAGAACAAACAGCCGATTATCAGATCTATCGCGATATCTACTATCGCTCTGCCGCACAGGTCCATGTATTCGTTGCCATTTTCCTTGATAAAGGCGATGGATTTATTCATAAGTTCCCTGCCCTCGTTGAGTAAATCAATAATGTCATTTAACTTCGGGTCGAGCTTTTGGCTGAGAAGGTCATCTATAACTTTTTCAGCAGTTCCGCTGCAGACGCCTCGTACTGCTGCGACGACCTGAAGCTGGCTTGTGCCTTCGTAAATTGTCGTGATTCTGGCATCGCGTGCGTGACGTTCACAGGCATAATCCCGCATGAAACCGCTGCCGCCAAGTACCTGCATGGAATCGTAAGAAACCGTATTGGACATTTCGGAACAATAGTATTTGCTCATAGGTGTGAGCATAGCGGCATATCTTTTATATTTACGAGACTTATTTTTCAGTTGTTTAGACTCGTTCTTGTCATCTGGCGGATTGAATTCAAGTTGTTTCAATAATCCAAGTTCGGTATCTACAACTCTCGAGGTTTCATAGAGAAGTGCACGACCGGCTTCGATGGCGATTTTCATATCCATGACCATCTCACGGACAGCCGGGAAATTCTCAATTGCCTTGCCGAATTGTTTTCTGCTTGCTGCATAGTCACGGGCGATTCGGTATGTTGCTTCAGCTATACCAAGCGACTGTACCGCGATGCCGATGCGGGCTCCGTTCATCAGTGCCATGACGTATGTTACAAGTCCTCGCTGGCGTTCACCGATTAACTTACACGGTGTGTTATCAAAGAATATTTCACAAGTCGGCGAGCCGTGAATTCCGAGTTTATCTTCGAGTCTTCGGATGTGAACGGCAGGGCCTCTATCGCAGACGAAAAGACTTAAGCCAAGGCCACCGCTTCTGTCAGGTTCGCTTCGGGCCAGTACCAGCAGAACCTCGCCGCAGCCGTTCGTAATAAACCGTTTTACGCCGTGCAAAAGCCAGTTGCCGCTGTCATCCTGAAAGGCGCGTAATTTGATTGCCTGCAAATCGGAACCTGCATCCGGTTCGGTGAGTACCATAGCTCCTGTTACTTTGCCTGCAGAAAATTCAGGAAGATACTGCTGCTTTATTTCTTCTGATGCGAACGCATTTATTGTTTCTGCGATTCCCTGCAGGCCGAAAATGTTCATCAACGAGGCATCGGCACGGGAAACCATTTCAGTCGCCATCGAGTAAACAACGTTAGGAAAGTTTAATCCGCCAAATCTGTGGGGTAAAGTAAAACCCATCACTTCAGCCTTTGCCAACTGGCCAAGGTTCTCAGAGAGGCCGTCTGCGTAAGTTACTGAGCCGTCTTCGTTAAGCGTATTGCCCTGACGGTCTACATCTTCAGCTCGCGGGGCAATGAAATCGGCACTTAGCCTGCCGATAGATTCAAGAACCATATTATAATTCCTGACAGCTTCTTCGCTATTTGATGGGGCATTTTCGAATTCTTTTGCGAATTTGAAGTCCTCCTCTATCACTTCTGCGAGTTTTCCAATATCTATGTGTTCGAATAAAAAACGAATATCATCGTTGTCTGTGTAAAAGTTTCCCATAATCTATCCTGTCTTTTGACTGAGCAGTTTATTATACCTTTTCTTTAATTGCCTTTATCATTTTTGGAACGATGTCATTGAGGTCGCCAACAATTTTATAATGAGCAAGCTGGAAAATCGGTGCGTCCGGGTCATTATTGATTGCGACGATTTTCTGACTTTGATGCATGCCTGCCTGGTGCTGGATTGCCCCGCTGATTCCTACGGCAATATATAAACTTGGCCTGACGGTTGTCCCTGTTTGGCCAATCTGGTGGTCATTGTCAATAAAGCCAAGGTCTACCGCTGCTCTTGTAGCTCCGGGAGCAGCACCGAGACAGTTTGCCAGAGTCCAGATTAATTTAAAATTCTCTTTGCTGCCGACACCGGCACCGCCTGCGACGATTACTCTTGCGGATTTAAGATCAACCTTCTTTTGACGTTTGTGCTCATCAAGGATTTCAAGAACCAAATCATCCTGAGAAAGTTGTGTTTTTTCTTCGATGATTTGGCCTTTTCGGTTTACATCAGGCTCAACCATCGGCATAACGCCTTCGCGCACGGTTGCCATCTGGGGCCAGCGGTCATAGTTTATAATCGTTGCAATAATATTGCCGCCAAAAGCAGGTCTAATCTGAAAAAGAAGGTTCTTATAAACTTTATTATCTCCTGCGGTTTTGTGGTCGCCGATTTGAAGGTCTGTGCAGTCTGCGGTAAGCCCAGCTTTTGCAGCACTGGCGACTCTCGGACCGAGGTCACGGCCGGTAGGTGTAGCACCGTAAAGAACTATCTGGGGTTCGTATTTATGAATCAGGTCATAAATTACTTTCGCATAAGTATTAGCCTGGTAATGCTCAAGTAAAGGGTTTTCGGCAAGATAAACCTTGTCAGCACCGTAGTATATTAGTTTTGTTGCCAGGTCTTTGACGTTATCGCCTAACAGTATAACAGATACTTTTACAGCAAGAGTCTCTGCAAGATGACGCGCCTTGCCCATTAATTCAAGCGGCGTATCTTCTAATTTGCCGCCATGCTGTTCAGCAAAGACCCAAACTTCACCTTCGGTGTTCACATCAATCATAAGATTTAAAACCTCAAAGCTAACAATCAGGAATTGCAGTTGAAAATCAAAAAGACAGATTTTTTATGCAATTGTTTTATCTTCTATCAATTCATGAACCATAGCTTCAATTCCCTGAGAAGTTGGTTCAATTTCTTTACTTTCTTTGGCAGTAAGAACAACACTTTGGATGCGATGCACTTTTGTCGGCGAACCGCTTCTGCCACACCAGTTAAGATCCGCTTCGAGAAAATCCAGGTCCCATTGCTTTATCAAAAGGCCTTTTTCTTCCAGGTTGTTACATTTGTGTTCAACTAACTCCTTCAGGCTCTGTTCATCAGAGTCTGGGTTTTGCTCTTTTAATTCAAGCTCAACTTCAATAGCGGTACGAGCATTTTTGTATTTCATCATCTTTTTGGCAGCAGCGACTCTCGGCTCGTTTGCCTCGGATGTAACGGTAATGAGCACAGGCAGTTCGGCTTTTACCTGCTGGAAACCGTTACCGATATTTCTCCTGGCAGTCATGGTATTGCCGTCAAGTTCGGGAAGCTGCTCGACGTATGTTATCTGTGTGATACCAAGTTTTTCAGCCAATTGCGGTCCGACCTGGGCGGTGTCGCCGTCGATTGCCTGCCTGCCGCATAAAACTATATCATAAGGCAGTTTTTTGACCGCACAACCGATAATGTAACTTGTTGCCAGTGTATCGCTTGCAGCGCATCGTCTATCGGTTACAAGGACAACCTTGTCACAGCCGCGATAAAGGGAATCTCGCAGGACAGCTGCCGCCGAAGGCAGACCCATTGTTATAACCGTAATGTGCCCACCGTATTTGTCCTTAATCTGCAGGGCTGTTTCCAGTGCGTTTAAGTCCTCGGGATTGAATATTGCAGGCAATGCCGAACGGTTGACTGTTCCGTCATCGTTCATTGCCTTTACGGTAATCCTTTTAGTGTCAGGGACTTGCTTTATCAGCACAACACAATTGTACGGCACTTGTACTCTCCTTTAAAGAAAAGCGAAATTATTGGAATAATCCAAGATTGAACCGATAGTTTAGCCTCTATTCCCCTCAAGTCAAGGCTAAAAAATATGCCTGCTGAATCCAGCCGGGAATTGTACTAAATGATTAAATATGTGGCTGAAAAAGGCCGAATATAATAATTGTGAGGCTATTATTGTGTTCGCTGGACAGATTTTCTTTGACAAGATAGTCCTATAAAACATAATAAAAGAAGTTATTATATAAAAAAGCAATGTAGTGGTCTGTCACACATGAACTACGGTGTGATTAGTATGTTTTTAGTTGAGAGATTATGGCAGCTGAAACAAATTATGACAGCGTATTTGGTAAGATGGTTTTGGAGCATGGTCTCTGCATCGATTCGGAATTAAAAGATTCCATTGAAGAATTAAAAACCCGTAGTCAAACCAACCCCATCGCTTTACAAAATCTAATGATAGAACTGGGTTATATTACAGAGACTCAGGCCGATAGAGTGAAAACCTCTATCAAAGAAAGCAAAACCGCTGTTCAGCAGATTCCGGGATATAAAATACTTGGCAAACTTGGTGCAGGCGCGATGGCGGTTGTTTATAAAGGCCAGCAGTTAAGTCTTAACCGGACAGTTGCGATTAAAGTTTTGCCGAAACGATTCACTGAAAACCCTGAATATGTTGAGCGTTTTTACAAAGAAGGACAGGCTGCAGGTAAGCTAAATCACAATAATATTGTCCAGGCGTTCGATGTCGGCGAAGCCGGCGGCTACCATTATTTCGTCATGGAATATGTTGAAGGCAAAACTGTTTATGAAGAGCTTGCAGCCGGCAAGGTTTATAGTGAGCAGGATGCGCTGGATATAATTATTCAGGTCGCCCACGCTCTGGCCCATGCTCATGAACGAGGCCTGGTACACCGTGACGTTAAGCCAAAGAACATAATAATTGACAAAGACAACGTCGCCAAACTTGCAGATATGGGTCTGGCGAGAGAAACCACGGATATCGAAGCTGCCAAGACCGAACAAGGCAAGGCGTACGGAACGCCATACTATATCGCTCCCGAACAAATACGAGGCAAAATTGATATTGACGGGCGAGCTGACATCTATGGTCTTGGAGCTACTTTCTATCATATGGTTACCGGCAGGGTGCCGTTTATGGCTGATGACCCATCGGATGTGATGCGAAAGCACCTGAGAGAAGAGCTGATTCCGCCGGACCATATCAATACTGCGCTTTCAGCAGGTGTCTCGGAAGTGATTGAGACAATGATGGCAAAGCGAAAGGAAGACCGATATGACAACGCAGAAGAACTGCTCGAAGACCTGCAGGCAATTCAACAAGGTCAGCCTCCGGTGCAGGCACATCTGAGGTTTGATGTTTCGATGCTCGAGAAACTCGAAGACGGCGAAGATGTCGAACAGGAACAGAAATATTATGCGGATGAGGCAATAAGCAAGTACAGGGCAGCAGTGATTGTCTTGGGGGCAGTGGTGACGATTTTGATTTTTGTTGTAATTTTGCTTCTGGCACTTTAATATTGTGATTTTCCGCATATCTTTGCAGGCATTGATTGAAATAAATTTTCCTCAAGAACGTTTGATATATTTTTGTTGACTAATCAGGATTAAATTATAATTATTGTTTACCTGTAATTGAATATTGCTGGAGTAGATTCTATGCCGCGAGGCGGTGCACATTTTTCTTCGGAAGAGTTAGCACAGGTGTTGAGCCATTACGATATCGGTGTGATTCAACAGGTCAACCCGTTGACAGCTGGTAACAAACGGGCACCGAAGATGGTGATTATATCCGAGCAGGGTAAGTTCCTGATAAAACGGAGGTCTAAAGGAAAAGAAGACCTCTACCGGGTCGCATTCGCACATTCGGTGCAGGCAAGATTGGCTGAAAAAGGTTTTCCCGTTACAACACTGATAGCAACGAGCGATGAGAACGACACAATCCTGCAATTGGACCATCATATATACGAGCTTTTTAAATTTGTCAGTGGTGAGCGATATGATAGAAGTGCTGAAGCTACAATCGATACCGGCAGACAATTGGCGAGGTTCCACGAGTATTTGTCGGATTTTGCATCGGAGTGGAAGCCGCTGCGTGGAAGCTTCCATGATTCTGCTACGGTACGCAGTCATCTGAAGGCTATCGGTGTCGGTAAGGACGATGCAGATAAAGAGGGGTTGTATGATACAGTTGATTCATTGATGAGTCTTTATAACAAATCATCGGTACAGGTAAACGAATTTGGGTTCGATTTGTGGGACGAGCAGGTTGTACACGGTGATTGGCATCCTGGGAATATGCTTTTTTCGGAAAGTAAAGTTAATGCTGTTCTTGACTTTGATTCTGTAAAACTGGCAGTTCCGGTAACGGATTTAGCTAATGGGATGCTTCAGTTTTCGATAGTAGGTGACCGGCCTAACCCTGCACGCTGGCCTGACTATCTCGACCAGGCCAAGCTGATTCAGTTCTTAAACGGCTACAGAAAGGTCATCGAACTCGACAGCGATAGATTAGAATCGCTTTTGGATTTAATGGTCGAGACCATTATAGCTGAAGCCGTCCTTCCTATAGCTGCAACCGGTTTTTTCGGTAATTTGAGCGGAGCGGAATTTTTGGGGATGATTTGCCGCAAGGCAGAATGGATTGATAAAAACCGCAAAAGCCTCAGAGAGGCGATAAAAAGCGGGTAGAGAGAAAGTTAAAAGTCAAATGTTAAAATTCAAAACCACAGTGTAAAAGTCA
The DNA here is from genome assembly GCA_965372745.1 of uncultured bacterium. Classification (GTDB taxonomy): domain Bacteria; phylum Planctomycetota; class Phycisphaerae; order Sedimentisphaerales; family Anaerobacaceae; genus VRUG01. The sequence goes on from CBDVDM010000019.1 coordinate 22,952, forward strand.
AAATGTTCAAAACAAGTTTAACCGCAGATACCTAAAGCATAAATTCGCACGGATTTTTGTGCCTTCGGCTAAAGATGACATTATTTCATTCCGTTTGTTTTGCTTTTTTGTAGGCTTCGACAATTTGGGCCTGTACGTTTGATGGGACAAGCTCGTAGTGGCTAAGTGTCATTGAGTAGCTACCACGTCCGCCGGTAACAGATTTTAGCTGGCTGTTATATTGAGTGATTTCAGAGAGCGGGACATGTGCTTTGATAACAATCATGTTTCCAGCGAGCATGTCCTGGCCCTGCACACGTCCTCTTTTCGAGGCAAGGTCTCCCGTGATATCGCCCATGTTTTCCGAAGGTATTGTAACTTCTATATTTACGATGGGTTCCAGGAGTACCGGTTTTGCTTTTTGAAGCGCGTCGATAAAGGCGCCTTTTCCGGCAGAACGGAATGCGACTTCCTTAGAGTCGACGGGATGATGCTTGCCATCATAGACCGAGACTTTTATGTCCTGCATCTTGAAGCCTGCAATGACACCGTTGTCCATAATGTCGTTTATACCTTTTACGATTGGTGCTTCGAACTGGCCTGGTACAGAACCTCCGAAGATGTCCCAGCTAAACTGCATCGGCGGTTCGGAGTTTCGTTCGGCTGGTTCTACGCGGAGATAGACTTCACCGAACTGGCCTGCACCGCCTGTTTGTTTTTTGTGCTTGTAGTGGCCCTCTGCTTTCGCAGTAATAGTTTCGCGGTAGGGGATTTTGGGTTGTTTGGTGTTGACGGCGAGTTTGAACTGCTTTTCCATTTTTTCGAGGATTACCCGCAGGTGCAGTTCGCCCATACCGCTGATAACGAGCTCTTTTGTCTGTACGTCGTGTGTTGCCTTGAAACATGGGTCTTCTTCGGTGAGTTTGTCGAGGGCGGTACCGATTTTCTGCTCGTCTCCTCTTGTGGCAGGTTCAAGAGCAAGCGAGAACATAGGCTCGGGGACTTTCGGGACATCGAAGATGCCTTTTACCCTTCCGTCATGGACGAGGTCGCCCATTTTAAGCTCCTCGACCTTTGCCAGTGCTACGATGTCACCTGCGATTCCGGCGTCGACCTCTTCGGTTTCGGCGCCCTGGGATTTTAAGATGTGTCCTGGTCTTATGCCTTTACGTTCATCGTTGCGAATCAAATTTGTGTCGGATTTAAGCGTTCCGCTGAATATTCTGATAGCGGACTGTTTCATGTTCGATTTCGGGTCGAAACCTACCCTGAATACCAGTCCTGCCAATGGGCCGGAGGCATCTGGCTTTAATTCGACAGTGTTTTCACCATCGATTAGCCTGGCTGGTTTGGCCTGTAGGGGCGAGGGTGTGTATTTTGTGATAATGTCCAAAAGCTCGGTAACACCGATTTCTTTACGTGCGTTTGTAAAAACGATGGGGGTGATAGTGTTGGCCTGCAAAGCTTTGACAAAGACGGATGCGATTTTGCCGGATGAGATTTCTTCGCCACCGAGATAGGCTTCCATTAGTTCATCATCAGCTTCGATGACACTTTCGACGAGCTCGGTGTGTGCTGATGCGATGTCACCGAGAGGTGAGTCTCCGGAACTGTTTTCGATTGCATCAATGACAGATGCTTTATCTGCAGATGGCATATTAGCAAAATGGCATTGTTGGCCAAAGGTGTCACGGATGTTTTTAATCAGCTCATCGAAGTCGATATTATCAGCATCGATTTTGTTGATGACAATGAGTCGAGCCAAATTAGCTTTGGTGGCAAGCTCGAAGAATTTTCTTGTGTTTGTTTCAATTCCTGCCGAAGCACTGATGACGATGACGGCGGTTTCGGCAGCAGGGATTGCTTTTATGGCAGGTCCGCTGAAATCGGGGTAGCCGGGGGTGTCGATTATGTTGACGGTTTTTCCGTTGTAATCAGTGTGTACGATGGCAGACTGGATCGAATGCTGGTGCTCTTTTTCCTCGTCGTAGTAGTCACAGATGCTTGTTTTGTCGTCGACGCTGCCGAGTCTGTTTGTCGCTCCGGTTTTGTGAAGAATTGCCTCGGTTAGAGATGTTTTTCCACAGCTACCGTGTCCGAGCAGTATAATATTACGAATATCATTGGTATTGACCACTTTTGAACCTCCAAAATAGTATTTCGAGTCTCATTGAAACGAACAATAATACAACAAAGAGGCGGTATAGGACAAGCATTTTTTTGAAAGAATCGTAGGTAGGGTGCACTTCACGTTTGTAGGTATATTTTCCAGGTCATTAGCATTGTATTACCTGGTTTTGATAAAATTCTGTTGTTTGTGAGAAAAAAACAAATTTTTTTGATGTGGAAAGAATGACGGCAGGGGGAGATTTTATTGGACATTTGTTCAAGTGATACGAGAGGTTGGTTAAGCTGTCCTATATGTTGTATTAGTCGTATTGAAGGAGGAGTTATATAGTAGATTTGGTTATCGGTCATTTGTGTTTGGTTGAGTATTGAGGTTAAAGAAAAGAAGCCTTGCCTGACGATACTGCGTAGAGTTGATAGGCAATTTTTCAGGAAAACAATAGAGGATTGTATCTATGGATAAAAGGGAATTGATAGACCGTATATGTGAAATCAACAGAAGCGCCAAGCCGGAATTTCTCGCTGGTTTTTCAGAAGAGGACCTAAGCGATTATTTAAAGCATCTGATGGAGTTGAGCCTTGAAGATATAGCATTGTGCGTATAGAGAATTGTGCATAAGTGTTTTTTCGTTGCACAGGGGGCAGAGATAATGCGGAGGTAGGAAGTTTGATAATAATGTTACTTACTTTTTGCCTTTTTAGACTCAGGTGACGGTGAGAATGAAACCGAATCCGGTGCCTGGTCGCTTGTAACGGGTGCAGTAACTTTGGCGATATTATTTTGTTTGAACTCAACCAGAGCAGGTACGAAATCGGTGGGGACATAAAAGGCAAAATCAATCCACCTTACATTTCCAACAAAATTATCTTTAGATATAAATATTTTGTCGCTTAGTTTCTGGATTTTAATCTGATTTTTGTTTTTCATAAACCCAAGAGGAAATATAGTTTTTGCAGTTCCTTTAATTGGATTTTGTGTACCGGTTTTTGGTTTACAGATTAAACGCAATTGGGAAAGAGTAAAACCCACAGTCTTTTTCGCAGAGCCTTTCTTTATGCCGACTCTGACAATTATGAGGCCATGGCCATTTTTAACCGGAATTGGTTTGCCATCGGCGTCTTTTAGATTTTGCGGTGCCTGCCAGGAGGCCTTTTGACGAGGCACTTCAATGGCGTTTGTAGATGTTGCAAGGGGGATTTTCTTATCAACGACGAGACGATTTAAATAAACCTGATCCAGAAAGTCAGGATGCAGGGCGGTGAAACTTTTTTTTCCGCTAAAGCTGCCTCGGCTGACTAAGCTGAACCAGCCTGCGGCAAAACCGTCAGCATTTAAGAAGGCTTTGTCAGGATTGTCAGCGTTTTGGGCATTTGCTTCAAAACGTTGATATGGATATTGTGTTGGCAAAGGTGCCATGTCGAGTACAGTAAGCAACAGGCCGGCGAGCAAGAGGCCTGCAAATATTCCGCAAACAATGCGTCCTATATGTTCAGGCAACATGCCGAGATTGACAGGTTTTTGGGCCAATAGAATAACAATAGTTTGCAGTATGGCGAAAGCGAGAATAAAGAGAAGTGTAAAACATAACGGATGTACCCATGACACAATTGCAGGAAAACGTGTACCGGCGCCACGTTCGATAAGGATATTTGCGAGAAGTTCAAAGTAGCCGAAAGCAACCATACTTGCGCAGATAACAGATATTATCATGGCGAAAGATTTTACCAAAGTACCTTTGAAATACTGGAAAGCAGCACAGGCAGCGATAATCAAAAGTATAAGTATGGCAGCCATTAAAACATCTCCAAAACTGATTTATTGCAAATTTTGTTCATGGCTATTCAGGCTCTTTTCTCACAGCTTTTGCGTTTTTTGCTTTAGGAACAAAAACCCTGACCATTTCGTTAATAGCAGTTATTCCGGCAATAACTTTTCTTAGTGCCTGTTCCTGTAAATATCTCATTTTAGCTCGTCTGAAAAGAGAGTTTATTTCAGCGGAAGCTTTTGATTTCATTTGTGTTCGCAGTTCATTATTTAAAGTGATGATTTCGAAAACAGCGGTTCTTTCGATAAAGCCTGTTCCCTGGCATTTTTCGCATGTGACTGGTTTATTGTGTTTGTTGTAAATAGTTTTTCCGGCTCTGTACAGGATTCTGGCTTTTTCAGCAGGCAAGTTGAATTTTCTGAGTACTTCTGTGTTTGGTGTATACCCATGTTTGCATTCGTTGCAAAGTTTTCTTAAAAGTCTCTGGTTTGTAATGCCGAGCAGTGTATCGATTGCGAGGTCCTCATCAGCGACCAACTTTCTCCATTTATCGAGAGCCTGGATAACATTGTCGGCTTCGAGAGTTACAAACATAAGTCTTCCATCCTTTGCCGCCTGGCAGACGATTTTAGAAGACTCGCTGTCTTTACATCCGGCGACACCGACGATATCCGGTCCCATTCTGACCAGACCAAGTAATTTTTTTGCAAAAGTTGTAGTTCCTGTATCACTGAGTGAGAAAACTTTCTGATTGATATTTGGTAACTCAGCGGAAGGTTCCATTTCAAGAGTTTCGATGTTATTAAGAAAAGCATCGTGGTTTCTAAGCAGAGCATAGAAAGTGGTGGTAACGCCGGATTTTTTTTGTCCACTGATGATAAACACGCCTTGTTTTGCATCCTGTAATTTGTCTAATTGTTGTAATTGTTCGGGCATTAAGTCAATATCCTGGAGTTTCGATAGTCCTTTCTGCGTTTTTCTTGAAAGCTTAAGCTGTTCTCCAACAGTCGAACCGGCAGTGATTATTTCCCATTGTGTCTCTTTTTCTTTGTGGTGGGTGGAAAAGTTGCCTTTTTGTGGTTTTCTCCTTTCATTGATATCCAAATCGCCCAGATGTTTTGCGAAATGAATAAAGTTTTTCATTTGCTCTTTTTCGACGGAAGGCTGTTTGACAGGCACCCCGTCGATAATGTATGCAACGTTGTAATTCTGGTGAGTTGGTGTAAAGAGGATATCGCTTGCTCTTTTCCAGGCGGCATCGTGGAAAATATCATAGGCTGCCCTGTAACCATAGAACTCTGGTGTTTTCGGTTCCGGCATAGGCACTTCGTTGTTGTTGGCGGTTATAAAGAGGAAGCTTTTCAGGGCGTCGAGTTTTTCTGCCTGGCTTGTGGAGAATAATCCTTTGAAGTAGTCAACAGTTAGAATCCGGTCGTATTCGAGAACCAGGGTATTTCGATGTTTTACATATGCGATGGCGGTTGCGGCAACGGCGATAATATAGAGAACCATGCCAATAATGAAAATCGGAACAAGGAGCCAAATAAGGGTAGCTGCGGCACCAGAACCGAAAACAACGGCAGTCCAGAAGTTTTTTCTTGTTCCAATCGCATCGGTATCAGTGTGTACCCATGTGACAAGCAGTAGGAAAGGCATAAACAAAATCAGAAAAACGATAAGTTTAATGATTGAGATGTAACCGCTGTATTCAATAGAAGTTAGTAGTAAGTTTGACATCAAGAAGTATACTCCGCAAAGAAACGGACTGAGAAATTACAAGATACCACTGGCAGAAGTCCTGATTCCCTTAAATGCCGTTTTCAGTTCTTTAACATTTGGGGCGCATTCAAACGCCATCTTCAAAGCTCTTTTTTTCGTTTTAAATATTGAACATTATTTATTGGCTGATAATGATAAAACCACAGATAGGTTTTGCTCAAGGATTCAGCCCAGCCGATAACACTTAATTGTACTTTAAATACATTATTTTGTCAACCTTACAAAGGTTGAAAATTGGAATTATCCAGCTAAAAGCAGGGCCAAAGACATATATATGGCGACGCTGATAGAATCATTTGCGGTGGTAACCAGAGGACCGGAACTGATTGCAGGGTCTATACCGATGCTTCGGAAGAGAAACGGAAGAAACAGGCCAAGAGTGGTAGCAACCATAATGGCAGAGAACATGGCGGTTCCGAAGGCAAAAACGAGTTTGACAGGCTCGACAGCTTGAGAAGGAGCTTTCGTGTGTATAAGTATGGTACATGCTATTGCTCCGATTATACCGCAGCTTAGAGCGACGAGCAGCGCGATTCTTACTTCCCGGTTAAAAACCTGGCGTAATTTCTGGGCGGCGAGATGTCCTGTGGCCAGTCCGGATACAACAATGGCCGAGGTCTGGAGTCCTGCATTTCCGCTAATGGCAGCTATCATGGGTACAAAAGCGACAGCGGCGATATATATTAGTGAATTGTAGTTCTCGAAGAACATCATAACCAGGGCAGTGACACCGGTACCGATAAGACAGGGTAACAACCACGTCATTCTGATTCTTGCAGCGTGAACGACAGAGACATCGTCAAGTTCGTCCGGGTTGGTACCGGCCATAACGTAAAGGTCTTCAGCGGCCTCTTCCTCTGCGACCTCGATGATACGGTCAGCGGTGATACGACCGATTAATTTGTGGTTTTTATCAAGAACCGGTGCGACGATAAGGTCGTTTTTGCTGAAAATGTTTCTGACTTCTTCCTGGTCGGCTTTGGCGGTGATGTAAATTGTGTTCGGGTCGACAAGTGAGTTTATCATGGTGCCTTCGCTACAGGTTAGAAGCAGCCTGATTCGGACATCGCCGATAAATTTTCCGATTTTATCAACCACATAGACAAAGAAGAAATCTTCGTCAATTTCGGAGGCTCGGATTTTACTGATAGCCTGAGCAACAGTGGCGTTTTCGGGAACGCTGATGACTATTGGGTCCATAATACCACCGGCGGAATCCTCAGAATAACTCATGAGGTCTTTAATCTGTGCGGATTCATCCGGTGGGAAACTTTCAAGAAATTCGCTCACATCTTCTTCCGGAAGCTCCATGAGGACATCTGCAGCGTCGTCAGGGTCGAGCTCTGACACAAGATTTGCTATTTCGTTGTCGCCAAGCAATTCAAAAAGTTCACCTCTTGTAGCTTCGTCAACTTTTTCGAGAACATCGGCAGAGGTTTCCTTATCGAGAGAGTCAAAAATTATTCGTCGTTGCTCGTTGTCGATGAGCTCGACAACCTCAGCGATGTCACTACTTCTTTGGTCTGCAAGAAGAGTAGTAATGCCAGAAATATTCTGCGATTCAAGCAAAGGTTCGAGCTGCTTCAGCAATCGTTTTTTCACTTCTGACATATTATTCCTGTGCATATTTAGAAGTTCAGTTAACCCTCTGGGGTTAAAATAACTGTTTTTTTTAAGTTAGGCAACGGTTTTCTGATTTTTATAATTGTTTTATGACGGCTGGGAAAAGTAAAAAGCTCTTGGCTGGGCGGTGGATTTAGTGTATCATACGCTTAGGAACTGTCGATTAAAGTTTAGGATAGGTAAATTAGGTTGTTTTAAAGACAGGGTTATCGAATGAAAGCTTACTTTTATGTGATATTAATATTGTTGATGATATTAGTCGGTTCGAGTGTAGGGGCGCCGAGGCCTGCGGTAGTTCAACAGCCAGGTAACTGGACAGTAGATGTGAAGTATGAAGATCCACAGCAAATTGAGATTCGGACTAAGGGTGAGAGAAAACCGCTGCGTTTCTGGTATACGATAATAACGGTTACGAATAAGACCAATCGCGATGTGGATTTTTATCCTAAAAGTGAGCTGATGACAGATACTTTTGAAGTGATTGAAGCCGGGCGGATGACACCGGCAGTTGTGTTTAAGAAGATCAAGCTGCGTCATCAGAGTAAATATCCGTTCTTAGAGCTATTGGAGCAGAGCAGCCATAAGATTTTGCAGGGCGAGGACAATACAAAGGACATAGCGATAATATGGCCTGACTTTGATGCCAGGGCCAGGAATATCAAGCTTTATATAGCGGGTTTGAGCAATGAGACGGCAGTTGTTGACCATCCTGTAAAGAAGGGGAAAGACGACGGTAAGCCTTTGAGGATTTTTCTCAGGAAGACGCTTGAGTTGAGCTATAAGGTAAGTGGTGACCCAGCCTTTCGGTCCAATTCCAGGTTAATACCAGACGGTCAATCCTGGGTCATGCGTTAACACATAGATAATCGGGCGGCCTGGATTTACGGTATCTTTAAGATTCACGGCGCCATGGAACAATTATTGTTTTCACTGGTGTGAAGTGATTGTAGCGCCAATTCAACCTCGCCGACTTTTCTCATTTTTAGAATGTAGTCGACAATATCTTTTTTGCTGACGATACCGGCGACTTTTCCATTTTCCAGGATAGGAACTCTTCGGAAATCATTTTTTATAAAGCAATCAGCAACATCAATCATGCTGTCTTCGGCGTCGAAGCTGACCACTTCTTCTGTCATGAAGTCCTGGATCTTTAGGTCATCAGTAGCAGCAGTGTAAAGGAAGCGCAATAGGTCTTTTTCGGTAATGATGCCGGCGAGTGTCATATCGTCATTGACGACAGGTATGCCGGTAATGTTGTATTTTCTTAGGATGGCCATGGCATCGTAGACCAAGGTGTCCTTTGTGACAGTTATTACAGCTTTTTCCATGAGGTTTCTTAGTTTAAACATATTTCCTCCCCATTGTATTTTTAGTTTCAACTGATTGTCATGGTAACTAAAATATAAATAACGTTGTGAGATGGAGCAAATCAGTAAATTGAATTTTAGAAAAATTATGTTATAGGAAGTAAAGACTTATCGGCGGTTATTTTTCTTTAAATCCAGGATGTTTTTGCATTTCGGGCATCGAACCTGTCTGCCTTTATAGTTTGGGGGGACTTTCAATTTTAGGCCGCAAACACAGGTCAGGAATAAAAAACCGTTTACTTTCCGCATAATGTCACCTATTTGGTGCAGTTGCTTTTCAGTTTTTGCCTGTTTTTCAGCCCGCCTAATAGCGATGTCTTCTGATTTCAGTGCAGAGGGCGGGACAATCGTTTTTTTCGAGTTGGCCAGCAGAGAATATGCGTTTGAGTAGTCTTTGAAAGATGCACCGTGAGTCATTTGCCTGAGTATTTTAACCCTTTGCGAAATAGGGGGGTGTGTGCTGGTCAGGTCGGAAAGTTTCATTTGTTTTTTCTTTTTGAATGGGTTGCAGATATACATCGGGGCCGAAACTTTATTTACGCTTGCAAGCTGGGGCGATGGGTCGTTCGATATTTTTTCGAGGGCGTTTGCAAGTCCTTCAGGGTAACGAGTTAGACGGGCGGCACCGGCGTCTGCGAGGTATTCGCGTTTTCTTGAAATGGCGAAGTATAACAGCTGAGCCATAATCGGAGCGAGAATGGCAGCGATTATAGCGATGACGAGCATGATAAGTTGCGCCTGTCCACCTCCTCCTTTGCCTGAAGAGTATCTGCGGCGAGAGCCGGTCATTGAGCTGTAGAACATACCTCGCAAAAAGACCTGTGACAGCAGAACGATTGAGCCGAGCATGATGCCGGCTAATG
>CBDVDM010000020.1:0-31137 GCA_965372745.1 uncultured bacterium
TTGACACGAAGCGCAGCGGAGAGCCCGATGTCGTTTCGGAATCCCTCCTGCTCCGTTAAGGAGGGATGAGAACACCCGTAATGCGCAGCATTACCACGTGGGTTTGACACGAAGCGCAGCGGAGAGCCCGATGTCGTTTCGGAATCCCTCCTGCTCCGGTTGGCCTTTGGCCAATAGAGCAGTTGAAGAACAGACGGGATTCTGTCTATCAATGTACTGTCTTGCCAAGATCATCTCGTGACTTTCACCACCCTAACTTTTTTACTTCAAAGGTGTTACATGCTTTTTAACTTGACTTTTGATAGGAAAAAGGCTATAATTAACAAAAGCTGATTTTTAAAGCTGTCATAAGGAAGGAGGCAGGGAAATGAGATGTTCAACTACTGTTTGTACATGTCTAATAATATCGGTTCTATGCAGTTCGGCAATAGCGCAGGATACAGATGCAATAAATACGCGAATCAATGCTCAGCAAGCCAGGTTAAAAGTAATAGAAGAATCATTCCAAAATCGCCGGCAGCAAGCAGAGGATTTATATAAAGAACATTTGAATGAATTATGGGAGTTGGCAGTGTTCTATGCTCATAAATTTGAGACGCATGAACATGTTGTGTGGACAGAATTTGCGAAATTACATAATCAGGCAAAGTATGCAAAGGATTATGCTTACTATATAAAAATACAATTAGAAGAAACAAAAGCACACCGGTCGCTGGAATGGGACGAGAAATTACGTGAGAACTTTGACAGGAAATTACGTAATGAGATGCGAGATAGGTATTACGAAGATTGTATGGCAAGATTTCTGCTGGATAATAAGGCTGAAGAAACAGTTTTAGAAATTGTAACTGGGAAAATTGTAACCAGAAAAAATGAGAGTCATCTTAGAACAGAGGCACGGAAAGTTTTAAGAATTATTGAAATACTTCAATCACGCCGAGAAGGTATTGAAACTCGTTATAAAGAAAGTTTGGAAAAACTCTCAGTATTGAGAAAAATTGAAAAAGACAAAGTTTATAAAATCATTGACGGAATAAAGCCTGTTCAGATAGAAACTGGTGTAATAAGTGCAATTTATTATGGTAACAGGCCAGTAGTTATGATTGAGGGTGTTGATGAGTCTATTGTTTATGAAGGCCAGAAGGTAAACGATATCAAGGTTGTCAAAGTTTATCCTGACAAAGTAAAGTTTCGGAAAGGGCTTAAAAGCTGGGTCCAAAAGGTAGGAAAGCCTGCTAATGTTGCATGGAAAAGCTTTTAGTATTTCACACTTAAAACATATAGAATGTTGTTATTTGTAAGCCATATTGGCTGAGGGGGCTTTCTATCTATATTGACAAGTTCTGAGATTGAAAGCAGGTGTTTGTCCGCTCTATTTTGCCTGCCAACTTGTGATAGTAAATGTGAAACTGCGGCCAACTGCTTTGTATCGTATTTCGTATATCATATCTCGTATATCGTATATCTTGGGAGACAGCGGGAATTTAACGGCGAGTAGCTGAACTTTTTTCGGACGTTGGAAATTATCGTTCATGAAATTTGTTTTGGTATAACTAGGCAATTTGGCATTTAAAGAAGTATTAAGTATCCTTTAAAAGGCTGGATTCAGTCAAGTTTATTGTAGATGAAAGTGAAGGGGACATTAGATGAACGGAGGAGATGAACGAAGAAAAGAGAAAAGGCTCCACTGTGACTGGGTAATCTGGTTAACTGACGGGGTCAACAAGAAACGCTATCATGGCATGATACATGATCTTTCGAGCAGCGGTGTTGCATTTATATGTAATGCCGGTGACAGTTTTCCACAGCAGGGCCAGCAAATACAGGTCTATTTCTACATTCCGAAGATTGAATCGGGCGAGCCTTATAAGGTGGATCGCAGAGGTAACGTTTGTCGAGTCATTAAGTTAGACAAGTTCGTGCGCAAGGTCCATGTGAAATTTGATGTTCCGTTGTCATTTAAGCCGACTGAGCTAAAAGCCATAGCAGTAACTCTTAATGATAATGATGATTAACTCAAACTGACCGTAAAACAGTCGGTTTTCTTTAGCATCGTTCCCCTATACTTGGTTCGGCGATGCTCACCACAGGTCGTTCGGGACAGGCATATCTCGTATCTCGTCTCATCGCTGCCGATTGCGTCGGCACAAGTCTTCAATGCCAGCAGTGCCTTATAAAGGAGTATATTCAGCTTTTCAAAGCGGAAGGCTGAGAGAAATTTTCAGGGTTTAGCCGATTAAAAAATTGGGAAAAGAGGGTTGAAAAGCCGAAGAAAGTGGCGTACAATCAATGAATAATTGCGGGTGTAGCTCAGTGGTAGAGCGTCACGTTGCCAACGTGACTGTCGTGAGTTCGAATCTCATCACCCGCTTTTCCGGAAAACTTTGAATGTATAGGAATTTGTATTAGCCACAGAGGTCACAGAGAACACAGAGATATAAAAATATAAATCCGTGTAAATCAGTCAGTTTGAGATTGTAAGTTATTGTTGTAAAGTTACTTCCCCGCGAATCAAGGGGAAATGTCAAGTGTGAGCACTATATATAGTATCGGCGAGTTACCGGCTAACAGAGTAGTTTGGCGTTGGTCGTCCGTACGTTTAGGTTCGCTATGGCGGATTGAAACTGTATAATGGGCTTGGGGCCGAGCAACCCTGACGCCTTTTTTGTTTATATTCAGTCAGAAAGAATTAATACCCTTTAGGGTAATAAAATGCGCGTTTAGGAATTATAACTTGTTTGCATAAAAGTTGTTATCCGCGTATTAGAGCGCAATTTTTAAGTGGAATTGGTATAACATCGTAAGGAGCATGTAAAATGGCAGAAGAGCAGAAAAGTAAACCTGCTTCAAACAAGGTGACAATTGAAGAAGTCGGGCCTTGTAAGAAAAAGGTGAGCATCGAGATTGCGGAAGAAGCGATTAAGACAGCAGCAGACAAACAGTACGAGACCCTTCGTAAAGATTCAATCGTCCCAGGTTTTAGAAAGGGCAGGGCTCCTCGGCGGCTTTTAGAAAAAAAGTTCGGCAAAGAGACGTCAGAGCAAATCAAGCTGAAACTTCTGGCTGACGCCAGTGATTCGGCGGTTAAAGACAATGAGCTGGACGTCCTTCGTGACCCCGATATTGATTATGAAAAAGTAGAGCTTCCTGAGACAGGGTCTATGAAAGTTGAATTTGAGGTCGAGGTTCGTCCTGAGTTTGAACTGCCTGAACTTGAAGGGATAGAGGTGAAAAAGACGGTCCATGAGATAGGCGACGAAGAAGTAGACAATGAAATCGAACAGCTTAAAAAGTGGTCAGGGGTATGGACCCCTCGTGATGAAGGAGCAGCGGTTGAAGCCAATGACCAGATAATAGCAGATGCGATTTTGAAGGTTGAAGGTGTTGAAGAAGAAGAGAAGCTTGACAATACCAGTATACATGTAAGACCAAACGGTACTGTCGGGGAAATACCAGTCGAGAACCTCGATGAACTGCTGGCAGGTGCCAAGGCAGGCGAGAGCAGGGAAACTACCGTCGAGGTACCAAAGACATATTTTAAAGAGGAATATCGCGGCAAAAAAGTCGATGTCAAAATTACTGTCAATGACATCAAGTGGTTAAAGCCGGCGGAACTGAATAAGGGTTTGTTCGAGCGTTTTGGTGTTGAAGATGAAAAGGAACTTCGAGAAAAGATAGCAGATTCGCTGAAAGGCAGACTGGAAAAACAGGCACAATCAGAGATGAATCAGCAGATATATAAGTATATGCTGGACAATACTGATTTTGATTTGCCCACAGATGTTGTTGCCGACCAGGCGACAGGTTTGCTGCAAAGACAATATACGAATCTTTTGCAGCAGGGATTGCCGCCGGAAAGGCTCGAAGAGCAGATGGAGCAGTTGCGGGCGGCAAGTGAGGAGCAGGCCAAAGAGCAGATGAAGACTTATTTTATCATGGATAAAGTGGCTGATAAGCTCGGTATTGAGATAACCGAAGAGGAGATTAACGGTCATATTGCACAATTAGCGCTCCAGCGAGGACAAAGACCTGAGAAAATGCGCGAAGCGATGATGCGGGACGGTTCGCTGGGTCAGTTCAAGCTGCAAATCAGGGAAGATAAATGTATCGGTAAAATCCTTGAGACGGCGAAGATAACGGAGGTAAAGTCCGAGAAAAAGGATAAAAAAGTTAAAAAGGCAAAGGAAACGAAAAAGGCAGTCAAGAAAACAACCAAAAAGGCGGAATCCAAAGAGAAAAAGGAGCCTAAAACGGTTAAAAAGACTGCCAAAAAGAAAACCAAAAAGTAAAATCAGCCGATAAGTTTTTGTGGCCGTTCAGCGGTATCTCAGACAATCGGAAATTGAGACTGCTTCGTCACGGAGTTTATTCCTTCACTTCGTTCAGGACAGGCTCTCGAGCGTAGTCGAAAGGCTCCTCGCAATGACGAAAAACAGACGAAATTCAGCTTTTAAAGGAAGTGATAAATGTTAATAGAACAGCGTGGAAGAGGTATTGAAAGACATCCTGAGGTGTACAATCAGCAAAGCCGGTACGCGCTTCAGCGGCAGATGACTTTGGATGATATGCTGCTGGAGAACCGGATTGTGTTTTTGATAGGTGAGATATCGTACGGCAGGGCAACGGAGGTGATAATGAAGCTGTTGTACCTGGATAACAAAAAGCCGAACAGTGAAATCAGCTTGTACGTTAATTCGCCGGGCGGCAGTGTGGATGATACGATGGCGATATATGATACCATGCGTTTTATTTCGTCTCCTGTTGCAACGTACTGTATAGGCAGGGCACAGTCCGGAGCAGCGGTGATACTTGCAGCGGGGACAAAGGGCAAAAGACATGCGCTGCCACATGCGAAGGTTATGCTTCACCAGCCCTGGGGTGGTATAACGGGTCAGGCATCAGATATCAAGATACAGGCAGAAGAGATAGTCAAAGCCAAGATGATGATAAACGAGCTTCTTTCAAAACATACAGGCCAGGCTGTTGAGAAGATTTCGGAAGAGACAGAACGTGATAGATATATGACAGCAGAAGAGGCCAGGGAGTACGGTCTGATTGATGAAGTGCTGCATGAAGAAGAGAAAGAGGAAGATAAAGAAGAAAAGAAAAAGGAAAAGAAGTAACAGATTATACCCTCATAGGGTAATAAAATGTGTGTGTAGCAGTTATATTTTCGCAGAGCAAGTTGCCGCCGGTTAAGGCGCAATTATTAAGTGGGATTAGTATTAGAGGCTTACAAGCAACAGGAAAGGTGCAATGGATATGGCAGTTAACCAGAATTTAGTACCGATTGTGATAGAAAAAAGCGGCAGGACAGAGCGGGCTTATGATATTTATTCGAGACTTCTCAAGGACAGGATAGTATTTCTCGGCGGCCAGATTGATGATGAAACGGCAAATCTGATTATTGCACAGCTTTTATTTTTGAGTAATGAAGACAGCAAGACTGATATTCACTTTTATATAAATTCGCCCGGCGGTTCGATTACAGCAGGACTGGCGATATACGATACGATGCGGTTTTTACGCTGTGACGTTGCGACGTATTGCATAGGTCAGGCGGCAAGTATGGGAGCGGTACTTTTGGCAGGTGGCAAGGATGGCAAGAGGTCAATTTTGACCAATGGCCGGGTGCTTTTGCATCAGCCTTTAATATCTGGAGTGCTGCAGGGACCTGCAACTGATTTGGAAATCGAGGCAAAAGAGATATTGCGGCTTCGAGCGAGACTTTATAATATACTAAGTGAGAATACCGGTAAAGATGCCGAACAAATAGAAAAAGATTGCGACAGGAACCTCTGGCTTGAAGCTGAAGAGGCAGTTAACTACGGGTTAGCTGACAGGATATTGAAGAAGGCGCCGGAGATAGTTAAAGGTACTGGGAAATCCGACTGAACAATTGATACCCTTTAGGGTAATAAAATGCGCGTTTATGGAATTGTTTGTATAAAGGTTCTTACCCGCGTATTAGAGCGTAATTATTAATCGGAATTGGTATGAGAGGTTGTAAAGTGAGAGCAGTAATTGTCATTATGGTAGGGAGCCTTTTGGCCATTACCATAGGCTGTAATGAAACCCCTGCCAAACTTATCCTCACAGAAAAAATCGAGAAACTGACCGAGGAGAATGACCATCTTGCCAAAGAGAAAAACCAGCTTGAGGTGCAGCTTAAAAGGGTTGAATCTGAAAATCAGCAGCTTGGAAATCAGGTCAGAACGCTTTCTGGATTGCCTGCGGATATTCGGCTGGAAAACTTATACAGCCTGCAGGATGTCAGGCTGACCAGGTATACGAATCTTTATGACAAGAACAACGACGGGCAAAAGGAAAAGCTGATTGTTTATCTAAAGCTTATCGATGAACAGGGTGACTTTATTAAGGCAAGCGGTGCGGTCGACGTTGAACTGTGGGACCTGAACAAAGAGCCTGCTGATGCTTTGCTCGGTCACTGGCATGTTGAGCCTGGTGAACTGAAGAAACTATGGTATTACGCTGTTATAGGTTATAATTATAGATTGACTTTCGATGTGGCTGATGTTGTGGAAAAGTTCGAGGAGCCTTTAACAATTAAGGTGACTTTTACAGATTACATCACGGGCAAGGTGTTCAAGCTGCAAAAAGTAATCAAGCCTTAAGTTCGTGTTCATTCTGTTTATTGCTGCAATAATTACCTCTTGCGAATCCAGTGTTGCTGAAGTAAAATACCTGAATGCAGAAATGGCTTAACAGGATAATATGCGGTGATTGTATAGAGATTTTGAGTAAGGCACGTGAGCCTTTTGCAGATTTGATTTTTGCAGACCCTCCTTTTAATATCGGGTACAAATACGACAAGTATCACGATAAAATCGAAAGTAAAAACTACATTGACTGGACAAAAGACTGGATGGGTGTGTGTATGAAGGTCTTAAAGCCGTCGGGTTCGTTTTATATTGCGATAGGCGATGAGTATGCTGCAAATGTTAAAGTGATAGCTGATGAGCTTGGCCTTGTCATGCGTAACTGGCTCATATGGCATTACACTTTCGGTCAGCAGATGAAAAATAAATTTGCCCGTTCACATACCCATATTTTCTACTTCGTTAAAGACAAAAATAATTTCACTTTCAATAATGAGGATGATGCTCGTGTAATATCCGATAGGCAAAAAAAATACAAAGATAAACGAGCCAATCCTGTAGGCAAGATGCCTGACGATGTATGGGATGAATATCCACGGGTGTGCGGTACATTTAAGGAAAGAGTTGATTTCCCGTGCCAAATGCCGGAGAGCATTTTGGGAAGAATTATAAGGGTTAGTTCAAGAGAAGGAGACTGGATATTGGACCCATTTAGCGGTTCTGGAACAACGGCTGTTAAGGCGGCTCAGTCAAAAAGAAGTTATACAGGTATTGAGGTCTCTGCTACTTATGCGAAAGATTCAAGAAAAAGAATAAGAAAACAGAAGAATTTAGCCATTGAAGGAGAAGGACAAGTTAGTTGGTCAGAGCATCTGGATAAAGAACTTAAGTGGCTATACCATGAAAACAAAACACCTACTGAACAATTATTTAAAGATAAATATTTAATGGCGTTATTTACTCAAAAATTTAACTTTAGGATAAAAAGTAACGGGAACCCCATTTCTCCTGTGGAAATAGAAAAACGTTTGACTAAACTACGTAAGAGTGGAAAACTTGGAGCACTTCGGGGGGAGCATGTTAGAACAAATAGAGCTTAAATTGAAAGGAAAAATTATGGCGGAGTGGACAATTGAGACAGAAGAGGAACTTAAAAAGCTGTATGTGGAGATTGATATACCAAGCGACACTTTAATAAAAAACAAAGATAGCTTATCAAAATTTACGTCAACTTTAAATTCAAGACTGGTAGATCATGATGGTTTTGCCCAGGAAGAAGTCGCTGGTAAACTTTTTAAAATTAGAAAAACTGGGAAATTACCAACTATTAGAAGTTGATAATTTTATTCGCATATCATTAAGAAATACTCAACAAAAACGATTGTCGAGGCATTAAAGGATTTTGCTGATTGAAATCAGGTAAGTTGAAAACAGCAGGGGGGTTGAGTCTGCCTTTCATAGCAAGCGCGGTGATGCTGACATTGATACAGTTGCCGTTTGATTTTTCAGCATTAGCGTGGGTGGCGATGGTGCCGTTCATATTGGCGTGTGCGCCGAAAACAAAAACAAAGGGACTATATTTAACAGCTTATATAGTGTCGGTGGTTTACTGGCTTGGAAATATTTACTGGCTTGGACTGGTGACAGTACCGGGATGGGTCATATTTTGCTTTTATACGGCGATTCTTTGGCCTGTACTTGTATTCGTGTTTCGTTTTGCAAGAGCAAAAAAGATACCGCTTGTTTTGGCAGCTCCGATATTGTTCGTGGCGGCGGAGAGATTGCAGGGGCTGTTTCTGGGAGGTTTTTTCTGGCGGTATCTTGCTCACAGCCAGTACGAAAATATCACACTGATTCAGATAGCAGATATATTCGGCGCCGGCGGAGTTTCGTTTTTAATAGCGATGGTCAACGGACTTGTTGCTGATTATGTAATCGCAGAGAAAAAAAGAGTCTTTAGCTTTTCCAACATTATAAAAACGTCAATAGTTCTGGTCTCGATAGCTGCCGCAATTATTTACGGCCAATGGCGTATAAATCAGACAGACGAATATATCGAACAAGGCCCCCTGATAGCATCGATACAATCGAATGTTCCTCAGTCAGTTAAAGAATCGCATCAGGAATCTGATGAAATACTGGCAGAGCTGTTAAAATACAGTAAAGAAAGTTTAGCAGTTTCACCTGAACTGATTGTATGGCCGGAGACAATGGTGCAGGCTGTTTTAGATGATAGAGTGCTGAGCCTCCTGTCGACATCGACATCTCACAGGGTTTTCGATAAGGCCATAAAAGAACATTCAGTAAAGGCTTGTTATATTCTTGTCGGAGCAACAGGTGGCAGGCCTGAAGTGAAAGATGATATGTCCATCGAGTTAGTTGAAAAATATAATGCTGCTTTTTTATACACGCCTGAAGGTGAGCAGGCTGACAAAAACTATAAAAAGATTCATCTGGTACCGTTCGGAGAGGTGATACCGTTTAAGCAAAGTGCGCCGTGGCTGCACAGATGGCTGATGATTTTTACGCCGTATGACTATGATTATACATTGAATTACGGCACGGAATATACAATTTTTGAAATGCAGGGGATAGCTTCGCTTAAAGAAAAGCAGCGCAGTTACAGATTCGGAGTGATGATTTGTTACGAAGATGTGGTTCCGAAGATAGCAAAAAATTTCGTGCTCGATAGTAAAGGCAAAAAAAGACTCGACTGGCTGGTGAATATAAGCAATGACGGCTGGTTTGTCAGGTTTGAGGAGGAAAAGATTTTGCCGAGTACGGAACTGGCTCAGCATACAGCGATTTGTGTATTCAGGGCGGTTGAAAATCGTGTGGCGGTGGTGCGAAGTGTAAATACCGGTATTAGCTGTCTGATTGATACGCTCGGGAGGATAAGAAATAATTTTGTATCAGGGACACTGCCTCAAAAAGCTATGGAGAGAAAGGCAGTCGGCGGATGGTTCGCAGATAATGTGCCGATTGATAAGAGGATAACTTTTTTCAGCAGATACGGTCAATGGCTGGATTTTAGTTGTATTGCAGGCCTGGTTTTGTTCATAATAGCCGGTGTAGTAAGATTAAGGCTGCAAAGGAAAGTAGAGCAAAAATGAAAAACATAAGAAAAGTGAACCATAAATCATGGGCTTTAACACTTTGCCTTTTGTTCCTGGTATTTAACATTTGCGGCTGTAACGAGTCACTGCAAACAGGCGGCAAGACTAAGAAGTTACTGACCCAGGCTGAACAAATTATAATCGAGGGTTTGGCTGATGAAGACCCGCAGATAAGAACTATTGCCATTGAAGTTGTTGCGGATACACAGAGAATTAATCTTATGCCGAGAGTACAAAGGTTGTTGCTTGATGATTATGTTCCTGTCAGATTTGCAGCAGCTGTTGCAGTTGGCGATACCCGTTACAGCCTTTCAAAGAAGATGGTAAGGGGTTTATTAAAAGTTCCTGATGATAACACAAAAATTGCGGCAGCTTACGCACTTTATAGATTAGGTGAAAAAGACAGGCTCGAAATTATTCGCCAGGCGATATCGAGCAATGACC
The DNA here is from genome assembly GCA_965372745.1 of uncultured bacterium. GTDB lineage: Bacteria > Planctomycetota > Phycisphaerae > Sedimentisphaerales > Anaerobacaceae > VRUG01. The sequence continues at coordinate 10,181 of CBDVDM010000020.1, forward strand.
AGACGGTTCGGGCCAACGCAGCATCGCTTTTGGGTAAAAGCGGTAATAAGGGTCAGCTTGAGCTTTTGTATCAGGTGATGAGAGATGAAAATTCTGAGGACAAGGTCAGGTACCAGGCAGCAGAATCGATAGCAATGCTGGGTGATGAGAGGATATTTCGCAAGATATGGGCAATTTTGATAAGCGTTTATGCAGATGACAGAGTTTTAGCAATCAGGGCGATGGGAGCATTGGGCACCAAACAGGCAAAAGACGTTTTAATAACCAAGCTTGATGATGATGTCCTTGAGGTCAGGTTAACGGCGGCAGAGCAATTAGGAATACTTGGAGAGAGCGTTGGTGAGCCGGAGGTTCTGGATGTTTTCCGAAATAATTTAACGGCGCAAATGACAGCAGTGGACGCCGAGCGCGCCAAGGTGCGTGCAGCCCTTGCGATAGGGCGAATTCGAACGTCCAGGCTGATGGATTTTCTGCCTCAACTGCTGACAGATAAGTCAAAGTTTGTTCGAATTGCTGCAGCTAAGGCGGTGCTAAATGTTCAAAATGGCAAATAACGTTATGGGATGTTTTAAAGCACCCAAGTTTGCCAAATATCGCACATTTATGTTAATTTGCGCAAGCTATTTATTAAAAATGGCTTGACTGTGATTGACCGGAAACGTAAAATAATATTGATTGCACGGCATTACGCCGTATTGTATAATCCTTACAGTTTTTAGTGCTATTTGCGAAAGGAGCTTGTCTTGAGTACGCTTACAAAGATTCTAATCGTATTACTAACGGTATCTTCAATTTTTTTGTGCGGTATTGTAGTAACATACGTTGCCAATGCAGACAACTATAGGCAAATGTATGATGACCAGCGGGATGAGCTTCAGGCATCCGTGGAAAAGGTAAACAGTTTAACAAAACAGGTGAAAGAAAAATCAGACGAAACAAGTCGGCTGAGGAAGAAGCTAAATAGTGAGATATCCTCTCTCAAAACCAAAAGCCGGACTTTAAAGGGAAATATTAAGGACATTGAGAGCGAAAAGGCGGCACTGACTGAAAAGGTCAACAGCTGGGCAAGTATTACCAAAGACTTTTATGAAACGACGGACAAACAGGGGCAGTTGTTGAAAAATACTCTTGATGAGTTGAATACTCTTCAGGAAAAACAAATCAAACAAAAGAAAGAGCTTGCGGAAACGACCGCTGTACTTCGTGAAAAGATGGCAATAATTGAAACACTCGAATCAGAAAGTGCCAGACTTCTTGAGGAAAAGGCAGAATTTCAGAGCCGGCTAAGCGGACAGTTATTGCCTTTCGGAAGAGAACCAGCTCCCGCTACACCGGTTACTGCGAAGAAAGGGCCGGCGAGAGTGACTGCCAGAGAGACAAGGGACATCGCATTGAATGGTCTTGTGACAGCGGTTGACCTTCGTAACTCAATGGCCAGTATATCGATAGGCATGGCTGACGGCGTAAAGGAAGGTATGAAATTCCATGTGACCCGCGGCGATGAGTTTATTTGTGATGTTCTTATTATCGACGTTGATGCAGAAGAAGCTGTTGGAATTCTGGAACTTATACAGCAGACCCCGAAAGTTGGTGACAATGCATCCACTAACCTGAATTTTTAATTGGTTTATTTTCTGGCTAATCTTGACCAAAATATGTAAAATCACTAAAATGACCCGAGGGAAATATGAGTCCTGAAACGCAAATTCGTGGTGGAAAAATATTAGCAGGCAATAACCTTTATGCGGCTATTGTTGGTATAGCACTTTTTGCGGTAGTGGCAACAGCGGCATTAGTTACTATCAAATGCTATTTCCAGTATGGTACAATTTTCAATATACCATAAAACAAATAAGGATATTAAGCGGGAAGGGAATCTAAAGTGTTTTTGGACACAATATTAGGTATGTTCAGCATGGACATGGGGATCGACCTTGGGACCTGTACGACTCTTGTATGTGTCCGTGGCAAAGGCATTGTCCTCAATGAACCAAGCGTGGTAGCAGTCCGCAAAGGAACCAATATCGTACTCAATAACGGAGAGGCAGTAGGTTTGGTTGCTCGCGAGATGCTTGGCAAAACCCCCGGCTCAATCAGTGCGATAAGGCCTCTAAAAGACGGAGTTATCAGCGACTTTGAAATAACCGAGGCGATGCTTGGTTACTTTATCCGCAAAGTGCACGGCAGGGGCAGTCTTGTAAGGCCTAGAGTGGTAATTGCAGTTCCCAGCGGAATAACTGCCGTTGAACGGCGCGCAGTTATCGACAGCGCCGAGCGTGCAGGGGCACGCAAGGTTTATCTTGTTGACGAGCCAATGGCGGCAGGTATTGGTGCTGGTCTGCCTATTACCGACCCGACAGCTTCAATGATAGTTGATATCGGAGGCGGAACCACGGAAGTGGCTATCATGAGTCTTGCGGACATCGCATCATGTGAGTCCATTCGTATCGGCGGCGATGACATGGATGAAGCCGTTATTAATCATCTCAAGAAAACCTATAACCTGCTCATCGGAGAAGCACGAGCAGAAAAGGTCAAGATACAAATCGGCTCTGCAACATCGCTGAAAGATGAACTAACAATGGAAATAGCCGGCAGAGACACAATTTCCGGTTTGCCGCGAAAGATTGTCATTACAAGCGAGGAGATTCGAGAAGCCCTTAAAGAGCCTATAGCATCGATAATCAATGCCGTAACAGCGACACTTGAAAAGGCAGAACCGGAATTGGCGGCTGATTTGATTGACAACGGGATTCATATTTGCGGAGGGGCATCACTGCTAAGAGGAATGGATGAAGTGCTTGCTAATGCAACCGGCTTGAAAGTTGAACGAGTGGAGGACCCTCTTAGCTCGGTGGCACGAGGGACCAGCGTATATCTGGAAAATCTGGAATTGTGGAAAGACACAATGGATCACAGCATATCCGGTTGGGAATAATTAGTGTAAACTTTTTTCAAGTGGTGACTGCTGTACGCTGCTTAACATTATGGCAAGGACGCAACTCAAAGTTTCAAGACGTATGTTATTTACCTGGTTTATGTTAACCGGGTTTATTTTTCTTCTTGCACCTCCACATTTAACCAGCAAATTTCACTTTGCGTTTGCGCGTATATTTCGATGGCCTTTAGGCGTTGGAAGGAGCATTTCTCTTTCAGCCAAGATTCCGCGAAGTCCGGAGGAAATGTTTAAACAAAGACAAGCCCAGTATCAAAATCATATAACTAACCTTGAACAGGAACTGCTTGACGTACAGCAAAAACTTGAAAAGCTGACTCAATTGAGACAGAGGCGCTCGTTGGAAGGTGCGAAACTGGTTTTAGCTGATATAATTCATTCCAACTGCGAAGGAACAGTTGACGAACTGATTATCAATCGCGGTTTTGAAGACGGTTTGGCAGCCGGACAGTTTGTATTGGGTGACAACAGTGTCATCGGAACTGTCAGCGAGGTGTCTTCTCGAACGGCAAGAGTTAAATTGACTACCGATGCTGCAACGAATATAGCGGTCAGGATAGAAGGATTAAAGATCGGCGGACTAATGACAGGAGTTGGTGGCAACGGTGCTGAAATTAGCATGATAAAGGATAATGTCAAGATTGGCAGTAAGGTTTTCGCAGAGAAAAAACCCGGCTATCTCGATTTGCCGATGATAATCGGGGTCGTGACACAGTGCCAAAAAGACGATGATAATCCACTGCTTTGGAATATAACAGTTGCTCCGGCGTGTCAAATAGAACGATTGGCAGATGTGGCTATAATGGTAATGAATCCAGAGCACTAAGTGAGGAAAAGTATGAACTGGTCCAGATTTGCAATTATGCTTGTTATGGTTATGTTGGGGCAGGCGAGTTTTGTAGATGCCATCGCCATGTCCGGTGTCAGGCCGGATTTGTTGTTGATACTGCTTGTATTTTTCGCAATTTATGCCAATCCGACCGAAGCGATAATCACATCCTTTGTAATTGGTTTTGCAGCTGACATTGCAGTTGGGACAACAATCGGTCCACATATAATAGCTTTTGGAATATTCGGGACCTTGCTGTCGAACCTCAACCGTGTTATAGCTATCAGGAAGCTTCAATATCAGTGCCTGGCCATCTTTGCGACAGGTTTTTTGGCAGGAATAATTGTATGGTTTCTAACATTGCTTAGAAGACAGCCGTTAGGTCCTGGCATAGGCGCCTTGTTATTCGGTATGCCATTGTATTCAGCGATAATCGGGCCTTTGTTATTCATACCTTCTGCATGGTGGATGAATGTAAAATTACATCGATTCAGTAGACAGCAGTCATAGCATGTACACCAAACGCATCAAAATCTTTGTAATTATCAGCATCTGTTTGTTTTTGGTCTGTATTGCCCGACTGATTCAAATGCAGGTCTGGTCAGATTCGTACTACCGTGAAAAAATCGCAGAGCTGAAGTTGCAGGCAAGCCGCACAGAACCATTAAAAACCATCAGAGGCAGAATACTTGACAGAAACGGTAAAGTTTTGGCTCGGGATAAACCTCAATTTCAATTATATATAAACTGTGCGCTGAGCAGTATTGTTGATGAAAGAGTCAGAAGAGCCATAATTCTCAAAGCTTCGGGGAAAAATGACGGCGGTTTTTCAATTGCACAAGCGAGAGAACAAATCAAATGCAAACTCGAAGAGCTGCAATTAATAATTGATAAATGCGTTCGCTTCGGTGCTGAGCGGGAAGCAATCGAAAACAAGATTAGATATATAAATAATCGCATCTGGAATCTTCGCAGTTTTCTGGCATGGCGAAGGAATAGTCCTGACCCTGAAATTCTTAAGGAATACGGAAATATAAGCAGTGTACCACTGTCGGTAGCGATGGCGGATTTTGAAAAGCAATTTGACAATGAGGACGCACGTATCGCATTGACAGCAAAAGTTACTGACATAGCTGATATGAAAAAAAGCCGGCCTCTACTCGAACTAAACACTGATGATGATACTTTTGCCGCCCAGATTGAGTTTCTGGCTACAGAAGCAGTGACACTGCAGCCTGATATTATCAGGTATTACCCTTATGGCCAGGTGGCAGCTCAGACAATCGGCTGGGTAGGTCCTGCCCGGGAAGATGACCGGTACCTTTTTGAAGACAGACTGACAAGATATATCAGCGGTGATATGAGCGGAAAAGAAGATGGCGTCGAGTTTGTATGCGAAACCGTGCTTCGGGGCAAAAGAGGAGAGGTAGTTTATGATATTGACCGCAAGCTGGCCAACAGGATTGAAATTAAACCGGGCAACGATGTAAGTCTTACACTTGATATTGAGCTGCAGAAGAGAATTGAAGAGTATCTGTCAAATTGCGAGTTGAATCATAATTGTCAGGCACCGATTGGGGCAGTTGTTATTGATGTGGAAAAAGGTGAGATATTGTCACTTGTATCACTGCCAGGTTTTGATTTGAACCATGTACGTTATAATTACGGTGAATTAGCTTCCGACAAAAACGAGCCTCTGCGAAACCGTGCTCTAAATAAAGTGTATCCTCCGGGTTCGGTTGTAAAGCCGCTTGTACTTGTTGCGGGAATGGAGTCGGGCAAGGTCGATGCAGATGATGTTATAAGCTGCCCGGCTAAAGATGCTGGTAAGGATTGGCCTAATTGCTGGTATTATAACCGATTCAAGATGGGACATGACAGCCGGTGGGAAAATACCGGAAGAAACGCTATTCGCGGAAGCTGTAATATTTACTTTTCAAGGCTTGCTGACAGGCTCGATCCATTGATGCTACAGCAGTGGCTTTTTAAATTTGGTTATGGAAGAAAGACTAAGTTAGCCCCACAAGCTGTCCATCAAGCTGGTATAAACAGAGATTTCAGACAGGCACAGGGGCAAATCTCAAATGTTCGGCCAACGGGTATAATAACCAGCTTTGATAAAGTTCCGCTGCTTACAAGAAGCGAAAGACGATGGTTTGGGATGGGACAGGGGAACCTTCGAACGACAGTTTTGCAGGTGGCAAATGCGATGGCAACTTTAGCACGCGGCGGAGTGTATAAAAAGGTAAAAATGTTTGTCGAAGAAGATTTAGAAACAAAGGCTGATTCTACTAATTCTGGTATCTCTTCTAAAACTTTAGCAACAGTGTTAGATGGAATGCATGCGGTTGTAAGTGAGCCTGGCGGTACAGCCTACAAACAATTTGCCTATAGCGGATTTGAAGAACAGGGTATTACAGTATATGGCAAGACAGGTTCAACTGAAGCTATCGAGACGGCATGGTTTGCAGGTTTTGCCCGTGACAGCAAAGGCAGAGCAATTGCAGTTGCTATCGTTGTCGAGGGTGGTCAGCACGGTTCAAGTGATGCAGCACCGCTTGCAAGAAATATAATCCAGTTCTGCCTTGAAGCAGGGTATATTGGTCGGGCCTTGTAAAAAAACAAAAGACATTTCTGTTTCGCATTATTATACCAATTCCGATTAATAATTACGCTCTAATGCGTGGGTAAGAACCTTTATACAAACAATTTATAATCCCTAAACGCGCATTTTATTACCCTAAAGGGTATTATTGTTGTTTTTCGAGGTATGTAAGAGTTTTTTCGATGATTTTTGCGGTAACGGGGGCAGCGACAGTACCGCCGGTATAGCCTTTGCCAAGTTTTATGTTGGGTTTTCGAATTGAAACCAAAACCACAATTTCAGGGTCACTTGCAGGGGCGCCGGCTATAAAAGAAGCGATGTAATCATTTTCCGAATAGCCTCGTTCTCCGGCTTTAGCGATATTGGCGGTGCCGGTTTTGCCGAAGAGTTGCCATTTGTCAAGCCTGGCGCGTTTTCCGGTGCCTTCATTGACTGCACCGACCATGGCCTGTTGGATTACCCAGTTTGCAACTTCTGGTTTGACCACGAAACCGGCAGTGCTTACAAACCTTTTTGTATAAATCACAGTGCCGTCATCAGCAACCATTCCCTTAACCAAGTATGGTGTTATTGGTTTGCCGTCATTTGCAAGAATGCAGAATGCACGAATTAGCTGAATAGCTGTAACTGAAATTTCCTGGCCGAAAGGGATGCGAGTTACGCTATAACCTGTCCATTTGTTAATCGGCCAGAGCAGGCCTGAGGTTTCGCCCAGCAAATCAATACCGGTTGGCTGGCCAAAACCAAAAAGTTTCATACCCTTATGTAATCTTTCTTTTCCAAGCCTTTGGCCAATTTTGGCCATGCCGATATTGCTCGAATGGATAAGGATTTCTTTTACGTTCAGCTCTCCGAATTCGTGGTCGCCATATTCACCGATTCTACCGAAGCCTTTGCCGGAATAGCTTCCGTGTTCACAGAATATTTTTTCATTCAGGTCAACGGCGTTGGCGTCGATGGCGATTGCAGCTGCGATTGGTTTTAATAAGCTTCCGGGCTCAAACTGGTCTGTAAGTGCTCGGTTGCGAAGAGAATTTGTGTCGGTGATGTTGGCCTTTTCAGGGTCAAAATCCGGAAGAGAAACAAGAGCAAGGATTGCCCCTGTTTTTGGCTCAGCAACTATGGCGACAGCAGATTCAGCTTCAAATTCGTTGTATTGTTTATAAAGTTCCTGCCTGGCGAATTGCTGAATGGCAGAATCAATGGTTAAAATGATGCCAATACCATCTTTTAGAAGAGAGCTGTCTTGTAGGCGGATTGGCCTTCGTGAAGAGTCCGCCAGAAAGACATTATGGCCTTGTTGGCCTGCAAGTTCTTTATCTTTTATAAGCTCAATGCCGTCGAGGCCTCTGTTATCTTTACTTGTAAAACCGACAACGTGACTGGCTAATCGGCCTGAAGGGTAATACCGACGCCAGTTTGTCTGGATGCCAATGCCGTAAATTTTTTGAGCAGCTTTGCACTGTTCAGGGCCGGCATTATCTTTTAATTTGACGAAACCGGGATTTTTGCTTTCGGTTATCAGCTTATAAATCTGAATTGAATCGATACCGAGGATAGGGGCAAGTTTTGAGGCTGCTTTTTCTGGTTCTTTAATGATTCGCGGTTCGGCAAAAATGGTTTGAATTTTGTTACTTGCGGCAAGGACGCGGCCTTGACTGTCAAGTATGACTCCCCGCTGAGGTTTTTGCCAGGATAGGGAGCGGTGTTGTTTTAAGCTGATGCCAGCGTAATATTCGTATTTTAGAAACTGGAGGTAGAAACATCTGCCTATTAACAGCAGAAGAACCACAATCAAAAACCAAAGAGCGAAAGTGATGTAGCGAGAATTTTTCAACTTCAGTAATCTGCAAAAGTAGTTAGTGTCTAATCAGCTCAGCCGGTCTGAACTGATATAAAGATGCTAAGAAATATTGGCTAATTGTCAAGCTGTTGTGAGACAGCAGACGGACTTATTATATTTTCGAGCTTTAGCTGTTTGTTGCCAAGCTGCTGTTTTAATCTGCTGATTTCAGTATTGATGGAGCAAATCTTATAGAAAATGCGATTGTCTAAACTACGAAGATAGACAGTAAGAAGAAGAACAGCTGTAAAGTAAAAAACAACAAAGCAGAATCGAAACTTCATTTTATCCAGTTTACGCAACAAAATCTATTGTGCCGGTATTTTCAGCCGCATTCCAATAACAAGAGCATCTTCATCATGGAGTATATTCGTATTCATCAGAAAAATATCACTGTAACGGTTGCCGTTGCCAAGTTGCTCTTCGGCAATTGTCCAGAGACTGTCACTATCTTTGACAACGTAAGTTCCGGATGATTTTCGTTTTGTGTTAGCGGCCAGAACTGTTTTTCCTATTGATTTAAGCTTATTGAATACGGTAGATTCGGACCTGTCGTTTCTGCTGTAATTTGAGTTTGAAACTGACAAAGGTGGTATGATAAGCCTTTGGCCGACATAAATTTCATCAAGCGAATTCAAAATGGCAGAATTAGCTTTAAATATTTTCTTGATATTTGTTTTTTTGTTGCCCTCATCTGCACCATAGAATTTCTGTGCGATGACAGCTAAATTGTCCCCGGCACAAACAACGTAAGCTTTCGGCAATACCGGCTTGTTAACCTGGATTTTTCGAACAGGTTCTTTTTTAGTGGTAACGGCAGTTTTTTCAGCTGTTTTCCTCAGGGATTCTTTTAAGGCATTGTTTACAGGTTTTGTGAAGGTGTTTTTTGCCGGTTTAGCTACAAAGATTGGTTTATTTTCTGCCAACGGTCTTGTTTTTGGTAATGGAGTTTTGAAACGAATTTCCTGCTTAATGAATTGTCTGCTTGCTTTACGCTCATTATCGGCAATGCCGAGGTTGTTATTTGTCGTATTAACCGCAGACATTGTCAATTCGTTGTTATTTTCGCTGCCTCTCAGGTTTGGTAAACCATTAATCAAAAATGCGATTAAGAATATAAATAGTAACCCTAATAATAAACCAACCTTTGCATCAGATGTCATAGATACAACTCCCTTTGTATTTCTATTGTCTTCGCGCAATTCTCAATTTTGCGCTTCTTGCCCGCCGATTTTTCGCAATCTCCTCGGCTGAGGGCACTATTGGTTTTTTTGTAGCGATTTTATAGATACCCTGACTATCGTTTAATTTAAAACTATTTTTTACCAGCCTGTCCTCCAGGCTGTGAAAGCTGATAATCGCAATTGAACCGCCGGGTTTTAACAACGGCGGCGCAGAATCAAGCAACATCTCCAAATTCGCAAGTTCGTCATTGACCGCAATTCTCAGCGCCTGAAAAGTCCTTGTGGCGGGGTGAATGCGACTACGTCGTCGCTTTTTTGGCTTTGACAGGGCACGGCACGCAATACTTGCCAATTGTCCGGTTGTTGTAATCTTCTGAGTTTGGCGGTATTGAACAATGAATCTTGCAATCCGCCTTGAAGCACGATCTTCACCGAACTTATAAATAATATCCGCCAGAGACTTTTCGTCCAGGTCATTAATTATATCGGCAGCAGTAGTCTTTATTCTTTTGTCAATTCTCATATCGAGCGGCATATCCTGCGTAAAACTTAATCCCATCGTCGGGTCAGCTAACTGTCCGGAACTATAGCCGAGATCTGCCAGGATAAAATCGACCTTTTCGATACCGATATCGCGAAGATGGTTGGCAAGTTGGTTGAAATTTGCGTGTATTAAAATTACCCTGCAGCTAAGGTCAGTCAATTTTGTTTTTGTGATTTGAAGTAATTTTTCATCAACGTCGAAGCCGATGATAGTACCATTTTTGTTTAAATTACCACCGAACAGATAACTATGACCTCCATGCCCAATGGTTGTATCAACCATTACCCCATCCGACGGTAAGTTTATCTGTTCGGCTAAAAAATCTGCTAAAACCGGTATATGTTCTACTCGAGAGATAGTCACATTACTAACACTAAACTAAACACTGTTGCCAAAGTCAGGCTCCGACAATAAATTAACATAAAGCCACTTTGTTTTTCTTCCTGGTCAGCGTGGTCATATGCGGCGAAAACTCGATATCAGCAAAACCACTTCCAAGACTTTTGACTTTTCCCAGTCTTTCCTGCAGGATATCAAGGGAAGTAAAGGTTTGCTTGTCAACGTCTCTTTCACCATTTAAACTCCTGTTCATGATGTGACAGCTATAATCAGACTCCATTCTTATCCTGTGCCTCCTGTAAAAATTAAGATTCTTCAGCTTGTTTCTGCAGTACGGTTTGCCTTGCCTGCGACATTTGCTTTTGATACTGGACCATATTGTCTGCGACGTATTTGTCCCAGTTTTCATTGTTCCACAGTTCGATGTGGTCCCTGACGCCAACGAGCGTAACCTGGTCTTTTAAGCATGCTCGCCTGCGCAGCCTTTCATTTATTAACAGCCTACCCTGACCGTCCAGTTCAACCTTGCTTGCCAGGGCAAAACTCATACGCTCAAATGCAACAGCTTCGTCAGGAGCGGTTGTATTTGGCGCAACTGAAAGGACTATCTGCTCGAAATACTTTTCGGGATATAAACAGAGAATTCCGTTGGCACCTAAAACCAGGTAGAAGTTGCTGCCGTGCTCATCGGCATCTATCTGGTTTCTCAACTTATTTGAGATGAGAATCCTGCTTTTGTTGTCGATAACGTGCTGGTATTCGCCTGTTAATAAAAGCATGGTAATGTTCCCACATGAACTCCACTACATGCGGATAATATACCACTTGTTCCCACTTTGCTCAAACATTTTCCCACTTTTTCCCAAAAATTTTTAAAATATTTTTATCGGACATAAACAGAATGTATTTTTACATCAAAATTTCGATATTAAGGCCTATTTGAGGCACTATTTATGACAATAAAAAATGAGGGAGATATACTTTTGTAATAATTAAGAACTTAACAGAAACATTGTTGGTTTTTTGAGGACAAGGCGGAAAAAGGCATAAAACGGAATGGATATCCAATTTAAGATATCAGGTGATGGGGAGTTGACATTCACAGGAACAACGGCGGCGATAATCCTCTCGCTTTCAGTTAAATACAAAGATATAATGAGACAATAAATTTTTGAAGTCTCTATTGATTTACCCCGATAAACAAGTTAGAATGAATGTTTCATGGGATGATTAAATATGAATAAAGAAAATAAAGACAAATTTGAATTGCCTGAAAATTTGGAATTCCATTATTTGAAAACCAACAATTATCGTACTTACCATGTGGACGGTATTTTTGGAGGTTTAACACCACAGGGCAATATTTATGCGGAACTATTTCTTGAAAGGGCTCCAACTCCAAAGAAAGTAACACACAAGCTTGAAAAAAATGGTACTTTAGGTGAGGAGATAGCAAGAGAAAGCAAGAGAGGTATGATAAGAGAAGTTGAAGCTGGAGTTGTTATGGATTTAAAAACAGCTGAGTTATTCCAAGGTTGGCTAAAGGAAAAAATAGAAAAAGCTAAAGAGCTTGAAATGATTAAAAGGGAACAAAAGTGATAGCTTACCCACAAATTTTACCTTGGAATGCTTCTGATATCACAACTGAGCGACAAGAGTTGTATTCAAAAAAATATGATGTGTCTACCATTTTTTTTACGGCTACTAAAGCAATTTTGTCTTTAGATTTCCTAAGAAAAGTAGCTATTTCGGAAAAAAACACAAGCAATAGTCTTAGTAATTTTACTATGCAATGCTCGCAAAGTTCCTTTGAGGAAATTTGGAATAACCAAGCGGAGGATGTTTGGGATAATATTTGATGTTTTTATTTATGCAGAAAGACATAGTATTGGTCCCTTTTCCTTTTACAGATGGATCGACATCTAAAAGAAGACCCGTTCTAATAATTTCTACTAACAAAATAAATGGTGTTGATTCCTATAATGATTTCATTGGGGTGGCAATTACCTCAAAAATTCGCAATGGTACTTATGCCATTAAAATTGACAATGGGGATATTGAAGAAGGTTCGTTGCCACAGGGGCGATCTGAGATACAATGTAATAAAATTGCAACTATCCTAAAAGATTTAGTTATAAAAAGAATAGGAAAAATAAACAATACCACTTTTGCTACAATTAAGGACAAAATAACTAATTCTGTATTGTTTTAAAGCATTATGAATGTTCTTCGCTCCCATTTAGTATCGATAATGAATAAACAAATGATGTACAGATTTTATAATCAACTGTTACTCAATGAGTTCATTGCCTACCTTGCGGGCGCGTTCGGGCTTGTCGAGATTGATACCCAAAGCTATGCCTATTTCTACAAGCAGATTCCATCCTGCACTGAGGAAAACGTAGGGATTCAGGTCACCGGCGTCGGGGACTTTTATCGTTGGGAAACGAGTGTCACGATTGGCAATAGCGATGACCTTTAAGCCGACACCGTCAACGAGGACTTCCTGGAATTTATCTTCCTCTTCTACGATAGGGTCAACTACGAAGACAATGTCATTGCTGTCCATAACTTCCTCGATGCCGTGAACAGCGTAAGTACCCTCGAGATAATCCGATTTTTTCCGTGTTATTTCGTTAGTTTTGAGCGTTAGTTCTTCCACTACACCGTCATTGTATCCTGCAAAATAAATAGTTGGTGCCTTAGTTGCCGTTGTGACAATGTCCTGGTCTATTGTCATAGTCAAAGCGGTTTCAATCATGCCGGCAAGTTTTGCACAATCCAGGCCATCTATAGAGCCAGCGATGTGACGCAGGATTGATTCATAAAAAAGTGCCTGTTCGATAACGCTTTTGGTAGCAGCAACGGCCTGCTCCCAGCCACAAGTGAGAACTGATGTATTTTCGCAGGCCTGCTCGAGAAGGGTGTCATTATTTGCAGTCAGGCCAAAACGGTTTTTGTTTCCCATTTCTGCAATTTTTTTGGCAAGCAGTACTACTTCTTTTGTGCGTCCGGAATTAGAAGCACAAAAAACAGCAAATTTGGAGAGGTCATACTGGGCAGATTGACGGGAACCATCGGTGAAAATAGCAAGTTCAAGGCCCCATGTCAGTGACTTGCGGATAGCATTTTTTGCTGGGAAAATCCTGCTTGACCCTTCGCCGGTGAGTAAAAGCTTATCCACCGATTTAATTTTATCAGCAATATCTTTTGTTTGGTTTTTGTCAAAAGATTTTACAACATCGATTGTGTCCATCATTTCCTGAACAAGGGCGTACTTAGAGTATTTTTCGTCCTGTCGGTTCATAAGTCCATTTCCTCCTTTTCAAATACAAAGTAAAATGACTATACGATTGTCTGTTAGCCTCGCCGGATAATCTCGGCTACGGTTTGCTTAAACTGCTCTGTTTCCACTCGCAGTTGTTTTACAAAACTATTGTCATCTATTGTTCCAATTGCAGCGGTCATTTCGTCTATATTCCTATAGGTAGCCTGTCTGAAAGGATTTTCAAAATCTTTCTTTCTTGAGAGATAAACCTGGTCGCGAATGTATTCCTGAATTAGCACCGCTTTATTTAGTGCGTCTGACCATTGGTCTTTGGTCAACGCGGTTACCCCATAGAGGTCGCAAAGCGTGGCGAAAGCGTGCTTTTGCTTTTCCAGAGGGTATTCCTGCCACAGTTGGTCATATCGTTGATGAATATTCTCCCATGAGGCAAGTTGTCCTGAACCAATGTCGGCTCTCATTTGGTCGACGTCTTTAGCAGGAACGAGCTGTCCGCCAAGATTGCTCCAGTCGCGCTGACGTATAGCTTTCAGTGTTTTTTGCATCGAGTCAAAATTAGCCTGTGGATTTGTTTTCATAAATGCGATGAGATTTTTGACAGCATAGTAATGAAGCATATCTCCATAGGCTTGATAGCCTTCGTGGGCCTTGAGAATTATAGTCTTTCTTTGTGATTTTTCCATATTCTCGCCGAGGATGTCCATGTTAGATGTTTTTTCCGCCGGACCTGAGAGCAGTTCACGGCCAATCCGTGCAATCTCTTCCTCGGGTTTGCCATTTTCGGATTCACCAGCATGGCGTAAGCTTGCCTTGCCTGACCATATCTCAAGCAGATGCCGTGCATGAAAAATCTCTTCGGCAGTGTCCGGGGCAAGAGAATCAAACTCAATGTTCTGGACTTTATTCATACGTTTGTCACGACTCTGGAATTTCCACGGATTGCGAGCCAAAGCATACATGTTAAAGTTCCACCAGAAAGCGGGTATTACTTCCAGTTGATCTTTGGCGGTGTTATTGTTTAGTAATGAGAACGGCAGGGAGATGTTGAGTTCTGCTGGATAATCTCCTTTGGCAAGCAGTGTAAAGCAAGCGAATCGTGAAGAGTGTTTTATGCTGGTACACAATCCCGGCCAAAAACCTCGACCGGCCTGGATTTCATTGTCATTAGCCCTGCTGTTGTGGTTGGAGCCGATTGTTGCGCCCGCAGCCATGTTACTTTGTCCCATGACTACTGATGCGATAAGGAACGAATTATTGTGATGTTGTTCGTGGGCCGGGAAAATCAGGTTGTTTAGCACCTCGCAGCAGGAGATAGTTGAATTGTCGCCGAGAAAAGAGCTGATAAGCCGGGCACCGTATTTAAGGCTCGAATTATCACCGAGGATAAAGCGGATGGCCTTGCAGCCGTAAAAGATATGACAGCCGAAACCGATAATGCCGTTGACCAGTTCCACTCCTTCGCCAATCTGGGTAGTTTCCTGTTGAGAGGAGTTTACAGTCAGATTTTTGAGTTTGTTTGCTCCCTTGATATAGCAATGTGAACCGACCTTGACATCCTTGAGAATGCGTGAGTTCTTGATAATGCATTGATTACCAATTGTTCCGTAATAACCGCGGCGCAAATCGAACCTTTTCTGGGTAAGCTCCTCAAGTTTTTCCAGTAAAGGTTTATCGTCACGGTATTTTGCCCAGAGGTAAGCATCGGCTGTTATCATACCATCAAAAGGTATCACTCTACGAGACCCGGTTTCATTCATGACGTCAAGCCATACACGAACATCTTTCGATTCCCCTTCTTTGATAATGCCGTTGCCGAACTTTGCATGGTTGGTTGTGTGCATTTCGTCAATATTTGCCAGGATACATCGGTCGCCGATTATGTAGTGGGCAAGATATCGCACGTCGTGGATAGCTACGTCATCACCGATGTCGCAGGCAATAATAAAGCTGTTGGTAATACCTGAGGGTATCTGGAGGTCGTGATGCTCAAGAATAGTTTTCCGCAAACGGCCAATTCGTACAAAGCCAAAAAATTCGGTATTTTTTATCTGTCCCGGGTCAAACTCATCTGTTACGAGTATTTCATCCCAGTTATCAGCGGCATTACCATTTTTAACAAGTCGCTCCACTTCATCTGCATGCAGTTGCCGCCACTGCTGAGGTGGACGGGTTATCTGGGTGTTGCGAAGGTAGTATTCGTCTTTATCCGGGGGCAGATACTCGGCGGGAATAAAATTCCTGCCAATATTTCCTGAGGCCTGTATTGAGACAGTGTCCATTTGGTTACTCCTACTCTCGACCATTAGAGATTTTGTCTTTTATGTGACACAGCGTAAAGGGCATTCTAACAAATCCGGAGTCCGACGCAAGAGTTTAAACCTGTCTCAATAATTGACTCCAGGGAACGTTTTAGAGTAGTTTTGTTTTTTGAAACTTCCAAATTCTATGTTATAATCAATTGAATTTCAATTTAAAAGGGAAAGGCTGTTTCATAGTGTTTTACATTTTTGTGGGAGGCGGCAGTTGGAACTGACAGAAAAGCAAATCGAGCGTTACAAGCGGCATATAATCCTGGAGCAGGTTGGTGGTGAGGGTCAGAAAAAACTGCTTGACTCGAAGGTGCTGATAGTG
This sequence comes from uncultured bacterium, assembly GCA_965372745.1. Lineage (GTDB taxonomy): Bacteria > Planctomycetota > Phycisphaerae > Sedimentisphaerales > Anaerobacaceae > VRUG01. The sequence goes on from CBDVDM010000020.1 coordinate 26,398, forward strand.
GGGGCAGGAGGGCTTGGCTCGCCGGCAGCTTTATATCTGGCTGGGGCGGGGGTTGGCACGATAGGAATAATCGATGGTGGTAAGGTTGATTTGACTAATCTTCAAAGGCAGATAATCTATTGCACAGAAGATGTCGGGGCAGAGAAAGTAAAGTCAGCAAAGAATAGGATAAATTCGTTAAATCCGGATGTTACTGTCAAGACATATCAGCAGTGGGCAAAAGCTGATAGCATACGTGATATTATTCGTGATTATGATTTTGTAATTGACGGTACGGATAATTTTGCAGCCAAGTTTCTTATCAATGACGCCTGCTGGTTCGAGAAAAAGGCATTTTCTCATGCGGGCATTTTGCGTTTTGAGGGGCAGTTGATAACGATAATTCCGGGTGAGAGTTGTTGTTATCGCTGTATTTTCAAGACGCCGCCTCCGGCAGATTCGATGGTATCCTGCTCGCAGGCAGGTGTATTTGGGGCATTACCGGGGGTAATTGGTTCGCTGCAGGCAACCGAAGCGGTTAAATATTTATTGGGAATCGGCGACTTGCTAACCAATACGTTGCTGATATATAATGCGTTGAAGATGGAGTTTCGCAAAGTGAGTATAAAGCCTAATCCCTGTTGCCGGCTTTGCGGCAGTAACCCTGAGATTACAGAATTAAGAGATATCCGGGCAAATAAATGATTAGAGTAGCGATATTAACAGTCAGTGACAGTTGTGCTGAGGGCAAGCGGGAAGACATCAGCGGACACGTTATTGAGGAAATGCTGAGTCGGGATAAATTTCAACTTCAGGAAAAAAGAGTTGTTCCCAGCAGTTACGATGCCATTGTTAAAGAGTTGAACATTTTCTCTGACAAATCAGATATTGATGTTGTGTTTACTACAGGTGGTACAGGACTCGGGCCTCGTGATATTACTCCTGAAGCAACGAAGGCAGTATGCAAACAGATGGTTCCTGGTTTGGCAGAGATGATGAGGATTGAAAGTCTTAAGAAGACACCTGATGCGATGCTCTCGAGAGCAGTTGCCGGTATCAGGAAAAATACCTTGATAATAAATTTGCCGGGAAGCCCAAAAGCGGTTAAAAATTGTCTGGAAATAATTTTGAAAGTATTGCCTCATGCGGTCGAGGGGATGAGCAGTAGCGATAATGGTTAGCATGGATAAAAGTCTATCGCAACTTGTCAGGATTTCCAAAATAGTTGGTAGTAACAGTCTGCTGACTCAAGGCGGGGGTGGTAACACATCAGTAAAAACTGATGATGGCAAATTTATGTATATAAAGGCAAGCGGAACAGCCTTAAAGGATATGAATACTAAAAAGGGCTGGCGAAGGTTAAAACTTGAATCGGTTCTGTCGATTATAAAAGACAAATCAATCGATGATGCTGACATTTGTTTGCGGGAAGCTGAAATTATTCGCCGGCTGCAACTTGCATGTGATGATAATATACGCGGTGCGGTTCGACCGTCTGTAGAATCACATCTGCATGCTATGCTTGGCAAGTATGTGATTCATCTGCATCCGGCGGCGGTTCTGGCATATACCTGTGCGAAAGATGGCAAATACGAACTGCAAAGGCTTTTTAAAGAAGAAAGGTATCCGCCGGTATGGGTTCCGTATGCGACACCTGGTTTTATGCTTGCAAAGAGAATGACGAAACTGGTTGAGAATTATAAAAATAAGCTTGGTGTGAAACCGGCGATTCTTTTTCTGGAAAAACATGGTCTTTTAATCTCAACTCAGGATGCTTTAGCTGCTTTAAAACTTGTTGAAAAGGTCATAAAAAGATGTAACAGTAAGCTGATTCAACTTAAAACCGTTAAACCAAAATCTGTAAATCAACAGGCTGTTGTTTTCGCCAAACAATGTATCAGGGATGCGGTTTTAAAGGTGACTGGTGAAAAACCTTTGGTACATCACTTTTTTGACAGCGATATTGCGGCTTTTCTGGTAAGGCCGGAATCGAAGAGGTTGCTTTCATTTCCAGCTTTAACGCTCGACGAGCTGCTGTATGCCAACGGCCCAGCGGTGTGGCTGGATAAAATCGGCGAGGCCGAGATTGAGGGCAAGCTAACCCTGCAGCTGAAAAAAGGGGTTAAGCCTTCAGTTGCTTTTCTGGTTAGGGATGTCGGGTTGTTTATTGCAGGGAAAAAGAAAGAGGTACCAGCTGTTTCACAGATAGTGCGGAATTCATTTTTCATACGGACAAATGCCAATCGCATGGGGGGCATCTGCGGTCTAAATAAAAGACAGCGAGAGCTTATTTATAACTGGCAGGCTTATGCGGTTCGCAAATAAAACGCTGATTACGCAGATAGAATAGAAGTCAGAATACAATAAACAGCAGGTTCTACTTTGTATAGGCTGTAAACAGTGGCCCAAACTCGTTTTTGCCGAATCAAAATGCCCGCTGAAAAAATGGTGATTTCAATATTTATTGGCATCTGTTCGCTGCCATCGCCATCGGGAATTTATAGACTTGAAAGCGAATGTAATAAAGGCGACAACGCCCATACCCGCAAGACCTGCTTTGCACAAGAACCACCAATTTTCTAAAATGTAATTATGAATTGCTTCCATTTATTATCTCCTGATTTCAAAAGATATTATACCCTTTAGGGTAATAAAATGCGCGTTTAGTTTTTATAAATAACAACCAACAAGCAACTTATCTATTGATAAGGCGCAATTTTTAAGTGGAATTGGTATTATACATAAGATTATACAAATCGTTAAAATTATTTTCTTTTGCAAATCACATCAAGGCAGGATGAACTACGCACATATCCCGAATTTACTCGAACTTTCCTGCCGCAACAGGAACATCGCCACCTGTCAATCATCCACAAAAATCAGCAATTTCATTTTTCCACTGCTGCGAGCAGTAGGGCTAAACGGTGATGGATGCCATGTCAATTTACGTCAATTTGCGTTCATTTGTGGTTAAATATGTCCTCTTTTTCTTTGTGTCTTAGTGGCAAAAGTTTAAAATTTTGCGATTTGGTTTTGCATTTTTCGCTTTGCACTTTTAGCTAAGATACAATGGAGCCTATGAGATTCGAACTCACGACCTCTTGCATGCCATGCAAGCGCTCTCCCAGCTGAGCTAAGGCCCCGGAAAAACAGCATATAGCGTATCAGACTATCAGCTATTCATAACTGAGAATATTAGCACAAAATGTGAGGTTTTGCAAATAATTTTTAGTCCAGCCGAAAGCCATAAAACGGGAGCCATCTTCGGTTGTCTTTCATGTGTATTTAAGGTATTATTGCCTTTCATAGTTTTGTTAAATCTGTCATCAACAATACAGAAAGACAAAAAGCCTTGATAAAACGACGAAAAATATTGGTTACAGGCCGAGTGCAGGGGGTTGGGTTTCGTCCGGCAGTATACAAAATTGCAAAATCATTGGCTCTTACCGGTTTTGTGTATAATGACACAAAAGGAGTAACAATTGAGCTGCAGGGCGAGGAGGCCAAACACGATGATTTTTTAAAGCAGCTAAAATCAGATAACAAACCGCCATTGGCAGATATAAAATCCTGTGAAGTGCTTGAAATCTCCGTAATAAAAGGCGAAGAAGAATTCCGAATTAAGAAAAGTGACTCGACTGGCAGCGCACTTTCCCATGTGACAGCGGATATGGTTGTCTGCAGGGACTGTCTTGCTGAGATGGCAGATGAAGGAGACTACAGGTATAAGTATCCATTTATAAATTGCACGAATTGCGGGCCAAGATATTCGATAGTTAAGACGATACCTTATGACCGCTGTAATACGACGATGTCGGTTTTTCAGATGTGCGATAAGTGCCTGGCCCAATATAGTGATGTGACTGACCGTCGATTTCATGCTCAGCCGGTAGCCTGCAGCAAATGTGGGCCTGAAATCCAGTTGACAGATAGTAAAGGAAAAATAATAGAAAGAAAAAATGAAGCTGTAATTGCCAAGGCGGCGGAATTATTGAAAGACGGAAAAATCGTAGCGATAAAAGGTATTGGCGGATTCCATCTGGCGGTAGATGCTTTCAGTGATAGTGCGGTTAAAAGGCTAAGGGAACGAAAAAAACGTGACCACAAACCATTTGCAATGATGAGTGACTCTATCGAAAAAATAGAGAGAAATGCAGTTGTAAGTAAAAAGGCTAAACAGATTTTGAAAAGTCCGCAAAGCCCGATAGTTTTATTACCCAAAAAGGAAGGTTCATTAATATCACCGGCTGTTGCAGAAGGCGTCGGTACATTCGGTTTTATGCTCTGTTATGCGCCGCTGCATGTTTTACTTTTTGCTGAGGGTTTGGATGTTCTGGTTATGACGAGCGGCAATATCTCTGATGAGCCTTTAATATGTAAGAATGACGAGGCTATAGAGAAGCTGGGGACAATTGCGGATGCGTTTTTATTGCATAACAGGGAGATTTACCGGCAGGTCGACGATTCGATTATACATGTTATCGATGGCCAGCCTGTACTTTTGAGGCGAAGCAGAGGTTATGTTCCGACACCAATTTTAATGCAGCAGGAATCCGGACAGCAGGTTTTTGCAGCAGGAGCGGATTTGAAAAACACTTTTTGCTTTATAAAACAAAACCAGATTATCATTAGTGAGCATATAGGCGACCTCGAAGATGCTGAAAGTTACCATCATTATGTAAATTCCATTGAGCATTTGCGAGGTTTGTTTGAGGTTGAGCCTGAAAGGGTGGTCTGTGACCTGCATCCCGGTTATTTTTC
>CBDVDM010000021.1:0-30699 GCA_965372745.1 uncultured bacterium
GCCCAGAGGACGGGGCTAAACCTAACAGCGTTAAAAGCAACCCCGCCCAGAGGACTGGGCTAAACCTAACAGCGTTAAAAGCAACCCCGCCCAGAGGACGGGGCTAAACCTAACGGCGTTAAAAGCAACCACGCCCAGAGGACGGGGCTAAACCTAATCGAGATGGAGAAAGCGTTGCAAAAAGGGGTACTCGTATCTATTTTTTAGCGGGTTAAAAGTGTGTTTGTTTGGTGAAAACAGGGGGAAAGGTGCAGTTGGTCGTAAAAAAAGCCGAATAAAATTGACAGGGAGAGGATGTTATTATATAATTTCAGTGTATTTGCATGTAAACATGTAAATACGAGCCTGAGATATCCCGAATGTCGGGATGGTTACGGTGTTACAACTGGGCACGAACCTTTGCATTGAGTCGGCTGTTCGTATTGCGGATAGTTGGCATTGTGGAGAAAGCCCGTAAGAGTTGTAATCAGCCGGGATAGCAAAAGTATGTTTATCAGGAAAGGTGGTAAAAATGAGTACCAGGTCCCGCAGTTCGGCGGATTCAGCCGGTCATTCCTCTACTAAAACAGGCGCACAAATTATTGTTGACACCTTGCTCGAACTGGGTGTTGATACCATGTTCGGCTATCTCGGCGGAGTAGTTCTACCGTTATTTGACAGGCTTTACGATGCGCCTATCAGATTTATTAATCCCCGTCACGAGCAGGGCGGCTGTCACATGGCAGATGCTTATGCTCGTGCCAGCGGTAAGGTTGGTGTTATTGTTGTAACCAGCGGGCCGGGTGCATGTAATCTTGTGACAGGTTTGGCGACAGCGATGATGGACTCTGTACCGATAGTGGCACTGACAGGCCAGGTTCGTACGGATATGATAGGTAATGATGCGTTTCAGGAGGCGGATACAACCGGTATAACCAGGCCGGTTACCAAGCATAACTGTATTGTCAAAGACGTCAAAGATTTGGCGAGGACAATTCGCGAGGCGTTTTACATAGCCTCTACAGGCCGGCCCGGCCCGGTGCTGGTGGATATACCTGTTGATGTCGAGGTTAATAAATGCAAAGCGGACGGTTCTGCAAAGATGAAACTGCCGGGTTATAAGCTCCGCACGGAAGGTCATTCCAGGCAGATATCAATAGCGGCGAAGGCAATCAATAAGTCGAAGCGGCCGGTCATTTATGCCGGCGGCGGTGTCATTAGTGCAAATGCAAGTGATGAATTAAGAAAATTCGCAGACAAGGCGCATTTGCCGGTTACGATGACGCTGCTTGGATTGGGCGGCTATGACCAGAACAGAGCGGAATCGCTGGATATGTTGGGGATGCATGGTTCGGCTTATGCGAATTACGCCATTCAGGATTGTGACCTGCTGATTGCTGTTGGCGCGCGTTTCGATGACAGGGTAACAGGAAAAGTCAAGTCGTTTGCTTCTGATGCGAAGATAATTCATATTGATATTGACCCGTCAAGTATATCGAAAAATGTTAACGTCGATATTCCTGTTGTTGGCGACGCAAAGTTTATTTTGAAGGCATTGGCTAAAGAGGTTGAATACAAAGAGCGAAAAGAATGGTTTGCAAAGATAGCGGAATGGAAGGAGAAATTTCCTTTCCGTTATGACAACAGCGTCTCTGCGATAAAGCCGCAGTATGTTGTTGAGCAGATATGGCGTCAGACAAAAGGAGATGCGATAATAACAACCGGTGTCGGCCAGAACCAGATGTGGGCGGCACAGTTTTATAAATTCAGCCGGCCTCGCCACTTTTTGAGTTCTGGCGGTCTTGGTACGATGGGTTATGGATTGCCGGCGGCGGTTGGGGCACAGGTTGCGATGCCGGATGCCACGGTTATAGATATTGACGGCGAGCACAGCTTTAATATGACCATGACGGAGCTTTCCACTGCAGTTGAATATGAGCTGCCAATAAAGGTTTGTATTTTGAATAACGGGTATATGGGCATGGTCCGGCAGTGGCAGGAGCTTTTCTACGATAAGAGATATTCCAAAAGCTATCTGAAGAATCCGAATTATGCGGATGTTGCGGTAGCTCTGGGCGCTGAGGGTATTACGGTAGATAAAAAAACCGACGTGCCAAAGGCTATCAAGGAAATGTTGAAGAAAAAGAAACCGTGTTTAGTTGATTTCAGGGTAGAAAGAGAAGAAAATGTCTGGCCTATGGTGCCGGCGGGTAAGAGCCTGAATGAGATGGACGGGCTTGATATATTAGAGAGCATGGCATAAGAAAGTAAAAATGTAAAAGGTAAAAAACCATGAAACATATAATAAGTGCATTGGTTGAGAATAAGCCCGGTGTTTTGGCGCATGTTGCAGGTATGTTTGCTGCACGAGCATTTAATATTGATTCACTGGTAGTCGGAAGGACTGAAGACCCTGATTTGAGTCGAATGACAATAGTTGTTATAGGCGATGACAAGGTCCTGGAGCAGGTACGCAAACAGTTAGCCAAACTCGTTCCGGTTGTTAAGGTGCAGGATTTTGTTGGTCAGCCTGTAATAGCTCGTGATTTGATGCTGATATCGATATCGGCACCGCCGGAGAAACGTCCCGAGATTTTGACATTGATAGAAATGTTCAAGGGCAAAATAGTCGATGTTGGCCAGAAGTTTGTTATGGTAGAAATAAGCGGACCGGAGACAAAAATCGAGGCATTTATCGATATGTGCCGTCCTTATGGTATAAAAAATGTGGCTCGGACGGGTACGATAGCGATGGTACGGCATTCCAAAGAAGCCTGACAAATTTCAAGAAGGGCTTTTCTAAAATCTATTATTTCTTGCCCCACAGATGGTTTTCGCTATAATGTGGAAACTCGTATTTTAAAATAAACGAAAAGAAGAAACTTTCACTTATGAAAGGGGAATTAGGTAATGGCGTTGACGATTTATTACGAAAATGACGCACCGCTCGATGCGTTAAAAGACAAAAAAGTTGCGGTAATAGGCTATGGCAGCCAGGGACATGCTCACAGCCAGAACCTTCGTGACAGCGGAATTGAAGTGGCGGTAGCCGAGTTGGAGGGCACAGATAACTTTGAGTTGGCAAAAAAACACGGCTTTGTACCGACGGATATCAAGACAGCAATGGATGGAGCAGCGCTGATTATAGTAACATTGCCGGATGAGGTTCAGGCGAAGGTATATAAGGGACAGATTGAGCCTAATCTGGCAGCCGGTCAGACGCTTGGTTTTTGTCACGGCTTTAATATACATTTCAAATACATCATGCCGCCGAAAGATATTAATGTTGTTATGATAGCCCCGAAGGGTCCTGGGCATCTGGTCCGCAGCGAGTATGAAAAAGGCGGCGGCGTTCCTAACCTGGTAGCTGTTGAACAGGATGCGACAGGCAGTGCTCTTGCGATAGCTCTTGCATGGGCTAACGGAATCGGCGGAGCACGGGCAGGTATTATTCAAACCACTTACAAAGAAGAGACTGAGACGGATTTGTTCGGCGAGCAGGCGGTTCTCTGTGGCGGCTTGAGCGCCTTAATTAAAGCGGGCTTTGAGACATTGGTTGAGGCGGGTTATCAGCCGGAGATAGCGTACTTTGAATGTATGCATGAGGTTAAGCTGATTGTTGACCTTATGTATGAAGGCGGTCTTAGTTACATGAGGTACAGTATTTCCAATACCGCCGAATACGGCGACCTGAGCCGTGGGTCTCGTATTGTTACAGAGCAGACCAAAGCAGAGATGAAAAAGATACTTGGCGAGATTACCTCAGGTGATTTTGCGAAAGAGTGGGTTGCCGAATATCAGGGCGGATTGAAAAAATTCAACGAGCTTTATCAGAAGGACCATAGCAGCCGGCTCGAAGAGGTTGGCAGGAAGCTGCGTAAGATGATGAAGTGGATTGACTCGAAAGAGGTTTAGTCGAATCCGAAGGACTAACAGCGTTAAAGGGGAATGGCCGTGAGAGCATTAAAGAGACTGTGTTTAGTGGTTTGTTTTGTATTAATCAGCATCATATTGAGCGGCTGCTGGGTGGTGGATACAATAGAGTTTTTCACACCAGAGGGCGAGCCGAATGACAATATTATCAGATACGCATACGAGCAGACAAGACTTAAAGTAAGCAGTTCAGCGGATGTGCTTAGTATAGTTCATTTGCCGGAATATGAGCTTTTGAGTCAGAGTAAGAGTGTTATAGCTGCGCATGGTATGAAGAATCCGAAACATCATAAGATGTGGTTTAAGATGGTTGCTTTCGATGAGGACTCTTTGACAGCTCAGCGAAAATATATATTCTTTGAAAACGAGAGACCTAAATTTTTGTATGCAGACCCCCAGGAAGGTGTTCAGTTTGAGTGCGAAATGGTTTTGAGCAGAAAAATACTTGATGAGCCTTATGCGAATGAGAATGCCAGGCGGGTGGCAGTACTTAAAAATGTTTTAGAGAACTTCCAGAGTGATATTCGTGAAGTTGAAGCTGATAACAAAGAGTTAAAAACGACTGGCATGATAGTCCATCAGGGCTTGCAGTCATTTTTAAGTAAGTTTAGCACCGAGTCAGGCTCGGCGGCCTGGGCATCGAGGCTCGATGAACCAAAAGGCGTTGAGTTTAGCAATATGACTTACAGTAAAGGTCTTGGCTGGATGATAATTGAGTGTGAGGATATAGTTAAGGTTAAAATATTATTAGGGTCATTTGCGCAACATTACAAGAAGCAGGCACTTGAAAGAAGCGAATGTAATTAGTTTCCGCAGCAATGGGGTTTGTACGAAAAGAAAAAAAAGTGGGTCTGTAAGCCGAGTTCTGTACCCCCGCGACTGCTTGCGCAGTCAAGCGCTGGGGCGGCGACCATTTAACTTGACCGGCTGTTACCAGCCGGCTCTGCCGACGAATCGGCAAGCAACCTACCCGCTGTTATGATCCGGGCCGGACAACAGCTTATTTGGTCTTGCAGGCGATGGGGTTTACCATGCCGGTGCCGTCACCGACACCGCGGTGCGCTCTTACCGCACCATTTCACCATTGCCTGTGTCCTGACAAGTCAGAACCATCGGCTGTGTATTTTCTGTGGCACTTTCCCGCGGGTCACCCCGGGTGGTCGTTAGCCACCACCGTGCCCTGCCCTGCTCGGACTTTCCTCCGGCAAATAAATTTGCCAGCGACCGCCCGACCCACTTTTTTCAATTAATTATTTACTATTTACTATTTTTTAATCAGCGTTTAAAAAAGTTCGTGTTCATTTGTGTTAATTCGTGGTTTATTTCATTTACGATTTTTGTTCAGCGTTATTATATCACAATTTGGTGTTGTTAACGAGAGATTTCGATATGTTTTTTGAAGTACTTATCGTCGGTATCGGGGAAATCGCCTCTGAAGTGTACCCCCCTGCTTTCGCGTCGTTTTTGAGCGCTCTGTGCCATCAGCAGGCAGACGGTGAGCATGTTCTGGCATTGCCAGCCGGCAGGTGAATCGAAGATTTTGTCCATGACGTATCTTTGCCAGAACTTGATAATCACCTGGGCTTCAGCGAGTGGCTTTGCTTTTCTGGTGATACCGACGTTTCTCCACATAAGAGCACGAAGTGAATTTGTAACATCGACGGTATCCAGACGGGTGCGGTCGGAGTGCGGTATCTGATGTTTTATCATAGGATGCTTTGAAGAAGTTTGCGGGCTTTTCTGTTGAGAGGTATGTTGTCCGGCAATTTTACCGAAGACCAGGCCTTCGAGCAGTGAGTTGCTGCCGAGCCGGTTTGCTCCGTGCAGACCGGTGGAGGCAACTTCGCCGCAGGCATAAAGATTTTCGATGTTTGTTTTTGCAGTACAACCAGTTTTTACCCCCCCTATCATGTAGTGAGCACTTGGCCTAACAGGTATCATTTCTTTGCTTACGTCGATGTCGAAACTTTCACACAGTTCGTTAATGACAGGGAATCTCCTGGCGAAATACTGTTTGTCGAAGTGCCTGATGTCAAGGTAGACGTGAGTGGAACCTGTTTTGAGCATTTGTGAAAGGATGGCACGGCTTACAATGTCACGAGGTGCCAGTTCGGCATCTTCGTGATATTGTTTCATAAAGTCCTTTCCATTTTTGTCGCGCAGGAGAGCACCTTCACCGCGAAGAGTTTCGGTAATTAAAGCTCTTGAAGCACCTGCGATATACAGAGTGGTCGGGTGGAACTGGACAAATTCGAGGTTTTGCAGAACTGCCCCTGCCCGATAAGCCATAGCCAGGCCATCAGCGGTGGCGACCTCAGGGTTTGTTGTTTCCCGGTAAAGCCGGCCTGTTCCTCCGGTTGCAAGAATGGTATTTGCTGCCCGGAGGATTTGTCGGTCCTTAGCGGCGTCATGGCCAATGATACCAACGCATTGGCCCTCTTCGTCCGTAAGTAAATCGATTGCGAAAAAGTTTTCGAGTACTTTTATATTTGGCGCTTGTTTTACTTTTTTGATAAGAGCTTCGGCAATTATTCTGCCGGTATTATCACCGTGTGCGTGAGCTATTCTTGCATGTGAATGCCCGCCTTCGATGGTTGTTGCGATGTGGTTATCAGTCATGTCAAAATCAGTTCCCCAGCTTAGGAGTTGTTCAATAAGCTCCGGGCCCTGACGTATAACTAAATCTACAGTTTTTTTGTCGCACAGACCACAGCCTGTTTTGAGTGTGTCTTCAATATGTAATTTGAAGGCATCTGTTTTATCGAGTACCGAAGCGATACCACCCTGGGCCTTCCATGTGTTGCTTTCCTGTAGAGTACCTTTGCAAACAACCGTTACATTACAGTTTTTGGAAGCCTCGATGGCAGCACGAAGCCCTGCGATGCCGGCGCCGATGATAAGGCAGTCGGTGAATAACTGGTTCGTAGAAGCCGAGTCGATATCTACGAGGTATCGCCTAAATTCCGGTTGTTCAGTCATAAAAATCCCTGTTTATACCAATCCCACTTAAAAATTGTGTCTTAGTCCGCGGTAATTTGTTTTACAAAAATTAGTTACAACCTTTAGACACGAATTTTATTACCCTAAAGGGTATTATTTTTAATCTGGGTCATTTTAACAGATGTTGGTGTAATGGCAATAAAGGTTTTCTTGCAAAGATGGGTTATTGGGGATAAATTGTAAGATGTTTGCAAGTGCTTTATAATTGGATTGCAAAAGATTATCTAAAAGGCGATTATTAGAATATGGGAAATCAGGATAACAAGGAACAGTTTGAAAAGGCGCGTAGCGAGATGCTCAGGCACAACCTTAAAGAGCGTGGCATAAACGATTCGGATGTGCTTAAGGTGATGGGTGAGATACCGCGTGAGGAGTTTGTGCAGAACAGCTATAAGCTGCAGGCGTATTTTGACGGCCCTTTGCCTATCGGGATGGGGCAGACGATTTCTCAGCCTTACATTGCTGCATTGATGACGCAGGAGCTGCATCTAAGTAAAGAGCATGAGGTTTTAGAGATTGGCACCGGCAGCGGGTATCAGACAGCGGTTTTAGCTAAGCTTGTAAAGAAGGTTTATACAGTAGAGAGACACCATGAATTGACAGAGTTTGCACAGACGGTTCTGGCAAGGCTGGGTATAACGAATGTTGAGTATTACATAGGTGACGGCAGTTGCGGCTGGCCTGACGAAAAGATTTTTGACCGTATCATGGTAACAGCGGCTGTTCCACAGATACCGCAGTCTCTTTTAAATCAGCTTGTAGATAAGGGCTTGCTCGTTGCGCCGGTTGGCGGGGGCGGTTCACAGAAATTGATAGCCTGTCAGAAAAAAACAGTTGGGTGTGTGGAAAGAGTATTTTGTGATGTAAGGTTTGTTAGACTGATAGGCAGAGATGCTTTTAAAGAATGACACAATCAAAGAGCAAATCGGAAAATAAGATAGAGTTGTCAATGCCGGTTCAGTATTTGAAAGGGGTCGGGCCGGCAAAAGCCGTGATTTTTGCGCAGTCAGGGGTTAAAACAGTTGGAGATTTGCTTGAATATTTCCCGCGCGACTGGGTCTTTGCGCCGCAGTCGGTAAAGCTCAGTCAGATTCAGGATGGCCAGACGGCCAGTATCATCGGAGTGGTTGAATCGACGGATTTTCAAAATTTCCGAAAGCCTCCGATATTTGAGGCGATGGTAGCGGACGAAACGGGGATTTGCAGGATTGTGTGGTTTCACGGCGGTTATCTGTGCAATCAGCTTGAACCGGGAATGAGGATAATGGTATCAGGCAAGGTCGGTAAGTACAGGCATCAACTGCAAATTACCAATCCGAGGTTTATGGTGTTAGATGATAAAGATGCCGAAGCTGGGGAGTATTTTAGCGGCGGTGTTTATCATGCGACAGCAAAACTATCGAGTAACCAGATAAAGAAGATAATCCGGCCTGTGATTGATAATATCGACGAGCTTATCGATGAAATCTACAGCGAAAATTTCAGAAAAAAGAATGAGTTGATTGGCAGATGTGATGCGTTCAGGTGGATACATCTACCGCCTGATGAGGACAAACTTGCCCAGGCGAAAAGAAGGTTGAAATATGACGAGCTGTTTTTGATGCAGTTGGGCCTGGCGCTCAGGCGGGCAAGGCGGGAGCATTTTTCGACGGCGGCAGTGATGCAGTGCGGCAGGCAAATCGATAAGCGCATTCGAAAGAGGTTTCCTTTTTTACTTACAGCTGACCAGGATAAGGTTATCAGTGAAATTGTTTGTGATATGGGTAACAGTAAGCCTATGAATCGGCTGCTGCAGGGTGACGTCGGGTCGGGCAAGACGGTTGTTGCGTTATATGCAGCTTTGCTGGCGGTTGCAAATAAAAGACAAGCAGTTATTATGGCACCGACGGAGATATTAGCAGGTCAGCATTTCTTGAGTATTGAAAGATATTTAAGAAACAGCAAAGTGAGACGGGTTTTGCTTACCGGCGGACTCACCGGTCAAAAGAGAAAGAAACTTTTAGAGCAAATAAAGAAGGGTGAGTTTGATATAGTTGTGGGGACGGTAGCACTTATTCAGAAGGATATAGAATACAGGGATTTAGGATTAGCTGTAATTGATGAGCAGCATAAGTTTGGCGTTCATCAGCGTGCTAAGCTTAGAAAACAGGCAACGCCTCATTGCCTTGTTATGACGGCTACGCCTATACCGAGAACATTGGCGATGACAGCGTTCGGGGATTTGGATGTTTCAATTATCGCACATAGTCCTCCGGGCAGAGGTGCTGTTATAACACGATGGGTTGACAGGGAAAATCAGCGTAAGGCGGAAGAGTTTATTCGAGAGAGGCTGAAGGCAAAAAAGCAGGCTTATTTTGTCTATCCGAGGATAACTGCGGTCGAAGAAAATGGTGACATAAAGGCAGCGACAGAGGAGTGGAAGAAATTAAGCGAGAAGGTTTTTCCTGAATTCAGAGTTGAATTATTGCATGGCCGAATGCCGTCTGCACAGAAGCAGAAAGTTATGGATAGTTTTCGTAAGGGAAAAATAGATGTTTTGGTTTCGACTGTTCTAATAGAGGTTGGAGTCGATGTGGCGAATGCGACGATAATGGTAATAGAGGGAGCAGACAGATTCGGATTGGCCCAGCTTCATCAATTGAGAGGCAGGATAGGAAGAGGTGAGAGTAAGTCATATTGTTTTTTGTTTGCAGAGACAGAGAATGAAACGGCTAAGAGCAGACTTGAAGTAATGACAAGGAGTAACGATGGATTTGAGATAGCCGAGCATGATTTGCGACTGCGAGGCCCGGGAGAATTATTCAGCACTCGGCAGCACGGCCTTCCTGATTTGAAGATAGCCGATATTGTGGAGGATTGCGATTTGCTATTGCTGGCCAGGCGAGATGCGTTTGAAATGGTATCAAGCGACGCTATGCTTTCTAGTAAGGTGCACGAAAATATTCGAAGAATATTAGTATCCAAATTCGGCAATACACTGGGCCTGGCAGATATCGGCTAAAAAGGAGTAGCAATAAATTTACTGGAAGTTTTGAGGAAAAAAGTGTAAAAGTTTTAACAGGTTTATGCATATTCACTATAAAAACAAAGAATTAGAGAAGGTTTTAATCGGCGTAAATGTTTTTACAGCGGCGATGGTGGCAGGGTCTTTTGTTGCGTTGTTTGGTTTCTATAAGCCATTATTGCCGGAACGGTTTTTGTATTATATTCAAGCGACGCTGCTTTGCATTTTCATCGTCGAAAAGGTTGTCCGTTTATTCAACGCTGTCAGTATCAAAGAGTATCTTCGTGGTTTTTGGTTTGAGATACCGCTTCTTTTGGCTTTGATAATAAGTATTGTCGGTGCCGGGCGTTGGTTTGCTCAGGACAATCCTGCAATGGTTCGTCATGCAGCGGTTGGGATATACCTTGTTTTGCAGGTCGTTACTAAGGTTTGCCGTACGGTAGTTGATTTGGCGGCGTCAGGCAGAAATCCGACGCAGGTATTGATAGCCAGCTTTTTGGTTTTGATATTAGGCGGAGCTGCCATTTTGATGCTCCCGAAGGCATCCGCCGCCGGAGAGAGTCTTGGTTTTGTTGACGCATTGTTTACCTCGACCAGTGCGACGTGTGTAACCGGCCTTGTAGTTAAAGATACGGGCAAAGATTTTAGTTTTATGGGGCAAGTGGTAATTTTGTTTCTGATTCAGCTTGGCGGGCTGGGTATAGTTGTGTTCGGAGCGGTGTTTGCGCTGCTGCTGGGGCAGGCGCTAAGCTTGCGGGGTTCAGTAGCGATGCAGGACTTGTTGAGTGCCCGAACAGTTGGCCGAATAGGCAATATGGTATTTTTTATCTTTGTCGGAACGCTAATTATTGAGGCAATCGGTGCGGTCAATATGTTCGGTATGTGGGATGATATACCGGGCTGGTCGGGCGGTTTTCACAAACAATGGTTTTATAGTATTTTTCATTCAATCAGTGCCTTTTGTAACGCAGGGTTTAGTTTGATGGGTGACAGCTTTATCGGCTACAAAAAAAGCTGGCAGGTATACGCAGTTGTATGTCCGCTGATAATTTTTGGAGGACTTGGCTTCGGTGTGTTATATGATTTGTTCAACATAATAATTGACAGGACAAAGCGATTTTTCAAAAAACTGTTAAGTAGTCGCTACCGGTTTTCGATGGAAGCACCCAAGCGAATGCAGTTGCAGAGCAAGATAGTATTAAGTGTTAGTATCCTGCTGATAGTTTTGGGGGCGTTTGCGATAATTTTGTCTGAGCGGTATGCGAGTATTGACCCCGATTTATCGGGGGAAAAGACAGGTATTTTGGGAGCGTTGTTCCAGTCGATAACCGCCAGAACAGCTGGTTTTAATACATTGAATGTCAAAGCTATGTCAGCGTCAGGCAGGTTTGTTTTAATGCTGCTGATGTTTGTCGGCGGCTCTCCCGGTTCGACTGCCGGCGGCATAAAGACTGTAACATTGGCAGTAATAATAATGACTGCGGTCGCGGCATTCAGGAAGCGACAGGAAGTTGAGATATTTAAACGTTCCATAAGTATAGCCGTTGTTGGCAGAGCGATAACAGTAACGCTGCTTTTTGTTATAGTATTGTTTACAGCTGCTCTTGCCCTTAGCATAACAGAGAAATCAGGCGATATTGTGATGTCGGATATTCTGTTTGAGGCAGGCTCTGCATTGGGAACAGTTGGGTTGACGACTGGTATTACAGGCTCTTTGACAGCGGCTGGTAAATTGATTATTATTGCGGTGATGCTCATCGGCAGGCTTGGGCCATTGACATTGCTGGCGGTATTGACATTTAACTTGAAACCTGTGCGTTATTCTTATCCACAGGAAGCTATAATTGTGGGATAAAGGAGCGAAACAATGAAACGATTTGCGGTAATAGGATTAGGCAGGTTCGGCAGAAAATTGGCGATAGCTTTGGCGATGAGTGGAGCAGAGGTTATCGCGATAGATAAAAACAGGGAAGAAATAGAGATGATTCATGACCAGGTAAGTCACGCAGTCAGATTAGACAGTACAGATGAAGAGGCACTAAAGGCTCAGGGCGTGGACAAGGTTGATGTGGCGATAATCGGCATAGGTCAGGGTACGGGAAAAGGGTTTGAATCGGCGATATTGACGGTGGTGAACCTGAAGCAGATGGGTGTTAATCAGATATATGCAAGAGCAGAAGACCTGATTGCAGGAGAGGTATTTTCCAAAGTTGGAGCTACGGAGGTGATTTATCCTGAAATTGAGTCGGCTCAAAAATGGGCGTACAAGCTTATCGCGCCGCAAATAGGAGAGAAAATAGATTTCGCACCCGGGTACAGCCTGGCGAGGGTAAAGGCACCGGCAAGTTTCGATGATAAAACGGTAATGGATTTGCAGCTGCGACAAAAATACAATGTTAACTTAGTTGCCATCAATCGAGGTGAACACGGCAAAAGCAAGAAAAGCGAAAAGGGCAGGATTATTAATGTCCCAATGCCGAACACGGTGATTTATCAGGATGATATTCTTATGGTATCAGGTTCCGACGCTGATTTGGCAAAGTTGCCGCAGGAATAAATAAAACAACGTACTGCTTTGTTGCAGGTCAATTGATGGATTGTCATTCCTGCGAAGGCAGGAATCCAGATTTTGACGAATGGATTCCGCATCAAAGCCCGCCCTGAGCGAAGCCGAATGGGTGCGCAATGACAACTACTCAAATCAAGTGTGACAAAGCAGTAGCTTACTGATTTCGATATTGTCTTAGAATATCGAGCAAACTTTGCATATCTTTTGGCAACGGTGCCTCGAAATTTACGATTTTTTCAGTTTCCGGGTGTTTGAATTCGATAGTATGTGCGTGCAATGCACAGCGGTTGATTATTGGGTCTTCGGTAGTAGGTTGCTGGTCCTTGAGCTGCCATGGATAGACTAACTTTCCACCGTACATGTCATCGGCGACAATAGGATGTTTGATATGGGAAAGATGGACACGGAGTTGATGTGTCCTGCCGGTTTTCGGGGTTAGTTTGATAAGTGAAAAGCCGCGAAAAATTTCAATTGTCTGGTAGAAGGTTATAGCCTCTTTTCCGGTTTCTGTTCTTACAGCGTATTTTTCTCTCTTTTTCGGGTGGATGCCCAATGGTGCACTGATACGGTCAGCGGTCAGTTCGGGTGTGCCGTGAACGATAGCGAGATAGGTTTTTTTAATGGTTCGGTTTTCAAACTGTTTTGCAACTTTCCATTGTGCGGTATCGTTTTTCGTTACAATCATTATTCCGGTAGTATTTTTATCAAGGCGGTGTACTATCCCCGGCCTTAACTCTCCGAGTCCGCTTGAAAGGTTTTCGCAGTAGTAAGCTAAGCCGTTAACTAAAGTGCCGTGTGTATTACCCCTCGCTGGGTGTACAATCATGTGGGCCTGCTTATTCAGGATAATTAAGCAGTCATCTTCGTAAATTATATTAAGAGGAATGTCCTCAGGCAGAATTTCCCTCTTTGGCAATTCAGGGAGGGTTAATTCAATTTTGTCACCTGGGCTTAGTTTGAAACTGGCTTTTACAATTTTCCCATTGACCTTGACAGCCGAAGCCTTGATTATGTTTTGAATCATGACGCGGCTGTAGTTGCTGAAACGGCCGTGAAGATATTTGTCAATGCGTCTTTCCTTGATGGAGGTACCCACCTGAAGCAGCATTGGCTGGTCTATATTTTGCTCATTTTCAGCCATGGGGTTTATTCAGTTGTTGGCAGGTTAATATCAAGAAGGTCTAACTGGATATCCGGTTCTATCAGCTCAATAACCGGTTCGGGCGTTTCTTTGAAAACCACTTTTTTCTGATAGTCTGCCATTGTCTTTAATCTGAACCTGGCCTGAGCTTTTGCGGTTGTGGCATCGAGAGAGCTATCATTGACAATTTCATTGTAAATTTTTTCAGCGTCCTGAAAATTTCCAAGCTCTTCTTCGCATAGACCGAGTCCTAATTTGGCCATTGCGGTAAGTGCAGGATTGCCTTTAGTTTTTTGCAGTGCCTCATTATAACTTGTCTTGGCATTATTTATCTGGATAATAACTTCATCGTCGCCTGCAGATTGTACCCTGTAGTGCAGCTCCATGCGTAGAGCCTGCCCTCGTTTTATCAGGGCCAGAGCGGCGGCGTTGTCTTTTTGTGTGTTTATCGAGCTGATTTCGAGTTCGTCCGCAAGCTGTAAAAGTGTGATTGAGTAATCTTTCCCCTGCGACTGGGCCTGTAGTAATCTTGTCTGGCTTTTGGGCAGCTTTGAGATTATGCGGGTGAACTCATGCTGTTTTTCGGGTATAGCGATGTTTTTTGTATAGTTATGGTAAATGTATGCGGCAAGAACGAGAACTATAACAGCTGCGACATATATGATATTTTTTACGTTTTTCTTTGCCCAGTCGGGGAAGTTTGCAATCCATTCAGCTAATTCGTTTGTTTTCAGTTCGTGACGGTGTTTAGATTTCATTTGTATCTCCACTTGCAATTCAAAAATAATGATTCACGGTTCATATATAACCGGAAGCAGATATTCTAACAAAAATCATTTTGCCTTGCAATAGTTCTATGTGGCAGATAAAATCATCACTTCTAAGCTGCCTGTAAAAAGTTTTTAGATATCCCGATTTATCGGGATTGTTTAGCCCTGCTGCTTGCGGCAGGGGTTTAGCCGGAAAGAGAGTTGGGCGTATATGTTAAGGTTGGATTTGAAGGGTTTTAAGATGTCAGGTAAGAGTAAAGCTCTTATTTTTTCATGTTTAATATTTGCATTTTTATCTTTTTCGAGCCTGCTTTTTGGCGACGAGCAGCTTGACAGGAGTAGATACATAAGTGTCGACGAGGTCAGGCCGGGGATGGAGGCGTATTGCCTGACTGTTTATAAAGGGGTGGAGATAGAAAAATTTGAACTTGAAGTTATAAACGTGGTCCGTAATTTTCGCCCCGGTCGTGATGTGATTCTGGTTCAGGGTAAAGACGAGCGATTTATTCACACCGGCCCTGTAGCAGGTTGCAGCGGCTCGCCTGTTTATATAGACGGCAGGCTGGCTGGGGCATTGGCGCTTGGATGGACTTTTAGCAAGGACCCGCTTTACGGGGTAACGCCTATTGAAGAGATGCTTCAAGTGGGCAAGGCCGGCAGCTCGGAAAATGTTGAACAGCAGTGCGGATTTTCATTTGATTTTTCCAGACCGCTGAATTTCACAGAGATTGCTGCCCGGATTAACACCGGCATTGTGCCGGGTGTTGAACATCAGGATAATATGACTGCCAATTATTTACCCTGTCCATTGGTGATAAACGGCCTGGGACCCGGGGTATGCAGACAGTTAAATTCAATGGTGGAACCGTTTGGTATGGTGGCCGTTGCGGGTATAGGCGGCAGTTCAGTCTCTACAGGTGATTCGACGGATAAAAGGGACGTTAAATTAGAACCGGGTTCGGTGATTTCTATTCCAATTGTCACCGGTGATATTTCCATGGAGGCGATAGGAACGGTGACGGAAGTTGTGGGCGATAAGGTATATGGATTTGGTCACCAGTTTGTCGGTTTTGGCCCGGTGGAATTTCCGATGGCAACCGGAGAAGTGCACACAGTTGTTTCAAGTGTTGCAAGATCGTTTAAGCTTGGACGCGGGATTGATATAGTTGGAGCGATAACAGCGGATGAGTCGGCAGCTATATACGGGCAGCTCGGCGCCAAGGCACGAATGATACCTTTTACGATAAGAGTTGACCGTTATAACGACGACGAAAAAAGGGTTTACGACTGCCGAATAATGGATAGTCGTGTTTTTACTCCCCGGATACTTGGTTTGGCGGTTAGAGGTGCTGCTCTGATGCTCGGAAATTTGCCGCCTGATAATACAGTTGAGTATAAGGTAAATATTGAGTTGGCCGGCTTTGAGACGGTCAGCTTTGAAAACATATCTACCGATACGGATATGGCTGATATAATGAAAGAGATTACGGGGACAGTGGCGCTGCTTATGGATAATCCATATAAGAGGGTCAGGATAAAATCTTTCGAGTTTGATATTCGCCTGTTGCCTGAAAGCGTTACCTCTCGTATCTGGTCGGTTGGTATATCTGATTCGGTAGTTGAGGCAGGTGATAAACTGGAAGTTCGAGCTGTTGTAGAGTCGGTATTGTCAGGAAAGAGGGAATATAAATATCAACTGAAAGTTCCCGAAACGCTGCCGCCGGGTAAGTACAAATTGATAGTGTGCGGTTCTAAAAATTATCAGGAATTTTTAATGCGGGTTGTCCCGTATAGATTTCTCGCACAAAATATCGAGAGTTTAATCGAGGCGGTTAAGGAAATCCTGGCAATAAAGCGAGGTCGGCTTTATTGTCTTTTTGTTTTATCAACCGAGGGAATTACATTGGAAAAATCGGAGTTGCCGGATTTACCTGCGACCAAAGCACTTGTTTTGGCAGACGCCAAAAGGGCATTGAAGATACAGCCGTATCAGCACTGGCTTGAGAAGAGCTTTGATATCGGCGCAGTAGTTATCGACGAGAAAGTGATGGAGATAACAGTTGAAAAATAAACAGGAGTTAAGTATGAAAACCAGACGAGCAGCATTTGTATGTCAGGATGGCATAGGTGTTTTTCATTTTATATTGTGGCTTTGCGTCATTGGTTTTTTGAGTATTGTGTTACAGTCGAGGTGCATGGGGATTAGCAGTAAAATAACCCGCCAGAAAAGCGGCGTGGATTTTTCAGAAAGTGAGGTTAAAGATGTTGTGGTTGGCTCGCAGGGGACAATCGAGCTTGGTCGAGCGGCTGATAAGCTTGTTGAGAAGTTCGAAAATGTCTGGTCGGTAAATGCCATTGTTGTAAATGGCGGAACTGTTTATGTAGGTACAAGCCCAAATGGCGGTATTTATGAATATGCTCTCGGTAAATTGAAAAAGATATATTCAGCTGAAACACGACAAACTCAGGAACTGGAGCAGCAACAGGCTCAGCCGGAAGATGTGTCTGAAGAGCCGCAAGAGGTTGAGGATGCGAATATAGTTGAGCAGCCAGAGCATCTGGCCAATGAGCATATTTTTGCTATGGCGTTCGATGTTTCAGGTCGACTTTTGGCGGGTATAAGCGGTGATAGCTGCAAATTGCTTAGACTCGAATCCGGCAGGATGCTCACGGTATTTGAACCGGAAGATGCTAAATATATCTTTGCAATAACAGTTGATGATGAGGGCAGTATATATTTAGGTACAGGGCCGAAGGGCAGGATATATCGGCTTGATTCATTCGGAAAAAATGCAGAGGAAATTTACGATAGTCTCGATAAGAATATCCTGTCTTTGGCGGTTGGGGGAGATGGATTTATTTATGCGGGCAGTGACAGTCGAGGGTTGGTATATAAGATTGACCCGGAAGAAAAAAAGGCAGCGGTTTTATATGACAGCGGCCAGGATGAGGTAACAGGTTTGCTATTTCTTAAGGGTGAAGAATATCTGAAAATATTCGGGAAAGCTGAATCTGATGATGGCTCAGGTGTTTTGTATGCGGCAGCGACATCAGCAGAGGTCGTTGCAGCGCATGGAAAATATACGACGCAAATGCCTTTAGCAGGTCGTCCTGAAGTTAAAGGTAAGAAAGGTACAAGTTCAGAGACAGATAAAGGAGGCTTGAAGCTGAATATCGCCAATACGAAAAAGGGTGATGATGCCCAGGCTTTAAAAACTGTCGGATTACCCGGTAAACTGGCAAAGCCGGAAAAGACCAGTTACATATATAAAATCAGTAAAGACGGTTATGTAACGAGTATATTTGACAGGGCTTTGGTGTTTTTCTCTCTGGCGTTGTATGACAAGGAATTGCTGATTGGAACAGGCAATAGTGCCAAGCTTTATAGTGTAGACCCGCTAACTGAGCAAGAGAAGATTATTTATTCTGATGAACAGGCATCGCAGATTACGGCAGTAGTGGTTAGTGGAGAGGATATTTATATCGGCACATCGAATCCTGCAAAATTGATAAAATTGGGTAAGAGCTTTGCAGCTGTGGGAAATTATACATCTGCTCTTATAGATGCAGGCCAGCCGGCGAAGTGGGGCAAATTGCAGATTGAAGCTGATATTCCGAGTGGTTGTAAGATTCTTGTTTCATCTCGAAGCGGCAATGTGAAGGATGTGAACGACCCGACATTTTCCCAGTGGGCCGAGCCAATGGAAATAACAGGGCCGATACAGTTGCGTTGTCCTGTTGGTAGATTTTGTCAGTATCGCCTGCAGCTTGAAAGTGAAGACGGAAGGAAAAGTCCGCTTGTAAGAGAGGTGGCTGTGGCGAGTACGGTTCCTAATTTGGCGCCGAAAGTAAAGGAGGTTGACATTAGTCGCACAGAAAAATCAGGTGGCGATAGGGGTGTATTTAAAATCAGCTATAAGGCTGAAGATGATAATGCGGATAAGTTAATTTACAGAATAGATTTTAGAAAGACAGGAAGAGAGAACTGG
The DNA here is from genome assembly GCA_965372745.1 of uncultured bacterium. GTDB lineage: Bacteria > Planctomycetota > Phycisphaerae > Sedimentisphaerales > Anaerobacaceae > VRUG01. The sequence continues at coordinate 18,386 of CBDVDM010000021.1, forward strand.
ATAGAGCTTAAAGAAAAAATTGAAGAGAATAGCTTCGAATGGGACGGCAGAACTGTAGAGGATGGTCGTTATGAGGTCAGGGTTACAGCAAGTGATGAAAGAAGTAATAGCTCCGCGAGCCGCTTGACGGACAGCAGGATAACCGAGCCGCTCGTGGTTGATAATACAGGGCCTGTAATTGAAAAGAGCCTGATAACTCAAAGTGATGGAAAGACAATAACTTTGAAATTGCGTGTATCGGATAAGTTAAGTGTTATAGGTGAAGTCAACTATACTATCGACAGTAATGCTGAATGGAGAAGTGCTGTACCGGATGACCTTGTGTATGATACGACGGATGAGCGTTTTACCATAAAGACAGAGAAACTCCAACCAGGTGAGCATATAATTTCGGTAAAAATTTCGGATGACGTCGGTAATGTGACATATAAAACTTACGAAGTCAGTATGCCTGGTGAATAATTAACGTGCGATACATTGAATTTGAAAAGGTAGTCAGTACTGTAGAGTCGCTTTGCATATCAGCTTGTTATGAGCTTAGCGAGGATATGCTGTCAGCATTAGAGACTGCTGCCAATAAAGAGTCGAATCCTGAAGCAGCCGAGATACTAAAAAAGCTTATCGAAAATGCCCGGATAGCGAAAGATGAGCGGATTCCATTGTGCCAGGATACGGGACTGACAGTTGTTTTTGTCGAGCAGGGTTCAGATGTAGCTGTCAAATCAGGTGATGGGCGGACACTATATGACGCAATCAATACAGGCGTTGAAAGGGGTTATGAAAAGGGGTATCTTCGTAAGAGCATCGTGGAAGAGCCTTTGAAGCAGCGCAGCAATACCGGCACAAATACTCCAGCTGTGATTCACCATGCGATAGTACAGGGTGACAAATTGAAGATAACCGTGATGGCCAAGGGTGGTGGCTGTGAGAATAAAAGTCAATTTAAAATGTTTAAACCTACAGCAGAGAAAGAAGAGATAATCGAATGGCTCGTTGATGTTGTAAGGCAGGCCGGCGCTGATGCGTGTCCGCCGTTTGTTGTCGGGGTTGGTATTGGAGGAGATTTTGAATTAAGCTGTTTGTTGAGCAAGAAGGCCCTTCTTAGAAACGTTGGCGAAAAAAACAGGGATGAATTTTATGCGAAATTAGAGGATGATTTACTTGCGAAGGTTAATGCACTTGGTATAGGCCCGCAGGGTTTTGGCGGCGATACGACAGCCTTAGCCTGCATGATTGAGACAGCCGCCTGTCATATTGCATCACTGCCGGTAGCGGTTAATATCGAATGTCACAGCCACAGGCACAAATCAGCGGTTATTTAATCAGGCTTGTCGGTGGAGGATAATATTTTATACTGCAACAGTAAGCATTAACTGTAGTTATACCAAGTCCGATTATTAAGTGCACTGTTGTCATTTCGACCGAAGGGCCACGAAGTGGCTCGTAGTGGAGAAATCTGTTTTTTTAATAGATTTTTCGATTCGCCTATGACTCGCTCGAAATGACACACGAGCGCATTAACTAATCGTAATTCGTATTATTCATTTAGCAGATAGGTATTCATAACATAGATTAGCCATTGAGACGTAATCCTGTGGGCAGAGCTGTTCCGGCCTTTTGCGGGGGTCGATACAGGACTCTTCGAAGATTATGGTCCAGTTATTGATTTGGGCCAGTTTGCCCTGAGCGAATTTTGTACAGGGTTTTAACATTTTTCTTCTGTGCTGCATGAATAGGCCTACAACCTGGGCGAAGAGCTTTTTATCGTTAATACGGTTTAATTTTTCCTTATCTGTAATAAATGAGACCATTGCAGAATGCACTTTAGGTTTAGGCCAAAAAACGGTTGGCTTTAAGATTCTGTCGATTTTCACATTTCCAGCAGCAGCCAGCATGATGCTTAGAGTTCCATAGTTACCTGTGTCAGGTACAGCTGCCATTCTTTCTGCAACCTCCTTCTGAACGGTAACATACATTCGGTCTACAGTAGTTTTACCTGTAATCAGATTCATCATTAAAGGCGAAGCTATGTTGTAAGGAAGGTTGGCGATGAGTAAGAATTGTCCGGATGTTTTTTGGCGGGTTTTTTCTATAGCATCGATTACGACAGGAGCGATGGTGTTTTTGTTTTCCAGAATATCGGTATTTATGAAGGTAATATTGTTTTTGTCAGACAGTTGGTTCTGAGCTATTTTTGCAAGCGTGCTGTCGAATTCGACCGCAATTACGCTGCCGGCTTTTTCCGACAGGCACTCCGTTAATGAGCCTGTCCCGCATCCGACCTCCAGAACGACATCATTGGGTTGAATATGGGCCGAATCAATTAGTAATTTCATCAGGTTCAGGTCGATGAGGAAGTTTTGGCCAAGTTTTTTATTTGGCGAGACACCTGCTGCGGCAAGTAGCTGCTGGATTTTTTGTTTAGTCTGCATCTGGAGTAAGTTTTGCCTGAACAAGCCGGCGGTTCTTTTTTGTTTTTACCATTTCAATGGCGGTTGTAATAGCTGATTTTATGCCTGTTGGGTTGGCGATATTTTTTCCGGCGATGTCGAATGCGGTACCATGTGCCGGAGAGGTTCTGATTATGGGAATTCCGATAGTGATATTTACCGCGGTCTCGAATGCAAGCAGTTTTATAGGTATCATCGCCTGGTCATGATACATTGCTACGACAGCGTCGAAGTCACCGTTTACAGCTTTTAGAAAGACAGTGTCAGCGGGAAATGGGCCGAGACAGTTTATGCCCTGGTGATTTGCCAGTTCAATGGCAGGTGAAATGATTCGTTTTTCTTCATCGCCGAATTGGCCGTTTTCTCCGGCATGTGGATTTAGCGCAGCGACAGCTATTCTTGGCTTTGGGATATCGAAGTATTCTATCAGTGCGGTGTTGAGAAGGTCTATCGGTTCAAAGACGCGTCCGATAGTGAATTTGTGGCGGACATCGAATAGAGCATCATGGATTGTTGCAAGTGCAACCTTTAATTTTTCGGTGCTGAACATCATAGCTTTTCTTGGCGATTTGCATTTGTCGGCTAAAAGTTCTGTGTGTCCAGGCCATTTGGCGTTAGCCAGTTTCCAGCTGGTCTTACTGATAGGAGCGGTGACAACCGCATCAATAATTCCGGCTTTTGCCGCCCAGATGGCGTCGGTACAAAATCGTATTGAGGCTTCGCCGGCAATTTTGGTTGGTTTTTTAATCCATGGAGGGATGGAATAATCATCATAGTCGGCGACGACAACCTTATAAGGATATTCCCTGCTGACTTTTTCATGCTGATGCCGTCCCCAGAACAGTTCAATCTCAGCTTTATCTGCTGCGTAGCATAGCTGTTCATTCATACCGAATATAATAAATTTTGCCGTTTTTCTGATTTCCGGTTCAGCTAATGCTTTAACAATTATTTCCGGACCGATACCAGATGGGTCGCCCATTGTTATACCGATGACAGGCTGGTCGATTATGGAATTTTGATTGTTAATTTTATTGTTCATTTCGGTCAAATTAAAAGTTTTTGCCGTAAGTCTTTCCCGATATATCGGAACGGAGTTATATTTTCATATCTCTGTGTTCTCTGTGACCTCTGTCCCGATGTATCGGGAATATAAATTCCTATACTATTAAATTAAAAGCCCATCTGCCCTAATTTATCTTCGGTCAAATTATCGTTATCTGGGAGATTTTTTTTCAGCTGATTTCTGACTGCCTTTACGATTATATCGATTTCTATGTTTACAAAATCACCCACTTGCCCACGATGCAGAGTAGTTTTGTCCCAGGTTTGTGGAATGACGGCTATACTAAACCCCTCTTTGTTTAGCCCTGCTATGGTAAGAGAAATACCATTAACAGCGATAGAGCCTTTCTCTATCATTTGGTCTAAAAGCTGTGATGAAGCGGAAAAATCTATTTCCCGGAATTGGCCTTTATTTCTGAGAGCCTGAATTTTTGCGGTGCCATCGATATGCCCTTGAACAAAGTGTCCGCCGAAGCGGCCGGTTGCCGGCATTGCACGCTCGATATTAACCAGACCGGCAGGTTTTAATTTCCCAAGAGCAGATTTTTCAAGAGTTTCAGGGTGACAATCGAAAGTCCCCTGTTGGCCGTTGATTTTTGTAACAGTCAGACAGACGCCGTTCACAGCTATACTATCGCCGATGTTTGTGTCCTTGGCTATGTCGGCCAGGTCAATGCTAATTTCCATACCATCAGAGCTTTGACGCAGTGTTCTGACCTGGCAAACAGCTTCAATTAATCCTGTAAACATGAAAAAGCCTTTCTAACAGCTATCTTATTGGTGGAACTTATTAATAATGCTACGTTTATATCGAGTAAAAGTCAAATGATACCAATTCCGATTAATAATTACGCTCTAATGCGCGGGTAAGAACCTTTTTACAAACAAGTTATAATCCCTAAACGCGAATTTTATTACACTAAAGGGTATAATACCAAGTCCGATTATTAAGTGCGCTGTTGTCATTTCGACCGAAGGGCCACGAAGTGGCTCGTAGTGGAGAAATCTGGTTTTTTAATAGATTTCTCCACTCGCCTACGGCTCGCTCGAAGTGACACACGAGCGCATTAACTAATCGTAATTCGTATAATTGATTGTTTATAATTGGTAGTTGATAAACGGTAAGGAGATGCTAAAATTGTGTTTCAGTAGTCATTTTTCATCGGAAGGTTTAAGTTAACATGAGCACATTGTGGCTCAAAATAGCGGTTATTTCAGCTATAATTATAGGCGCATTTATTCTTGTGAGTGTTCTCGCGCCGGTAGAAGAAAAACCGCAGCAGCAGGAAAAAAGTTACCATGAAGTAATAGAAGAGGATGACAGGCGGCTGCGAGCCGAGCCGGAAGTCGAGAAACAACCTGAACCAGAAGCTGAACCTGCAAAACCCACATTCAGAGAGCTGTCTCTTGAAGAGCAGGTACAAGCCGGTAAATTATTTGAGATGGCACTGCTTTACAGAAAACAAGGCAGGTTGCCGGGAATGAGAAGTTATAAACTGATGGTCGATTATTGTCGGCAGCTCATCAGAGAATATCCTGGTACTGTTTATTCATATAAGGCGAAAAGAATGCTTGGTGATCTTAGGCCGAGAGACCGCGAAAGATATGGAATCACCGACGAAGAGACAGACCTTTCAAGTTATTAATACGTACGTTTGTCAGCAAAATTCATGGAGGCAGAAATGAGTACTACGACATCATCGGTAAATATACCTGTTATTTCCATAACAGCGGAGTGTCTTCCACAGGCATGGGAAAAAGCGGTATTGGCGGTTTGGGACAACGGAGTTGATATAAGAACCCAGTATGATAAGCCGACGGACCCGCCAAGTAAGGACGCAACGGTAATGATAACGGTGGCTAATCCTTTTGCCGAGCCTCGTATCCACAAGAATTTCCCCGGCGGCCCCGCAGAATTGGAGGCTTACAGACAGGAAGTTGTAAACGGCATACATGACCACTGGGTAGACCCTGCAGCCGGCAAGTGGACTTACACCTATCATGAGAGGATATTTGCATATTGCCCGGTTGAAAATATTCGTGATGAAAACTCACCGAAGCCATTTAAGAAATTCGATCAAATTCAGTATATAATTGATAGTCTTGCAGAAACATCACATACACGCAGAGCACAAGCTATAACATGGATGCCTACCGCAGACCCTGTAACAGATGACCCGCCCTGCCTTCAACGGATATGGTGCCGGCTGGTATCAAACGAGGCTGGCGAATTGTCGCTTAATATGAATACGCACTGGCGCAGCAGGGATTTGTATAAGGCATGGTTCATGAATGTTTATGCACTGACAGATCTTCAAAGAGCAATAGCTGAGCGAATTTCTGAGAAGATAAACAAGGATGTGATTGTAGGCAGGTATGTTGACATAAGCGATTCGCTGCATATTTATGGCAGCTACTTCGAGGATGCAGCAAAGGAAGTGGAAAAGATGCGACAAGCACCGTTTACAGAACGTGCATGGGAAACTACGCATCCTGCTTTTGAAATGATGACGTCCGAGGCGAGAGAAAATCTTGCAAAAGACCCGGATTGGTACGCAAAAGCGAGAGGTTAAGCTTAAGGACATCTCTAAAAATTCATTTTGCCTTTTGGATTTCTTTTATTATGTTTTATCTTAGTTGGGCAATAAAGGTGGGCTGCATAATATGACGAGTTTTGTTATAGGCGGCAGCCATCGGTTGTTTAAACCAATCGCCCGGCCAGCATGGCAGTCCTGCCGCAGGGGGGGCAATTAATGCCGATCTCGGCAGGATCGAAATTTGAAGTCCTTGTTTAACATAAGGGCTTTTTAGAAATACATGGGGGGCCATGTGAATTTCTTCTAAGGGGGTCCCTGCGCCGAAAACGCAGGGACTTTTTTTTTGTGTTAAAAAAGCACGTAATTTTCACAAGTTTTTTTTGACATACAAAATGTTGGGTTTATAATAACCATGTTAGCAAAATGTAGAATTCTGCGAGCAATAAATAGATTTTTAAAAGTAGGTTTAGCTTGTGAGATGCCCATTCTGTAAGGAAGACAATGATAAGGTTGTTGATTCCCGCTCAAGTGATGCCGGCAGAGTTATCAGGCGTCGCCGTCAGTGCCTTAGCTGTGATAAACGTTTTACCACTTATGAAAAGATAGGCGAAAGCTTTAAACTTTACGTGGTAAAGAAAGAGGACTTGCGAGTACCTTACGATAGAGATAAAATTATTGCAGGTTTGCAGAAGGCGTGTTACAAAAGACCGGTATCTGTTGAGCAGATTCAGCAGATAGCTGATAAGGTAGAGGAGGAAATATTCAGAAACTTCGACAAGGAGGTGTCTTCAGCTTTTATTGGAGAAAGTGTTATGAGACAGCTTCGCGGAGTGGATAATGTTGCATATATTCGCTTTGCGAGTGTGTATAGAGATTTTAAAGACGCTGATGACTTGATTGAGGAAGTAAGTCAGGTTATCGCTGAGACGAATCATATTGGCCAAAAAAAGCTTTTTCAGTAATGAGAGTTAAAAAGTTGTTTTGAATAGCCGGCTCAGAAAAGAAAAGATTATTAAATTTTGCAGGGAAGCAAATGGGCGGGGCGAAAAACAGGCTGAAGGTTGTAAAGGCGGATGGCAACGTTGAGGAGTATCTGCATACCAAGGTTATAGGTACTATCAGTAATGCCATGTCATGCGTAGAGCAAGGGGATGTTTACATTGCCCAGCAGCTTGCGGAAGTGGTTACCTACTATCTTTATCATAAGCATAGCCGGCGTACAATCACAAGTAGCGAGATATTTTCCGCAATTAAAGTGGTTTTGGCGGACACAAAATACAGTGAAGCAGCTGTCGCTTTAAATGAATATCATTACCGTCGCAAGCTTAAACGCAGCAGGATTGAGGTTGCATGTGTTGATATTTGCGAATTAGCAGATGCCAAATTGCTGTGTGAGTCGAATGCAGGGTATAAGCGAAGCCGGTGGAACAAATCGATAATAGTTAGTGGCCTTATTTCCAAATATAATGTCGACAGTCAGGCTGCACGTGCAATTGCCTCGATGGTCGAGGAAAAAATATTGAGTATGGGCATTGCTTTAGTGTCAGCCAGTTTGATAAAACAGCTTGTATTAAGTGATACAGCAGCTGTATTGCGAGCGGGAAATCAACTCCAAACTGCTTAATTGTCTTCTAACAGAAAGAAACATTTGCATCTGTCATTCCCGCGCAAGCGGGAATCCAGACCACAATATGTGGCTCATCTTTCATTTTGTTAGAAATTCTTAAATATTTTCCGAAAGTATTTTTGTGCGTTCGAGGATTTTTTCTGCAGATTCATCAGCTTCGATATCCAGCCAGTTTACATTTTTGAAGGTCTTAAACCATGTGCGTTGATGTTTTGCCAGGTGCCTTGTGTTCTTTTTTATAAGTTCGAGCGATTTTTCGAGCGATGTTTTGTTGCTTAAATAGTCAATTATTTCAGCATACCCTATAGCGGATTGCGCCTGTTTACTTAGAGGTTTGTCTTCGTTTAATAGTGATTCGACTTCTTCAACCAGGCCGGCATCAATCATTTTTTTAACTCTTGCGTTTATTCTTTGAGATTCGACAGCCTTATCTCTTCTTAAGCCGATTATTTTCCAGTTACTGCAATTGTTTTGTGTCCATTGGCTCTGAAAGCTTGAAATAGGTTTACCGGTAAGCTCGTAAACTTCCAATGCTCGCATTATACGTTTTGAATCATTGGGATGAATTTTTTGAGCGGCTTGAGGGTCGAGTTTTGATAATTGCTCATGGAGTTTGGCAAGGCCCTGAGATTTTGCTTTTTCTTTTAGCTGGGTGCGGATTTCTTCATCAGTTCCGGGTCCCTCAAATAGGCCATAGAGTAAAGACTTAATATACAGAGCAGTGCCTCCGACGGCGATTACAGGCTTGCCTCTTTTTTTTATCTGGTCTATAGTCTGGTTTGTTAGTTCTATAAATTTTCCGACACTGAAGGATTCACTTGGTTCGACGACATCGATTAAATGATATTTAACTATTGTTTGAGCTTCTTTAGGCGGCTTTGCAGTGCCGACATCCATTCTGCGATAGATTTTCATTGAGTCGACGCTGATTATTTCAGCATCTGAGCTTTTGGCTAATTCAAAAGCCAGCTTTCCCTTGCCCGAGCCGGTTGTGCCAAGAATAAGGAGCATTTTTAATTTTTAGAGATACCATTAAATTTCTAAGAAGACGTTAGGAATTTAAAGACGAAATTTCTGTTTACTATTTATTGTTATCGCCTTACTATTTTCAATAATTAGATAGTAAATTATTGAACGTTAATAATCAATTGTCAATTGTGGATTGATATCTGATGTTTGAAGCAGAGTTTAAAGAACAGTTAGCCGAGAAGGCCCAAGTTGTAAATAGCGTTCTTCAGAGGTTTTTGTCTGACCGCAATATTATAGATACTGGCCTTGAAGAAGTTTTCAGGTATGTACTGGAAGCAAAGGGCAAGCGGATTCGAGCGGCATTGGTTCTGTGGTGTTGTGAAGTCGTTAACGGCCGGGTGAATCATAATGCGGAGATTGCAGCAGCAGCGCTCGAGATGGTGCATACTTATTCGCTTATACATGATGATTTACCTGCGATGGATGATGATGAAATTCGCAGGGGCAAGCCTACATGTCATAAGGCCTTTGATGAAGCTGCCGCTATTTTAACCGGTGACGGCCTTTTGACCCTTGCGTTTGGAATTTTATCTAAAGAGATTAACGATAGTGCTGTTGCAATAAAATTAGTCAGTCACCTGGCGGATGCAGCTGGGCCGGCGGGAATGGTTGCAGGTCAGTTAGCAGATTTGAAGGCGGAAAAAACAAAAGGCAGTGAAGAGCTATTGGAGTATATCCATCTTAACAAGACCGCAAAGATGTTTCAATGCAGTACTGCAATGGGAGCGATAACAGGTGGTGCAAAACGTCGTGAATATGAATTGCTTTGCGAATACGGTTTGAAGCTCGGCCTTGGTTTCCAGATATCTGATGACATTCTTGATGTCTCCGGTTCAAGTAAGCAATTGGGCAAAACGACGGGCAAGGATGAAAAAGCAGGAAAAATAACATATCCGGCTTTATTGGGAATTGAGAAGTCGAGAAAAAGAGCTGAAAAGTTAGCTGAAGAGGCGGTGCAGGTTTTAGAACCTTTTGGAGAGAAGGCGAATATCCTGCGGCATTTAGCGAAAGCCTTGCTAAAGCGAACCAGATGAGTAAAAGATTAGGCAATTTGAGTTTTTTTTACTCTTTTCTTTGGGTCTTGGTGGCTATTCTCATTTACTATTTTCTATTGACGATTTACTATTGTTTTCAACTCCGTGGTTAATTTTTTATGTCTTAGGAATCAGCGAAATCAGTGTAATCTGTGTTAAAAAATATCTCTGTGAACTCTGTGTCCTCTGTGGCAAAAATAGTTTGTGTCTTTTGTACCTTTTCGTGGCTAAATTTGTTTTGAACATTTTTATTTGTAATTTTGTGCTTGTTTAGGATTTAGGTATTAGGATTTCGGATTTTCGCATCATTTGCGCAAGTGCATTTTTTCACGAAGTCATTTTTGGGTCATTTTGATGCACTTTCGTGTCAATTTATGCAAACTTTTGTAATTTTTTGTTACTTTTTGCGCTGTTTTGACGCCTTTTTTCTGCAACTTGCGCGAATAATCGTGCTAATTTGCTTGTTCAAATATTCCATCTTCTCTATTTTCCAAAAGCAGGACCCGCACAAGCTGATTTTTCTCGTAAATGTCACCGTCTCTGTTAAAATAGACAACAAAATATCTCTCACTTCTACCGCTAATTTCTTTACCTATATTCTCAGTTAAAACTGTCACTTCCTCTCCTATAAATCGCTCCAAACTAACCCATTACCTTTTATTTGTAATTGATTGAAATTAAGTGTGTTTTTTCATATAATGGGTGGTTCAAATGTATGAATTATTAGAACAAATAAACAGCCCTGACGATTTAAAAAAGCTGACAGTTGAGCAGCTTAGCGAGCTGGCTGAGCAGGTTAGAGCATTTATGCTCGAAACGGTGAGTAAAACCGGAGGTCATTTGGCCAGTAGTCTTGGAATTGTTGAGTTGACGCTTGCCATGCATTATGTATTTGATTTTAAAAAAGACAAGCTCCTTTGGGATGTTGGCCATCAATGTTATACCCATAAAATTATAACAGGCAGAAGAAAACAATTCAGCCGGCTTCGACAGGCTGGAGGTTTAAGCGGCTTTCCGGATCCGTCTGAAAGTGTGTATGATCAGTTTACAGTTGGCCATGCCGGTACAGCAGTGCCGACGGCAATTGGAATGGCTTTGGGTCAGTACCAGGCTAAGCAGGATGATAAAATAGTAGCATTAGTTGGTGACGCCAGTATTGTCAGTGGCGTATCATTCGAGGCGCTAAATAACCTGGGGCTTGTCGAAAGACAGTTGCTCATAGTGTTAAATGATAATTCGATGGCCATCGATGCCACTCAGGGGGCTCTGGCAAAATACTTTTCGAAAATTCGCCTCAGTCATACCTATGAGGACATGCGAAAGACGACTAACAATATACTTGAGCATTTACCGGTCATAGGTAAAGGTGTTGAAGGGGTTATTGAGAAGATTAAGAAAACTATTCGAATGGCACTTCCTGCCAGTCAGATGTTTGAAAGTCTGAATATTCCATACTTTGGCCCGGTGGACGGCCATGACATGGAATCGTTAATACAATTATTTGAGGGCATGTCCGGATTAAATCATCCGGCTTTGTTACATGTTTATACCAAGAAAGGCAAAGGTTTTGTTCCGGCAGAACAGGACTATCGTTTTCATTCGACCGGCCCGTTTAATATGAATGGCGAGGCCGTTGAACCGGTTTCAGCTGGGAAGGGGCGTAGTTTTACCGATGTATTCAGTGATACGATAGTTAAGTTAGCAGAGAAGGACGAAAAAATAGTTGCGATAACTTCGGCTATGTGTGACGGTACAGGCCTGACCGAATTTAGAGAAAAGTTTGGAGACAGGTTTTACGATGTAGGTATTGCAGAAAGTGCAGCAGTTGATATTGCAGCGGGTTTGGCCAAAAGTGGCTTAAAGCCGCTAATTTGTATTTACTCAACATTTCTTCAGCGCAGTTTTGACCAGATATTTCAGGAAGTTGCCCTGCAGAACCTGCCGGTAGTTTTTTGTATCGACCGTGCAGGAGTAGTTGGCGCAGATGGTCCGACGCATCATGGATTGCTGGATATTGGTTTTTTGCGAATGATGCCGAATATGGTTCTGGTATCAGTTGCCAATGAAATTGAGTTACAGCTTGCATTGGAATTTGCATTGAATGAAAACAAACCTGTTTGCATAAGATATCCGAAAGATTTTGTAGTTAGTAATGAATTGTTGGATTCATCTTGTTCGCAGGCTTTTGAATTGGGCAAAAGCGTATCTGTTAAAGAGAGGCCCGATTCTGTGTTAGCAGTAGTTAGTTATGGAAATGTTCTGCATGAAGCAATTCTGGCAGCGGAGCGTTTGGAACAGGAAGGAATTGCGATTGATGTGATAAACGGACGTTTTGCGGCGCCAATTGACGAAAAAATAATATCTTTACTCGGCCAGGGCAAAGGGTTAATAACGATAGAGGACCACAGTATTGCCTGCGGATTTGGTTCAGCTGTGCTCGAAGCTGCTGCTGGAGCTTTTCCGGAAGGGATACCGAAGCCGATAGCGGTTCTTGGTATGCCGAGGCACTTTATACGACATAACGGGCGAAAATCGCAACTTATGGAGGCAGGCGTAAATGCCGATAATATTG
>CBDVDM010000022.1:0-29548 GCA_965372745.1 uncultured bacterium
TTTGAAGCTGCACGCTCTTTGAAAAAAACAAAGATAGACAGTGTTATCAGTAAGTGGGACCTGGATGATATGAAAGACGGCGAGTTTCTTAAAAGGCTTAAGGCGGTAAAGCCTGATATCCCCACAATAGCATTAGTGAGAACCGGTGATCCTGTACAGGAAATTATGGCTCGCAGTATCGGGGTGTCAGCAGTACTTGTCGACGAGAGTGATGACGGTCTTTTCGTAGAAACAATAGCTAACATTTTGAATCTTCAGGTGTCCCTGTCTGATAATGCGAAAGGATATTGAATATTGTAATTAGCTTCTCCTCCTTGCCGGGTTTGATGTTTTTGGACAAACGAAAATCCGAACCCGGCAAGTTAAAGTCAGACACGATTAATATCGTGAGCAGATAGAAAAACTAAAAAGTGAATAAACGCAATTTTAAATTTTAGAACTCTCTCTCCAGGTTTGTCAGTTAGTAATCTGTCAGTTGCCTGGCACCGCAGTGGGCCTAAAGGGCATCCTGCGGTGGTAAAAAAATAATGAAAATTGGAGTAGATTTCAATACAGGAGGAACAATATGAATAAGAAGCTTTTGACATGCAGTTTTATCTTAGTGTTACTGTCATTAGTTCCATATACAAAAGCGACGAACCATTTCAGCCAGGTCCATCAACTTGAGGTTTTCACAAACAATGGAAACTATTGCGACAGCAGCGATTTGGATTTTCCTATTGTAATGTTTCATAGAGGCTCAAGCAATATGATTGACTTTACTATCTACAATGAAAGCCTGATTAGCTCGAGTATAGCAGGAATTTATTTTGATTTCGACAATCTGTTAGACTTTTGCGACCTGACTAACGGGTATGGTGTCAGTTTCGGGACAGGAGCAAGGCCAAGAGAACTGCCTGGAGCTAACATACTTGACACTGTTTTCGAGAGCAGTAATACATTTGGCGCACGCCAGCCAATGTTTCACAAAGGAATCAATCCAGGTGAATGGCTCCATATTAGCTTTTCTTTGAACACTCACGTAAATATTTATGATGTAATAGATGAGATGAACTCAGGAAAACTTCGTATTGGCGCTCATGTAATCGGCTTGCCTGATGGTTCCAGTGAATCAGCAGTGACAACAACCCCGGAGCCCGGAACGATTCTACTGCTTGGGTTGGGTTCATTGAGCCTGGTTATGAAAAGAAAGGTATAGCGTTCAGAAACAGAACGAGGATTTAAGATATATCGTATTTTAACAATGGCGAAAGCGTAAAGCCGATTATGTCAGCATAGTCGGCTTTGCTATTTCAGCTAAAAACAAGGGTGAGAGAGGGGATTCGAACCCCCGACCCCTGGATCCACAATCCAGTGCTCTAACCAGCTGAGCTACTCCCACCAGGTCAATGATTATTCTCGATTTAGTGTACAACTTAAAATAAAAGGTGCGCCGTATATGTTTGACGCACCTTTTTATTCTACATAAAAACTATCTTGTGTCAAATCACTTATTATTGACCGCAGCCTGTGCAGCAGCAAGTCTGGCGATTGGCACTCTAAACGGTGAACATGAGACGTAATTCATACCGACACGGTGGCAGAAATCGATACTGTCTGGGTCACCGCCGTGCTCGCCGCAGATGCCGATTTTCAGGCTTTTCCTTGTCTTTCTACCGAGTTTAGTACCCATTTCGACGAGCTTACCGACACCGGCCTGGTCAAGCGTTTGGAACGGGTCACGCTTGTAAATACCAGAGCTGACATATTCACCGAGGAACTTGCCGGCATCATCACGCGAGAATCCCATAGTCATCTGGGTAAGGTCGTTAGTACCAAAGCTAAAGAACTGGGCCTCCGTAGCGATTTCGTCAGCCGTCAAAGCTGCTCTTGGAACTTCAATCATCGTGCCAACTGTGTAATTGATTTTTCGTTTTCTTTCCTTAAAGACGATATTGATTTCGTCAACTATCTGGTCTTTCACCATTTTCAATTCAGCAACAGTTCCGACAAGCGGAATCATAATCTCCGGTAGAACAACTTTGCCGGTTTTCTTAATGTTAAGAGCAGCTTCGATAATAGCTCTCGCCTGCATACGGTAAATAGCCGGATATGTGACAGCGAGCCGACAGCCGCGATGGCCAAGCATAGGGTTAAACTCGTGCAGCTGTTCGACTTTCTTTTTGACGACTGCGGGAGCGACTTTTAATATTTTCGCCATTTGAGCCTGATTTTCCTTGTCCTGCGGCAGGAACTCATGCAGCGGCGGGTCGAGCAGCCGAACCGTTACAGGCAGACCGGCCATAGCTTTGAAGATACCCTCGAAATCGCTTCGCTGATAAGGCAGTAATTTCTTTAGTGCAGCTTCAAACTGCTTTTTGGCAGCGGCATACTGTTTTTCAATTGCCTTTTCCTCTTTCGGAGTCTGAGCTTCCTGCAGTTCAGTGAGCATTTTTGCATAATCATCAGCAGCCAATATCATTGAGCGTACCGGCCAGATTCTTTGCCCTTCGAAGAACATGTGCTCGGTCCGGCACAGGCCTATACCTTCGGCGCCGAAACCTCTTGCCCTTTTTGAATCCTCAGGTGTATCAGCATTGGTTCTGACCCCGAGTCTTCTGACGGTGTCGCAGATTTTCATAAATCTTTCGAAAGCGCCGCTCATTACAGGCTCGACCGTTGCCATTTGTCCTTTCATTATCTCACCGGTAGCACCGTCGATACTGAGCCAGTCACCTTCTTTAATAGTTAGCCTGCCGATGTTAAGTTTTTTGGCTTTATAGTGAATGTGCAGTTCGCCGACACCGGCAACACAGCATTTACCCATTCCGCGAGCGACCACAGCAGCATGGCTTGTCATTCCGCCGCGTGCAGTGAGAATACCGACAGCGGCGTCCATACCCCCGATATCTTCCGGGCTTGTTTCAATTCTTGTAAGTATGACCTTCTTGCCTTTTTTCTTCCAGGCCTCTGCGGTATCAGCGTCGAATACGACCTGGCCGACAACAGCGCCCGGCGAGGCAGGCAGACCTTTAGTAATAACATCACGTTTAGCCTTCGGGTCAAAATGCGGGTGCAGCAGCCTGTCAAGCTGTTCAGGAGTAACTCGAGTGACAGCTTCTTTCTTTGGGACAAGTCTTTCGTTAACCATGTCGACGGCAATACGGATGGCAGCTTCAGCTGTACGTTTACCCGTTCTCGTCTGAAGGATAAAAAGTTTTCCTTCCTGAATAGTAAATTCCATATCCTGCATATCTTTGTAGTGCTTTTCGAGTCTGGTCATCAGGCGGGTAAGCTGGGTATAGATTTTAGGCATTTGCCTGCTGAGTTTTTTCAGGGGCAGCGGTGTTCTGATGCCGGCAACGACATCTTCGCCCTGGGCGTTCATAAGGTATTCACCGTAGAACTCCTTGCCGCCTGTACTTGGGTTACGTGTGAAGCAAACGCCTGTACCGCAGTTATTGCCCATGTTGCCAAAGACCATAGCCTGTACGTTTACAGCGGTGCCGAGCAGGCCTGAAATTTTATTTAGCTGACGATATTTAATGGCACGGCCAATCATCCATGATTTGATTACAGCGTTGATGGAGTGAGTCAGCTGGACGTGTCCGTCCTGCGGGAACATCCTGCCGACATGTTTTTTGTAAATCTTTTTGTATTCTTCGACAACTTCTTTCAACTGAGCGGCGGTCAGTTCATTATCGAGTTTTACCTTTGCTTTTTTCTTGGCAGCGTCGAGAACAGCCTCGAAATACTCATGGCTGCATCCCATAACAACATCGCCGAACATATCTATAAAGCGGCGATAAATGTCGTAAGCAAATCTTGGATTTTTTGTTCTTTTGATAATGCCTTCGATAACCTCGTCGTTAAGACCGAGATTCAGAACGGTATCCATCATTCCCGGCATAGAGACAGCTGCCCCGCTTCTTACGCTAACGAGCAGGGGATTGTTTGGGTCGCCGAGTTTTGCGTTCATGGTCTTTTCAAGCTTTGCAATATTTTTATCGATTTCTTCGGCAAGCCCTTTCGGCCATTTAGCATTGTTTTTGTAATATTCATCACAAACCTTGGTAGCGATAGTAAATCCCGGAGGCACCGGAATACTAAGGCTTGTCATTTCAGCAAGATTCGCACCTTTGCCGCCCAACAGTTCCTTCATTGTTGCATTTCCTTCGGCTTTTCCACTACCGAAAAAATAAACTCGCTTCTCTGCCATTGTTTTACATCTCCTTTAAAGCAAAATATTTTAAACCAAATCCAGTCAGTGCTTCCGTCTTTGCACTTTAATCCTTTGAAATACGCTTGGGAAAATAGAGTTATTTAGTATATGGCAGTCAGGCAGAGGCTGTCAACAAATAAACCGATATTTTATACAAAATAAAAGTAGACAGAACAGCACCAGTATCTTTATAGGATACAAGGCAGTAACCGGAAAACAGAAGACTAAATATGTAACCGCTAATTGACGCTAATAAACGCGAATTGCTCAAAACAACTATTTGTGTATGTTTGCGTGTATTCGCGGTTAAAAAAGATTAGTTTTTCGTGGCCAGTTCAACGACTTGCCCGGCCAGCTGTTTGCTGCAGGTCCGGCAATGACAGATACCAACTTTTCTCAAATGCGAGGTACCTGCGAGTTTTTTGGTCTCTATCAGTTTTGCACCTTTCGCCTTCATCTTTCTAAAGGCTAATTCTGCCCGTTTTTTATCACCGGAGCCGACAGCATCAACGATAATGGAAACTTTCTTTCCTCTCTGGAGCAGACCAAGTGCCATAGCCTGTACTGCATCTTCTGCATTTGCGCCAACAAGCAGAAACTCTGAGGCGTGTAATTCCGTCAGCAGCCTATCGATTCTGGGTTCGCTGAATGGGTCTATACATCGTTTGTGAAGAATGACCTGTCTGTACCGCTTTAACATATCTCGCGGCAGGTCAGTGTTCCCATCAGCGGGGAAGCTGATATGATTATTCAGCAGTGTGTAATGTATTTTCTTCTGTCCCTGCGTGCCGTCAAGACAGTAGTTGATTGCGCTTGCGCCATTATTATTTGGATAGATATCACAGGTGGAAATTACCGGTATGTGTTTCAGCCTTGCCCATGCGACAACTCTGCGAAGATTTGACAGGACCCTCCTGTGATTTCTAATGCAGGCTTTGCCTTCAGCGAGAAAGAAATCTTTTTGAGTCCCAACATCAATTAAGACCTGCCTGCGCCTTATTCTGAATAGCTGTCTAATCATCTTCAAGACTTTCTTTTTCTGGTATTTTTTAACCAATACCCTAAAAATTGTTACGCATCAACCAAATAATGAGTCCATAATAATGTTATCGAATATGTTTTGCGTAGACTTTAACCGCTAAAAGTATACAAAATAAACTGACACTCGCCTAAAATGTGTTTTTTGGTATAATAAACAGGGTTTTAGAGTTAAATGTTTTTAAAATAGCGATTTACGGGAAATCTCAGGTAATGGCCAAAAATCTCAAAGACTATATTGAAATATCATTAAAAGAAGAAGATTTGGGCAAAAAAATTGATTTTTCAGCAATTTTCGGACGCAATGGGCCTGTACATATTGAAATCGGGACAGGCAAGGGAACGTTTCTTCTCAACGAAGCCGGAACCTGCCCGGAAGTAAATTTTCTCGGAATCGAGTGGGCAAATAAGTATTACCGCTACACAGTCGACCGTATTGGCAGATGGGGGATGAAAAATGTTCGTATCATCCGAACCGAGGCAGCTGGATTTATCGCTGAATATATAAAAGACGAATCGGTGGATTGTTTTCATATATATTTCCCAGACCCGTGGCCTAAAAAACGTCATCATAAAAGACGCTTTTTCAACGATGCCAATACAGAGCAGATGTTAAGATGTCTTGTAAGCGGAGGAATAATAAAAGCGGCAACCGACCACGCTGATTATTTCGAACAGATGGAGGCGGTAATAGCAAGGTGCAGCGCGGGGCTGGAGCGAATTGATTTTTCCGCAACGTCAGGAGCAGACGAAGGAGAATGGGTCGGAACGAATTTCGAGAGAAAATACCTTAAGGAGCGTCGCCCAATTTATACGATAGCGGTGAGGAAGATTAAAAATTAAAAAGGGCAAAGTAAGTGTTAGGCACTTCTGCTGCATCAATGAGAAATACTGAAGAAGTAATTAGGGATTTAAAGGGTTTAGTAAACTCGAGGGGTTATATATATGCCCTTTGCATGATTCTTTTTGAGGACTTCCATATCAACCCTGAAAAACTACATGAAATGGATTGGGACAAATCCTTAAGTGTAAATGAAGCATCGCTATTATTGGGATTCTTGGTTCAGGAGATGATTGACTTTTCTATGCCCAAAAATCCTATGGATTTAATTCACTTCAAGGAAAAAACTTATGAACTCATGAAAGAATTGCACCAATCTCTAAATATTCCATTTATAGAGAAATTAGAAAAAGAAATTGGTAAAGCTAGTGATGAAAAAAATCATAGAAAGGATGCGAAGGAATTTTTTGGCACGGGCAACATGCTTATAGAGCCAATATTTTATTCTGGGACAGGTGCTTACGATTTTCAGTATTTAGAGTTTTTAGAAAAAAAATACAAATACGATAAAGAGTGGCTTTATAAGGAGAAACAATTCGATTTTACTCAAGTAAAAAGTATTATTCTTCAAATTAAAAAAATTCTTACAAAAAAGTCTGAAAAAGTAAGTTTGTATAAAAGGGAAGTTTTACCTGAGATAATCGAGAACTTAAGCCAAAAGCATTCTAGTGAGGATTGGGAAAAGCATATAAAAGAAATTTTATCTATGGTAGAATTTCATCAATATGCGGATTTGTTTTTTGAAGATTTAAAAGAAAAAGAAAATTTGAGTACGGAACAAATCAGAGAAGCTTGTTGGAATTCCTTTTATAAAAACTTAGCAGAGCTATTTGTCATCAAGAAATCGGATTTTGAAAGTTATGTTAATATTGAAGCATTCTTAAATAACTTCTCAATTTTTCCTAAAAAAGGTTTAAATTCACATTTTCAGACAATTGGTGATTATAATATAATAAACTCTCATCCAATTATCCACCTTGCAGGTGACAATTATTTTGTACCAATTACTTTTTTATTATCAGAAGCCGCTTACGAAAGCCCCTATTATTGGATGATAACTAATAAAAAATATAATAACCAAGCAAGTAGTAACAGAGGAAAAGTTGGAGAAGAAATTGCATACGACTATCTATCAAAAGTATTTGGAGCAAGCAGGACTTTTAAGTCTGTTAAAGTCACTACAAAAAGGGGACAAGATGATACAGATATTGATGTTTTATGCATTCTTGGGAGTAAAGCTTTGTGTGTTCAAGTGAAGTCGAAGAAATTAACTGAACTTTCAAGAAAAGGAAATGACACTGCATTAAATAATGATTTTCAAGCGGCTATTCAAGATGCCTATGAACAAGGCTTAGTCTCACGTCATAAAATACTAGGGAAAAATGCGAAGTTTATAAATGAGCATGGAAATGAGATACATCTATCAGAGAATATCGATGATGTTTACATAATGGGAATCACAACAGAGAATTACCCGTCTCTGACTCATCAATCTCATATTATGTTAGTGAAAGAAGATCAAGAACCATACCCAATATTTCTAACTGTTTTTGATTTAGAATTGGTTACTCACTACTTAAACGATCCGTATGATTTTCTTTACTATATAAGACAAAGAATTTCATATATGGACTACTTCAAAGCAGACGAAGAGATGACATTCCTTGGTTATCATTTAGATCGAAAGTTATGGAAAAACCCAGAGGCTGCGATGATTGCATTGGATAAAGGCTTTGCGCAATTAATTGATAGAAATTACTATCCACTCAAGGCAGGATTAAAGATTTCAGATGAAGGAGATGCCATCAAGAATAGGTGGCGTAATGAAAAATTCGATCAGTTATGCGATCAGTTAAAATGTTCAAATGAAGCAAAAATTACAGATATTTTATTTCACCTTTTTGATTGGTCAGGTGATGCAAGAGACAAACTTGTTTATTATATGATTAGCACAAAGCAAAAAACTATTATTGATGAAGGATCCCATGATTTTACTATATTGCCGGACAGCGGTGATTCTACCCGCGTCGGGGTAACATATTATTCATTAAATTCTGGTGATATTGAAGAACTGTACAAAAGATTATTGTCTTTATGCCAGTTGAGAAAATATAGGAGCAAAGGCGATATTTGGATTGGTTTTGGCAGTTTAAAGAGTAGCCCGAATATGATAGATGTTGTTGTGTTTAATGATGATAAATGGAAATATGATGAAAGATTAGAAAGTTTATCAAAAGATTTTTGGAGTGGTAAAAGGCGAGGCAAATTTATTAATTTGGGAAATAGAATTGGCAGAAATGAATTGTGTCCGTGTGGAAGTGGATTGAAATTCAAAAAATGCTGTGGAGGTGGGAAATAGATGAAGAAACCCTCTTACGTTTAATGTCCTGATGTAATTATGTAACCAACTATTCCGATTCTACCCAAGCACAAGCCGGAAATTTAACAACGAAATTTTGTCTTTTGCATTTTTATCTTTGATTTCTTTCTTGTCTCGCCATAGCCTTTGGCGACGGCGGATGTCTACTGACTAATTGCTACTATCTACTTTTTGGTTTTTCAATCGTTTGCGCAAGCGCGACTTTCTAACATGTCATTTTTAGGTTATTTCATGTTAATTTGAGTGTGTTTTATGTCAATTTATGCGAATTTTTGTAATTTTTTGTTACTTTTTGCGCGCCTTTTCCGGCAACTTGCGCGAATAATCGCGCCTATTCTTCCTAAACTACCTAAACGCAATAGTCAATCGTCAATAGTAAATAGAAAATAGTTGGTTAAACCCTTGTTTTTACGTCAGAAAAGCGGTATCACCGAAACGGCATAAGAAGTTTTTGTAAATGGATTTTGTGGTTTTGGCTGAGTTACCTTTCAAACCAGTTGTTCTTGCTTTTGCGATAAGAATCAACCCAACGAAAAGGAAGAGTTGAGAAACGGCCAAGAGCTAAATACAAACCGCCTGATTTTACAATAAGCAGCTTCGGGTTAAAGGCGAAACGCCCTTTCGTCCTGCTGTCCTGTTTCTGCAGAACTATCGGATTCCAGTCGACTCTTCCATCTATAAGCTTTAGTCCGTGTTTCTTAAATAATGGAAGAGAGCCGCTGAACCTTCGGTTCTTCTCTAAATGAGTGGGGTTGCTCGGATGTACCATAAAGAACGGGGTGTGAGTAATAAGTTTGCCGCTGGTCTTGAGGTAACCGGTAATCGTTTTAACAAGCTGTGACGGGTCAGGGACATGCTCGAGAACATCGAGACAAATAACAGCATCGAATTTCTCTAAAGGAATGTTATCAGGATTTGATAAAACAGTGATATCCTGTGGGTATTGGGCAAAGAGTTTCCGGGCAAAAGAATGAGAATAGCCGGGAAGTTCGAAGTAAGTAATGTTGTGGCCGAATTGAGCAAGGTAGACGGAATCGAAGCCAAGGCCATCGCCGAGCAACAACACATCCAAAGGTCTGCTTTCGGAATTCATCAGAAAATCAGAAACTCGGTGACGCAGCCGACGTTTCAGCCTATTCATATTCCAGATAACCAGTTCGTAGAGAAAAGCGTCTGTCTGCTCGTAAAAACGAGCCAGGCCCTCGGACCAGATATGAGGGGTCAGATTGGCTTTTTCAAAAGCACGACAGAGATTGATACCGGGAGAATCGAATTCGTCTCGCAATCGAGAACGCACGGTATCCTTTGATTGGCTGGTGATTTCAGCAATCCATGAGATAATTTCTTCTTCGTCGAGCAGCTGGACGGGAAGAGTCGAAGGCGGCGGTTTGATTTTTATGTGCTTGTGAGACACTGCAGCCCTTTTGGTTCAATAGAAATATTTAAAATAACTCTACGATATGTTAGGAGAAAAGTGTTTTGCAGTCAATAAGGATTCGGGACTATAATCAAGGATTGTTAGAAGTTAAACCGATAATAAGCCATAGGGATATAAAAGTAAAAGCAAAGGAGCGAAATATGATTTATATCGAGGCGATACTGGCGTTATTTGCGATAGTCGACCCGATAGGCAATATCCCAATGTTTCTTGATATCAGCGAACATGTACCAAAAGGGCAAAGCCGCAAGGCATTTAATACCGCAATAGTGGTCGGTGTCTGTATCCTGGTGATATTCTCCTTTGCCGGTAGGCAGATATTAGGCAGGATTTTCCACATTCAGATTTATGATTTACAGATAGCAGGCGGGATTTTGCTGCTGATTATCGCAATTGACCATCTGATATTCGGGACATTGCGCAAATCGGTATCTGTAAGCGGAACGCTAAGTCCGTACGAGATTGGCTGTGTGCCGCTGGCATGTCCATTATTGGCTGGGCCCGGTGCGATGGTGACAAGTTTGACTACACTTGAAAGGTCAGGGCCGATAGCAGCGGTCATCGCAATAGCAGTTGTGTTCTCGATACTTTGGCTGATAATGCGGTTCCTCGAACCATTGCAGAGATTGTTAGGCAAGCTGTTTTGCCTGGTATTTTCCAAGGTGATGTGCATGTTTATAGCATCTATCGGTGTGCATATGATTATGTCTGGAGTGAAATATTACCTGAGTACTATAAATTAATTATTCTGCGAGATTTCGTATCAGGCCGTATTTTCTAAGTACAACAAGGTCGGCTTTTTTGGCAGATGCCTGAGCCGGCTCTTCGTAGTCAACGTCCATGATTTCAAGAAAGTCGGCGGTGTAATCCTTCAAAACCCCGGAGTATTCGACGAGCTTATCACCTTTTATCAGCTCAAGTACGACTTTATGGCCGATATATCTTTCGAGCAGCGGTTCGAACGATGTTCCGACCGAACCCATAAGCTCACTTTTCATCTGCGCGACATATTTATCCTGAGAAGTCAGTGTTGTACCGACAGTAGTGGTTTTTTTCGCCCGGCTTATTAACAGATTCACCACCTCGGCAATCGAGTCTCTAATCGTTTTAAAGAGATTCTGGATTTTCCTTTGAAATCTTCGTGTAGCCGTCGGGTGGTAGGTCTTTTGCAGTTGTTCCTGTCTTTGCCTTTTGTTTTGTTCGCTTAAATGAGCATGGTATCGAATTAGTGTCTGTATATTGGGGAATTCATACTTATAAAGGATGTAGCTGGTCTTTTGGGGTCCGTGGCTGTCTTCGAGACTCCGGTTGAAAGTCAATTCCATGCCGGTATTCTCGACCCTCAATTTTCCGGATATCGCATTACCGTTCGTCTTGTAAATAGTAACCATATTATCCGAAAAATCCTTCAGGCATTTATCTCTCTTTCTTCCTCTGATAAGAGCGGCGATGAGGGTGGAAAGAACAATAAAAATCACAGTGATGGCGAATGCGTCCGGCATAAGAAAACTCCCATTAACGTTCGAAATTTACCGGACACGATAACCGAGGGCATCTTTAAGGTCAAATCAAAATAAGATAAGCAAAAAAATGTTCAAAAATCTGGTTTTAGGAGAAATTGTCCCGATTCAGGCGTATATCTGCCGACAATTATAATTGCAAAGTGTGTGTTTGCAATAGCACAGTGAATGGTTATAATGTGTAGCTGTTGCGGTGGAATAAGGGAATATTAGGGTAATTAAGGAAATTAAGATTATGTCAAGGCAGGCAATAGCATTAACGATAATAGTGTTGCTGGCGGGGTCAACGCTGCACGGAGCAGAGACATGGCATCTTGAGAAGGGTAAGGAGTGGAAGGCGGTATCTGCTCAAGACAAGTATCCGACGGCGGTAGCAGAGATAAAAAGACTTGTCAACAGCGGTCAGGAAAAGGCTGTTCGCAAGGCATTGGAGCAGCTTAAAAAAGATTTTCCGGAAATTACAGGGGCTGACCTGGATGCGTTTATTGAGGCAGAACTTTACTACAGCAGAGGAAAATTTGTCAAGGCTGTAAGAAGTTATAATAAGTTTTTGGAGAAGTTTCCGGAAAGTGAATTACATGAGGCAGCGATAGACAGGCAGTTTGCAATAGCAACAGCTTTTCTGGCCGGCCAGAAAAAACCGGTACTTAAGGTGTTTAAAATAAAAGGCTATGCTGAGGGCGAGAAGATAATGGAGAAAATCGGGGAGCGTGAGGGCGACTCTCCCGTAGCGGCACGTGCTGCTGTTACCGTAGCTGAAAGCCTCGAGAAACGTGGCAAGTATAACGATGCCTATCACAAGTGGTCTGAAGTTTCATCGAAATGGCCTACAGGTGATGTGGGCAGGCAGTCACTGCTGGCAATGGGCAGATGTAAGCACGCAGGCTACAGAGGGCCAAAATATGATTCATCGAATCTGGTAAGTGCGAAGAGTTATTACGAGAATTTCAGGGCCCGATATTCAGAAGAGGCAAACAATCTTGATATTGATAGAAGGCTTGCCCAGATAAACGAACAAATGGCTTATAAGCAATTCGCAATAGGTCGATACTATGCGAAAACGGGCAATAAGCAATCAGCTAATCTTTATTATCAAATGGTTATAGATACGTGGCCTGAAAGCATAGCTGCGAAGATGGCCAAAAGAGCTGTGGAATCGAAAGATATAGAAAAAGAGGAAGAAACGTGGAAGACAAAAGCTATAAAGAAATTCGAAAAGCTGTTTCTGTAATATTTTTTGTCAGTGTTATTAGCTGCCTTCTGTTTAGCGGCGGTTGTAAATGCCTTGACGGTTATTCGAACGAATCGCTACACCGGCAGGACATAACAAGTGTGTATGTTGAAATGTTCGATAATAAAACATTCGAGCGCGGTATCGAATATGAACTGACCGATGCGCTGGCTAAGCGTATCGAGGCTGAAACACCTTATAAGATAATCACAAACAGAAACCGTGCAGATACAGTGATAAGCGGCCATATCACATCTTTTGACACATCTGTCTTAAGTGTTGAACAGGAATCCGGCAGAGCCCTCGAAAAACAGGTTGTACTGAAGGTGCAAGTAAGCTGGAAGAACCTGAAAACAGGAGCACTATTGATAGATGAGCGCGAAGTTCAGGCGTCGGCGAGCTATTCAGAGTGGCAAAACCAGGGAGTCAGCTATGCAACAAGTTTAACAGCCAACAAGCTTGCCCGTAAGATAACAGAGTTAATGGAAAAGCAATGGTAACGTTATCACATCAGCTTCAAGTCCATTGGAATAATTAAGAAACTTTGGAACGAAAAATATGAGTAACAGTCAAAACAAGAGATTGCCGAAAACGAGAAAAGTCCCCCAAGGTAAAAAAGGTAAGAAAGGGCCGCTTCCGGGTTATAAACGAGGGCCTTTTAGCTGGATAATAATTTTACCACTTCTTCTTATGGTGACGTGGTGGCTTGGCCAGATGACCGGTAACAATATCAGCTGGAACGATTTTGAAACATATCTGAAAAACGGCCAAATTGAAAGTCTCGATATTGGTGAAACAAAAATCAACGGCACTTTAAAAGAAACTGTCGAACAGAACGGCAAAAAAAGTCATCGCGGATTTACTGTTGATTATAAACAGGAAGTTGTCGGTGAGTACCTTGTGGAGCTTTTGAAAGAAAGCGATGTTAACTGGAAATTTGCCAAGCAGCATATCTGGCTTTTAAATATCCTCTCAATGCTACTTCCCATTGTCCTTCTGATAGGGGTTTTCTATTTCATATTTGCCAAGAATATGCGTGGCGGAGCCGGCGGGATGCTGATGAGCTTTGGCAAAAGTCGACACCGGCTTCAAAGCAAAGATAAGGCCAAGGTAACGTTTAAAGATGTGGCAGGTATTGACGAAGCAAAAGAGGAGGTCGCCGAGATAATCGAGTTCCTGAGAAGCCCGAAGAAGTTTCAGCGTTTGGGCGGCCGTATTCCACGCGGAGTATTATTGATAGGCCCTCCCGGCTGCGGCAAGACGCTACTTGCCAAGGCGATAGCAGGCCAGGCAGATGTGCCGTTTTTCAGCATCAGCGGAAGTGATTTTGTTGAGATGTTCGTAGGCGTGGGAGCATCACGTGTCCGTGACCTGTTTAAACAGGCGAAAGATAATTCGCCATGTATTATTTTCCTCGATGAGATCGATGCCGTAGGCCGTAAGCGCGGTGCAGGTTTTGCCGGCGGCGGTCATGATGAACGTGAGCAGACACTAAATGCGATACTTGTAGAGATGGACGGTTTCGAGACCGATGACCAGGTCATAGTAATAGCTGCGACAAACCGTGGTGACATTTTGGACCATGCCTTGACACGTCCCGGCCGGTTTGACAGGCAGGTGGTGGTTCCGCTGCCGGATTTGAAGGGCAGATTAGAGATTTTGAAGGTCCATGCCAGGAAGATAAAACTTGACAAAAACGCAGACATGGAACGATTAGCGAGAGGTACGCCGATGTTCAGCGGTGCCGACTTGGCGGCTATTATTAATGAATCAGCGTTGGCGGCAACAATGTCCAACAAGGAACATGTAGAAACGGCTGACCTCGAGGAGGCTCGTGACAAAGTTCGGTGGGGCCGGGCAAGAAAAAGCAGGGTTATTGACGAGCAGGACAAGAAGATAACAGCTTATCATGAAGCCGGCCATACGCTCATTCAGGCAATGCTTGAGGATGCTGACCCATTACATAAGGTGAGTATAATTCCGCGAGGGCCGATGGGAGGAGCTACGTTTGCTTTGCCGGAAAAAGACAGGACGCTCTTTACGAAGAAATATTGTATGGCACTGCTGCAGGTCTGCTTCGGCGGCAGAATCGCTGAAGAACTGTTTTGTGAAGATATATCCAGCGGAGCGCAATCCGATATACAGCAGGCAACAAAGATTACAAAGCAGATGGTATTGACATGGGGGATGAGTGATAAGCTTGGGCTTATAAGCTACAGTCCCGATAACGGACTTATGGAAAATAGCTATATAATGAGCACGGAGAAGGAATATTCGGAGAATACTGCAGAGGACATCGACAGAGAAATTAAGAGACTGGTAGATGAGGCATATAAAAGCGCCAAAGAACTTATTAGTCAAAATAGAGATAAGGTGGAAGCGATAGCGAAGGCACTTTTGAAATATGAAACTCTCGATGCAGGCGATGTGGATTTGATACTGGAAGGTGGTGAACTTGATAAGCCAACAGTAACGGATTTACTGGCAGCGGAACAGAGCAAAGATAAACAGTCCAAACCAAAATCCAAAGATGACAGCCAGGAACAGGCAGACGGCTAAACATCTTCAATATTTCAATTTAATTGCGTGGTGCACACATGCGAAACAAAGCACTAATCATTTTCTTATCTTTTCTTTTGTTCGCAGGCTTAACTGAAGCAGCGGAACAGATAAACACAGTCAAGACCAGTATTGTGACAATCAGCGTTGAGCAGCAGTATGATAATGTTTTGCCAGGTGGTAACTCTGCACTGGCGATTCATTTTAAATTGAAAAAAAACTGGCATTTCTACGCATCACAGGAGAGCGCGCCGGCAGGAGCGGTACTTAAAGTCATGCCTGAAACAGCAGATGGGGTTGTCTTTAAAAAACCGATTTTTCCGAAGCCTCAGAAGTACTTCGATAAGTCTTCCAACAGGAAACTCAGGGTATACAGTGACAATTTTACTGTTTATATACCGTTTGCTGTTGCAGAAGATGTTACCAGTGACAATATAAGTATAAGTGTGGCAATATACGGTGCGGTGTGTTCCGATATTCAGTGCCGAATGCCAGATTTTGGGAAATTAGGCACAGTGGTAAATATCAGAAGTGATGCTGTGATGGGTAATGAAAAATTTACTATACCAGCAGTGACATTGGATTCCCGCTTCCGCGGGAATGACAGCGGCGAGTCAACAAATCAGTTGGCAGGATATTCGGTGTGGTTTGCGTTGGGTGTGGCATTCGTGGCGGGGCTGGCGTTGAATATTATGCCCTGCGTGTGGCCTGTGCTGCCTTTGATTGTGATGCGAATTGTCGAGCATGGAAAAGAAAGCAAGGCAAGGGCAATGTCGATGGGGTTTGCTTTTTGCTTCGGGATATTGCTTTTCTTTGCGTCTCTGGCAGCAATGAACATCATCCTGCAATTAGCTTACGGAACAGCTCTGCAATGGGGAGACCAGTTTAGAAATCCTGCGTTCGTTTGCGGAATGGCGATACTGCTGATAGTAATGGCATTTTTTATGTTCGGTATGTTTACCGTCTCATTGCCATTATCGATAGCAGGTAAACAGGGAAGCGGGAAAGGCTATGCCGGTTCGGTTGGTATGGGATTTTTGGCGGCGATACTGAGTACGCCATGCAGCTTCGGGATACTGGCGGCGGCATTTGCGTGGGCACAGGTACAGCCTTTGATGCTGGGGACATCAGCGATTTTAGTTATAGGTGTCGGGATGGCGATGCCTTATTTGATTCTTACCTCGATGCCAAAATTATTGAATCGTATACCTAAGGCTGGTCGATGGATGGAGCTGTTTAAAGAGGCTATCGGCTTTATACTTTTGATTATCGCAGTCAAACTTATAGCTGCCCTGCCGCAAGACAGAAAGATGGGTGTCTTGTATTTTTCCGTAATACTCGGATTTAGTGTATGGATGTGGGGCGGCTGGGTGAACTACGGCACAAAGTTGTCACGTAAAATAATTGTGCGCGGGCTTGCGGTGATATTGGCTGTTGCGGGCGGGATGTTGTTTTTGTCAGGGCCTAAACAAGAGTTGATTGCGTGGCAGAGTTATGATGCAGGAACAATAGAGAGTTCATTGAAAAATAAACAGCCTGTATTGATAAAGTTTACAGCGGATTGGTGCCTGAGTTGTCAGGTTGTTGAGAAAAGAGTTTTCTCGCGAGCCGACATTGCAGAATTGCTCGAAAAAAAGGGAGTAATAACTATAAAGGCAGATACCACAACCAGAGATATGCCGGCAACAGATGCCTTGAAAAATATATACAATGAGCCGGGAGTGCCTGTGACTATGCTGTTTGTTCCGGGCGTGAAAGATTCTGTGAGATGGAGGAGTATGGGTTTTGGTGATAAGTTGAGGAGCCAACTGGAGGAGTTGGCAGATAACTAACGATGGCGAAAAAAGTTAAGATAAAAGTAAACAAAAAAGAGGCGGCAGAGCGAGTTAAAAAAATCCGGCTTGTATTAAAAAAGACATATCCTGATGCAAAGACAGCACTTGAATTCAGCAATCCTTTAGAGTTGCTTATAGCAACAATACTATCGGCTCAGTGCACGGATGTTCGAGTGAATATAGTGACAAAGGTGGTATTTAAAAAATACAGGTCGGCTGAAGACTGGGCAAAGGCAGATGTCAAGAAAATTGAAAGTGACATTAAAAGCACGGGATTTTATCGCAATAAGGCATTAAATATTAAAAGAGCGTGTGAGAAAATAACAAAGGATTTCGGCAGGGAAGTACCGTCGACAATGGAAAAGCTTTTAACATTGCCGGGAGTCGGGAGGAAGACGGCGAATGTCGTATTGGGTAATGCGTTCGATACGCCGGGCATAGCATGTGATACTCATGTTATGCGTTTGAGCAGGCGATTAGGACTGTCAGAGAACAGCGGCGATGCGGTAAAGTTGGAGTACGATTTGGCCGAAATAGTACCTGAAAGGAACTGGACAATGTTCAGCCATCTACTGATATTTCATGGTCGAAATATTTGTAAGGCACGCAAGCCGGATTGTGCGAATTGCCCGATAGCAAAATACTGTCCCTCTGCAAACAAAACGGAACTGCGGTAAAAAGTCTGGAAGGAGACATTTTTTATGATGGAGATAAAAGAAAGCCCGGTAAGAGACCTTTGGCGGATATTTCGAATAATGGCGGAATTTGTTGAGGGTTTTGACGAGTTGTCTACTGTTGGGCCGGCAGTGTCAATTTTCGGCTCTGCCCGTGCACAGAAAGGCGATGAGCACTATAAGCTCGCTGAAGCAACGGCAATGGAAGTTGCCAAGGCAGGTTTTGCAGTGATAACCGGTGGCGGCAACGGGATAATGGAGGCTGCGAACAAAGGAGCTACTGAGGCCGGCGGTAAAAGTATCGGATTGAATATCGAAATACCGCTGGAACAGATTCCGAACAAGTATCAAAATATATCACTGCATTTCAGGTATTTCTTCTGCCGCAAAATGATGTTTTTGAAATATGCTCATGGTTTTATTGTACTGCCGGGCGGCTGGGGGACGATGGACGAATTTTTCGAGTCTCTTACATTGATTCAGACGTTGAAACAGGCATCGTTTCCGGTTGTTTTGATGGGTAGTGACTATTGGGGCGGGTTGATTGATTGGATGAAGGAAAAGATGCTCGGCGAGTGTGGCTATATCTCTGAAGAAGATTTGGATATATTTACGGTGGTCGATGAGCCAAAGGCGGCAGCTAAGATAATGGTAGATTTCAGAAAGGCAAAGGGCAAGGTGGGTCTGGACCTGCCTTCGGGGATGACTCAGTTTAAAACATAAAATTAAAGGTATAAAACTCACATCTCAATCCTGATTATTCTGAGTTTCCAGAGCGTCTTCGAGATGCTTTAACAAGTAATCTTTCGCTGGGCCTGCAAGATGCTGCCAGGGGAGTATCTCGGAGGTATCGAATTGTCTTTGAGAGAGAGTTTCTGGGTCGAGGTTGAATTTTTTAAAGGCATCGAGCCAGAGCCGGTAATTAAATGTTTCTGTCCATAAATCAAACCGTGCACCGTTTTGCCAGGCGGTCTCTATAACATTGCACAGACGTCTGTCGCCTCGGCTTATGGCAGCTTCGAGGATGCTTTGCTCGATTCCGTGGAATTTGAACCGGATAAATCGAGCGTTTAGTTTTTTCTTTTCGTCAAGTATCAAACGTTTGGCGTTTTCGAAATACTGTTTTGATTTCTGTGGAAGCCATGCAAAAGGTGTGTGAGGTTTTGGTACGAACCAACTGACGGCGGTGTTAATCTGGCCTGTTCTGCCGTCGATTTTTTTTCTAAGTTTTGCAAGGTCATAAGATAACTTTACGATTTGCTTTATATCGTCTTCGGATTCACCAGGCAGGCCTACCATGAAATATAATTTTAATTTTTGCCATCCTGCTTTATAGGCGGCTTCGACGGCAGTGAAAAGGTCGGTATCTTTCAAAGGTTTGTTTATGATTTTTCTCACTTTTTCACTGGCAGCCTCGACAGCGATTGTCAGGCCTGCTTTTCTTACTGAGGTGATAAGTTCAGGTAGTATTTTTAGCTGCTGGTCAACTCGCAGGCTCGGGATGGACAGGCCTACATGCTTATCCTGAAAGTATTCATGGAGTTTTGGTATCAGTTCTTCGAGTTTTGGGTAATCGGCGGTTGACAGGCTCAACAGGCTTACGGTATTGAAGCCGGTGGCGTGATAACATTTGACGGCCAGCTCGAAGATTTTATCGACGGACCTGTACCGGATTGGTCTTCTGCAAAAACTTACCTGGCAGAATCGGCACCGGCCCGGACAGCCCCTCATAATCTCGATGCTGACCCTCTCGTGGACAGCCTGTGTGAAAGGGACGAGCGGCTTCAAAGGGACGGGTGCATTCTCGAAATCCTCTGCAACAGCACTTTTAAACTGAGTCGGAAGGCCTGGTATGGCCGGCTGAAAACTTTTTATTTTGTCACCGTCATATTCAAACCGGTAAAGTGAAGGGACATAAACCCAGTCGAATTTTTTTGCAGCTTCGATTAGTATTTGCTTTTTTACAGAGCCGGCTTTTTTGTGTCCGATGAGAAAATTTGCCAGTTGGGGTGCAGTCTCTTCGCCATCACCGATAACGAAAAGGTCAATAAAATCAGTTAGCGGTTCGCAGCAATTTGAGATAAGCCCCCCTGCTATTATTAGTGGGTCGTCATCGCAGCGGTCTGCTGTTCGAACATTTAATCCGGCAAGGTCAAGGGTATTGAGAACATTTGTATAACAAAGTTCGTTTGTCAGGCTAAAACCTATGCAATCGAAATCCTTTGCGGCGGCTTTGGATTCGAGTGTGAAAAGCGGGATTTGCTTTTGGCGAAGTATCTCTTCGGCGTCAATCCAGGGCAGGAAAAGACGCTCGGCGGCAATATTCGGGGTTTGGTTTAGGATATCGTATATAACGGCAAGGCCAGCATAGCTGGCTGCGACTTCGTAGACGTCTGGAAAACATAATGCGACTGTGAGACTGACAGCGGAGAGGTCTTTTTTTATCTGGTTGATTTCGCCGCCTATATATCGGGACGGCCTGCGGACAAAGGGCAAGAATTGTTTTTCAACGATATCTTCGAGTATTGTAATTTGTTTACTTTTCATGCTGAGTATTATAGATTGATTATTAGATATTTGCCAGAACAACGCTGGGAAACAGACATCGGATAAAAGCATCCGGGTTTTCTATTTATTATTGGCTAATCGATGGAAGTTTTGTGAGAGAAGTTTTATGCAAAGAGTTAACATTCGGTATATTCTGATTGTGATAGTTGTATTGGCTGTCGCAGCGGCGCTGCATTTTAGCAGGAAAGCTGAGGAGTCGGCCTGGCCTAAAGGGAGAGTAAATGTCGACAGCGGGCAGCGGTTAGTGATGGGGACATTTGCGCGGATTGTTGCGGTTGCGATGGATAGAGAAAAAGCTGACAAGTGTATAGAGGCTGGATTTGAGCAGCTTGAGATGGTTGATAATTCGATGAGTGATTATAAACCGGAATCGGAGCTTGGCATGGTCAATCGTGAGGCATTTGAAAGAGAAGTTGAGGTAAGTGATGCGGTTTTTGAGGTCCTGGAAAAAAGTGTCAACTACAGTAAGAAAAGCGGCGGTGCGTTCGATGTGACGGTCGGGCCTTTAGTGGATTTGTTCAGAGACGCGAAAGAAAAAGGAATTAAGCCAACGCAGGAACAGATTTCGGAAGTAAAGAAAAAAATCGGGTTTGAAAAATTAGAGCTTGATAAAGAAAAAAGAACGGTAAGATTTTTAGTTGATGGGATGCGGATTGACTTGGGCGGGATTGCAAAAGGATATGCGATTGATAAGGCGATTGATGCGATGCAAAAAGGCGGGACAATCGGCGGAATGGTCGATGTCGGCGGCGATATAAGATGTTTTGGAGCACCGCCAAATAGCAGAGATACATGGCTTATCGGATTGCAGGACCCGAGTGTCGAAAAGGAAGATTTGGCAACTAATAAGTATTTGCTTGTGTTAAAACTGACGGATGCGGCAATAGCAACAAGCGGAGATTACAGGCGGTTCGTGATGGTAGGGGCAGAAAAGTACAGTCATATAATCAGACCTTCAGCGGGGGAAAGTGCAAAGGAGTTGTCGAGTGTTACTGTTATTAGTGAAAGTGGTATTGATGCGGACGCTCTTGCAACGGCAGTCAGTGTCTTGGGGGCTGAGAAAGGGCTGAAACTTATAGAGAAAGAGCCGAATGCGGAGGCAATATTGATAACAGCAGGGCCTGAATACAGGCTCATCAAAAGCAGCGTAGCAGGAAAATATATAAACTAATACAAAGATTATAAATTACTAAATTTTTGCAGGAGTGGGTTTTTGCTCTTTTTTTCTCGGGGCCGGGGCGGATTTTCCGCGATAAACTATCACCTTGGTTGGGCATTTTTCATAAGCGGTTTCGGTTTTTTCTGATGGTTCGAAGTTTTCGTAATCCATTCTTGCAAGATTGTCGGTCATTGTAAAAAGCTCGGATTTTTTTACACACAACCCGCAGGCGATGCAGCCTACTTTGCACATCTGGCGTGTGGTTTTTCCGTTCTCTTTGCTGGCACATGCAACGAGCATCATGTTCTCGTGCGAGAACGGCACCATTTCAATAAGATTGCGCGGGCAGGCTTTCGAGCAAGCGGTACAGCCTGTACATTTTTCGTAGTCAACTACGACAAGGCCGTCAACGATATGAAGAGCATCGAATTTGCATGCTTGTACGCAGTCACCGTATCCGAGACAGCCGAACTTACAGGCCTGTGTGCTGGATAATGCATTTGCGGAGGTGCAGGTCTGGATGCCGCTGTATTGTGCAAAATAAGTGCGGTCGTTTGTGTGTGCGCGGCAGTGGACAATCGGTCGCTGTGGGTGGCCGCCACCGGAAATTTGCAGATTCAAAATTTCGGCGATTTTGTCAGAGGTCTCAGCTCCGCCGGGAGCACATTTGCCGATTAAGTCAGGCTTTTGGGCGACAGCTTTGGCATACGAGCTGCAACCGGCAAAACCGCAGGCGCCACAGTCAATCCCGGGCAGAGCCTCGTGGATTTGTTCAATCTTCGGGTCGACCTGTACTTTAAGTTTCTCGCTTGCTATCAGAAGAACGATTGCAAATATTGTACCGAGTCCTAACATAGTCAGGCCGGCAGGCCAGGCGCTATTCCATAATTGTATGATGTCAGCTAAAGCCATTTTTTGTTCCTGTTTATAAAGTCTTTATTTAATCATTCCGGCAAAACCCATGAAGGCCAGTGTCAGCACACCAGCGGTAATCAGTGTAATCGGAGCACCCTTAAGGCAGTCCGGGACATCGGCGAGTTTGAGGTTTTCGCGAATGCCTGCCATGATGCAGATTGCCATAGTAAATCCGATACCGGCACCGAAGCTGAGGACAACAGCTTCGAGAATATTGTCAATTTCCCATAGGTTTATGAAAAGACACAGGCCGAGAATTGCACAGTTTGTTGTAATCAGCGGCAGGAAGATACCAAAACTTTCATAAAGGGCAGGGAAAAATTTCCTGACGTACATCTCAACTAACTGGACGGCACCGGCGATAACAAGAATAAAGCAGACATAGCGGGTAACCTCAAGAGGTGTGCCCATAAGAATCAGGTGGTCAATCAACCAGGTGGCGGTCCCGCTTAGAGTGACAACGAAAGTTACAGCCATTCCCATACCGAAGGCCATATCTATACGGCCTGAGACGCCGAGGTACGGACAGATGCCCAGAAACTTTGTAAAGACCAGGTTGTTTATCAGTACGATAGAAATAAAACCCAAAATTAAAGTGTTAATCGTATCCATAAGCTAAAACTCAAATATTAGTTCTGTTTTGAAATTATATTTACCAGTCCGAGCAGCAGGCCTAACGTAATGAAGGCCCCTACCGGCATTGCCATTGCAGCCCACGGGACAAATGAATCAAACATTACAGGTATCTCGAAGATTTTTCCAGTTGATAGCAGTTCTCTAATAGAAGCCAGGACGCAAAGTACAACAGTGAAGCCGATGCCCATGCCAACTGCATCAACAATGGAAATTATAAGGCCGTTTTTGCTTGCACATGCCTCGGCGCGGCAGATGATGATACAGTTTACGATAATCAACGGGACGTATGGGCCGAGAGTGTCGCTCATCACAGGCTGAAAGGCCTTCAGGAATAAATCGGCAATTGTAACAAAAGTGGCAATTGTCAAAGTGAACATCAGGATTCGCAGATGCGGCTTTAGCAGATGCCGCATGAGACTGACGACGATGTTGCTGCAAATCATGACAAAGATGACACACAGACCCATAGTGAATGCAGGTTTAACCGCTGCGGTTACTGCCAGCGTAGGGCACATTCCGAGCAGCAGCCTAAAGACTGGGTTTTCCTTCCAGAGACCTGCTATAAAAGTATGGCCTAATTGGGGTTGAGCAGTTGTCATTTTAAATCAGTCCTTCCGCCTGCAATTTTTCTTTGATTTGAATAATATAATTATTGAATATTTTCACGACGGCATCGCTGGTTACGGTTGCACCGCTGATAGCGACGATTTGCGAGTCTATTTTTTCCGGAATACCTGTTTTTGAAAGTTGAAGTTTTGCGACAGGAGCAAGCTCGAACTGGTTTGCATAATAGTCTTCTGTGATTTTACTGCCAAAACCGGGAGTCTCGTTGCTCGCAAGGACTTTGAAGCCGAAAATATTTTCGCAATTGCTGTCGACTGCGATAACAAGTTTGATTTTGTCTGCAAAGCCCGGCCCTACAGCAATAAAAGCAAAGCCTATGGTTTGGTTGTTAGTATCGATGGCTTTGTAGATATCGGTTTTTAAGATTTTGCCTTTACTGCTAATAATGTCAGCATTCTTGATAGCCGGATGGAAGCTGTCGGCGTCAGTTATCAGGGCTGACATCAGGCTGCTTAGCTTGTCTTTTTCATTCTGGTCGATTCTCGGTTTCCATGAGGCGTATGTTACTGCGATGAGCAGGCCGAAAATGAATGACGAAACAATCAGAAGCCAGCTTTGCTCGGCAAAATGTTTAATTTTCAGCATTCGGTTTTCCTCCAGCTGGTATTACACGGCAGAGACGGTCAATCAGAGGCGTGACAGCGTTCATTAACAAAACAGCGAACATGACGCCCTCGGGATATTCTCCGACGAGCCTTATCAGCATTACGACAGCACCGATACCGGCACCGAAAATCCACATGCCTTTTGCCGTCAAAGGTGCGGTGACAGGGTCGGTAGCAATAAAAAAGGCACACAGGAATATACCGCCTGTTGCAAGGTGAATGACAGGTGATGCGTAGGCATCCGGATTTATTAAGTACCCGATACCCGCAAAGACAAATGCGGATATTAATACGGCTAATGGAATATGCAGATTGATTGTCTTTCTTATAAGCAGGTAAATTGCACCGATGAGCAAGGCCAGCGTCGAGGTTTCACCGAGGCAGCCGGCAATTTCGCCGGTGAAGGCAGACTTTAGCTGGCGATTGGCAATGGCGGCATTTTCTTTTGACTTAATGGCCTGTTTGCTAATGGCAAGCGGCGTTGCGCTGGTCCTTGCATCGACGGACTGATTTGCGGCTGAGACCTGCGGCATCTGGTCATTGAGCGTGGCAGGTACAGTCCAGGTGGTCATCAGCATACCGAAAGAAGCGGTTAAAAATGCCCGGCCGACCATGGCTGGGTTGAAGATGTTGGCACCGAGTCCGCCAAAAACCATTTTCCCGATAGCGATTGCAAATGCAGAGCCGATTATTACAGCCCAGACCGGAACCGCAGGAGGTAGTGACAATGCGAGTATTATGCCGGTCAGTGGCGCACTGAAGTCGCCGAGAGAATTCGGTTTTTTTCTAATGAGATTGCAAAGCCACTCGGTGACAATGGCGGTTATAACACAGGCTATGATAACTTTTACGGCATAAAACCTGAAATAAAATGCAGCAGCGAGCATCGCAGGTACAAGAGCGATGATGACATCAATCATGACCCTTCGGGTTGATAGGGGCTTGCTGATATGCGGCGATGGTGAAACTGTTATGTTTTCAAGCATTTAGTTATTCCTATCAAAAACAAGTATCCTTATTGCGGTACTTTTTTCTTCTGTCTTGCCAGCAGGATTTTCCCGGTTTTGATATAGCCGGTAATTTCGATATTGGCAGGGCAAACGTAGCTGCAACAGCCACATTCGATACAGGCGGTCAAGAAGTAATCCTTGGCAACATCCAAAAGCTCATGTTTAACGGCATGGGCAATTCTTGTCGGGTTCAGGTGTTCTGGACATGCCTCGAGACAGCGGCCACATCGTATACATGGTGTTTCTCTTTTTTCAAATTTTGCCTGTCCGATTTGTTCTTTCGTTAAAACGGTAATCGCACCGGAAGTTTTTGTGATTGGTGTATCGAGGTCTGCGACTGCAATACCCATCATAGGGCCGCCAGAGATGATTCTAACAGCCTGGTCGTTTAATCCGCCGGCAAAATCAACAAGCTCTCCAATTGAAGTGCCAATCGGGCAATAGTAGTTTCCGGGGGTTTTTACTCCTTCGCCTGTGACGGTGATAACCCTGTGAGTCAGCGGACGGCCGGCAATAACAGCTTCGGCGAGTGCAGAGACTGTTGCGACGTTTAGAACAAGGACGCCAATCATTGGAGGAATGCCGCCGGTAGGCACATATTGATTCAAAACGGATGTTATCAACTGTCGTTCGCCACCCTGGGGATATTTTGTTCTTACGGGTGCAACCTGAATATCTGAAGTGTCCGGCAGTTGTTGTAATCTCTGAGTCATTATTTCGATTGCTTTTGGTTTGTTATCCTCAATAGCGATTATGACCTTTGGACTTTGAGAGGCCTTTTTCGCAAGTTTTATTCCAGCGATGACCTGCTCGGGGTTCTCAAGCATCATTCGATAATCGCATGTGATATACGGTTCGCATTCACAGGCGTTGACTATCATAATCTCTTTTGGGGTCTTGGGGTTTGGTTCGAGTTTTACTTTCGCAGGAAAACCGGCACCGCCCATGCCGACAAGACCTGCGCTTCTGACGGTATCTCTTATCTGTTCGGCGGAAACACTGTTAAAATTAAAACCATTCGTATATTCAGCGGGGTCGAGTTTTTTTTGTATATTGTTTTCAGGGTCGACGTCGATAACGACAGCCAGGCTTCTACCCATAACGACATGAGAGCGCAAAGCAATTTCTTTTACCTTTCCGTTAACGGAAGAATGAACCGGGGCTGAAACAAAAACATCAGAGTCTCCGACGATTTGTCCAAGCTGCACCTGGTCGTTTTTTTTAACGGTCGGCTCACAAGGTGCGCCGATATGCTGGCTCAGCATTATTGCGACCTGTTTAGGTAAATGCGGGGTTTGAATCCGGCAATATTCGGTAAGGGCTTTGCTGTCCGGAGGATGGACTCCGCCGGGGAATGTGAATTTCCCTTTTGTATTAACCTTCATGTCTTAAGAATCCCGGAATTATTCATTTTTGCAATTTTTTATTAACCAGTTTTGCCAAAATCAAATAAACAAAAGTAATTATCAAAGCCAGCAGAACAGCAACGACGGTCAGCAGCTTTTCTGTCTGGAGCAAATTTTCCAGTAACCGCTGGAAAATTGCCAGGGCTGCAATGAAGAGCAAAATGGGCAACAGAAAAGCGAAGACGATTTTAAGAGCGACCGAGGGGCTTTTTTGTTTGCCGAGCCGGTCATAAATTGTCCTGCAATCATGCTTTTGTGCACATTCTTTACAAAAATCCTCGTCTGACATAGTTTTTACTACCGTATAAATAAACAGGCTTTATAATACAAATAGATGGGATTTGCAAATATAAAGTTCGTTAAATTAACCGAGGCAATGAGATGGTTAAGAAATTATTTGCAGTATTGATTTTATGTTCGGTTCCGGGTTTTTTGAGCACCGGCTGTTCGGTCAATCCGGTAACAGGCGAGAATCAATTTAATCTTTTCGGGGACGATGTAGCAGATGATGTAGCGATGGGCAGGCAGTGGTCTCCGGAGGTGGAAAAAGAGTTCGGGGGCGCTTTCGAAGATGAGCATATTCAAAGCTATGTGGATTATGTAGGCCAAAACATTGCGCAGGTCAGTCATGCACCGTATATCGAATGGCATTGCAAGGTATTAGAGCATGAAATGATAAATGCGTTTGCAGTTCCTGGCGGATATATTTATATAACAACAGGGATGCTCGAGAAACTTGAAAACGAGGCGCAGTTGGCGGGGATACTGGGCCATGAGGCAGCACACGTGACACTTAGACACTCGACACAACGGATGAGTGAGCAGATAGGGGTTGAACTACTTCTCTCGGCGGTGATGCCGGAAAATGCATCGGCAGGAGTTGCACAGGCGACATCAATAGCGAGACAAATTATATCGTTGAAATACAGCAGGGACGACGAGAGACAGGCAGATGCGATTGGCCTTAGCTATATGATGCGTGCGGGTTACAATCCTTATGAGATGGTTAGAACGATGCAAATGCTTGAGAAGGAAAGTGAGCAAGGACATTCGGAGTTTCTTTCAAGTCATCCGTCGCCCGAGAACCGGCAGGAACTGCTGCTGGAAAAAATAGAAACGAGCGGCTACAATACAGCGGAGATGAAAGTGCGAAAGGATGATTATCAGAGGATTGTACTGGAACGGCTAAAGCAATACAAAGAGAAGAGCAAAAAGTAATTTGTCACACTATACAACCGGCCAGATGTTAGTCGGCTCGGTCTGCTCAATTTCGAGGATTTTAGGGGGTTGTTCAGGAAAACCGGTGCGAGCTGAGAGATAGGCTGACTCGATAACCGCCATGTTTTTCAGGTTTTCGGCGGCACTACTGCAAAGATTATTTTCATCGGGCGATAATATACTTAGAGCAAAATTTGTAAGCATTTTTCCGGTACACACGGCTCGCTCGTCTTTATATTCAAACTGCTCGGCAGTACCTTCGAGCTGATTGCTTACGGTAAATTTGTCGGAGGTGACAGTCAGGATTTTTTCTTTTGTATAAACCTTTAGGGATTGCTGCTCAGGGCCGATATGGCGCGATGCGATTAAATTAGCATGGAGGGTGTCAGTAAATTTCATTGTTACAATGGCAGTCTCTTCGGTGAGGTAGAGGCGTTGCTTCCTGTCAGCAGCGGTGTTGGTGTTTAAAGAATAGATTTGCTGTGGCATCTGGAAGTTCCAGACTATCTGGTCAATTATTTCATAGCAATCATGCAGGAGAACGCCGCCACCGGCAAGTTTGGGGTCTGTCATCCATGAATGGTCAGGCCTGGGGCAAGCTGCACAAAAAGCGGTTATAAGAAAGATTTGCTCGACTTGCAGCTGGTGCAGGGATTTTTTGAAATCGAGAAAGCCATGATTAAATCTGGCAGGATTAGCGACGGCGAATTTTATATTCTGCTCATCTGCCAGTCTTACAAGTTCGAGAGCGTGTTCAAAGTTTTTGGCAGGCGGAGCGAGCTTGAGGATATTGAATTTCTTTTTCATGGCCATCCTGATGTATTCATCGCAGGTATGAATGGGTGCAGCAACAATAAGGCAATCGAGATTATTCTGGATTACAAGCTGGCGATAATCATCGAAGTAAGAGCAATCGTATTGCTGAGCGGTTTTTTTTGCAAGGTCAGTGTTTTTGTCGGCGACAGCGAGGATATCAAAATGGTCGATTTTAGAGACAGCTTCGAGCAGAAGTTGGCCTTTATTATTGAGACCAAGTACAGCAGTTGTTAATTTATTTTCGCTCATTGTCGCTGTAA
The DNA here is from genome assembly GCA_965372745.1 of uncultured bacterium. Lineage (GTDB taxonomy): Bacteria > Planctomycetota > Phycisphaerae > Sedimentisphaerales > Anaerobacaceae > VRUG01. The sequence goes on from CBDVDM010000022.1 coordinate 28,935, forward strand.
TTTTACATTTCCTTGGCAAAAAAGAAACCATTAAAAACATTTACTTACCGGAAAAGTTTGCTGCATAGCACAAAAAATGAGATTTCTGGCTTGTTACCACCGAGTACTCGTGGATTTGCCTGGTTTTGGGCTACAAATGACGCATTTAAGCTTCTAAGGCGAAATTTTTTATGTGCGTATCTTCTTATAGTTTAGGTATTTACTGTAAATTTGCAAAAATAATGTAAAATTTCCCAAAAAATGTTTGTATTATGTAAATATTGCTGTATTTTACAATATAGTTTCATATACATTGTAAAGAGGTGATATTATGGCAGATAAAGTCGCAGATATGCAAAAGAATAGCGAAGAAACAAGAAAAGAACAGTTTAGACGCGTTGCAACAAGACGTACTAATGAGATATTAAATCGGATTCGTATTTTAGGGAATTGCTCCAACAAAAGCGCATATTTATACACTGATGAAGATATAAGAAAGATTTTTTCTGTGATTGAAGGGGAATTGCGTGCTGTAAAGGTTAAGTTTGGCAACAGAAAGAAAAATAATTTCAAATTATAGTAGCTAGTGCTCTGTAAAAGTTAAATGTTCGGGTAGAGCGAACGCAATTTTCGTC
>CBDVDM010000023.1:0-27583 GCA_965372745.1 uncultured bacterium
ATGGAAAAGCTGTAATCGATGCCGATGCCTGCATTGATTGTGGAGTTTGTGTTGACGTCTGTCCTGCTGAAGCAATCAGTATGGAATAAAGCATTTACCATTAACTATTTTCTATTTACTATTGGGTTGAGTTGTCGAACAGCCAAATCGAAAATCGACAATAGAAAATTGAAAATTAGTAGTGGCCCCATCGTCTAGGTAGGTCTAGGACACCGGGTTTTCAACCCGGCAACAGGGGTTCAAATCCCCTTGGGGCTATTTTTTGCCACAGGCAAAAAATAGAGTCCCGATTTATCGGGACGGTCTACTGTTCTACTGCTCAACTTTCTACTTTCTGTTTTTAGCAAAAAATAGAGCATGTGAACAGGAGAAGTTTTTTAGACACAGATTAACACGGATTGACATGGATTTATTTAGCCACAAAAAAAATTAGCCACAGAGTTCACAGAGATATTTGTAACCACAGATATAGTTTGTCGCTTGATTCGCCAGTAGACTAACAAGCACTCTTCATTTGTATGGTAATATCTGGTTATAAATTTACTTGATTTTCAGCAGGAAAACGTCTATAATAGCAAGTAGCTTTTGGAGAAGGAAGAAAATGCAATTTTCACTGAGGATTGGGGATTTCCGGCCGTTTATATTTAGCGGTATTCTTGCGCAGATTATTTGAGAAGAAAAAAAATAACTATTTTAGAAGGAAGAGAAAATGAACCATACAACTAAAATCGTTATCGCAGTAGTTTTGATTTTCTCTGCTGCTTCTTTTGGCGGGACTTATAGCGGAGGCACGGGTGAGCCGAATGACCCATATTTAATCGCCACTGCTGAGGATTTAAACTCCATCGGCCTTGACCCCAACGACTGGTCCAAACACTTCAAGCTGATGGCTGATATCGATACGAATGGAGTAGAATATAATATTATTGCCGGTGGTTCAGAAACGTGGAGTTATCAGGGCGAGCCGTTTGTCGGGTCTTTTGACGGAGACGGACATGTAATAAAAAATTTAACGATTAATGATGTAAGCCAGTCATACATCGGGCTCTTTGGTTATATTGGTACTGGTGGTGAAATAAAAAATCTCAGGTTAGAAAATTTTAATTTAACAGGTTATGGCTATGTAGGTGCCGTAGCGGGAGAAAACAAAGGCAGTATAAACAACTGTTTTTCTGAAGTAAATATTCAAATTGAATATAAATACGCAGGCGGAATAGTAGGAGAAAATGAAGGCAATATTTCCCTTTCAAGTTCTTCTTCTAATATTTATGGTTATGCAGATCTCGGAGGGCTTGTTGGTAGGAATAACGGAACAATAGATAAATGTGATTCTGAAGGTATTGTAGAAACTAATGTTTGTTTCGGCCCACATTGCGGGGGATTAGTTGGCCTAAACTACCACAGCGGTACTATATTAAACAGCGTATCAAATTCAACCGTTTATGGTGGATATAGTGATGCTGGAGGATTCGCTGGAACAAATTTTGGAGTAATGGAAAATTGTCATTCAAACAGTGATGTAATTGGGATTGAATTTTCAACTGGCGGTCTGGTTGGATATAATAGTAGAGGTGAAATATATAATTGCCATTCAAAAGGATATGTGTCGGGGAAGTATTATATTGGCGGTTTAGTGGGCTTGAATTCCTATGGTGATATAATCGGCTCCTATGCCGCTGGTAATGTTTGTGGACAGGAAGAAGTTGGCGGGTTGACCGGTTGGAACACTAGTGGCGAGATAACCAACTGTTATGCAACTGGAGATGTTAATGGGATTCAATACATAGGAGGTTTAAGCGGAGGTATTAATAGTACTGGCAGTATAACAAACTGTTATGCAACAGGAAAAGTCATTGGAAATGAAAACACAGGTGGCTTGCTTGGGTATAATACAGGAATTATCATTGAAAGCTTTTGGGATGTTAACAGTAGCGGCATTATGACAAGTGCAGGAGGAAGTGGCAGGTCAACAGCAGAGATGCAGACCGCTGCTACATTTATGACTGCTGGATGGGATTTTAATACGCCTGTCTGGACTATTGATGAAGGATTTGATTATCCGCGGCTTTGGTGGGAAACACTTGTTGAGCCTGTTGATTTAGTGACAGAACTCAGCGAGAACATTGATACTATGAGTCTCCAGAAATGTATTACCAATAACCTGCATGTAAAGCTGGATACCGTGCTGCGGTTACTGGAGAATGAGAATAAACACAATGATGTCGCAGCTATCAACTCGCTGCAAGCATTCATCAACGCCGTTAATGCTCAGCATGGTAAAAAGATTTCAGAAGAAAATGCTGACTATCTTGCTACTGCCACTCAGCAGATTATTGATATGTTGAGTAGTGAGTAAAACTTCTAAACACAGATAAAACTTCAAAGGCTGTGAGTAACAACTTGCAACCTTTTTTTATACCCAGCTCAAATTTACAACCAAACTACAACCTTTTAACAGAATATCCGTTGATTTTTCTTCGAGATACGAGATGCGAATCAAACGTTCAGGCCGGATACGACCGTTTCAAATACCATCGTGCCGTCAACGAGCCCCTGAACAGAGCAGGTGTACTTTCTTCTCTTGAATTTTGTGATATGTGCAAGTAGATATAGCCTTTGGCCCGGCTCGACGACAGAACGGAACTTCGCAGATTCTATACTTGCAAAACCTATAAAGCCACCCAGCTCGTAAATTTCCTTAACGAAAAAACTGGACAACTGGGCAGCAGCTTCGACCATTATTACCGCTGGCATTATAGGCCTGTTCGGTATGTGACCTCGAATCCAGAACTCATTTTCGGTTATATCCTTATAACCAAGAATAAGAAATTTCGGCTTGTCATACCAGAGGACGGCATCGAGATGCTGCATCTCGTATCGCTGGGGATTCTGCCTCTCAATGGCCTCTCTGTCATAGAGAGACTCTGCATTTAAATCTATCCGGGATAAGTCAAACAACAACGGTGGTGGCATAAACAGCTTACCTCTTATACAAAATCTACGTGCACACTCAAAGTGCTAACGCTAAATCCGCTTCGGTAAGCCCACCAGTCAGCGGAACCAAAACAGGATGTGCGTCCATAGCAGCGTTTAGTAAAAAACTTATAATTTACTGTGTTGAGCGGATCTCAAGAATGCAGTTACGAACCGCCTGAGCAGCCTTCTTTATATCCTGCATCTGCTTACGAACGCGGGTACCTGCTGCCTTGTTACCGCCCTCGGCTTTACTAATATCCGCTTCAATTTCTGCTACCAATGCCTTAAGGTCTTCATATACTTGCATCTAAATAATACCTCCACTTTCTAAAAAAGGTTTAAAACACACAAAAACTTAATGGCCTGCACTGTTTTTGTCAAAGAAAAATGCTTCTTTTGCAGTAAAAATCAATATTTATTTTGTTTTTTAGCCTAATCAGCGATTTTTTTCGTTAATTTCGCTATTCTTCCGCCCCGTCTTTGGCATTGCTTCTCAGCCCTTTCATCGGGTTTTCCGATTGATACAGGCCCATAGTGGTCGCCCTTGGGGTCGCCCTGTACCACCATCCCGGCTATCAACATCGCCTCTATCACACCGATAATCGTGGTTTCATTGCCCCCGCCGACGTTAGCTGAACTACTAAAGGCTGCTCCGACCTTGCCGTCCAGCCTGCCATGGTTGGTAACTGTCTCGTCAATCAGCTTCTTTATCTCCGCAGCCATATGGCCGTAATATGTCGGAGAGCCGATAACGATAGCGTCATAAGCCAGCAGGTCTTCGGCCTTTACCTGGTCAACAGATTTGAATTTGGTCGGCAGTTCTGCCTCGTTCATCGCTCCTGCGATGAGCTCAGCCATCTTTTTCGTATTACCGCTTCTCGAATAATAGATAACTATTCCCTTCGCCATTTCTTGCCCTTTCTATTTTTCGTTTTACGCCGCAAAACCACTAAAACACTAAGGTGTAATTATATCTGTCTTTTTAACCTGTGGGTTTCTTTGCGCCTTCGTGGCTGATTTTCGTATCCACAATAGAAGTAATCTATTATAATGTCAACGAATCTTAATACCATTCAAAAAACGATTGCCCAATGAATACAACAGAAAAAAAACAATTTAAAAACATTGGCGACGGACTATTGGTTCGGGCACCTGCGAAAATAAACTTGTCTCTGCTCATAGCCGGCAAACGAGACGATGGTTTCCACGAAATAGAAACCGTAATGGCCAAGATAAATTTCTACGATGAATTACTCGTTCAGCAAAATGAAAAATCGGGTATCGAAGTTATAAGCACAGGCCCATGCTGGGCGCCGCAGGGCAAAGAAAATCTAATCTATAAAGCCTGTGAGCTGCTGCTTAAAAAACGTAATACAAAAGCTGATATTAAAATCACTTTAACCAAAAACATTCCCGCCGGTTCCGGCCTGGGCTCGGCAAGCAGTGATGCCGCTGCGACACTCATGGCGGTCAATAAATTTCTAAAATTAAACGCTAATGACGAACAGCTAAATGTGTTAGCTTCTCAACTGGGAAGTGATGTCCCATTCTTTTTAGCGGGCCCGCTGGCTCTTTGTACCGGAAAAGGCGAAAAAATCAAAAAATTGCAAAATAATTTCAACTTTTTGTCCGTTTTGATACTACCGGAGATAAACGCCTCTACTGCAAGAGTTTATGAGAATTATGAGCATAATCCGACTCTTTATAAAAGCCTCAGCAAACAGGTAAACAACTTTATCGAAAAAAATAGTATTGATTTAGTCTCTAAAATGTGCGCAAATGCGCTATTGTCAAGTTGTTGTCATGTGTATAGGGAAATAGCGGAGCTAAAGAGCAAAATCGAGTCACTCGGACTTAGACCTTTATGTCTAAGTGGTAGTGGCTCGGCTATGTTTTATATTGTTGAAAATAATGACATAAATATCGCTGTTGAGTACAGAAGCAAACTGGAAAAACAGACCGGTTGCAAAAGCGTCATTGTGAGCAACAATAGATGGTAAACTTTTGAGCGAGGCAAGGAATATGGAGATTACTGAAGTCAGAGTAAAATTAATCGACAACAAAGACGACAGGTTAAAAGCATTTTGTTCGGTAACAATGGACAACGAATTTGTGGTTCGTGACATCAAAATCATCGAAGGAACTAATGGCTATTTTGTCGCTATGCCTTCGAGAAAGATGAGTGACCACTGCGAAAAATGCGGGAGTAAAAATCACCTCAGAGCAAAATTCTGCAACAACTGCGGCGAATCTTTGCCGGAAGACAGGGCAAGGAAAGACTTCAAGGGAAGAATGAAACTCCACGCTGACATCGCCCATCCGATTAATGCTGCCTGTCGGCAGAAAATTCAGGAAAAAGTCACCGTTGCATTCGAGGAAGAATTGGAAAAATCAAAACAGCCAGACTATAAACCAGTTGAATTTGATGAGCCTGAAGACGATGACATTCCTGAAATTGTCTAATCCCTATTGCGGAATTTGCCCCTTACAAAAGCAGGAGCCCAAAGCCAAAAACCTGAGTTTGTAATGCTATCGTTAAGATAGTATAAAAGCCATGTAGTCCCAGGCAGTTGCTTTATACAGTAGTCAGATTTTCGAGGACCTTATCAAGAGCAACATCAAGTCGGTCTCCAATATCATATTTACCTTCGGTCAACTTACGGCGCACATCCAGAACTTTTTCCTGTCGGATCTCAGGAAGAGCGGCTATCTTCTTCAATACCTGACCAATCGGAGTTGTATTGATATTCGCAAGAATCTGCTCCATAACTAAATCCTCATTACCGGACAAATCAACAAAATCTGCTGCCTGACCTTGACCCTCATAGAACTCGCTGGAACTGAAATTGGACATATAAACACCTTATATCTGGTTAGCTTAAGTCGAAAAGGTCCTTGTTTTCGCCAAAAGCCTGCTACTATATATCGTATGCCCCCAAATCCCTTTTGAGGCCCGAAACCCGCTTACAGTATTGATATCGACATAGACGGACAAAAAACTTTAGACATTTTACTTTTTATCTAACCACTTAAAAAACATGAACTTAAGGCAATTTCTCGGAGAAAATGCGTTTTTCAGCATCAAAATCCCCATTTTAACAAGGCCTATTTTGACAAAATGTGTTTTTGCGAAAGATTATTTGGTGGGATAGGCAATACACAACATATAGTGGCACCAGAGCTACCTGGAAATTTAAAATTAGGCAACAAAAATACAGGAAAAATATTAATAATAATATTTAAATTCCAAATTAGCCTTCCATAAATCTGCCAGTCCCTTTTGCCGGGTAAGCGTCACATTTTCACACTGAAGGTTGGCCCAGCGAAGCTGAATAGTTGAGAGAAACCTGGCAAATTTCGTAACATCTACCTTCTTTAACACTACCATGGCACTTCGAGTCTTTTGTCCGCTTGTTGTCCTGAGGGGTTTGGAACTTATATTGTAATTGGCTGACGATATTGAGCATGAGTTGGCAATCTCTTCTACTGCCGTGGCATAATCGAACTTAGCAGCACCAGCCCTGGCAACGGCTGAATCAAGCCTGTCCGGATCAAGTGTTAAAATCTTCTCCATTACCTTCCGGGATTTTTCATACTCATCTTTTTCCTTCTCCAGATTTTCTTCAACATTCGGTAAATATACCGCTAATATAAGCAAAGACCATAATGCTGTTAAAACAGGAATAACTACATAATAAACAACAGGATTTTTATATATTTGGTTCATTGGTTTCTCTTAACTTATTTTTTAGGTGCAACCGTCAACGTAAACCCATCACGAGTCCCTTTGGTATCATAACGAAACTGCAAAACCTCCATCTTATCTCTAAATGCATCGAACATCTTCAGTGTATTTTTTCTGCTGGATGTGTCACCGCTTATCCGAATCTGCTTTGAGGTAATGGCAATCTTATCAACATTCAAATTTGTCTGCGAAGCGCATTCGTTAAATGCCTCAAATACCAGCGTCAGTTTAGACACTATCGACTGCTCACCGGTAACACTAAGCTGACCACTTTTTACATTTTTAATGCGTCTTAGTTCACTTGAAAGCTTTTTTGCAGCACTGCTTCTGGCCGGAAGCGTTTTTCCCATCATGATTGCTGAATACTCTTTCGCAAAACGTTCCCGAAGCTGGTTTCGTGGTTTGTTTGCCTGCAATAATTTAACCTGAAAACATATCCCCATAATCAGAAACACAACAGTAATCGATATACTCACCAGCTTGAGGTTCTTCAGCATTTGAATCTTTTTGCCTACATACGGCATAAAGTCACTGCGAAAGTTTACACCCGGCACCTTTTCCAGACCTGCTAAAACCGCCCCGAATGCAATTGCAAATTCAACATCCCCCACACCATCAGCCAACGCCTGCGACTGAGCATTGACAAACTGTTTCAGGTCAATGTCACTTACCTGCATTCCGAGTTTTGCGCTTAGATGTTCACAATCCAGACTTTTGAAAGAATCAAATACCTTAAGACAATTTACAGACTCGCCGCCCTGCCGTAACGCATTGATAACAGGAATCTCCCGTTCCAAAAGTCTGCTCCTGTCCTGACTCGAACTAACCATAAAAGTTCGCATGAATGATTTTCCAACATCCGAACCGTTTTCACCTGAAACAATAACAAAATAACCGTTATGGTCGGAAAACAGCCCGTATAAAGACTGCTGCCTTTCAGCCGGAGAACTATTTTCACTGATGTAGCGTGACAGGCAGTTAACGTCAGGCTCAACCGATACCGGGTCAAGATTATTATTCTGCAGGGCAACGAGTATTTCGCTCAACGTATCCTTTTTCGTGGTAAATACTGTCAGCTGCGAACCATTTTCCCCGCTCGAATTTATCCTGAAAGCTATCGCAACATCTGTCACATCTGTAGCAAGAACCTCTTCAGTGTCGAACCGGATTGTCGATGCGATTTGCCTGGGGTCTGAAAATTCGCTATGCACATCATGCTGCATAAACAATGCACAATCCAATGCCACCCGGACTTCCGAGAAAGTCAGCTTTCTTTCACTACAGCCTTGAGCTATTAAAGACGCAACAGCCTGTATGTCCGAACCTTCTTCAGGTCCAACTGAAACATTAAAACAGCCTAAGACATTTTTCTCTTTACCTGCCAGGCTTACACAAACCGCTGTCGCTGATTGCCTGCCTAAGTAAATTCCAAGATAGTTTTTACTTTCTGTTTTCATAAGGGTATCAGCCGGAAATTACCGCCACCTTTTGAAACTTTTCACCACTTCTCCTTACAGCTACCACCGCTGTCGCCTTTGCCACACCGATTACTGAAGTAACTCTTATAGTGAAAAAATCGCTTACAGTTGTAATATACTTTTCACATTTAGTTATCGAATCCGAATATTCAAGCAATGACTCACGCAATTGTTTTATATCCTTAAAAGGCTCTATGCGCCTTTGCTGAATAATTCTCTCAGCTATTTCCTCGGCATCTCCGCCAAATACAAACGCCGCCTCAAGAACATGTCGAGGTGCCGTATTTATATTTACCTTTTGACAGGCCCAAAGTCCAATATATTTCAACGCTGACTCGTTCCTCGTGTCACTATCTATTATCGGCCTGGCCAACTGTTCTGTATCAATTAAAGAACTGTGAAAAAGTTTTGTAAAGTCCGCTATATGTGTGGCAGCGGGAACTACTATCTTTTTACGCGTGCCTCGTCTTCGGGCCCTAATCCTTTTTTTACGTCTCTCTTTTGCTGATATTTTTGTCGGCTTTTTCTCGGCTTCACTTACATCCATTAAGCTGAATTTGAACGGCTTTATTTCTTTAACCTGCTCCAACTGCTCTTTTAATACCTCTATCTGCTCGGCATCCATTTTCATCCACTCACAGAAAACCTCAAGGCCGGCTTCCACTTCGCGCTCCACTTTATCATCATCAAGTATCGCCCAGACAAGAGGATATTTGGCGTTTTCATCTTCAATCTCAATCGTAACCACCGCCGTACCTATCATAACCTTTATTGGCTCTGTCACTAATGGCCATACAGGACCATAAGGACCTCGTATAAACACCGCATCGGCATCAGAGCTGCCGGCACTTAGAGCTCCCAACATAAAGACCGGAAGATTCACATCCGCAATTTCGGCTTTCTCATATTCACGGCCCCATTGAGCAACAAAATCCTCGTATTCTTTTTCACTTAGTGCGAATAAATCCGAAAAGTCCGGCTCATTAGGACGTTCGAGCAACTCTATAGGAATATCCTCTAATGATGCAAGAGCATATTTCACCGCTGAATCACATCCATAACGGGCCTTGCTGTAATCAATGATATACCGATTGCGGTGACGCTGCCCTAAAACCTGCACACTTAACGTATAGCCTATCATCGAAAGCACCACAAGAAGCACAAGCGTTATCATCAGCACAACACCATGCCGCCTGCCATTCTTGTCCAGCTTATTATAATCTTCGGACAACATCAGATTATTTCTCTTTCTCTGTTTTCGTATTACGGAAAATAAACCTGATTTTCCTGGTTCTGTCTATCGCGATAGTTCTTACAACCTTTTCCTCTTCAGCCACATCCAGCTCACCAGCTGCAGTCTCGAAAGGTTCTGCGAAGCAAATCGTTACTACAACCGCTTTTGGCATCGCATCATTAGTCCATTTATCTATAAATTTCACATCCCCGGGAACCTGGATTTTAAAATAAGTAACACCGCTGCAGATCGGTATAAACAATTCCCTTTCCCAGTCCTGCTTTGCCTTATCAAGTAGTTTGTCCTCCGTAGCAATACCGCTGTGACTGCGATACAAAATAAGTCCTTCATCGGCACTATCGAAATCATAGCTGGCAAGCCATGTAATCTCCTCGAACTTCTGCTGCTGGTTCTTATCGTTGAAATAACCTCTTGAAATTGTAAGTCTCGCAGTTGAATAACCATGTTGTTCGGTCTTGCTTTCTATGGATATTTTTGTATCAGCTCCGGGAGCAATAATCCTGTCCAGGTCCTCTGCAATACGCTGAAGAACTTCCGAGCCAAGACGTGCCTTTCCAAGCTGCTCCGTCACCGCTGCGGAGCTGTTTTCTGCTCTCCTGTAGAGACTGATACCGGCAACCAGAATCATCGAGCCTATCGTTAAAGACGCAAGCATCTCTGCCAGCGAAAATCCCGACCTTAACACATGTTTTTTGAAAAAGTTTTTCATCTGCCTTTAAAACCGCTAAATATCCTCACACTCCCACATTAGCTTCCAGAACTTACCGGGATTCGAACTATACAAATCCATTAGCTCCGGCAAAGTGTAACCGCAATAGCTGCGCTCGTCGGCCTGCTCAGGTTCACTCTCTTGCTGCTCATCCGGGCCGCTCTCAACGTCTCTTTCATCATCTGTTTCGCCCCTGTCGTCTTTGTCATCGCTTGTTTCATCATCTGCTTTGTCACGGTCTTCTTTTTCCCGGCGCTGCTGTGCTTCCTGTTTTAGCTCCTCATAATCGTTCGCAACCTCCTGCTTTTCCTGCTCAGGCGGGTTGCCGTCATATTTTTTGTATAGGTCAAGAAAATCCGTAACATAGCGGCCATCCTCCGACTTAACCATACCCGCAGCTTCCCAGGCCAAAATCGTCTTTTTGTCAACACCAAGGTATTCCGCAGCTTCTTCAAGCGAACCTATAATATGGCCATCCAGAGTATCCCCGGATTCATGTCTAAGCTGCAGCATTTTCAGAGCATCTTTAGCAGTTAGATTAGTCAGCCAATTTGTCAGCTCAACTTTTTGCTCTTCACCGGCAGAATCAACATACTCAGCCGAGCAAACCCCCTGAATCCACATCTGCGACGTTACCGGCTCGAAAAATGCCTCGACAGCTGTCTGCCATTTAACCTCAGGATACTTTTCGTTGTGGCCATATTCAACACTTTCACTTATTGATTCTGATGTGAGAAGGATTTCCATATTTTCCCTCGCCACTTCAAACGCCCGCATCCGTATTATAGAATCAGACGCAGAGGCCATACTGCGATTTATAATCACTAAGATTGCAACACTTATTATTGACAGTATGGTCAACGCCGCCATCGTCTCTATCAGGCTAAACCCACTGTTCCACAATCCATATCTTGTTGTATTAAAACGGCACTTCATCTTTACTCTTTGGTTCTAATAGTTCAACTTCACCTTTATGTAACGTGACAGTTCTGTTTATCCGGTTGACCAGAACCGAATACACCCTTTCTTCCTTATCTATCAGCACAATCCTGCCTCCGTACTGCCATCCCGCATGACCTGCCCGAAATTTGGCCCTGCCATCGTTCGTATACTTAAGGTCATCAAACATCACATACGCAACGCGGCAATTCTCACTAAAATCATTCTCTGCGATAATCTCATCTTCAAGCACTTCAGAAAGCTGCTCTGTACTGATTTGCCGAAGCAGGTAATTTTGCTCTGTCAAATCGATTATCACTTCATATCTTTTGTCACTTTGTGCAGCTGCTGTCGCTGCCATTTGCATTACCGAAATAAACTCCTGCGCCTGAGTTTTAAATGTCCCTTTTCTAAACAATCCGCTGACATTCACTGCCGCCATCACGATAAAAAGCGAAAATATTACTATCACCACCATCGATTCGGCTAAAGTAAATCCCGAACATCTGCGCTTCCTGTGACAGGCTAACCGAAATCCAACCGGTGACATTCGGCGATTAGACGCACATATACCGGTAAAATTATCAGCCTGCATCTGTACTGTACAGGTCGGTATCATAATCTTCGCCCCCTTCTTCGCCATCGGCACCGAAACTAATAATCACAAACGGCTTGCCGCTTTCAGGGTAAAGCTCATAAATAAACTCATTCTTCCAGCCGTCTTTGGGAACATCCGTAGTTTCAAGGTAACTATCCGGGTCGGCACCTGTCACTCCACTGGAATCAACAAGAACCTGCAGGCCTTCTTCCTCGGTTGGGAATCTGCCCGTATCAAGCTTGAACTGAATAACAGAATTGTGAAGAAGTTTCAGATTGGCACGCGTAGCTGTAACACGCGCCCTGTCAATCTTGCCAACTACGTTCACCGCAACAACACCAGCCAAAAGACCTATGATTACCAGAACCGCCATTAGTTCAACCATCGTAAAACCACGTCTTGTTTTATTTGCTCTTTCTGTCTTTATCATTTTATTCTCCAGAATTTAAAGTTAGAAACCTCCTGACGAAACCTCAAGTATCGGCAATAAGGTCGCATAAGCAATCACGCCGATTATTGCCGCCATTATCACTATTATAAGCGGTTCGACCGCAGCGCTTAATCGCTCTATCACCATGTCCGTTGACGCTTCGAGGTCATCGCTGATATTTTTGAGCATTTTCTCAAGCTCGCCGCTCTTCTCACCAACCATAACTATATGCGCTATAGCAGGGTCTATCACGCCGCTTTCACGCAACGGCGTTGAAATATCAGCTCCCGCCAAAATCCTTTCGCGGGACTGCTGAATCGCTTTTTTCATCAGGCTGTTACCGGTTACCTCGGCAACAATACGAAGAGATTCCGCCATTGCCAGACCTGAGCTGAGCAGTGTCGATAACGTTGATGCAAAACGGGCAACAACGCGCTGTTTTATAAGCGGGCCGAACAAAGGTAAAGACAGCAGTAATTTGTCACGCAAATACGCACCGCGTTCGGTACTGAGAAACCGTTTCAAGCCAAAAACAATACCGGCAATTGCACCAATAACAACTATCAGCCACCAGCTTGTAAGTATATAACTGATGTTCATTAATTGTGTTGTAATCCACGGTAGTTCCTGGCCAGAACTTATAATCTGGTTGCCAATCTTCGGTATAACAAAAGTCGTCAGCACCAGAACCGCTGCCAGACAGCAGAAAATCAAAAAGAGAGGATAAACCATCGCCGTCACTATCTTCGATTCGACTTTCCGGCGTTTCTCCATAAAACCGGCAACTGTTGCAAAGCTCTCGCCCAAAGCACCGGTCGCCTCACCTACGTGAACCATACTTATATATATAACGTCAAAATAATCGCCGTAATCTCTCAACGCATCCGTAAATGACTCACCGGTCACAACACGGTCGTGAATGTCACTAAGCACGCTTTTGAATCGCACGTCAGATGCCTGCTGGGTCATAACCAATAACGCCTCAGTCAACTTTATCCCCGAATTCAAAAGCGTTGACATCTGTTTGGTAAAATCTATTATCTGATGTTTGTTGCGCCTCTTAAAAGCTGAAAACAACACCATCTTTCCTTCAGCCCGAGCGCTTATTTCCGACACAGAGGTAGGATGAATACCACGAACTCTAAGCTGCTTGCGCGCAGTATACAAACTCTCTGCGGTAATCGTACCCTTCGACTTCTTACCATCCGTTCCAATAGCTGTATAATGATAACGAGGCATTTTTCTATTTTCTATTTACTCAAAAAAATTAAACTTAGTTGCCGACGCAGTCGTCTTCAACTAACGAGATACGAGATACGATTCACGAGCGACGCTCAAATTGACCCGTTTCGTCAGAAACGGTCAGTTTGAGCAAATTACAACGCATCGGACTGGGTTACGCGTAAAACTTCCGCTATTGTCGTCGTTCCCAACATTACCTTCCTTGCGCCGTCCATCCTCAAGGTATTTAGTCCGGCTTTAAGAGCTGCCCTTTTTATAACACCGGCATTTTCCCGATTGTAAATCAAATCCTGAATCCCGCTGTCAACCAGCATTAACTCATATACTCCTGTCCTGCCGCGATATCCCGTCTGAAAGCACCTGTCACAGCCGGCACCGACATAAAACTTATGCTCTTTGCCAGCTTCATCCGACAAGCCAAGCTCTCTTAATTCATGGGCATTAGGCTCATATTCCTGCCTGCAATCCGGACAAATCTTTCGCAGCAGCCGCTGTGCCATCACCGCTATCAAAGATGAACTGACAAGATAAGGCTCAACTCCCAGATCCAAAAGCCTGCTTATCGCACCAGCAGAATCGTTCGTATGAAGCGTACTGAATACCAGGTGGCCTGTAAGCGACGATTGTATCGCCATTCGCGCCGTCTCAACGTCACGAACCTCGCCAACCATTATCACATCAGGGTCCTGTCGAAGCACATGCCGAAGCGAATTTGCAAAGTTCATACCCTTCTTCGCCGCAACCTGCATCTGGCTGATACCTTCGAGTTGATACTCAATCGGGTCCTCGATGGTCATTATATTTTTTTCCGCCGAATTTATCCTGCTAAGACAGGCATAAAGCGTCGTGCTTTTACCGCTGCCGGTAGGACCTGTCACAAAAATAACCCCATGTGTCCGACCAAGAAGCGAATCAAATGTTTTTAAATCCTTCTTCCACAACCCTAATTCATTCAGTCCGTACATAGCTGTACTTTTATCCAACAACCTAAGTACGCTCCTTTCGCCATAGCTGGTCGGAACAGTACTGACACGCAAATCAACCTCACGCTGACCGAGACGCACGCTGCACCTGCCGTCCTGCGGCATCCTGCGTTCGGCGATATCCATCCCGGCCATTACCTTTATACGCGATACTATCAGGGACAGAACATTACGATTCAAACTCAGTGTGTCATACAAAATACCGTCTATGCGATAACGAATCTGAATCTTTGACTCGTACGGATGAACATGAATGTCACTTGCCCGCAGCTGCAGCGCCCTGAACAAAATGTCATTTACTAACCGGATTACCGGAGGCCGATTCACAACATCTAAAAGGTCATTCGATGATGCAACCTCATCGATAAGCTGGTCAAGATTTTGCGCGTCCACCTCTTCAGCCACATCCTCGATAACGGTCGTTCGCTGTTCGTATGCCAAATCTATCGCCGCAGTAATGGCCGTCCGAGTGGATAATGCCGGCTTAACCGCCAAGCCCGTCATTTTCGAGACATTATCAAGAATATTGGTATCCAAAGGCCTGGACAAAACAACTGTAAGCTCATCATCATCTTCACCTTTAATACCTATAAGATAATGATGCTGGGCATATGTGGCAGGAATCGACTCTACAAATTCAGAAGGTACTTCATTAGCGGAAACTTCAGACAGATACTCCCTGTCCAATGAAGCTGCAAAGAGTTTCAGTACTGATTCCTCGGTGAAATAAGGGCAGCGAAGTAATACCTCATCAATCCTATCACTCCCCTGATTTTTTTCAAGAAATTCAGCCAACTGCGCAGCATCTACAAGACCTGTCCGCTTAGCTGTTTGTATTAATAATTCTTTCATTCATTTCTTTTTAAACTAAAGCTGAATATAAAATCAAAATTTTGAATTCCGGCTTTGAGTTTTTAAATTAACCGCCTTCGGCGGAACTTCTCTAGACACGGATTTACGCAGTTTTTATTTATTTATTTTTTTAATCCGTGTTCATCCGTGTTAATCAGTGTCTAATACAAATTCCTATACAATAAATTTTAAACTTCCGGCTACTCTTCTGCCTCCAGAACCCGAACTGGGTCCATAGGTTCAGGCTCTATACCAGGCCAGTCCTGGTATTTCTGGAATTCGCTTTCGCCCCGCTCAAAGGCCGATTTCTCACGTTCTGAAATCTTTACAAGTTCCGGTAGCCCAGATGTCTCAGCCGGTCTTAAAATATTGGCCCTTACAAATATGTAAAGCCTTGTCTGCCTGTCTACATCATCAATAGTTCTAAATAGTCCACCAATAATCGGTATATCACCAAGACCTGGAATCTTGCTGCCGCCCTTGGACTGGTCGAGCTGCAATATACCACCTAAAATTATCGTACTCTTATCAGGCACCGTGACAATTGTACTAATGTTATCTTCTTTTAAATCAGGAGGCGGTTCATTTTCGGCAATCTCACCTTCAGGTATCTGGCTTGAACGCGACATTTCTATTTCCAGTCGAAGCAAATTACCTTCACTGATATGAGGAGTTATAGTAAGTTCTATACCGGATGTAAATGTCTCAAATGTATAACTTTTATCAAAAAAATCGGCGGTTGTACTTGTATCATCTCCTACTCTGCCTGTCTGTGACGTTCTTGCTATATATAGCGTTGTCTTTTTATCAATCGTACCTTGTTCATTATCGTTAACCAGAATTCTCGGCTGAGCAAGAACCCTGCCATAACCCTTTTCCTGCATCAACGTCAATAATGCTTCAATATGACGGTCTGCATAAAAACCTGTTCCTGTTCCGCCTACTGAACGGTATACAGCAGTTTTTTTGCCGGAAAATATAGCTCCTGTACCTGCAAGGCTTAATGCATCACCTGCCGCCATCAATGGTATCTTGGTTATTAAGTCCAGATCATATGCAAACAAATCCGTTTTTGAAATCTCAACTAACATAACATCAATCAATACCTGAGGCCTGCGCTTGTCCAGCGTCGTTATCAATTTCCTTATCCATTCCTGGTTCTTTTTACTGGCATAAACAATTATCGAAAAAGTATTTTCATCGGGAACGATAACAATATCTTCATCTATTTTCTTAACTGTTTTTTGTATCTTGCCTTCTTTGTCCTTGACAGTCTCCTGAATCAGCTTCTGCAGAACCTCGGCCAACGCCTCCGGGTCCTGATTTTCCAGCGGATAAATCTCATACGGAATTGCCCGCTCGAGCGTCTCACTGTCGATATAGCTGATAATCGTTGCTATCTGGATATGCTGCTCGGCAGTGGCATTGACCAGAAGTGAATTAGTCGCATCAACTATCACAATCTGAGGCTCCTCTACCGGCGCCTCCAATGCTGTTGTGGTAGCCGTCCGGGCAGCACCTTTGCCAGGCGAGCTAACCCTGCCGGGCGCAGCGGCCCTGCCGGTATTTATTACGCCAAGCTCCTGCAGTTTGTTTTTTACTTCTTCTGCTCCGACATGCTGAATCTCGTAAAGCCTCATCGTACGAAGGTCCTGCTGTACTACATCAAGACTGTCTATCAGACCATTAACTATCTCTAACTGCTCTTCCGAGCCAATCATTAAAATGCGGTTTGTCCTTTCGTCCGCGTCCAGATAAACCGCAGGTTTTTCTGAAGGCCTGCCCGGTGCAGGAGCGACTTTTCTGCCACGCTTCGTTCTCGCCGGAGCAGACACCGGAGCAGCTATCGTCACTGATATCGTTCCCAAATTCTCGGCAAGCGTCTTTATCTTGGGAGCCAGGGTCTTTGCCATCGTATACTTTAGCTGCCTGAACTGAAACTTCCTTCTGCTCGGCTCATCTACCATCGCAAGAAGCTCTTCGATACGACCCATCCGATACGCATAGCCGGTAACAATCAGCGTCGAGGTCTCAGCTATCGCAGAGATGCTCACGCCAAGCTTCATACCACTCAGAAGATTTTTGGCACTACCAGGGTCTACATACTTCAATTTAAAAATTCGAGTTATGATTACATCACCGTATCTGACTTCATCCGCCTCGTCATGAAGCAAAACAGGGTCTATATCCAATACCTCACCAGCCGGAACTATAGTGACCAGGTTGCCCTTGCGTGCCATAACAAAACCTTTGAACTTAAGCACCGACTCGAGCAGCGGATACAAGTCCCTGACCTTGATTGGCCCGCGAAGTCTCAGCGTCACATCACCTTTTATCTTGGCAGCATCATACATATAATCCAGTTCCAGATACTCACCAATAAGACCAAGCAAATCAGTGATATTAAGTTTCTCTGGTAAATCCAAATCGAGCATTTCGCTGTCTATCTCAACCGATTCGGGTTTGTACCCCCGACTATTAACATCAGACGATTCGTAACGCCCTTGAGTCTCCACTATTTCAGTTCGTTTTTCTGCAACTGACAAGGCCTCAGTTCTTCTCCGCTCGGCTTCTCTTGACTTTAGAGATTCAACATCTCGTCGCCGTTCAACTTCTTGCGAACCTAAAACCGACTCGCTGCTGTTTATGTCTGTCTCAGCATTTGCTATTGAATCCAAAAGTTTATTGAAAAGCTCACCAGAACCGTCTTGCCGCGGGTAAACCTTCTTTTCAACCGCTTTCGCTTTATTTGGCTCGGTTTCAGCCGGCTCAGCTGACTCCTGAAGTTTAACTATCGAAGCAATAATACTATCTGTCAATCTCTCCGGAGCTATAACCACAACAGAACCCTCGTGGATGTCTATTATCGCCTTGTTTTTCGCCTGAGCTGCGGGGGGATTGGAAAAGCTACCTATTGAAATATCGCCTGTTTCTCTGGCTATATCCTCGTTAGAAGGCAGGTTCTCGGTCTCAGAGACAGCAAACAGCGCCTTTATCACATAATGTTCATCGCTATCAACAAGTTTCAGCAGCGATGTCGCCTTGCCAAGCTCCTCAGACTGGGCAGTCAGCAAAAGCGTATTAGGTGCAGGAAGCTGGGAAACCGTTCCAAGATTAAGACGCTCAAGATATGCCCTGCCCTCACTTGACGGGATATTGCGCAGCGAAAAAACCCGGTAGCGTCCCGGATTAGACTGGTCATTCTGGCCATAACAAACGTAACTGCCTGCAATACAAACAGTTACCGTGCATAAAAAAAACCTCATCACCCATCTGATACCCTGCTCTCGACCTTTTAACATAAATCACTCCAAAGTCTTACTTCGAAATCACACTTTCAATATTGTCGTAGTGTCTTTATCGGGCATCAAAGCCTAAAATTATTAAAATAACCCCTTTTTTCAAAAGCCTTTAGATACATTTTCGTCTCAAATTTGTCGAACCTTAAAAAAACAATCGTTCGAACACTAAATCAGACAGCCAAAACGGCCAAAAGTTCCCTGTTTTCAGGTTAAAAATGCCTAATTTAGACAAAAAATAACAAAAAGTGATTTTTCGCCTGCCCTAATGTTTAGATTTGGAAACAAATCTATAGGGGTTTTGTCATATTTGGATAATAATTTATGAATTATATTGTTTAGCCGTCGCCGTGTCGGCGACGAGTTTCTTACTATCACCCAGCCTGCCCAGCAAAGCACAGAGCCCAAGCGTTAGCAAAGGGTATATTTAATATCATCCCTGACTTGTTCATGGATCCGCCTGCGGCGGACTCGCAATAACATTCGCGCATTTTTTTTACGACCATTGGTATAATCCACAAAAAAAACGGTGCGCTCCTGGAAACAGGAACGCACCGTCGTATTTACATCACAAAATCAGTTTTTCAAAGACCGTTATAATCGTTAAGAATTTCCTCAGCACTTCGAGCACCATTGTAGATTTTTACCTCGTCAATGGTACCGTTGAAGGAATAAGTTCCTATATCATCTTCTCCGATTTGAATAAGACTGCTAACAGATTGAATAGAGCTTATAGTTGTCGGCACTGTTTGGGCAACTCCATCTACATATATTTTAATGTATTCTCCCGGCTTAAAGACGCCGACAACATGATGCCATCCATATTCCGGCAACTCTGTATCGAAAGTCGCAGTTACAGAATTAACTCCATCGTGTATAGTAAAGCTCGGTTTTAAGTCATCCAGCCATAACCCGTAACAATGATGACTTACATCACCATATCGCCATGAGTCAAGCCATTTGCCCACTATAGAGCCTTTATTATGCAGGTATGAGTATGGACCGCGCAAAACCCATGCCTCAACAGTTATCTCATGAGTAATATTCAAACTCGCTGAAGGCGGAATGGTCACATAATTGCGCCAAAACATGAAAAAGTAAATACCTAAAGACTCATTCCAGCCGGAAGAGCGAGTATCCGCATATCGACCATAAACAGTTCCGTGGTTATTATTACCGGTCTCATCATAGACAGTAGTACCGCCGCCGGCCTCATCGAACGACCAATAGGACATTAACACGGAAGTAACATCTTTTTCATTGTTATAGTCTGCAAGAATTTCCCAAAAACTTCGAGCATAGTTATAAATTTTCACCTCATCAATTATACCGGCGAAGGTATGGTTCGGCTCTGGATTTATCCCACCACTCTCCATGCCAATGAATAATGTAGCAGTGTTTGTATCGATTGTTCCGGCACAAGGAGTTGCAGCAACGAATTCACCATTGACATACAGTTTCATATGTGCCCCATCAAAAGTTACTGATAAACGTACCCATTCATTCAATGGCAGGTCATTTGGCGAGACTACACTATAATATGTGCCGGAGATGCGAAATTCTGCTACCACTTTACCTGGATAATCATTAGAATAACCGCCTATTCCTAAATAATACCCTCCTGCTTGTTTCTTTGATACAATACTTTCATCATGCCCTTCAAAAGAACTCTTTTTTACCCATGCCTCAATTGTAATCGCATCAATCAATTGTAAAGTCTCCGAATTGCACACTGACACACAATTATATTTTTCTGCATCAAAGTTAAGTGCCGAACAAAGTTTACCTTGCGTCCAATCAGGCCAATGAATATATCCGTCGTTGTTATTAGAGGTCTCATCGTAGGCATAATGGCTATCGTTCTCATCGAGCTTCCAATATCCAACACATTCCTGCGGCTGCTGCTCCTGCTCATAAACTTCCAGCTCAAACATAGAATAGCCCCATATACTGCCATATTCCCGCTGGGTACAATAAACTCTTACGTAACAGCCGGTCTGCGGTGCAAATTCATGAGTTCGCCAGTAGTTGGCGGGATCGCCAGTGCCCGGGTAATAAGTTTCATTGCCGCTGATGCTAATGCAATCGGTCCATGGGCCATCGAGACTGTCGGCAATCTGTATTTTATAGTCTCTGGCATAAGCATATTGCCATAAGATTTTAACCTTATCAATAGTGTATGTGTTTCCCAGATCCACACGTAGCCATTGCGGTTCGCTGCCCCAGGCAGATGCCCAGCGTGAGGCAAGAGTGCCATCGACCGCCTTGTAAGCATAGTAGGTTGTATCCGGCTGAACAGAAGAAGCGGAAACATCTTTACCTAACGCCAGGTTATCCTCATTCACCAGCTGCTCAGGCGGAGTATCGTACACACGTACATAGTCCACTTCGAAATCAGCTAAAGGACAGCCGGTAGGATGGTCATATTCACTAGGGGATGAACTCAAAATCATCAGTGCTGCCATTGCAGAAACGTTAGCAGGACCACCTGGTACGCACGATATAATATCATCGACATAAAAAATTGGTGTTTCAGTTTCAGTCCAGTAGACGCCGTAAGTATGCCATTGCGTTTCATCTATGCCGGTAGGACCTCCGTCACGCAGCTCATCTGTCCAATGATAGACTTGAAAAGGGCTGTACTCTCCCCACGCAGTAACGAATTCAAAAATGTCAAACTCCGGCGGCCATACCCAGGTAACACCATTCCAGCCGACTGTCCACCATGCTGACCATATATTTGTGTCAGCCGCGGAATGTCTGACCCGTGCCTCTAAATATTTATACTGCGGGTGATACTTACTCTCTAATTTTGCGCCGGTCCAGTTGCCGGTGTTATAAACTTCTTCCTGTGAGTGTAATTTCAACGTCCCGCCGGAAACCTCAACATTATGCGGTGCATACCAGCACTGCCAGTTCTCCCAGTCATGAGCATCGATAATAGTCCACTTAGTCGTATCAATTGACGTGCCGTCAAATTCATCGCTCCATAGGAGAGTTCGAGCAGATGTAGTACCACAGGCCAGACTTAATGCTAATAAGACAGTCAGCAGCAATAATTTGTACCCCAATCTTCTTTTACTCGCAACTGTAAATTTCGTTTGTAACTTCATTCTCTGCGTCCTCCATAAAAAGTTTAAAAAGTCCATGTACCACATAGTACATAGGGAAATAAACATTTCGGCAAATATCTTTTGGAAACCATTA
Source organism: uncultured bacterium (assembly GCA_965372745.1). Taxonomy (GTDB): domain Bacteria; phylum Planctomycetota; class Phycisphaerae; order Sedimentisphaerales; family Anaerobacaceae; genus VRUG01. Next base: position 21,714 of record CBDVDM010000023.1, read on the forward strand.
GGTAGGCTTACAACTCTGCAATATGATAAGGATTTGCTATCACGTCATCCTGCCTGTCTTTTACGGATTCAAGGCTCAAAGCAGCAGTAATATCACAGTTGCATATATCAGACATAATGGTTGTAACAGAAAAAACGGATTTGTCAATAAAAAAACTCGAGTTTAGGGATTTTGGCATAAGTTTTTTCGAAGTAAATCCATGCGAAGCCAAAAATAATATCAATTGGAATTAAGGATGGCTTTAATAATTGCTTTTGAGTGACTGGTAGTCTTGATACATCGGGATTGCTTTCTGGCAAGGAAGGTAAACCAGCCTCTCTTCATTTCTTAGAGTTCTTTTTCCTGGTCTCGATGAGGTTTGTCTACCTTTGTACTTTTCTGCGGTGTCGCGTTCGTAAAATCTTTCCTTCACGTTGCTTCTGTGCCTGCTGCGCAGCTCTGTCAACACCTTTCAACTCCTGGCCAAGCTTATCCAGACTTTCCGCCTCTTCTCCACTGATTCGCACACCCTTAAGCTGAGAAACAAACTTTTCCATCCGAGCTGCTGCCTGTTCATCGTTAATTGAATCGCCCTCCGCATCAACCTGAAGCTCATCCACCATCTGGTTGAACAACTCTATTTCCCTGTCACTCATCTGCTTTTCGAGCTTATCAGCTTCAGATTTTTTACCTCTCAACAGGCTTTTTTTCGGAGGCCTTTTCGCTTTCAGCTCGATTGTTTTGCTGCCGTCATTAACGATCACCACCCCGTCCTTTATCTGTTCGATAACCATACGGCCAATCTTATCGGACCGCCTCACCCACCGAAAGCCCTTGCCAGGCTCATCTATCAACGCCAGAGATAAATCTGGTTTAGACGCATAATAACTTGTGCCTATAAGTTTGAATTTAACTGAAGCCGCTGCCGGTTTAGGTTTGACACTCGGCGTTGAGCGGGGTTTTGAGGGCCTTTTGGGCGGTTTCGGGGCCGGTGGTGGATTAAGATACCTGGCAAAGCTTTGGGCCTCCTGTACAAGCGGTGATTTGGCATCTTCAGCACCTGCGCCGATGCCTTGCAGCTTTTCGAACTTGTCCATTATAGTTGGCGACTTCAGTAATTCATCCATCTGTTCATCAGCACAAGCCTCGCCAACAACAAGAAAAACTGCAATCCCAGCCAACAACATCATAAAACCTGTTATTCGCAATGTCTTTACCATAATTAATCGTCCGCATTTACTTGCTACTTACTTTTTGACATCGCCGACTGTCTTTTGTTCCTTCCAATGTATTATTTTCTCAAAATAAACACCTTCGTTGCCCGAATAATTGGCACTGTGTTCGGGCGTATGGCAATACGTACAATCTAATCTCGGCTCACCGGTCAAGACTTCTCCAAAAGTTTCCACGTGTTTCGAGCCAGGACCATGACAATTTTCACAACCGACATCCTTCAGATGTGCTGTCTTATCAGTCGAAACAAACCCGCTTTGGTATTCAAGACCGACAACATGACAACCGACACACTCCGGGTCGAAGTCAGAACCCACTTTTTCTAATGTGGAAAATGCGTCTGCATGAGGACTTTTGCTCCATTTTGTATACTCGTATTTATGACACATCCGGCACGTCTCTGAGCCTGCATATTCCAAACCATTATTCAGCACAAATCGCGGCTGTCTCGATAAAAGTCCCGCCTCTTTCACCAATAACTGATAGGTTCTATAAAGCTCAACAAGAGATTCATCTTCGTCCAGAGCTTCTGTCACCGGCACCGAAGAAAATGCAAACTCATATTTATTTACTGCTCGCTCGTATCTGATTTCAAGCTTAGCAACATATTTGCCATAGCGCCCAACCGAAACAAATAAAGGCTTGTTGTCACTTTCACTGATGAGCATCGGTGTATCTGACTGTGGAGGACATATTACACAATCAACTGCTGCTATCCTGGAAATTGCATCAATCGTCTGCTCATTACATCCCTGAGCTATCAAAATATTAATACTTTCCAGTTCTTTATCCAGAGAAAGCTTTTTCGGTAACTCCTCAGGGGATTTAACATCCGCCGAAATAATATTTACCGTCACATCTCTGCCGCTTAACGAAAATTTCTTTTTTGCCCTTGAAGATACTTTTTCACCCTCACCCTCACTATAGGCGCTTATAAAATTCAAAACAGGGTCACTTAAAATCCCCTGGTCTTTTGCAATTCGCAAATCTTTTCTTGCCAGGTTCACAACATCATATTTAAGAATATTATACGCCTGGATGATTATTCCGAATTTAATCAGGTTCTGCTCACTGTCGCCGGCCACAATCCTGCCCGTATCAACAATCATACGTTGGGATTTGGCTGCTGTCCCGAAAATCGCAGGTCTTTTTTCAAGCCCGCCAAGCTGACCGCCGCTGCAGCCGCACGGCTTTAAGGTGCCAAGTTCATTGCCCGTAAAAAAAATGGTAACAACATCATCTTTCACAGCCGTTTCCACCACCGGCCCCGCCGACATACCCGCCGCTAACGAGACCAATACAACAAACAAAAGAAAGAAACTCACTATTCGCATTACAGCTCATACCCCTTTTAGTTGCTTTATCCTCGACTATCTTTTAGGTACTTTCACGTAGAATCCCCGACAGCTAACGTCAACTCTCTGCCCGCCTTTCATCTTCACGTTAAGAACATCCGTGAAAATCTTCTTGTTTTGCTCATCTAATTCCGGCGGTATTATCTCAACTTCGAGTTTATAACGATTGTCAATCTTCTCCTGACTGACAACCTTTATATAGTCCCTCTGAGACGAGACCGACTCTATCTCAAAATCCTCGTCATAATTACTGAGCACCCAGAGCTGCTTCTCCACAACCTTACCGGGTTCGGCATTAAAGATGATAATTGAGGGCGGATTGACTTTGAACTCGGTTTTCGCAACAAATGTTATCGTAACAGCCTTGGTTTCAGGATGCGTCAGTTGAATATCAAGACGGCCATTCAAACGCTCTCTCAGCTTTTCAACATCCACCTTAGGCTGAATTACAAATTCCGTCGCTCCTGCATTCGGGTCAAAATCAATACTCATAATATCATCTGTGGATTTGAAACCATTTATTGCAAATGCCTTACCATCTTTGCTGCTGAGTTTCACCTCGGGACAATCGGCGTTTTCACCTCTAAGCGAAAGGTCAAGCCTCCTGGGTTCAAAGGCTATCTGGATTATTATTTCAGCTTTTATTGTAAGCTGAACCTTCGGGGTCTTATTGTCCTCAAGATGCACGTAAAGATGTTTGGCAACCTTCCCGGGTGACTTGCCCGCTTTATAAGTAACTTTCATTGTCCCTTCTTCACCCGGTTCATAGTCCTTTTTTGACAACTTCGGAACGGTACAGCCGCAGGTACTTTGTATACGTTTTATGTGAAGAACATCATCACCGGTATTTTTGAATTTGAACTCACAATGATTTTTGCTTCCCGGCCCGATCGCGCCGAAATCGTGCTCATTTGTTTCAAAAACAATTCTTCCTCCTGCATGGTCTTCTACCTCTTTTTCTGAAACAACCTTAATTTCAGTCTTGGATTGCCCTGTAGTTTTGACCTGTTCCTGACAGCCTGCCGACAGCAGTAAAATGCCCGTAATACAAACAACCGTTAAAACCAGAAATTTATATCTCACAATTACCTCCCAACCAAACAATTATACCAAATCAAGTTAATTATTGTGCCCCATTGTCATTCCCGCGCAAGCGGGAATCCAGTTTTCCCGTAACATACCGCATGAATAATACCTGAACCGTTATCACGCCAAGCGCATTTATTAAGTTGAGTTGGTATTAGTCTCGTTTCATGTTAAAACTTTAAAAATCGTATTGTACCGAAAATAAGTCTCTCAGGCAAGTATTTTCAAATATCTCATACAGGTCAACTTCCTATTTTACTATCAGATATAACTTTACACACTTTTGCTTAATTATTACTATAATGTATATATAAATTCCCAAGGAGTAAACTATGGACACAAGTAGTCCCTACATAACTGTTGTGGTTCCGTTGCTGAATGAGCAGGACAATATCCAGCCTTTATACGAGCAGATAACCCGGGTACTGGATAACAAATACGATTATGAAATCATATTTGTCGACGACGGCAGTACCGACAAAAGTTTCGAGATATTGGCCCAGTTGCAAAAAGATAATTCCGGTATCCGGGTCGTCCGCTTCCGCAGAAACTTCGGACAAACCGCAGCTTTGTCCGCCGGATTCGATTTGGCAAAAGGTGAAATCGTCGTCGCACTCGATGCCGACCTGCAGAACGACCCCGCCGACATCCCGAAGATGGTCGATAAACTAAACGAAGGTTACGACGTCGTTAGCGGCTGGAGAAAAAAACGTCACGACCACGCTGTCAGAAGACTCCTGCCTTCGATAATTGCCAACCGGCTTATCGCCAAAATCACCGGCGTCAAACTGCACGACTTCGGATGCACATTAAAAGCCTATCGCACCGAGGTTATAAACGAGATTAATCTATACGGCGAAATGCACCGGTTCATACCAGCCCTTGCAAGCTGGAACGGCGCCAAAATCACAGAAATGGTTGTTAACCATCGACCAAGAACCGCAGGTGTTGCAAAATACGGACTGGGGAGAACCTTCAAAGTCGTCCTCGACCTGATTACCGTTAAGTTCCTCGGTTCATACTCGACCAAGCCCATCTATATCTTCGGAGGACTCGGAATTCTCAGCGCAATCACAGCGGCCTTATCAGGAATTATCGTACTCTACCAGAAGTACATCTCCGCCCAGCACCTTTCGATGAACAGAAACCCGCTGCTGGTTCTGACAGCCATGCTTGTTACCGCTACTATCCAGTTGATTCTAATGGGACTGTTGGCTGAAATGCTCGTGCGGACTTATCACGAATCACAAAGCAGACCAACCTATGTCATCAAAGAAATCCTGCAATCGGATGAAATCAGCGGAGAAGAAGCATGACAGCTCCGCCAAAACGGAAAAAAAAAGCCGGGGATTTTAAAAAACCGCATAAACAACAAACCTCTCTCGTTGACAGGAAAAATAACAAACCCTGGTTCGTCATTTTTATAATAGCTGCAATTTTAGCTGCTATTCCGTTTGCTATGGGCAAATATATCGAGTTCAACTCCCCCGGCGCCTACGACAGCGGAGCCTACGTCTATTCGGCAAAACACATCCTCGACGGTGCCAAAATCGGGGTCGATGAAATTCCAAGTGCCCAGCCCGGGACACTGCTGGTCAACATGCTCGGTGTCTGGCTATTCGGTTTCAGCGAAACAGGCCCCGAATTAATACAGACACTTCTGCAAATCACCGCTCTTTTGCTCATGTTCTTCGCAATGCAAAAAGCCTTTGGCCGGCTTGCCGCTGTAACAGGTGTTATCATTGCCTCTATCTATTTATCAGCACCGCTGATGGCAAAATTCGGAAATGTAAAAGAGCAATACATGATTGCCTTCATGGTCATGGGCATAAGTGCTCTCATAATGCGGCAGATGAACGGGCACTGGCTCTGGGCAGTCCTGGCCGGCGCTTGTTTAGCATGGGCGCCATTATTCAAACCCACCGGCACAACTGCCATCGGTGCAACAGGACTATTCATTGTCCTTCAGCCGGTTTTAAAAAACAGGACATGGAAACAGACATTCAGCGATATTTTGTTTTTAACAGCCGGAGTAATATTGAGCCTTGCGCCGGTATACTTATGGCTAATTATCGAAAAAGCCCCTGTTGATTACCTGCCATACTCATTCGTCCTCAAAACAATCCTGCCCGCCAAAGATGCCGCACAGGCAGGCGGGTACATCAAAAAAGCAAGAGAGCTTGTCCCGTTCTCAACGCAATGGCCGAGAGTGCTCAG
>CBDVDM010000024.1:0-26938 GCA_965372745.1 uncultured bacterium
TGCATTTCTGTAGATAAGGAGGTGAAACAATGTAAAACAGGATTGCTTGAGAGGTGGTTAAGTAAACAAAAAACTATAAACTCAAAATCTAAGGAGGGAAGTACCATGAAAATGAAAGAAATGCTTTGCTTTCTGGTTGCACTCGTTGTGATTATTGTGTTGCAGACAACTGATATATTTGCAGCGTCGATTAATTACACCGAGAGATGGGACAACAATTCCCTGGCCGAATGGACCACTAATACTGCAGCTTCAAATGTTGATATCGTCAACACCGGCGGTAATCCAGACGGATATTTGTATAGCTGGGGAACACTCTGGCCAGACGGCGCATACGGCCCTACCTTCGACATAGGTGCATTAACCCAATGCGGGGTTTTTACGGGCGATTTTTCAACTGCTGGAGTTACCGGCGTTTCAGTTGATCTTCGCTTTATAAGCGGGACATTTGATGCAGCCTGGATTCGCTTCCGGTATAAGGACTCCTCGCACAATGGCTGGAGGTATTCTCTAACCGATACGTTTGGAAATGTCTGGCAGACGTACCCTGTCAATTTTAGTCCGGACTGGAATGACGTTGAAGCAGAAGCCGCAGGATGGCAAAAGGATTTAGCAGATAGTAATTCCTGGCAGGAAACTATGTCGGACGTTTATACAACCGAAGTCAGGATCTCTGGTGTCAACGATGTAAATGTGGGAATTGACAATTTCAGCATTATACTGAAAGAAGACATTTGCGGAGGCCCGGATGAGATAGATCTTTGTGCAGGTCAGGATATTCCAGCGGGAACGGTAACTGTCAAAAACGACGCAAACAATCTAACCGTAACATACGACACCAACGATGGCTGGTACTTGATAGAAACACACTTAGAGGTAGCCGGGAGCCTGAGTGATATCCCGCAAACAAAGTACAAAGGTAAAATGAAATCAAAAGGCGGACCAATTCCCGGGCACTTCACTTACTCAGACGACTTTAATCCGACAGATATGAATACAGTAGCAAACTATGTAATAGACATGAACAGTGAAGGTTTTGAGCCGGATGATTTGCTGTACATTGCAGCACACGCAGTTGTCCAGAAGGTTGTGGTCTTAACACCGGCTCCGTATGGTGCCAGTTCGATTGCCGACGTAAATCAGGGTTTGAGAAAGAACGGCACAGCCGTCTTAGCAGAAAGGTCGGATCCAAACGCTGTTCTCGTAGACGATGCCAATTTCTTTAGTCTTGGTTTCGGCGGAGAGATTATTTTGGCATTTGATTGTCCAATCCAGAATCGCGATGGTAACGATCTAATAATAGTTGAGGTAACTGGTGGAGATCGTTCAACACATCCGCTCGAGACTGCTGACATCTACGGTGGTCAAGACCTCGGTGGACCATGGACACTTTTGGGTGATGCGAACAATCGCAACGAAGAGACTTTAATTGACCTGGATGGTTTGGCTGAAGCTGCTTATATCAAAATAGTAGATACCTCAGACCCGAATGCCTCTACTGAAGAGTGGTATAACATAGCCGATGCCTTCGATTTGGCTTATGTAGGCTCTATCCAGGACTGTATAAGGATTGACGAAGAGACCGCATGGGGTGATGGATGTGAGGGTATATCTTTCCCAGGTAGAAATTGGGCTACGTATTTTACCTTTATAGTAGGAGCGTGTGAGGAGTGTTCGCAAGAACCATAAGGGTCGAAAGCATGCTGTCTGCTTGACGGCTCATGCGAGGATTAACGGTTTTTATTGTGAATCTAATCTCAAAAAAGGGCTGTGGGCTTAATGCTCGCAGCCCTTTTTAATGTTTCATTTCTAAGTCAAAATCTACAACCGAACTACAAGAAAACCTTTTATGAGCTAAAAATCACGATTTTACAACTCTGCCTCAAAACAGGTAATCGCGTGATTTTTTAACAATTGTTCCATAGAGAGAAGCAATTGGACAGCACAATAAGTTCGCTGGAGATAAAAATGAAAAAAATCTGTTGCAGATTGAAAAATAAACGGCGATAATGCTCAGTTAAAGATTTTTTCAGCAGGCATTGAAGGAGATTACATGGGGCCAGTATTAAACGAGTTGGTCAAGCTTCAGAGTGTGGAAAATCAGCTCCGAGCTGTTAAGACCAAGTTATCTCGATGCAGGCGTAACGTTATCATTCGTGAAAATCAGGTCAGGAGCCTTCAAAGTGCGATGGAGGCCAAAAATGAGGAGATTCAGTTGACAAAAATCCAGTCCGACCGGCTGGAACTTGAATTAAAGAGCAGGGATGAGTCGATAGCGAAGCTGAGGGCGTCACTTAATGCAGCCAAAACGAACAAAGAATATGCAGCGGTTTTGACTCAGCTTAATACAAACAGGGCGGATAATTCGAAAATCGAAAGCCAGATTCTTGATTTGATGAAAGATATCGAAACAGATGAGACTGAACGTGCCGGGATAAAGGCACAGATAGAGCAGGATAAAAAAACGCTGGAGCAAACTCGCAAGGACACAGAGACCCAGTCAATAAAGTTGCAGGCGGAGATTGAAGAGATTCAGATTCAATGGGACCAGGTTGCCAGCCGGATACCGAGCGAATCATTAGAAGTATTCAAACGTGTTGCAGAAACATATGACGGAGAGGCGCTTGCGACAATTGACACACAGGATGAAAAGAGCGGTGCTTACAGTTGCGGGGGCTGCTTTATGGGTATTACGGCCGAGAACGTTAATCTCCTGATGACCAGGGATGAAATAATCAGGTGTCCGAACTGCACGCGGATACTGGTTCTTGAAAGTTCACAAGAGTAATCAGCTATAACTTGTACAATGGTAAGAAGAAAATTTTATTGGCGTCAGTTGCGCTTGTGAGGTACACGGGGCGTGTGGAAACTTAAAAAGGTTACTATTTACACAGATGGCGGCAGTAGGGGTAATCCGGGTCCAGGCGCCGCTGGTTTTATTTTAACTGATTCTACGGGCGCTAAATTACAAGCTAAAGGTCTGTATTTAGGTAAAACAACGAACAATGTCGCTGAGTATACCGGTTTGGTAAAGGCACTTGAGTCAGCCGTACAACTCGGATGCCGGCAGGTACAGGTTTTCAGTGACAGTGAGTTGCTGGTCAGACAGGTTAACGGCCGATACAAGGTTAAAAGTGAACATCTCAAACCTCTGTTTCAACAGGTAATGGCTTTGCTTAAAGAATTTGACAAATGGCAGGTTGAGCATATACCGAGAGACAAAAACAAACAGGCAGACAAAGTTGTAAACATGGCGATGGATGCTGGTAAAGACATTGAGATGAAGGCAGAGACACAAGCGGCAAATAAACGTACGATTCGTCTATGTGTATTACTCAGCGGCGGCGGAACAACGCTGCTGAATATTCTTGAATATATCAGGGCAGGCAAGTTGAATGTTGAAATACCGTTAGTGATAAGCTCCAGGCCGACAGTCAAGGGTGTTGAGCGGGCAAAATCAGCAGGTTTGAAAGTAGTGATTATCCGCAGGAAAGATTACGCAGACATTGACGCATTCAGTAAACAAATTGTAGAAGAGCTTTCAGCTGAGAATATTGACCTTGTAGTTCAGGGCGGATGGCTTTGTCTCTGGAAGATACCTGAACGGTACGAAAACCGCGTGATGAATATACATCCTGCTCTTTTGCCGAGTTTTGGTGGCCAGGGTATGTGGGGACATCATGTGCATGAAACGGTTCTTGCAAAAGGCTGTAAGCTCAGCGGTTGTACGGTCCATTTTTGCACGAATGAATATGATAAGGGACCAATAATCGTTCAAAAAAGCTGTGAGGTCAAAGAGGATGACGACGCTGACAGCTTGGCGGCAAGGGTATTCGAGCAGGAATGTATTGCATACCCTGAGGCAATAAGACTTTTTGCGAACGGCAGATTGAAGGTAAAAAACAACCGCGTTAGAATAATCTAAACAATTGCTACTCTGCGAAGCAGCACTTCGCTGCGAAGCACGAGATAGTGATAAAGATGGAGCCATTATTTAAACGAGCTTAAAAGTTACAGATTATGAATAAGCGACAGAAAACGGTAATAATAAATTTTGTATTAGTGGTCTGCATTACGACAGCTATGATTGTTGCGATGATGGACTTTAGAAACGTAATCAACCGGTCAGAAGCGATGCGTGCAATGACCCATCTTGGAAAAATAGTACTGGACTATCGCAAAGAGCATGGTTCGGCACCTCCAGAATCTTATATTGATAATATCAAAAAGAATTTAGAAGGGGCAGCTCGTCTCGGAGAGCTATACTATAGAGCACGGTGGATAACTATTGAATCAACAGAAGATGAAATATTAGCTTACGTGGGAAAAAACTACAAATCATTATTTGTTGATGATGGGGCGATAGTTCTGAGATTAGGCGGGCACATAGAGTGGATAACAAAAGAAGAATTAATATCTATCCTGTCAAAACAGCAAAGTGCCATGGAACTCGAAATGCTCCAGAAATAATCAGCGAAAGAGTCTAATCGCAGTCGAGAAAAAACTTCCTTAGTAGAAACCTGCATACATCCCAGAGAGCAACCAAAGGACATTATTGCTCGGATTTTGCGACAGCTTTTTCGGATTCCTGAGACTGTTCTGTTTTGACACCATCGAACTTCAAATGTTCTTCATCAAGAACATCGATTTTGATTAGATTTTTCCCTTTGAATTCGCCGCGTAACAGGGATTCTGCGAGAGGGTCTTCAATGTAATGCTCGATAGCTCTTCTCAGAGGACGCGCACCGAATTCAGGGCTGTATCCTTTGTCGATGAGGAACTCTTTTGAGTGCTCAGTCAATTCGAGTTCCAGACCATGTTCAATGAGTCTCTTGAAGACTTTTGCCAGCTCAAGGTCAACAATTTGCTGTAGGTTTTCTCTTGTAAGAGGTTTAAAGACGATAGTATCATCGACACGGTTCAGGAATTCGGGTCTGAAGTGATGCTCAACTTCTTTTTGGAGCATGTCTTTCATTTTCTCATAATTTGCTTCAGGACTTTTTTTACCGAAACCAAAGCCGGCCTGATTTTTAATCAGTTCAGCACCGATGTTGCTTGTCATAAGCAGGATTATATTTTTGAAGTCGACATTTCTGCCGAAGCTGTCGGTAAGTCGACCTTCATCCATGATTTGCAGCAGCATATTATACACATCAGGGTGGGCCTTTTCGATTTCATCGAGCAACAGGACGGCATAAGGTCTTCGCCTGATTCTTTCGGTTAGTTGCCCGCCCTCTTCATATCCGACGTATCCTGGAGGGGCACCGACAAGACGGCTTATGTTGTGTTTTTCCATGAACTCGCTCATATCAAGCTGTATCAGGGCACTTTCATCGTTGAACATAAACTCAGCTAATGCCTTTGCGAGCAGAGTTTTTCCAACGCCGCTTGGGCCAAGGAGTATAAAGCAACCCATAGGTCTGTTGGGGTCTTTCAGACCGCTTCGGCTTCTCCGGACAGCCTTTGCGACAGCGGTGATAGCTTCATCCTGTGAAATAACGCGTTTGTGTAATTCAGCCTCGAGTTCAAGGAGCCTTTGTGTTTCCTTCTTTTCAAGTTTTGTTAAGGGTACACCGGTCATTTTGCTGACAACTTCAGCGATAATTTCAGAATCGACTATACCTGTTGACTCCTTGCTCTTCTCATACCACTTTTTCTGCATTTTTGTTTTTTGGTCCAGCAGCTTCTGAGCTTCATCTCTAAGTGAAGCGGCACGTTCATAGTCAGCATTTTTGACAGCTTCATCCTTTTCCTTCTGGAGTTTTTCGACATCTTCCTCGATTTTAGCCAGGTCAGGAGGAAGTGTCATGTTGTTGATTCTGACACGTGCACCGGCTTCGTCGACAACGTCAATGGCTTTGTCAGGCAGACATCTTCCAGCAATGTACCTGGTTGATAATTCGACAGCCTGGAAAAGCGCTTCGTCTTTGAATTTGACTTTGTGATGCTCTTCGTATCTGTCCTGCAGACCCCTGAGGATTTCCAGGGTTTCCTCTTTCGATGGTGGTTCGACAATAATAGTCTGGAACCTTCTTTCGAGAGCGCCGTCTTTTTCGATGTGTTTCCTGTATTCGTCCAGTGTTGTGGCGCCGATACACTGAACCTCACCTCTTGCTAATGCCGGTTTTAGTACGTTCGAGGCGTCTATCGCACCTTCTGCACCGCCGGCACCGACGAGGGTGTGAAGCTCATCTATGAAAAGGATGACATTTTTTGCGCGGCGGACTTCACTGATAACAGCTTTAATGCGCTCCTCGAACTGTCCGCGATATTTAGTTCCCGCAACCATCATAGCCAGGTCGAGGACAACGATTCTTTTGCCTATAAGGATTTCTGGTACCTGCTTGTTGATAATTTTTTGGCTTAGACCTTCCACGATAGCAGTTTTCCCAACGCCGGCCTCACCCAAAAGAACGGGGTTGTTCTTTGTGCGACGGCATAAAATCTGTATGAGTCTCTCAATCTCGTTAGCTCTTCCGATAACCGGGTCGAGTTCGTCATTTACAGCTAACTCAGTGAGGTCTCTTCCGAAGCTGTCCAGCGCAGGTGTCTTGCTCTTCGGTTTTGCATGAGAAACACTCGGCCCCATTTTCATACCAAGAGCAGCTGGCCCTTCGTCGACGCCGGCACCAAGTAAATTGAGCACTTCCTGCCTGACTTCTTCGAGTTTCAATCCGATATCCATCAATACCTGGGCAGCGACACCTTCGTTTTCTCTGAGCAGTCCCAGCAGGATATGTTCGGTTCCAACGTAATTATGGTTAAGAGCTCTTGCTTCTTCGATAGCATATTCGATGACCTTTTTTGCCTTGGGCGTCTGTGGCAGTTTCCCCATAGTGACCATATCCGGGCCGCTTTTAACGAGTTTTTCAACGCCGAGCCTGAGTTTCTTAATATCAACATCGAGGTTTTTCAGCACGGTAGCGCCGACACCGCTGCCCTCTTTAACTAATCCGAGCAATATATGCTCTGTACCGATAAATTCATGGTTAAATCTCTGGGCTTCCTGGTTAGCCAGCGCCATAACTTTTCTTGCACGGTCAGTAAAACGTTCAAACATAATTTACCTCAAAACTATTTCATTCAAAGCAGTCTCATTACCACAAAGCTAATTTTATTATATCATAGTTAATCACTCTGTCAAATCACCCTTTACGCCCGGTTCTATTTGTAAACCCAATAACCTACATATAATATGCACTTGTTTGAACAGATGTTCATTTACCGGACTTAAAATTTACTTCGATATGAGATTTATCGACAAAAAGCGGTGGTAACTTTCCCGATATGTCAGGCAAAAAGCTGTTTTTTTACATTAAAAAGATGTAACCGTTCAGGAGAAGGTAATATATTGAATTTTGACCGTTTTCCGTCATTGCCTGTCCTCCGTAATATGTCTTTTGCGAAGGATGGACGGTTTCACCGCATCGTATGGTACAGGGTTTCACCGCGCAGGTTTTATATTTAGCCTGCGGTTTCACCGCAGGTTTAGATCTACTATTTAGATGGACGGTTTCATCGCAGGTTTTATTCACCCAATGCTGTTTCGGACACCTCTGCCGAATGGCAGATTTTGTTTTGAAAATTTGAATTTTGGGTATTCGAGATTGTTTCCGAAACGACGTCGGGAAATAGACATCGCCATACGCCGAATTTTCGGATTTAGGGTTTAGTGCTTAGGATTTTGGGCTTGGGAACCATTCTTTGAGGTTAAATGGCGTTGTAGTACTTGGGTTATCTTTCTTCTTTTCTCTCATTGAGCAGTTTTCTAAGGCACTTATTTTCACGTCGTGTCGCTTCGAGGTCGAACAATTGATACTTTATACAAATGCGGAGATAGTCCAGAGATTCATGCAGGCTGCTGACACTTTTTTGTAGACGTTTGTGGTTGTCCTGCGCATGCTTTGCAAGCGTTGCAAGCTTTATGTGTCGCGGGTCGATGGAACCCCCAAACTCCCTCACCAGTTCGTTAAGCTTCTCCTCAATATTTGTATTTTTCATATTCCACCAACCCCTTTTCCCGACACAATTAACTTTTCAATCACCCTGCGTTGAGAGGTCTCCGAAGCCTTAAACGCCTATCTACTTTTGGTGCAAAAATCATACCTAAACAGGGCGGAAATGCGACAGCAGCAGATTTTAAACTCCAATGGCCTTAGAAGAATATAAAACGAGCTTAGGATAACGGCTTTGAGCATTGTTCTAACTTTTCAAGGTGCGATTGTTGTAAGGATTAGTCATATATGTTGCAAAAAATCAACAAGAAATGTTTATTGAACGTTTTAAAGTATGGATAATAACACTGCATATCAAAAGTTACGTGTAATGTTGTGTTTTTTAAACACTTATATTCAGAAAACACTGTCGACAATAAAACCTGCACAGAAAAATATATCTATCGCCATAGCCGAGCAAATAACAATCCATCTGGTCAGGTGACTGTGTAAATTCGCTTTTATCATAAAAAATATAATAGCTGTTGCAACGGCACCGAGTACATACATCTGTGCGGTTTTTACCAGCAGCCTGCCGTACTGGTCACCAAACCCGCCGAATACCTGGAAATATTTCGTGGCTGATAACAATGTCACTATGGCGAGTATACTTAAAATTATTGCAGACGATAGTACCCACTTTTTATCTGCCGCACCTGCATAGACCAGCCCCTGCATACCTTCACCGATTATTATCGAACAGCAAAGAAGCGGAATTGTCAGCCAGATAACCGGGCTGATATTTAGAAGCGGGTTACAAAAAGCAGGGAGCAGGCCAGCAGCAAAGATTATCATAATTCCATATCGACGCGCTGCAAACAGCATGGAAAAACCTATAATCAGCGGCGCCACCGCCACATGATAGAAACCAAAAACAGGCAAACCTCTCTTCGCCATAACAAGTGGAACCGATAACCCCGCCAAATCAGCCGTGTTCAAATGCGTCTGTATGGGAATGGCAAAAAACCTGTAAGCCAAGCAGAGCTGAAAGAAAAACACAATCGCTGCAAAAGGCAGTATCAAAAGTATTACTGTTACCCATTGTCTTCGGGATTTATGAAAGATGGCAGCCGGACAAAAAAGCCACGGTATACCTGCCGCTAACAACCCGACTATCGGGTGAAATTTAGCCAGCCCGAGCATAAAAGGGCCAAAGCCATACATCGCCCCTGCAAAAAACCGTGCCCAGAATCCGATTATCCAGCGGCTGCTTAGCACATAACAACCAAACGCCGCTAAACAAACATTTATGACAATCAGGTATTGAAATTTAGTGAAATGTTCGAAATATGGACCGTAGAGATAGATTGCGAAACAAACATAAATTAACAATGCCGCCGCCGGTTTGAAAAAACTTTTACTCATTTTGAACTGCCTGTAAAAGGTTTTTAGGTATCCCGGTTTATCGGGATTGTTTAGCCCTGCTGCTTGCGGCAGGGGTTTAACCGTCGCCGGCCTGCCACGCCGTAGCTTTATGAGAAGGCGGGCACGGCGACGAGGTTCGCTCAGGTCACTTAATAACCATAACTGTTATCAGACTATTTGAGAATTACTTTGCCGCTGCCTGTTGTGATTCTGCCGAGCCTGTAAACCTTTTCGCCATATTTTGTTAATTTTCTTTCTATTGAATCAGCGAAATCCTCTGCTACTATCAACACAAACCCGATACCCATATTAAATGTTCGATACATCTCCTCTTCTTCCACAGGCCCTTTGCTTTGCAGAAAATCAAATATCTTGTGTCGAGGCCAGCTCGATTTCTTTATCACCGCATCGCAGTCTTTTGGCAGCACGCGAGGTACATTACCAACCAGTCCCCCGCCGGTAATATGACTCATGCCGTGCACTACTCGTTTGACTTTATATTGCCAAAGCAGTTTGATTACCGCTTTGACGTAGATTCTGGTCGGCTCCAAAAGAGCTTCGCTTATCGTTAAACCATCGAGTTTAGCCGGTGTGTCTGTCATTTTGTAATTGCATTTTTTAAAACAGATATTTCGTGCAAGCGTATAGCCGTTGCTGTGCAGACCGCTTGAGCCTAATCCTAAAATTACATCGCCCTTGGAGATTATGCTGCCGTCGATGATTTTTTTTCGCTCAACAACCCCAACGGCAAAGCCGGCCATATCGAAGTCGCCTCTGCGATATGTATCCGGCATCTCTGCGGTTTCACCGCCTATTAAAGCACAGTTTGCCAACTTACAGCCCGCAGCTACACCCTTTACCATTTCAGCTATCACAGCAGGCTCGAGTTTATGGACTGCCAGGTAATCCAGAAAAAATAAAGGCTCAGCCCCCTGTACCAGCATGTCATTAACACTCATCGCTACAAGGTCAATTCCTACGGTATCATATTTTTTTATTTGACCTGCCAACTGGACCTTACTGCCGACCCCATCGGTACACGCCACGAGTACCGGGTTTTTGTAATTTCGTTTAAAAAGTTTCTCATCGTAGTCTAACCGAAACATCCCCGCAAAACCGCCGGTTGTCCCCATAACCCGTGGCCCGAATGTACTTGCAACACAGGTGCTGATTTTCTCTACCATCTCGTCATTGGCATCGATACTTACACCGGACTGTGAATAGCTGAGATATTTACTCATCGGTTTCTGTTATATCATCAAACATGTTAAGCTGATAGTGTTCCATAACGAATTTGTTTACTATAATATCAACCGGAATCGGGTATTTGCCGCTCCAGCAGGCGCTGCAATAATGGTCTTCCGGCAAGGCTGCACACCCCAGCATCCCTTCCAGCGATGTATACCCGACACTATCAACTTCGAGGAATTCTTTAATCTGTTCCAGATTGCGATTATTAGCCAACAGCTCTTCTTTAGTCGGAAAATCAACACCGTAAAAGCATGGAAATCTTATTGGCGGACAACTGACCCGCATATGAATCTCTTTTGCACCGAATTCCCGCAAAACCCTTATTTTGCTTCTCGTGGTTGTGCCGCGAACTATTGAATCATCAACCACAACTACACGCTTTCCTTCAATAACCTCTTTTACGACAGCCAGTTTAAGTTTTACCGCTGTTTCTCTCGATTTCTGGTCCGGCGCAATAAATGTTCTGCCGATATAGTGACTTCTCACTAATCCCATGTCAAAAGGTATCCCGCTTTGTTCGCAATAGCCTATCGCCGCTGCGGTGCCTGAATCCGGTACCGGTATTACAACATCAGCGTCTGCCGGATGCTCTTTTGCAAGTTGCCTGCCGACTTTTTTTCGGAATTCATGAACGTTTTCTCCGAAGAGATAACTGTTCTGTTTGGAAAAATAAATATGCTCAAAAAGACAATGTGCCGGCTTAATTGTACCTGGTTTGACAAAAAATCTGCTGCTTACTCCATTTTTGTCTAAGGTGACAATCTCGCCAGGCTCGACTTCGCGTATAAACTTTGCGCCTATGGCATCGAGAGCACAGCTTTCACTGGCAACAACATAAGCACCCTCTTCAGTTTGGCCGATACACAACGGATGAATACCATAGGGGTCACGTGCTGCCTCAATGCGGTCATCGAATAAAAACAGAAGGCAATATGCTCCCTGCAGATGGTTTAAAACATGTGCCAGAGGGTCAGCTTTGCTGACATGAGTTGGTTTAGCCAGAAGATGCGTAATTATTTCCGTATCGCTGGTGCATTTGAAGATACTTCCGTAAGCTTCGTACTCATCGCGTAATAAAGAAGCATTTATAAGATTGCCGTTATGTGCAACAGCTACCTGACCGCGGGAATACTCACTCAATAAAGGCTGGCTGTTAATTGAGTTGCTTGAACCGGTTGTTGAGTACCTGACATGCCCTATCGCTATCGGATTAGCCAATTTTTTCAACATTTGACTGCTGGTTCTAAAGACCCTGCCGACAGTCCCCATCCCCTTGGCGCATTTGATAAACTCACCGTTGCTTGAGGCTATACCTGCTGATTCCTGGCCACGGTGCTGTAAGCTGTATAAACCAAGATAGGTCTGTTGAACAGCATCGGGGTCGCCGAAAATCCCGAAAAGACCGCACTCTTCTTTTTTGTCCGAAGTCATTTAAAGACAAAAACCTCACAAAGGCAGTTGAAATTGAACTGTAATTGACCCAGCCGCTTAGTTTAGCGAACAGATTGAATTAAGTCAAACAATTAGGTCTGCCGGATACATAAATTTAGGTATGCGCCGGATTTTACCATTCTCATTAACGCAGGCCAATATGCTCGAACCCTCCGCTATTATCACTGAATCGCTGCAGCGGGTAAGTTTATAAACATGTTCAATTTTACTCGCAGTTACCGTTGAACAGCTTGTTTCAAGCTGCAGTTTTTCGTCATATCTGGCTGCCTGGCGATACTTTATATCTAATCGCGCCACCACAAAAAGCACACCCGCCGCCTCTAAGTCTTTGTATGCTACTTTATTAACCCTGAGAAGCTCTGTCCGCCCCATCTCGAACCACACCGGGTATACGCTATGATGAATCACCCCGCCCTGGTCTGTTTCAGAATACCGAGGCACAATTTCTATCGTATGGCTTTGAATAGTTATTCGTTCGGGAAAATCCATATCTTCGCCTCTAATAGAACCATATCCTGTGAAACCATCACCAAAAATAACAAAACAATAGTTATTTGCAAGAATCAACCACAAAAAAATATTGACTTATTAACCTTTCAATGAGATAATCACGCCCTCTTGTTATGAGGAAAAGCATAGTTTTTAGAATCTACGAAAGGATGTATTTTATGAAAAGTTATATGACAATTGTATCGATTATCTTAGTGCTTATGACCATTTGCGGCTGCCAGCCCGAAGCAGAGGTGAAAACCGACCAGGCTCCACTGGTTGCCGAACCAGAAACTAAACCTGCAACATCCCCTGAGCAACCCGCCCAGGTACAGGTAGAAAAAATTGTAACTGAACAGCAGGCCGAAGCGCCTGTTGACAAGCCTGCAGTAAAACAAGTTATTGCAGAAGCTGTTATCGAAGCCCAGGTACAGGCTGACAGACTGCTCGTTACCATTAATGGTCTCGAAATTCACGAAAGTGAAGTATTAGAGATGGTAAAACCCCAGCTCAACAGAGTAGCACAAAGAGCAAACCCAGAGCAGCTCAAACAGTATAAACAGCAACTCATACAAGGAACAATTGAGAAAATTATTGTCGAAAAACTGCTGGATGAAAAGGTAAAAGCAGGCAATGTCACGGTAACCGACGAAGAAGTCGATGCGAAAATCCTGGAGTTGGCCTCCAGTCAGCAGCCTCCGTTATCAATGGAAGATTTCAAGGCACTGGTTGAGGCTTATGGACAGGATTTCGAAGAGACCAGAAAAGGCATCAGAAAGGGACTGTGTTATCAGAAGGTCGTAGAGTCTCAATGGAATGATAATGAGAACGAGGTCGCCGAGAGTGAGGTTCAGGATTATTATAACGAAAATAAACAACAGTTTGAAACTCCAGAACAGGTCAGGGCAAGCCATATTCTCATAAAAGTAGACACCTCTGACCCTAACGCCGACCCTAACCAGCTCAAAGCTGCCGCCAAAGCAGAAACTGAAAAATTGCTCGAACAAATCAAGTCAGGTGCAGACTTTGCCGAATTGGCAAAGCAACATTCAGCCTGTCCATCTTCAGCCAGAGGTGGGGATTTAGGTCCATTTACAAGAGGTCGAATGGCCCCGCCTTTTGAAAAAGCTGCTTTCGAGCTTGAGGTCGGCCAGGTAAGTGACATAGTGGAAACACAATTTGGATACCATATAATTAAAGTAGCGGAACATCAAAAAACCGGCACTTTAAAATATGACGAGGTTAAAGACGATTTATTGGATACGCTGAAACAGCAAAAGCAGCAACAGCTTGCCCAGGAATATATAATGGCGTTAAAAGCTGAGGCAGATATTGTTTATCCACCCGGGAAAAAGCCTATGCGTCCCAGGCGTCCTATGTCCCCGCAAAGGTAACATATATTGATGGGTTTTTAAAACCCGAAAAATCAGGCTAATGCCGTCTCTGCTGACAGCTCTTCCAGATCCAATGCTCCGGTTTCGATATTAAGCTGATTCATGAAATGCTCAGCGGCGGAAAGTCGCTGCTTAGCCAAGCTGCGTACTGATTCAAAACGAAAACTTTCTTTCAAGCGTGCCTGCCAGTAGCGATAGTCTATTTTCCTCTTCCATATTTGAAGAGCGTCAGAAACACTTTTGCCTGTGATGGTGTAGCGTCTGAATTCCTGAAACAGCCCGACTGCCCCCATATCATCCAGATTACGCGCATCTGAAAGCATCATCGCCTCCGGTCTTTGGGCAAAATTGCCGTGAGCTTCAGCGATAATACTATTGATTTTTTCGATTTTATCACCTTTTATCAGGACGGAAAGTTTATCCAGCACAATTTCCGTACAGCTATGGACCAAATTGTCACCATTGTTGCCGAAAACCGAATTCTTTGCGTGTTTTTTTTCTTTATAATGACGGGCAAGACCGGCGTCACTAAAATACGTAGCTACTATCAGACAAAACCGGTCTATCTGTAAGTTGGCTTTACTTAGCTCTGGCAGACGAATGATACACTCGACATTGCAGACTAATCTTTGGGCACGGTCCCAGAGAGAAACGTCTGAACCATTGGCCGCCGTGGATATGATGAGTGCTTGCCTGGAAAGTTTTTTTACTTCTTCTAATACCGAGTCCGCTTCGTACATCAATTTTCATTCCTTGAAAACTCAACGTCAGAATATGTAACAAAAATCGCGTGTTTCGTCAAGCTTTTTTTAAACTTTTAGAGCACTTTAATACCTTTCTGGAAGATTGTCACGATGTATGAAGCTAACAACAATTCAAGCTTAAGACCAAAACAGTTTTAAATCGCAAAATTTTTGCCAAAATTTACAGTAATTTGTTGGAATACGCCGATGTCTACAGTATAAATACATTTATCTTCATTTGGTACGCATCGTATCTGTGTTTTGGATTTTTCAGGGACGAAAAAAAATGTCAAGCCAGCCAAGGGTGGCAAAAGTTTGGGCGGTATTACTACTTTCGATGACGTTGGGGGCGGTCATCTTGATGGCCTTTGGCAATCACCCTCCTTCAGCTGGTGCATTTTCTCTCTGGAGTTATTGCCGGCTCGACCCTGTCAGCGAAACAATTGCCTCTCAGGCTACTCAATCACCTAACCGCTGGAACTGCATCGAAGTTTTTTACAGCAACACAAAAGCCGGGAACATAGAACAGCTTGCCTCGCTTAACGGCCTGACAAGTATTGAAGACCTTAATTTTCATTTCTGTATTTGCAATGACCTCGGCGGAAGAGACGGACAAATACAGTCAACTGAAAAATGGCAAAGACAATGGTCGATAATACCGGGCAGAACATGGTATGGAACGGGCCAGACAATCAGAATCTGTGTTATTGCAGATGGCAAAACGACTCATCCAACAGACTATCAGGTAAAAAGAACCTATACACTGGTAGAAGGACTATGCAGAAAATTTAATATTACCCCGGACCGTATTTATTATCCAGACAACTGGCAATAATAAAACCATACAACATTAAGAAAAAGGCTGTGCATTTCTCTGATGCACAGCCTTTTTTTTCTAAACGATGATATGGTTGCTGACAGTCTTCTTATCTATTACCAGTCCCAGTCAAAGTCCTTTTCGTCCCGGCCATGTGGTACCGACTCATATTCTTCGATACAGCGGTGTTGAAACCGGCCGCCTTTTCTGACCACGCCTTTGCGGCCTGAACAAAATTCCCTTATACCTTGTTGCCGGAAACCCCTGCCTGACATGCCAATACCTCTTTGACCAAAACCCCTGCTCTGCCCGCGACCAAATTTCCTGCAACTTCCACAACTATCACCGAACTGCCTTTTGTCCGCTCTGTAACGGTTATGCATACTTCGCTTACCTTCTTTGCCGCCGCCACTCTTTCGGGTATAAATCCCTTTTTTGCGTTGCTCCATCCTTTGAATCAGCTCGCCAACTCTTTCTCTGTCGTTCTCACTGTAAGCATTTTTAAGTGCCATGAACCAATTATCAAACTGCTGTTGCCGGCCAAAATCCTGTTTTTGGAGATGGTGTTTTTTAGTTGTTTTTTCACCATGTTCGTGTTGGAATTTTTCGCAGGCGAAAGCATTCACCACTCCAGTTAGTAAAACAAGTGCTATAATACTGATAATAATTTTCTTTGACATTTTTCGCTCCTTTCAAAATTATAGTTCCAATCGTATTTTCATATTTAAAGACGTATTTAGGGCCTGCATTTATTGCATTTTCTGTGAAAAATTATGAAAAGCTTACCAGGATTTGGCAGATAACGCTTTATTTAGCTTTCTTCAGTAAACCGTAATTTTGGGCCTCTGTCAAAACCACCCACGCCCGCCAGTCTTTCTTGTCAATTCGTACAGGCTCAATGGGCTTGACATCCTTTAACCACACTAAAATCCCAAAACCACAGTCCCGCTTTTCCTGCCAGTACTCATCACCGCCGCAAATTAAGCTATTGTATTTTTGTTTAAGCTGTGAGATTTTTCGGGGACTCAGATTTTCAAACTGCTCAACAGCTTGAACAACAGCGGCAGCACAAACCGCCCCACTACTTTGCTTGAGGAAAAGCTTGTCCCCTATTGAAATCTGTCCGAAAGGTGCACACCTTGTTTTGGTGAAACGCGACTCAACAGACTTTCTGCCATCTAAAATCAAATCCAGATATTGCTTTTTCAATATGACAAGATGATAATTCACAAAGACTACTCCCCAAAATCAAATATTACAGCCTTTATCCCCATGCCTACTCAAAACAATAATAGGAATCATGCGTTTTATCAAACAAATTCAGGCTTTGCCTTTGACCTTTGACTCTCAGACATACACCGCTTATAATCAGGACGCTTTTAAGGGTGAAATCATGGAATTTGCGGGTATTGTTGTAATAGCTGTTTTGATTTTGATTGCATTGGCATTTTTGGTATGGCTTATTGTCACCATTGCCGCTGCCAGAAGAGAAACGTCCGGCCAGGCTTCGGCCATCGTTCTTTTACATCAACAGCTTGAAGCCCTGAAAGCCTCGCAGGACAAGACTGGCGAAAGCATGACAAAATCACTTCAGCAGGGCCAGACCAATCTAAATCAAAACCTGCAATCAAGCCAGAAGGTGCTTTCTTTGCTAAATACACAAATTGGCGAACTACATGGAACAAATAAACAAATGCTCCGGATGGGCACCGATGTGCGACGACTGCAGGACATATTAAGCTCACCGAAACTGCGTGGCCAGATGGGGGAATGGTCGCTGGAAAATTTACTTGCACAAATCCTGCCGGCTGACAGCTACGAACTGCAATACACATTCAAAGACGGTAAAATTGTCGACGCACTTGTAAAACTTGTCGATTTCAATGTCCCTGTCGATGCAAAATTCCCGCTGCCAGCCTTTGAGGCAATCCTAAAAGCCGAGACCGACGAAGAAAAAACCCGCCTGCGAAAACAGTTCTTGAATGATGTGATGAAACACATCGACAAAATCGCATCAAGTTATATCAGGCCGGCGGAACAAACGCTCGATTTTGCACTGATGTATATCCCTGCTGAAAATATTTATTACGAGACAATTGTAAAACTCGAAGGTGACACAAAGGATATTTTAAATTATGCCCTTGAGAAAAAAGTCATACCGGTCTCACCGAATCTTTTGTACGCCTATTTGATGACGGTGGTAATGGGTTTGCACGGCCTGCAAATCGAAAAGCAGGCTGCACAAATCAGGCAGAACCTGCAAAAACTAAATGCCGATTTTGCAGAATTTGTTTCGAACTGGGACACTCTCGGAAGCCACATCAGGAACACTTCAAACAAATACGACGAAGCCGGAAAAAAATTAGACCGGTTCGGCCTGCAACTCGAACAAATCCAGACCGAGGGTGACAATAAAAGTGAATAAAGTAATGTCGGGCTGAGTAAAACCCTGGATTTCACCGCAGGTTTGGAATACTGCAAACACACTTGAATCTGCAGGCTCTTTCTGGTATAAGCGATAGCTGAAACTGCCAGGTCGAAAATATAGAAAGGATTAATAGCAGATGCAGCTTACTGCAGGGATGCAAACCCGGGAAAAGCACCCTAAAAAGCATTTGATAGGCCCCAAAAAGCAATGGTCAATTCAGCCGACCAGCGAAGAAACCGAATCGCTTGCAAAGTCACTGAAAGTTTCCCCGCTTTTGGCCCAGGTTTTAATCAATCGCGGCATAACCGATTCACAGTCAGCCCTGTCATTCCTTCAGCCAAAACTTGCCGGTCTTATAGCTCCTGAGCAGATGCCCGGCGTCAGCAAAGCTGTGCCAAGAATCGTCCAGGCTGTTAATAATAAGGAAAAAATCACCGTTTACGGCGATTATGATGTTGACGGCATTACCGGCG
Source organism: uncultured bacterium (assembly GCA_965372745.1). Classification (GTDB taxonomy): domain Bacteria; phylum Planctomycetota; class Phycisphaerae; order Sedimentisphaerales; family Anaerobacaceae; genus VRUG01. The sequence continues at coordinate 18,407 of CBDVDM010000024.1, forward strand.
TTGCAATTTTGTGGCAGCTTCTCAGGTTGCTCGGCGCTGAAGTCGATTATTACATTCCACACCGCATAGATGAAGGTTATGGCCTGAATCCAGAGGCCATACGCTCTTTTGCAGATGCCGGCACGAAACTTTTAATAACCGTCGACTGTGGCGTCAATGCTGTAAAGTCAGCTGCCATTGCCAAAAACTCAGGCATAGACCTTATAATTACCGACCATCACCAGATGGACACTGATTTGCCCGATGCATTTGCCATAGTACATCCGTTATTGCAGGATTCTTACGAAAATCAGAACTCGGTCGGTGCAATGGTTGCATTCAAATTAAGCTGGGCGCTCGCTAACAAGTTCAATTCAGGCGGCAAACTCGCACCGCATCTGCGGAAATTTATGCTCAATGCCACCTCATTGGCGGCGATGGGTACAGTAGCTGACGTGGTGGACTTAAAAGGTGAAAACAGAATTATCACAAGTTTCGGACTTAAATCACTGCCTAATTGCAGCCTTGCAGGAATTCATGCCCTTATCGAAATCGCAGGGCTCACCGGCCAGGGACTGGACAGCTTCCATATAGGTTTTAGGCTGGCACCGATGCTGAATGCTGCCGGCAGGATGGGACATGCAAGATTGGCCGTCGAACTTTTGACAAGTGACAGTGATATTCATTCTGCACAGATTGCCCAATACCTAAAAGAGCAAAACAACCAGCGGCGTCAGTGCGAAAAAAAAATACTCAAACAGGCGCATGAGATGATTGTACGGCAGGGCCTAAATCATCCGGACCGCAAAAGCATTGTCCTGGCAAGCGAACAATGGCATAGCGGCGTAATCGGTATTGTCGCTTCGAGAATCATTGACCGTTTTTATCGTCCGACGATTTTGATTAACAGCTCAAACGGAATCGCACAGGGTTCCGCCCGTTCGATTGCAGGTTTCGATATATTAAAGGCAATAACCGCCTGCTCAAAGCATCTGAATTCTTTCGGCGGTCACAAAATGGCTGCCGGAATTACTATCGAGCCTGAAAAAATCCAGGAATTTATATACGATTTCGAACTATATGCAAAAGACAACCTGAATTACGAGGATGCGATAGCCAGGCTGAACATCGACGCCTTAACCTCGCTTGATGTTTTTACAAAAGGCACGGTAAGCCAGCTTCAGATGCTCGAACCATTTGGTCAGGGAAATCCGGAACCGATTTTCGCAACCAATGGTGTACGTCTTGCAGGCCATCCGAGAAAAGTAGGTGCAAAAGGCGCTCACCTCCAGCTAACGCTCACCGATAATAAAGCTACTGTTCGCTGCATAGGTTTCGGCATGGGAAAGCTGGAGAAAAAACTGCTCGAAAAAGATTCTTTCAACATTGCATATCACCCGCAACTAAATACATATAATGGAAATACAAACGTCCAGCTTCAACTCGAAGACATTCGGTTCGACTGATATTGTTTACAGGCAGGTAATAATGGGTAAAAGCCAGGCGGACGATAAGAGGAAATGAATTTCGACGAACTATTAGCACTGGTTTGTTCTTCAGATAAACCCGGCCTTTGTCTTGATTCGAGACTTGTCAAAGCCGGCGACATATTCATCGCCGTTAAAGGCACTGTTTATGACGGCCATGACTTTATTAACCAGGCTATCGAAAACGGCGCAAAATTTGTTGTAAGACGGGAACACCGTAAATATAAAAATGCCGAAACCATTGTTGTCGAAGATAGTGCCGAGGCTGCTGCGGTTTTGGCTCAGGCTCTTCGAGATAATCCAGCTTCAAAATTAACCAATCTTGCTGTTACAGGAACAAACGGAAAAACTACAGTTGCCTTTCTTGTTCGTTCCGTGATTAAAACCGCATCTCAAAGTTGTGGCATTATCAGCACAGTTGTTTATGACACCGGTACGGAAACCGAAGCTGCAACTCTAACCACACCCGATTGCATTACCATCGCGGAAAAACAAAGGCAAATGGTCAAGGCCGGCTCAAAATACATGGTCATCGAGGCCAGCAGCCACGCCTTATCACAAAACCGACTTGCTGCCATCGATTTCAAAGCTGCCGCCTTTACCAACCTGACCCGGGACCATCTCGATTACCACAAAACAGAACTAAATTACCTGACTGCAAAAATAAAACTCTTCGAGCACTTGTCACAGGATTCGACCGCTGTGTTGAATAAACAATCACCGCAGTCAATGGCCATTGCCGAAAAAACAAACGCCAGGATTCTGTGGTATGCAGTCGAGGAGGATGCTGATTTAGTCGCACGGATTGAATCGATGGATATAAATGGAACAATTTTTACTTTGGAGCACGCCGGCAAAAAGCAAAAACTGCAATCCGCTCTTTTCGGCAAACATAATATAAGCAACAACCTCGCCGCAGCCGGGCTTTGTCTCGCCGCAGGTTTTGATTTACGAACCATTGCCGCCGGTCTGACTAACCTAAAAACAATACCCGGCAGGCTCGAACCGCTGCCCTGCAAAGCAGGCTTTTCTGTTCTAATTGATTATGCCCACACCGATGACGCACTGAAAAACGTCCTTACAACATTAAGGCCTCTGTGTAAGGGCAGATTAACAGTCGTTTTCGGCTGCGGCGGAGACAGAGATAAAACCAAACGGCCGAAAATGGCCGCAGTCGCTGAGCAACTGGCTGATAACCTTGTAATTACAAGCGACAATCCGAGAAGTGAAGACCCTTGCGCAATAATCGGAGAGATGGTAATCGGCCTGGAAAAACCCGTCGCAAATTCTGTTATTACAGAGCCTGACAGGAAAAAAGCCATAAATATTGCGATTAAAAACGCCTCAAAAGATGATATTATACTCATAGCAGGTAAAGGCCATGAAACTTATCAAATAATCGGTGACGAAAAAATCGACTTCAACGACAAGGATATCGCTCTGAGTTGCTTAAAAAACCTCTAATGAAAAAAATATCAATTAAAAACCTGGCAAAGATATTAAACGCTGTGCCTGTCGGAAATTGCGAAGGTTTTATTACCGGCGTAAGTATCGATTCGCGAACTGTAAAAGCCGGCGACTGTTTTTTCGCTGTAAAAGGTGAAAACTTTGACGGTCATGACTATATTGAACAGGCTTTTGAAAAGCGGGCTGCCTGTGCCGTAGTAAGCAAAGATATTGCTCGGCGGGACAGCGTACTAAAAGTTAAAGACACGGTAAAAGCTCTCGGCACACTTGCCGCTCATTACCGAAGTGATTGCAATTTCAAGGTAGTAGCGATAACAGGCTCAGTGGGAAAAACAACCACGCGTCAAATTACTTATCATGTTTTAAGCAAACACTTCCGCACATTTGCGGCACCGAAAAATTTCAATAACAGCATTGGTATGCCTTTGACTTTACTTGCCGCAGGGCCGGAAGATGAAATCGTTATCGCAGAACTTGGCAGCAGCAGCCCTGGTGAGATTGCTTACCTTACTAAAATCGCTGCACCGGACATCGCTGTCGTCACGAAGATTTGCCCGGCCCACCTGAATGGCTTCGGTGATTTGCAGACAATCAGGGAGGAAAAATTATCTATCGCAAAAGGATTAACCCCGGACGGTGTTTTCATAACAGACGCTGCCTCTAAAATAAAACCCACAAACATTACATATAAAGGGTCAGCCAGTTATTTTTCTCTCGACGGCGTCGACATAACACTGCCTTTATTAGGGCCGGGTAATATAGACAATGCAATTACTGCCTTTTCTATCTGCCGCCGTTTTGGAATCACAGCCAAGCAGTTTGCAGACGCCGTAAAAACCTTACCGGCAATTCCAATGCGCACCGAATTATTAAAGTTCGGTATGCTGACAGTATTGAATGACTGCTATAATGCAAATCCCGCTTCAATGAAAAATGCTCTTCGAATCTTAAGCCATCTTGACCCAGACGAAAAGCAGAGAAAAGTTTTCATCTGCGGCGATATGGCCGAACTCGGCACTGATACTAACGCCCTGCATGAACAACTTGGCCGGGACATTGCCGATGCCAATATTCAATTGCTTATCGCTGTAGGCAATCTTGCAAAAATTGCCGCTGAATCTGCCGTGGAAGTTACACAGAGAAATCTGCAAACCTATTATTTTAAAGATACTCTTTCATCCTGCGAACATTTAAGTGAATTTATAAAACAAAACGATATAATACTGGTAAAAGGCTCAAGGGTCTGCAGCCTGGAACCGGTTATCGAGAAACTTAGAGGACTCTTCTCGTAAATAAAATACAAGGGACGTAATGATATATCATTTTTTATGGTACTTGCGTGACATTTTTACGCACAAGTTCGGTTTTTACGCCTATCAGGACGTGATGTTTCGCTCAGTCGCTGCGATTCTGACCAGCTTTTTCATAGCTATCTTTCTTGGCCCATCAATTATCCGCTGGCTGATGAGAAAAAAAATCGGCGACCGGCCCGAATTTCACCATGACAGGTTAAATGAACTTACCAAAGAGAAAACAAATACCCCAACGATGGGCGGCCTGATTATTATCCTGGCGGTACTGGCAGGCACTTTATTATGGGCAAAACTAAACAACCCTTTCGTTCAAAAGGCAATTGTTTTAGTGGTCTGGTTCGCTGCTCTCGGAGGCGTTGACGACTGGCTGAAACTTGCCGCCGGCATCCGGCATCGAACAAGGAACGGCCTGAAACCCTGGGAAAAACTCATCTTTCAAATCGGAGGTGCCGTCCTCATCGCCTCATTTTTGTACACAGACTTTGCAAATATTACGGACGGAAAATTATTCTGGCTTCCATTTTACAAACACGGCCTGCCTTTGGCCAACTGGGTATTCGTTCTGGTAGCTATCGTTTACATCTCAGCTACAAGCAACGCCGTGAACCTCACCGACGGAATGGACGGTCTGGCTGCCGGATGTGTCGGAATGGTTGCCATGGTTTTGGTCCTGCTTTGTTATGTCGCTTCGGAAACTATGGCAAGAACTTCTCAAATTACATGGTCAAGCTATCTACTGCTGCCGCACATCCCCCAGTCCGGGGAACTCAGCATTTTTTATTCCGCCATCTTAGGAGCTGTTCTCGGTTTCCTCTGGTACAACTGTCACCCTGCCCAGGTATTTATGGGTGATGTAGGCTCGCTTCCGTTAGGGGCAGCTATGGGTTACGGTGCGCTGGTGACAAGAAATGAAATTCTGCTTTTAATTATAGGCGGTGTTTTTGTAATTGAAGTGGCAAGCGTAATTCTGCAAATTCTTTATTTCAGATATACCGGCGGCAAGCGCCTGTTCAAATGTGCCCCGATTCACCATCACTTTCATCTTGTCGGCTGGTCCGAACCGCAGGTCGTGGTCAGGTTCTGGCTTTTAGCTGCCGCCTTTGCTGCTATAGCATTGGCTACTTTGAAAATCCGCTAATCAATCCTCTTCGCTGTGAATCCGAACGTTACTTCGGTAACCATGCGGTTCATCAGGGTTCATTTTTTCAAATTTTCGTACAGACCAGAATACTTTTATAGCTGTACATATACATCCAATTCCCGCAATACAGAAGATTATCGCGAACAGTATCGCAAAAAGCTCTCGCAGAACCCAAATCAAAAAACCAAAACCTATCAGCAGCATCCCTGTAATAAACACTCCTGACGCAAAATTGCGAGACCCCTGTGAAATCAGATTTGAATAAAAGCGAAGGCTCATAATTCGTATATCGTTGTTCGTATCTCGTATCTCGTGGCAGGCGGACTTCTTTTGAAGTCCGCCTGGCCTTTATTGTTAATACATTCCTCCTCCAGGAGGCATTGCAGGTGCTGCTGGTTTTTCTTCCGGTATCTCAGTTACTATAGCGTCAGTTGTCAACAACAGCGATGCAATTGATGCACCGTTCTGCAAAGCTGCCCTTTCGACCTTCGTCGGAACAATAACGCCAAACTCAATCATGTCGCCATACTTTTTCTTCATAGCGTCATAACCGAAATTCTTCTCACTGCTTTCCATAACTTTCTGAGCTACGATTGAGCCGTCCAGTCCTGCATTTTTCGCAATCTGTTTGATTGGAGCGACAACCGCTCTGCGAACAATGTCGATTCCGATTTTTTTATCGCCGCTCGCCTTGATTTTGCCCAAAGCAGACAGGATACGAAGCGTCGACACTCCGCCGCCCGGCAAAATACCTTCTTCCACTGCAGCACGGCAAGCATGTAACGCATCTTCAACGCGGGCCTTCTTCTCTTTCATCTCAGCCTCGGTCGCAGCCCCAACCTGAATCTGGGCCACTCCGCCGGAAAGTTTTGCCAGTCTCTCCTGCAGCTTTTCAACATCATAATCGCTGGTGGACTTATCAATCTCTGTCTTTATCTGCTCGATTCTTCCTGTTATCTCCTTTGTCGTACCGCCGCCCTCGATAATCGTAGTATTATCCTTATCGATGGTAATACGTTTGGCTCTGCCTAACTGGGCAAGCTCAACGTTTTCCAGCTGCAATCCCAGGTCTTCAAAGATAGGCTGAGCACCTGTCAAAACAGCTATGTCGCCGAGCATTTCTTTGCGCTTGTCGCCGAAACCTGGAGCCTTTACAGCTACTACCTGCAGTACACCGCGAAGCTTGTTCACAACCAGTGTCGCCAGCGCTTCGCCTTCAACGTCTTCTGCGATAATCAGTAAAGGCCTGCCCTGTTTTGATACCTTTTCGAGCATAGGCACAAGCGATTTTATACTGCTTACCTTCTTTTCGTGTACAAGAATATAAGGCTTTTCCAGTTCGACCGTCATATTCTCCATGTTCGTGATAAAGTGCGGGCTAAGATAACCCTTATCGAACTGCATACCTTCCACCAACTCAACCGTTGTCTCAAGTGACTGGCCCTCTTCGACAGTAATGACACCGTCTTTGCCGACCTTGTCCATCGCCTCAGCCATTTTCTTTCCGATTTCAGCATCCTGATTCGCAGAACATGTCGCCACCTGTTCGATTTGCTTGCTCGAATCAACCTGTATGCTCATCTTATGCAACTCGCTGACTATTGTCTCGACAGCTGCCTCGATACCCTGCTTTACCTGCATCGGGTTGGCGCCGGCTGTAATGTTCTTCAGACCTTCATCGAAAATACTCTCTGCCAGTATAGTTGCTGTCGTTGTCCCGTCACCTGCAACTGTCGAGGTCTTCGAAGCCACCTCTTTGACCATTTGCGCACCCATATTTTCATATGAGTCTTCCAGTTCAATCTCTTTGGCAACAGTAACACCGTCTTTAGTAACAGTTGGTGAACCGTATGATTTTTCGAGAATAACGTTTCGACCACAGGGTCCTAATGTGATTTTGACCGCGGCTGCCAGTTTCTTTACACCTTTACGAATAGAGGCACGTGCGTCTGTGCCAAAAGCTATTTTTTTAGCTGCCATTTGTTTTAAGCCTCCCTTATTTTAAAAAAAACAATAAATTATCCGCCTTCGGCGGAACTTCTTTCCCGATACATCGGGACGGATTTATATTTTTATATCTCTGTGTTCTCTGTGACCTCTGTCCCGATGTATCGGGAATACAAATTCTTATACCATTAAATTATTCAATTATCGCCATGATATCCGATTCACTCATAATCAGATACTCTTTACCATCGATTTTTACATCCGTACCTGCATAGCTTGTAAAGAGCACCATGTCTCCTTTTTTCACCTGCATCTTCTGGACACTTCCGTCGTCGAGAACCTTGCCATTCCCGACATTTACGATTTTGCCTCTTTGAGGTTTTTCCTTTGCTGCCTCCGGCAGAACTATTCCGCCTGCTGTTGTACCTGCTGCCTCGACTCGCTGAACAAGAACCTTATCAGCTAATGGTTTGATTTTCATCTTCTCTTTGCTCCTTACTAAACTTACCGTTAATATTACTTTATATTCCAAATATTGTACTGTTATATTTTTTCACGAACAGCCGGTTCAACTGCTCCTGCAATATACTCATATCAACCGGTTTGTCAATAACACTGAAAATACCCAGCGAAAGAGCCTTGTCTAACGTTCTGCCTTCGCTCTGACTTGACAGCATAATACATGGCACTGCCGGATTTACCTTTCGGATAATTCTTACGATAACGAAACCGCCGGCCAGTGTATCCATATCGACAATTGTCGCATGGACTGGTTTTTTCTCAATAACATTGACGAACTCATCTGCGTTTTTGGCCGTTACAAGGTTCACTCCGCAAGGCCGGAACACATCGCGGACAGCCTTTTCCCACGCCCAGTTTGTTTCACTGGCCAGGAGGTTTATCTCTTGTTTTTCTGTAAGGTTGCCAACCATAGACTATATGTTTGTGCAAATCTCATGCCAGCCACCTATAATATCGCTTATTATATATAAGTAATTGCAGTTTATGGAGTTGTGTTTATTGCCGTTTTACTGCCGCTCTGCCAAAATAAGATTTGCCCTTGATTTTCATCTGCCGACTTGGCAGTTTCCAAAAATATTTAACCCCTTGCCTGCCCTGCCTGTCCCATAGGGGAGCGAAGCACAGAGCCCAAGCGTTAGCGAAGGGTATATTTAATATCATTCCTGACTTGTTCAGG
>CBDVDM010000025.1:0-25613 GCA_965372745.1 uncultured bacterium
TCTTTTTGTTGTTGATTGCTGTTGGCATTGCGGTTGAGATTCTTTTCGGCAGCACTGTTCCGTTCTTTAGCGGAATCGTTGCTAATCTTACCGCTTTAGTCAGTACTCTGGGCGAGCACGGCCTTGTCGGCCTGATTGCTTTGAGTATTATTCTTTACCTGTTCTATAGGAAAAAAGCTGTTGCATAACTTAGCCGCTGACCTGCATTTTAAAATGCAGCACAGGTTAAGCCTTTAGATTAGCTAAAGGTAAAAACTAAATTGAAGAAAGTTTTACAAACCTGATTTTAGAGCAGGCTGAAAGAATTGTCTCTCAGTCTGCTTTGCTTTTATACAGTCGCATAAATCATTCAGCAATACTAAAGTTTGTTTTTTACACCCATAGACGGTATCAATCGATTATATTCACTTTGAATCACGACTCTAAGCCCAAAATTCAACGTAAATCAGCAAAGGGCAAAAACAGTAACAATTTTCCCCAGACTATTATAGGGAAATGTGAAAGACAAACGTTCTGATCAAGCGAACAGTCGAGCAGTAGACAGCAATTAAGCATTTTTACCTATTCAACTGTCCAAATGTTCTCCTGCTCTGTTGCGGCAAAGCCATACCTCCCCGAGTAGGACTCGAACCTACGACCTAGCGGTTAACAGCCGCTCGCTCTACCAATTGAGCTATCGGGGAAAATTTATTTATTATTAACTTTTTCGAAGTTTTTTAACAGCTTCTCACGAATCCATTTAGATGATTTCATGGCCTTGATTTGTCTTTCTCGTTCCATCGCCGATGAACGACTTTGATGCAACTCTTTCCAAACCAAAAACCATGGGCCATTCTATTTTCTAAATTGCCAGTCGAGCCGATATAAAATTGTCCTTGCGGATTCTCAAGAACATAAACCCAATATTTTTCTTCACTTTTCAATCAACTCTCTCTGTCCTTGGCCGAAGCTTAAACCTGTGGTTAATCCCGATAGTATCGGGACTCGCTCTACCAATTGAGCTATCGAAGAATATAAAATACCGCTTATAACAAGTATTTTCGTCTAAACTTAAGACAAACCATTATCCTGATTTCCGGAATTTTGTCAACCCCTGTCTTTTTATACTTTGAAAAATCAAAGCCAGACTGGACAAGAAGCAGATTATTTAGTAAAATGAAAAATCTACAAAATTTAATGGAGCTTACTTTACAAAACTTTATAAAATGTAGTTTTTTAAGTAAATTTGGCAGTTTTAGAACCTATGTTATGGCTTGCTTATGGCGAAGAATATTCTTGATGTTGGTGGCTTTACAATAAAAAAACGCATCGGAACCGGTGCTCGAAGCACCATTTACGAGGCTACCGATGACTCTGACAGCAAGAGCGTGGCCCTGAAGCGTGTCATCTTCGAGAGGCCGGAAGATGCGAGGATTTTTGAGCAGGTTGAGAACGAATTCAAGGTAGCCAGGAAAATCGACCATCCTTATGTTAGAAAATGCTACAAATTAAAGAAAATTCGCAGTATGCTTAGGGTAAAAGAGATGCTGCTTTCGATGGAATTGTTTGATGGTGAAAGTCTTGAAGACAGCCACTCCCTGAGTCTGGTCGACGTGCTGCTTGTATTGAGAACTGTCGCTAGCGGCCTAAGCGCAATGCATCAGCAGGGTTTCGTGCATTGTGATATTAAACCAAACAATATTCTCATGAATAAGTCAGGCTCTATTAAGATTATCGACCTTGGACAAAGCTGCAAAATAGGTACTGTAAAAAAGCGTATTCAGGGTACTCCGGACTACATTGCACCCGAACAGGTAAGGCGAAAACCACTCGGGCCAAAGACCGACATCTTCAATCTCGGTGCAACAATGCACTGGACTCTTACAGGTGAAAACATACCTACCTTGATACCCAAAAAGGATACTCTTGGCCTGCCTGTTGCACAGCACCGACATGCACCTCATGAATTAAAAAAACAAATTCCGAAAAGCGTTTCGAAACTTGTTATGGAATGTACGGAAGACGATCCGGCTGACCGACCGCGTAATATGGTTATGGTTATTTCCCGGCTGGACCTGCTTATCCACAGTATTCTGGGTGACAATATTAAAAAGTTTAAAAATGCCGCAAGCAATAGTTGAATTACTCAAAAAAGGCGCCGAGGCAAACGTCGCAGACGAATTTAGAGACGGAAATCTAATTCGGCTGCCTGCTGAGGGCAGCTTGATTTTAAGCGGTGACCTCCACGGACATCGACGAAACTTTGAAAGAATAACTTCATTTGCCAACCTGGCGGAAAATCCCGATAGGCATCTTGTTCTTCAGGAAATTATTCATGGCGGACTACAGGATTCCGAAGGTGATTGTCTGTCCTATAGATTATTATTTGATGCTGTCCGGCTTAAATTGGATTTTCCCGACCGTGTCCACATCATCATAGGAAACCATGATGTTACTTACATCACAGGTAAAAAAGTAATGAAGGACAGCAGGGAAATGAATCAGTCAATGTGCGCTGCCTTGCAGAGGGAATTTCCCGAAAACTATGACCGGATAGAGCAGGCTATGAAGCAGTTGTTACGCTCACAGCCCTTAGCGGTCAAATGTGACAATCGAATATGGTTGTCACATTCACTTCCCGCCGACCGTTACCTTGATAAATTCGATAATGAAATTTTTGACAGGGAATTGGAAAACGGCGATTTAATCAGACCGGGTTCGGTTTACCTTTTAACATGGGGAAGAAAACATACCCAGGCATTGCTGGATAAAATGGCTAATCAGCTTGATGTTGATATTTTCATTCTCGGCCATCAACCTCAACAACAAGGCTGGAGCAAAGCAGGGGACAATCTTATACTAATTGCATCCGAGCACAATCATGGATGTTTACTACCAATTGATTTGACAAAGGCTTATACTATAGAAGAACTGGCTGGCTCGATTGTTCCGCTGGCATCTATTTCTTAAGGACGTATACCTAAGGCACAGGTTGTAAAGAGGTGGATATAAAATACGATAATGGATTGGTATTTCTATATAGCTGTTGCGGTAATCGGCTCACAAGCCATAATTGTTTGGCAGGCCTACTATAATTATCGTTACGCAAAAGCCAAATACAAAAGAAAAAGAACAGGCTACCGCCCGCGAACCGTTCTTATTGTGCCGTGTAAAAATCTGGACTCGAACTTTGAAAAGAACATTACTTCATTTTATAACCTCGATTATGAACACTACCTGTTGTGGTTTGTTGTCGCTGAAAAGACTGATCCTGCTTATGACCGGTTATGCCAATTAAAAGAAAAACTTGCCTCCAACTCAAAAGCGAATGATGTTCAGATATTCATTGCCGGTCAGGGGCAATATTGCAGCCAGAAAATTCATAATTTACTTTGCTGCTATGAAAGAATTGGTGATGACATTGAAGTTATGGCTTTTGCCGATTCCGATATCTGTGTTCGAAGCGACTGGTTAAGTCACCTCGTTTATCCCCTAAGGCAGCCGAAACATGGCGCTGCAAGTGGTTATAGATGGTTCGTTCCGGTAAAAAATAATCTTCCGAGCCTGGCTTTATCTGCCTTAAATGCCAAAGTCGCTCAATTGCTCGGTAAGTCCCGCTTTAATCAGGCGTGGGGCGGTTCAATGGCTGTTAAGGTAGAAACTTTCAGAGAGCTTGGCCTGGATAAAATCTGGCCAAAAGCATTAAGCGACGACTTGTCACTGAGTTATGCCGTAAAAAAAGCCGGCCTAAAGGTTGCCTTTGTTCCTGCATGTCTGGTGGCTTCACATGAATCCACTACCTGGTCGGGATTAGTTGAATTCGGTCGACGACAGTTCTTAATTACCCGCATAGGTGTGCCCTGTACGTGGTGGTTCGGTTTTTTTGCCTGCTTATACTCGGTATTGAGCTTATGGGGGACTGCTGCTTTTGCCTTTTATGCCGCAGAAATCCAGGCTCAAGACACTATTTTTTTTATCTTGGTGCCGATTATATTGTTCCTGAGTCAAATGGCCAGGGCGATAATGCGGCAGAATATAGCTGGAAAGTTACTGCCTGAAGACAGGCAAAAGATGAAACCGGCAATGGTTTCTGATATCTTTTTCTTCTGGGTTTGGTCATTATTTATGTTTTGCTTGATTGTCTCTTCAGCGTTTGGAAGAACAATTACATGGCGAGGTATACGTTATAAGCTGATAAGCCCGACTGAAACTGTTATAATTAGTCGTTAATAATAGCAGATGTTGAATCATTCACCTTTGAAATCTTTGAAAACAGTGTGACTAACCAATGTTTTCAATATTGTTCTCCGGCGCGCCGACGAGATAGATTCTGTTTTTTCCGCTGCGCTTAGCATCTAACAATGCCTTATCTGCCTGTCCGATAAGTTGTTGTATTGTTGAGCCGTCACGTGGAAAACTTGACAAACCGCCACTTATTGTCAGAACTCCTTTACCCTCGGCACCGAGCATTGGAAATTCTGTTTTCTCCAATTCACTCATGAAACGTTTTGCTATGAATATTGTCTCTTTAGGATGTTCTGCTATAGCCGAACGTCTCTCTTTTTCCAGGTCGTCTGGTTTGGATTTGGGGTCATCACAGAAAATAACAACGAACTCATCACCGCCGATTCTACCTACTACGTCATGTGGACGGCAGCAGTGCCGTATCAAAACAGCAGTTTGTTTTAGAATTTCATCACCAGCAGCATGACCGTAAACATCATTATAGTGTTTGAAATTATCAATATCAAACATGAGCAATGTCACTCTGTCATTTTTACCCTTTGCTCGTTTGATAATCTGCCTGGTAAATTCCCAGATATATCTTCGATTTTTTAAACCGGTCAACTCATCCGTCGTGGCAAGTTTTTCAAGCTCTTTTATTTTCATCTTCATTTTAGGGTCAACAGCAACAGCTTCTGTCGGTTCGGTTACCTTAACTGTTCCCTCGATTGCGCCTTGGACAGGTTTGCCGGGAATGAGAGATTTATAGAATCTGCTGGTTTGAAGCGGGCATATCAAATAATCATCTGCTATCCTGCTGCCATTGGTCCCTGACTCGATAAGCTGGATTGCTGCCGGTTCTTCGTGCATTTGTACCAGGAGAATAATCTTCGAGCCAGACGCTACATCTTTTAATGCTTTCAAGGCCGAATTTAATCTGGAACTCATCTCAGATATTACAACTGCAATTGTTGTAAAGTTGTTTTTGGCAGCCATGTCAATCGCATCGAGCATGTTCGCACTGACCTGGATGTTCTGCTCGGTGAGTCTATCTGTGTCTGAAAAGGCTTTTTTTATGTTACCTATCAGCAGAACTCTTTCAAAATTTGTATCAGATGAAAGTGACATATTATACCAATTCTACTTAAAAATTGCGACTTAATCCGCGGTAACTTGTTTTACAAAAATTAGTTACAACCGTTAGACGCGAATTTTATTACCCTAAAGGGTATTAACAGCTCTTTTTTTTAACTTCCGAGTAAAGCATCCATCTCTGCTTTGGTTGTAAAGAATTCACCTTTATTAAAATTTAACGCATTGTTGTTTCGATTTTTCTTTGCGGATGACTCAATCTGGTGATTGGTTAGTAAATCTGCGATTTCCTCTTCGAGTTGAGCAGGTTCATTTATTAGGGTAGCTGTAGTTTCTGTCATATATTTAGGCCCGGCAGAAGTGTTGTTCTCTACAAGACAACAGCATTGGAATCCTTTTTCATTCATTTTTGTAAAGAACCGTTCCTTTTCTATACCTAATGTCTCAAGTCTACCAATAACCAGAACATTTTCATAAGATTCTTTCGCAAGCTTAGCAGTCACTTTATAAATGTCATCACAGAGAACAAACCTGATACCGTAACTGCTAAGTAAATTTGTCGCATAGTTAATAAAGTAATCAGTAATATTACCAACGATTATTGTCTGTAACTGTAAATTTTTTCCCATTTGCCCGACGGTTATAGTTCGATGATAAAAAATGCGTTAAAGTAACAAAAAATCAATTAATTACAGATTAGCATGTTAGCAGAATTTGCGAAAAAGTCAACTTTATTCCCGTTTTTTACCGGTCTTAATACCAGCTAACCATCGCACAAACAACACCGCCCCTGTTAATTCGCGGTTGGTATATCGTCCAGATTCTTTTTGACTTGGTCGGTATAAATGCTTTCAGGGTACAAATTGATGAAACTTGTCAATGTTTCTCGTGTTTCGGCCAGGCATTTTTTCTTTTGCTCTATGTTTGGCTCGTCCTGCTGCCGCCACTGAGAAATCTTCAATAGTCCCAATTCATATAGTGCCTGCATCCCACCGTCAGTATCCTTGAATTTCTTATGTAAACGGCCCAGTTTTTCTGCCCGTAACTGGTTATCGGCGACAAGTTTAGTCTGTGCCAGCAGAACATTGTCACGAAGTGGGTCATTAGTGCCCATTTGAACAAGCAATTCGTTGAGTTGTTGAGAATAGTTAGAGCTATGCGGATTAAGGGTGATGAACTTGGCCAGACGTTGAACTGATGCAGAATCCTCAGTTCGGTTTTCGGTACTTATAAGAGTGCGTAAATGACTTAATTTGCGTTGTAATTCTGTTAATTTATATACAGTTATCACTGATTTTGCCGGTGGACGGAATAAACTAAATAAAGTTTCCTTTTTTGTTTGCTCTTTTTCGAGAAGCTTTTCCTTTTCATTTTCCACCATTATTCGGGCTTTCAAAATAAGCTTGTCAGCCTCTCCAAATTTTCCCTGACCAGCCAAATTCATTGCTACACGCCAACGTGCTTCCAGTGACTCCGGACTTTGGCCAAATTCCGTGTACAGCCAGTACCATGTGTCATAGGCTCGTTCGTATGGATAGTCGCTGTAAAAGCGCAACAATTCTTTTTGGCCAAGCGCTTCTATATCAGGGCTGTATTCAATCAGTAACGCCTTGTAATAAAGTGCAATCGGCATGCGAGGGCTTTTGGAGCGGCGGCTTATAAATAATTCGTATTGTCTTAAAAGTTTTCGCTTGTGAGCCGGATAATTTAATTTGTCTGGAACGATAAACCAGCTCGGCCAGCGGTCGTCATAACGCTGCAAATCGCTTTGTATTTTTTCTTTCAATTTTGCACGCAGGGCTATAGTTTCAGTCGGGTAAAAACGACTCTTGATATGTCTTTTCAGTCTGGCAGTGGGATTTTTAATTTGCGCATCTAATATTTCAGTTATACTGTGGTCATGAAATAAGCTAATCTGCTCAGGATTGTTTTTGGCAACATAGAGTTGATAATCCAGTTCGTCAAAGCCGATACCTGACTTGAATGTTACGACTGAAGCTAAAAGGACAACAAAACTGGATGTCCAGACCAGTCCGGGTCTGTAGCGTGTAAAATGACCTATGCCAAGGACTACACCTGCTATCGTTAACGATGTAAGCCATGCACAAATCCATGGTGTAAAAGAAAGACCCCACTTGAGAGGCTCTACTTCGATAGCACCGCCGAATAAACCCCAGTAGAAAAGTTGTGGAACTGTACATAATGCTATTGCTGTAAAACGCGATCTGAAACGTAACGGTCTGCATGCTGCTGCAATACAGCTTATTAACAGACTTATCGCAAAGCCCGGCAGGTTTGCCAAAAAAACAACAGATAATATAAAGGGTATACTATAACGAAAGCTCATAAGTTGAGAAATCAGCAATGGTACAATAGCAATAATTCCCATTAGCAGTCCCATCGCAAAAATCTGCCAAAGATACTCAAATATACTTACCCCGGTTATAGTATAATGTCCCAAATGCCAATGGGAAAAAGATGTTAAACTTTGAAGTTCGAATGACAAGAGTGAACCCGTAAGTATTTTTGACCAGAATAAGCAACCGGTACCAAAGACCAGAATGGCAAGAAGCCAGGATATTCGAACGTTTTTATGACTGTAGTGAAGGGTGGGACCGGCGGTCATAAAAGATTTAGTTGCTACTTTTAGCCCGTTTTCAACCTGTTTATTATCCATAGGATTCACACTGTCGCCTGTTACTAATACACCTTTTAACAGATGCGAAAAGTCTCGATGCCGTTAAAATCTTTGTTGCCGGTGCTATAATGAAAAATGTATATCTTAAGCTGGATATTATAACTTTTGCGGAAGATTTAAGACAGTAAAAACAATGCCGGTTCAATGTATTGATAAGTCCAGTAACAACAAAGAGTTAAGTTGTCCCAAAATGTCGTTTCGTAAAAGTTGACCGTAACAGTTGCTCGGCATTGTTTAAATATCATAATATCTTTTCCTTTTGGTAATTATGGTAATTAAGAACATAATCTAAATGATTGATACCGGTTTAGACGAAGGATATAATAAGTGTTATTATAAATAGAAGGTTTTATATTTTTTGGAGGTTTATAACTATGTTGCTTGGAATTTTCAGAGCTGTATTTATTATTATCATTTTAGCTGTTTTATTTGTTAATGTAAGCTCTCCTACAATCTCCGGTGGAGAGGATTCCGTAAATTTCTGGGTGATAATCTGGAGCGGCCTGGGGATAGCAACATTCGTTTTCCTGCTGGATGTTCTTACGCCGAAGAAAAAACTTGCTGCTCTTGCGGGGGTATTTTTCGGTTTACTCATCGGCATGCTGATTAGCTGGGCATTGGCACCTGTCGTTGATATGATAACAGATGCATATAATATCGGTATCAGTCCTGAAGCTGTTAGCGCTATTAAATGGATGCTGGGAATTTGTATATGCTATCTTACTATCAGCGTCGTTATGCGAACAAAAGATGATGTTCGTTTTGTTGTCCCTTATGTTGAATTTGCCAAACAGACCAAAGGCGCAAGGCCCCTTGTTCTGGATACCTCTGCAATTATTGATGGCAGAATAGCTGACTTGTACCGGAGCAGATTATTTGACGCACCTTTGATTGTGCCGCGTTTTGTCATAAACGAGTTACAGCTTATATCTGATTCGGCGGACAAACTAAAACGTAACAGGGGGAGAAGGGGACTTGACATACTTAACAATATGCAGGAAAACTCTACGATTGATTTGGAAATCGATGATACTGCCGTACCTGAAGCCGGCGATGTCAAAAGTGTCGACCAGAAACTGGTTGTTTTTACCAAGAACTGTAACGGACGTCTGGCGACAACTGACTATAACCTCAGTAAAGTTGCACAAGTACGAGGTGTTGACGTATTGAACATAAATGACCTGGCAAATACCCTCAAGGCGGTTATTTTACCTGGTGAAGCCATGGAAATAAAAATTATAAAACCTGGTGAGGAAGCTGACCAGGGTGTAGGCTCCCTTGATGACGGTACGATGGTGGTTGTCGAGGGTGCAAGAAATAAAATCGGCAAGGACATTCTTATTAGTATAACAAGTTCGCTTCAAACCTCTGCCGGAAAAATGATTTTTGGCAAGTTTGAGGATTTTGCACAAAAGTCGTCTAACAACCATAATAACCGACGTCAGTTGCAAAAAAATACCGCAGTTCCGAATATACAGTAAATAAGTTAAGAGACTATTTTGTTGGTTTTAGCTGTTCTATTTCTTTTAAGAGCACCGTTATTATTTTCTCCTCAGGTACTACCGAAATCCTGCGTCCATGTCTGTAGAAATACCCCTTGTTTTTAGCTGCACAGATTGCCAGATCAGCATCCGCCGCCTCACCCGGGCCATTGACTATGCAACCCATTACAGCAATACGCAGCGGCTTATTGATATTGATTAAGGCTTTTTTAATCTTTTTGGCTAATTTGATTATATCAATTTGGGCACGGCCGCAGGTTGGGCAAACAATAAGTTCTAATTCGGCGCGCTCGTAATAGCCAAGAGCAGTTAATATTTGTTGAGCTATTTTAACTTCCGAGACAGGATTACCAGCGACACTTACTCTGATTGTATCGCCAATACCTTCTGCCAGCAAAGTACCTAATGCTACTGATGACGGCACAAGTGCATCTTCCGGCAGCCCGGCGTGAGTTAATCCAATATGTATCGGATAATCAAAATTTTCAGCTATTTGCCGGTTTATTTCAATTGTTCTCACCGTGCTGCTGCTTTTAGCGCTAAGTACCAGCTGAGTAAAGTCCCTACTTTCAAAAATTCTGACATATTTTTTCATCTCTCCTAACATTAAAGCCACCCGTTTGGAAGCCGGCACCTCTCGTTTTTGCAAATTGCGGATACTTGCTTCGTTGACGCCGATTCGAATAGCTGTCCTGTGCATTTTTGCCGAATCTATTATTCGCAGAATATCTTTGCGTTTTTTTATATTACCGGGATTAAGTCTGATTTTTGCAGCACCGGCTTCGATTGCTTCAATCGCGCGAGCCGGACTAAAATGCACATCCGCTATCAATGGAACGTTAACTTTTTGAACTATTTTTGCAAATGCTGCGGTGTCAGCTTTTGTTGGAACCGCTATTCGTACCAGCTCACAGCCTGCCTCGACAAGTTTATTTACCTGCTTTACGCACCGGTGGACATCTTCGGTTGGCAGCTTTGTCATTGATTGAATAACTATAGGAGCTGAGGAGCCTATTTTCACATGGCCAACATTTACTGTTCTGGTTTTTCGACGCTTAATCATGTCTGGAATTGTAGCTTTTTTCCAGGTTATGAGCAAACTAAAATACAGGCAGAAAAGTTTGACGATTCAGTTCATACCGGCTATATTATTAACCGGAGATTTTGTCTGGAGAGCGAAACTTAAATATAAATAAGGTAGGATTGGATGATATTAATACTTATTGAAATAGCTGTAGTTCTAATTGTCGCTTATTCGATTTTAGGCTGGTCGCTTTTTTTCATGCAGCCGACATTTGTATATAAACCTACGAAAGGGGTTTGTTATACACCGGAAGAGTTAAGCATGGATTTTGAAGATGTTATTTTTAACGCCGAGGACGATATACAGTTAAACGGCTGGTACGTTCCTGCTGACCATTCCGAGTTTACTGTTTTATTCTGCCATGGTAACGGCGGAAATATCATGCATCGTCTGGACAGTATCAACTTTTTCTATAACCTGGGGATGAACTGTTTTATTTTTGATTATAGGGGTTATGGCAGAAGTCATGGCAAGCCTACGGAAAACGGTACTTATCTTGATGCCATGGCTGCGTACAAATGGCTTACAGAAGAAAAAGGCATATCACCTGATAATATCATTATCTTTGGAAGGTCTTTAGGCGGAAGTGTCGCTGCAAATCTGGCCGCCAAAGTCAGGGCCAAATCTTTGGTCATAGAGAGTACTTTCACCTCATATGTCGATGTCGGGAAAAAATTCTATCCTTATATGCCCGTTCGGTTGTTTGCAAGGTTTAAATACAAAACAATTGATTCTCTAAAAGATGTCCATTGCCCTGTGATGGTTATCCACAGCAGAGATGACGAAATTATGCCGTTTGAATTTTCTTTGAAGTTATATGAAGTTGCCAATGAGCCGAGCGAATTCGTAGAAATTTTCGGCAGTCATAATGACGGTTTTGTAGTGTCAGACGAGATTTATAAAAAAGCCTGGAACAAATGGCTCGAATTCCTGAAAGAACAAAAGCGTGAATCCGCAGGCCAGCAGGCCTCGTAAATTAAAATTTCCTTACCAATCCGACTACTATAGCTTCAATTTTGCAATTATCCGAATAAATCGGTTGATATTCCTTATTAGCTGGTTGTAGCCTTGCGCGGTTTTGTTCTTTGTAAAATCTTTTTAGTGTTGCATTCTCCTCGTCAATGATAGCGACTACCAATTGGCCGTTATTGGCAACAGAACTACGCCGGCAAATAACATAATCACCGTCGCGGATGTCATCTTCTATCATACTGTTACCTTTAACTTCCAAAGCGAATACCTCATCGCTGCTTCCAAACTGGTTTGCCAAAGACAACGGCTCTTTATTTTCTATAGCTTCTATGGGAACTCCTGCTGCTACTCGGCCAGCAAGAGTAATACCTCTTAATCGCAGAGATGAATCGTTCAAACTTTGCTCATTCAAACTGCTAAGCAGTTCTTGCGCTTTTGAAGTCAATTTCAAAGAGCGAGCCTTGCCCGGGGATGCTGACAGGTGACCTTTTTTTCGCAGTTCGCTTGTGTGTTCGAATGCGGTGCTTCGGCTTATGCCCAGTTCGGATGCTAATTCTCCTATCGTCGGTGAATAGCATTGGCTCATCTCGAAACTCGCTATTACTTTTAGTAACTGAAGCTGACGTGGAGTTAATTGTTCTCGCGGGTTTGTCGTTAGATGCATATTTTAATTTTTCCTTTGCAAAGAAAATATGTCTTGTTTTTGTCTGATTAGCTGTTCCCTGTGTCAAAGCACCCACAGGTTCTGTCCCAATCATCAATCCTATCAAGTCTGCTATTGAGCCTAAAACCTTACTCAGGCTATTCGGTTGGGGTGATATTGAAGATTTGCCGGGCCATACTGAAATGAAATCTCCGCCCGGGCCAAACCTGCATAAAGGTCCATTTTGCCCTTCACTCTTCGTCATTTTATTTAGTCCTTACAACAACTGTTTACCATGAATAAATTATGCTTAGTGGTAAATACTCCTATCGACAAAACAAAACCCCAAACCCTAACAAAAACCGGACAAAAATTGGAAAGCTGCATTTTTTTTCAATCTCATAAGATTTTTGCCTAATAACATCGATAATATAGGACGATTGAAGGTTTCCGGAAAAGCTGATTTTCTATTTGCCTTAAACATGGATAATTTTTACAATGTCTATTATCATTGAAATTCAGTTCAAAATCGCCGACTCAGGAGTGGTTTTATGTTAGATAAGAGAGTTTACAAGTTCTTTTGTTTGCCTGTTTTGTTATTTTTTAGCGTTTCTCTGCAGGCGGATATAGTTGTCCTGAAACAGGGCCAAAACCTCACTGGGGATATACTCGCAGAAAAAGATACACAAATTTATCTCGATATCGGCCTTACCGTTTTGACAATTCCAAAGGACCAGATATTAAAATATGAGTACACAAAAGGTTTTGAATTTGAGCCCTCTGATTCGAATGATGTTTTTGTTCCTGCCGCAGAATCAGAGAACACAAATAAGTTATATAAAATTGCAGACTTGAGAAAAACAACTATTGAAAAAGCTGTCGATGCTGTCTCAGAGGCAGTCGTGAAAATCTCGACACCGGCTGCAACAGGTTCCGGCTTTTTCTTCAATGAGCAGGGCTACCTTTTAACCAATTATCATGTGATTGAAAGGGAAACAAATATCGAGGTTACCGTTTTCCAGAAAGCAAAAAACGGCTTTGAAAAAAAGAAATTTAAAAAAGTCAAAATCGAGGCCATTAACCCCTTCGTTGACCTTGCTCTATTGAAGGTCGAAGATATGGGCAGCGATAAAGTTAAGTCCGTATACTTTGGCGATATTGATGATGTCAGGGTTGGCCAGCAGGTCTTTGCTATCGGAAGTCCCCTTGGAATGGAGAGAACCGTTACAGATGGAGTCATCAGCACAAAAAACAGGGCATTCGGAGGCCTTGTCTATATACAGACTAATGCTGATATCAATCCCGGCAATTCAGGCGGCCCGCTGTTTAACCTTGCCGGTGAGGTAATTGGTGTTACCAACATGGGATATATATTCTTAGGCGGTCTCGGTTTTGCAATACCGATTGATTACGTAAAACACTTTATAGAAAATCGTGACGCCTTTGCATATGACAAAGATAACCCGAACACAGGCTTTAGATATTTTCAACCTGACAAAAGACGAAACAAGGAAAAAAGACAGCACTAAAATACCCTATACCAGCTCCTTAAAGTTTTTCCCTGTTTATCATTAAGGAAATGAAATGCAGTACAAAACCATGATAGCTTTAAAAGCAGGGCGGTGTAACGTCAAATTTTGCAAGGCTACATGTTTGCTTATATTTTGTTTGCTTATAACCGGTGCATTTAATACTGCGTGTGCCGAAACTTTACCAGGAATTGCCAAATTGCTGCCGCCAGAGACCGTCCTGTTGATAGAAATTGATAATTTTCAGCAGCTCAAACAGCAGTTCGAAAAAACAAATTTCTACAAGCTTTATAAAGACCCTGCAATGGCAGAGTTCGTAAAATATTTCGAAGCAAAATGGAAAGAAAAAATCAGGCAGTCTGATAACGGGATTATCGCCGCATTTTTTGATGCAGATGTACTGCCCCGGGGCAAAGTTGCCCTTGCTGTGGTACCCGGTGAAAAAATTCGGGATATTAACGAGTCGTCTTTTCTGTTCATAATTCAATGGGGTGAAAATTCAGCAAAAATCAAAAAAGCTATAGAAAAAGTTGTCAATAAAGCTATCGAAAACGGGTCCCACAAAAAAAGCGAGGATTATCGTGGAGTAAGTATTGAGACGATAATAAGCAGTGATAAGTCAAAATTTAATTATTTGTTTATTGATGATTGTCTGATTGGCGCAGTGGATATTGAAGTTCTTAAATTTGTTATCGCACATATCAAAGGTGCAGGCAGCCGAACTCTCGCCGATGACTCCGATTACTCCTCTACCATGTCCACCGTTGGCCAGTATCGCGATATAAATTTCTATTTAAACATAAAGCAAATCATCAAAAAAATTATCACCGAAGATACAACCGAAAAGGCTAAAGGCTCAATAGCAAATCTCGGACTTGATAATGTTGTATCTATGGGATGTTCCATTGCTTTGGCAAGAACCCCTGATACCTTTTATCATGCCAGGCTGATTGTGAAAGTTAACGGTGCGAAAAAAGGTATCTGCAAGATGCTCGAAGCCGAGTCCGCTGTTTTAAGGGCCCCGCGATTTATACCGGCTTCGGTTTCCTCTGTTACATTTTTTAACCTGGATATCAAAAAAGCTTATAGCGAACTTGCAGGTATCATGTCTGGTTTTTCGCCGGAATCGGCGTCAATTTTATACATGCCTCTTGTCCCTGAAAGCCCGGAAGACGAATCTGCGGTATATCTTAAGCGGGACATTATTGACCATCTCGGCTCACAGATTATAACTGCTCAAAGCATCAATAAACCGGACTCCGGAAGGCCGGCTACAACAGAATATATTATTGCTTTGGCAGTAAATGATTCTCGTCCACTTGAAAAATCAATGTCATTGTTTCACAGCAGGGTGATAGCACCGGGACAATCAGATGCAAAGCGGGAACTTTTAGGCCATACGATTTATCTTTTCAGCTTCGGGGCTTTGCCCTTTGTTGACAAAGGCACAACCCCTATGCAGGATTATTCTGATTTCCGGTCTCCGAAAATGGCTAAACTGGCTTTTACTATCACCGATACTTACATTATTTTCGGTACCGAAGCTGCTGTCGAAAAGGCAATTCGTACTATCGAAAGCGGTACTTCCGCATCCATGAGTTCGGCAAAATGGTTTAATAAAGCCAAAGCAAATATTCCTTCAGTTGTCGGTCTGGCAAGTTTGGAAGATGACACTGTATCAACAGAAGTGCTCTGGAATATGCTCAAAAAGACTAATAAAACTCAAGGCTCATGCGCCGTGTCAGTTGTTTCGCCAATTCAGATTGATTCACTTGTGTCAGGCCTGTTTGATTTTACTCTCCTGCCGGATTTTGAGGAAGTTCGTAAATACTTTGGTCTGTCTACATTGTACGGGATCAGCAGAGAAGACGGTTTCTTCTTCGAATGCAAAGACATCAAGCCTAAAGACAATGACTAAATTCGTTAATCTGGTTTAGTGAATTACTTTATTAAGAGGATACGTGATAATTCCGGATGCGCCTGCACGCTTCAAAGCTGGAATCAGTGAACGTTCTATTCGCTCTTCGAGTATCACCTCTATCGCTACATAATCAGATTCTGCCAGATTCGATACGGTAGGGCTTTTTTCCGAGGGGAGTATTTTCAGGATAGTTTCCAGGTCGTTCTTTTTGACATTCATTTTTACACCGACTCTGCTGCGGGCATCAATAGCTGCTTTGAGCAGAACAACAATATCTTCTATCTTTCGGCGTTTGAATTTATCTTCCCATGCGTCTTTATTTGCTATAAATCTTGTCGTCGAAGTTATCACCTCATCTACTATTCGCAGATTATTCGCTTTAAGAGAAGAACCGGTTTCGGTAAGCTCTACTATCGCATCAACCAGCCGGGCCTTTACCTCAGTGGCGCCCCAGCTAAACTCTACTTTAACATTGGTCTTTTTCTTTTCGAAGTATTTTCTTGTCGTATTAACCAGTTCTGTTGCGATAATTGCCCCATCTAAGTCCTCTGCTCTTTGAACTTTCGATTCATTTGGCACTGCTAATACCCACCGTGCCGGCTTGCTCGTTGCCTTGCTGTAAGCAAGCTCACAGACTTCAACAACCTCTGAACCATTCTCGATTATCCAGTCATAACCGGTAATGCCGGCGTCAAGTACCTCGTCAGCGACATATCTGCTCATTTCCTGAGCGCGAAGCATCACAAGCTGGATTTGTTCATCATCTATACGTGGAAAATAACTGCGCTGCGAATCCAGAATTTGCAACCCCGCCTTACAGAAAAGCTCTATAGTTGCTTTTTGAAGACTGCCTGCAGGTATACCTAATTTCAATTTCTTTTCTGACATTTTGTCCATCCCTTAACTTTCGCAGTTTTTTCAGCCCGGTTTTTATTCAACATGGCCTGTCAGGCGAAAATGGATTTTTATATGATTTTGATAAATGTTTCGCTAAGCATATAAAATCATTCGTTCCGGCTCCAAAGGCCATGTTCCAAGTCTGTGTATAAACAACCAACAGGAAAAAGTGCGAAATCGCACTATCCGTTTCTTCTTTTTTATTTCCTGCGTTTTTTTGTCGTTACTTTCTTTTTCGTTTTCTTTTTTGTCTTGGTTATTTTCTGTTTTCGAGTTCTTTTTAATTCGCCTTGGGTTCGAAGCAGATAATAAAACTCGTATGCGTCTTTAGCGGCAATCTGCCTGGTTAAAAAGCCTTCTATTTCCTGCTCATCAGCATCAGGATGCACCAGTTCATTGCTCCTGAGATACTCTACCATCTTGTCTGTAAGAGGTATCGCATGGCCATGAAAAGAGGTAAGCATGCAATAGTTAACTGCAAAATGGCTGATACTCTCGATTTTCTCAAGAGCTTCTTTGGCGGGACGCTTGCCGTTTTTTTTCAATGATGCCAAACTTATGGTGTTGTATTTTTTAAATATCCATTCTAAAGCTGTCTTCAGTCGTAAAGCTGTCTCTCGACCAGTCGGCATATCGATACCTAATTGCTCGGCAATCTCCTCGGTCAGCGAAACACGCAAATCATTTAAGTCAACAAAGTGATTAGTAAATCTTTTCATTGCAGAGTGAGCCTGTTTCTCACTCATATTTTCGCTTATTACTGCATAAACAAGCGATTCTGTCGGTTCTTCATGCTCTGTACTGGCTGATTTGGCGTATTTACGTTTTAATGAGCGATAAAATTTTTTGATTTTCTGAGAATATTCGTTACTGTTTTTCATAAAAATCCTTGTTATGGCTGCTTAAAATCCTGTTCTGACCAGGTAGCGACTAAATAATTTACAATCACACTTACTTTTCGTCAACTGATTCTTTCTTTTTCAGTTCGTCTGCGGCCTTTTGGATAATATTCATTGTCTCAATTTCCTTCTTAAATTGCTCATCTTTGTGAATATGCAGAACAGGGCAGAATTTGCTTTGGCTTTTTTTTGCCAGCAGTGATTGAATACGGCTTTTGGCATGTTCTAGCGCCTTGTAGGTTTTATGCTGGCTTGTCTCATCTTTGCCGAAAATACTGATATACACGTCCGAATTGCGCAAATCGGCAGACACCTGCACTCTGGTAACGCTTATGAACCCTTCGATGCGCGGGTCACTGAGATGATTGGCTATAGCATCGCTGACCGTTTCTTTTATTAGGCGAGCCACTTTTTCCTGTCTTCTTGTAGCCATGGTAAAAAACCTGAATTACAAACTTAAAGGGTTCTGGCTACTTCTACTATTTCAAAGAAGTCTAAAACATCGTCAATTTTGACGTCGTCGAATTTTGCCAATTTTATTCCGCACTCCAGCCCAGCCTTGACCTCGCGTGCATCATCTTTGAAATGTTTTAAAGAATCTATCGACAAATCATCGCGAATAACAATGTTGTCGCGTATTAACCGAACCTTTGCATTCTTTTTTACAATACCATCACTGACATAACAACCTGCAATTGTACCAATTTTCGATACTTTAAAGGTACTTCGTATTATTGCTCTGCCGAGATTTTTTTCCTGTTCTTCAGGCTCAAGCAGACCGACCATCGACTTTTGCAAATCTTCGGTTATACGATAGATTATAGTGTAAAGCCTTATGTCAACACCGCTGCTCTCCGCAATCCTGGAAACATGTTCTTCAGTGACAACATTAAATCCAATAATTATTGCGTTCGAGGCCCCTGCAAGCACAACATCACCTTCTGTTATACCACCGGGGGCTGCATGCAGAATCTTTACCTTGACCTCATCTGTACTAAGGTCAGACAAATATTTCGTCAGAACATCAACCGAACCCTGGACATCAGCACGGATGATAATATTCAGTTCCTTGACATTACCGGCCTCGATTTGACTAAACAGATTATCTAATGTAACCTGTGTTCTCTGTGCCAGTGCACCTTCTCTTGAGAGTGTCTGATTTTCCTCTGCTGCGGTTTTCGCACGGTTAATATCCTTGAGACGGTAGAATCTGTCACCTGCCTGCGGAACATCGCTTAGGCCTGTTATTTCCACCGGCATTGAACTTGTAGCTGTCTTTATACTTTTGCCGAAGCTGTTTCTGATAGTTTTTACTCTTCCATAGGCATTGCCGGCAAGTACCACATCACCTTTATTAAACTGGCCTTCTTTAATTAACAAAGTAGCCACAGGCCCTTGCTGCGGCGACATTTTTGCCTCTACTACCCACCCTGTTGCTTCGATAGTATCATCTGCCTTGAGCTCAAGCAGCTCCGATATATATTCCAGATGCTCAAGTAAATCATCAATACCCTCACCTGTTATGGCACTTGTTTTTACTACTTCGGTCTCACCTCCCCATTCTGTCGGTGTCAATTCATATTCTGAGAACTGTGAGTAGATTCTGTTAATATCAACACCGGGTAAATCTATTTTATTTAATGCTACGATAATCGGAACGCCGGCGGCCTTGCTATGTGATATCGCCTCGATAGTCTGAGGCATCACACCGTCATCAGCGGCAACAACAAGAACTACAACGTCCGTCATGTTGGCACCACGAGCACGCATCGCTGTAAAAGCTTCATGGCCAGGCGTATCAAGGAATGTTATAGTATTGTTACCATGACTGACCTGATAAGCTCCGATATGTTGTGTAATACCGCCCGCTTCGCCGGCTGTCACCTGTGTCGAGCGTATCTTATCAAGCAGACTTGTCTTGCCGTGGTCAACATGGCCAAGCATTGTGACAACAACAGAGCGGCTGGTAAGATTATTTCCTGTTCGCTCTTCAAATTCAGCTTTTATCTGCATCTCAAGAGAACTTCGTCGTTCTACTGTTAACTCCGTACCGAATTCCAGCGCAATCAATTCTGCGACATCCGGGCTTATAGTTTGATTGACTGTGGCCATTACGTCATGCTGCAATAATTTACTTATAATATCCGTTGTTTTTACCGCTAGGACTGCTGATAAATCTTTTACTGTAACAGGCTCACTTATCGTTGATTTAACCGGTCGGGTAACTGTAGCAGCCATCTCATGAGCTTTTAAAGCAATCTTCCTGCGAGGTCTTGCCCGAAGGCCTTCGCCACCGGCAGCATCAAGACGGGCACGTCTCTCTTCAAGGTCTCTTTGCCGACGCTGGCTTACGAATTTGCCCCTTTTTGCAACTTCACCCTTCTGTTCTTGTTCTTCCTGTCGTCGGCCGTGTGTTCGGTCTTTGTGTTTCTTTTCTTTCGCAGGAGCTGATGCAGTCTGGCCAAGCTTTTGCCCGTCAGTTATCAAAGGCTCGGTAACAGGAGCGTCATGACGGATCCTTTTTTTGGGCTTGGCAGTAACTATAAATTCAGGTTTTTCAACACGAACAACCTGAGGTCCGCTTAACTTTGCCGGTTCAGGTTTTTCAAGCATTGGACCTGCCGGTACTATCGGCTTGGGTTTTTTAACCTTTTTCTTTGTTTTAGGCTTTTCTTCAACTACTGCTGTTGCAGCTTCCTGCTGCTCGGAGATATCGTTCTCTGTCTGTGCATCGGTCTGTGCATCGGTCTGTGCATCGGCCTGTGCAACTGTCTGTGCATCGGCCTGTGCAACTGTCTCGTCTTGCTTTGTTTTTTTCGGGACACGTTTTTTTCGAGCAGGTTTCTTTTTGACTCTTACCTTCTTCAGGTCAACCTTTTGAGAGGTTTCAACTGTTGTGGTGTGCTCGCCTTCACTGAACCATTCACGAATTGTCGCAGCTAAACCTGCTGAGATTGCAGACATGTGGTTCTTGACATCTAAACCTTCTGCCTGGCATTTGTTCACGATAGCTGTGCTTTTAACACCAAGCTCTTTAGCCAATATATAAACTCTTGTTGCTGCCATAACTACTTCTTCAGATTATTTAACTATTATATCTATACATCCTCTGTTGTTTCAGCTGTTTCAGTTTCCTGCTGCATGACGTCTTCCGCCTGTTTTTGTTTTGACTCAGAAGCCAGCTGCTTAGCTTGCTCAACTGCCTGTCCCACTAATTGTTTTGCTATCCCGGCGTCAATACCAAGTTCTTTGATTAACGGCTCGGTTCCAATGTCTTCAAGGTCCAGAACCGATATAGCACCAAGTGCGATTAGCTTGTCGACAACAGTATCATCGGCACTTTCCACGTCTTTAACACACTTGGCCAGCATCTCAATACCTTGGTTGTATTCGTTGGGTGTTAATATATCTATATCCCAGCCGGTTAACCTTGCTGCCAGACGAACGTTCTGGCCGTGTTTGCCTATCGCAAGGCTAAGCTGGTCCTCATCTACTACAACTGTTGCGCGGCCTAATTCAAAACATAATGCTATTTCGCTCACCTTGGCCGGCATTAGTGCATTGGTAATAAGTACATGAGATGATTCATTCCAGCGGACGATATCAATCTTTTCGCCGCCAAGCTCATCAACTATATTTTTTATCCTGCTTCCTCTAACGCCGACACATGCCCCGACTGGGTCGACTTTTTCATCAAGTGACGCCACCGCTACCTTTGTCCGGTAGCCCGCTTCTCTTGATAATACACGTATCTCAATAATATTTTCAGCTATTTCAGGCACTTCTACCTCGAACAACCGGCGAATAAAATCAGGATGTGTTCTTGAAAGGGTAATCCTGACCTGATTGGAAGCTTCCTTTACATCGAGTATCAAACAGCGAATTCTTTCTCCCGGTCTGTGTGTCTGGCCCATTATTTGTTCTGCTTTGGGCATGAAACCTTCGGTGCGATGGTTCAGGTTAATAATAAGTGTGCCCGATTCATATCGTACTACTGCTCCGCTTATTATCTCGCCTTTTCGCTGAATAAATTCCGCATAAATACTATTTCTCTCGTCGGCTCGTATCTTCTGAATCATTACCTGCTTTGCCGTTTGAGCAGGAATGCGGCCAAGTTGTTTAATATCTATCTTCTCATCATCTTTAAAAGCTGTAACCTCACCGGTGGCGCGGTCAATATGTACGACTATCTCACTTTCCATATCTCCAAAGTGCTTGCGTACCGCTGAGACCATAGCCTCTTCCAGGTCGATAAAAATCGATTCCTTATCGATATTCTTGTCCCTGGCAATGTTCTCGACTATCCTTACTAATTCCTGATTCATCTTTTTTTTTGCTTCCTGTATTTAAATAAAACAAAAAAGTGGAAACCTTTTACAGCTTCCACTTCAGCAGTACAACAACGAACCGAGATTATTTTGGTCTCTACCTTACATCAATTGCCTCCGATTCCAGCAATCTCGTTCGTTTCCTGACTCTGAAGCAGAAACAGCGATTCCCAAGCCACCATTTGCGTAAAAACGCAAGCACACGTAAATTGTTCCTTTACGCTGCACGGTAAATATTTCCTGTCAATTTCATCGTTAATACCTCTTAAACTTTTTGGTAGCCTTTAAGTATCACTACTTAAACTTCGCATTATAATTAAATCGTCAACACTGTCAACGACAATAACTTTTTTGTAGTATTTATACGAATATTTCGCACAAAAAGCCTAATTTCCACAAAAAAACCGACTAATCACTCGAAAAGTCACAAAAACTGCTGTAATTTATGCAAACGTTACTGTTTGAAGCAGTTTTTTAAAATACTGGGACAAAGTGCAGTTTAAGTTCGCCATTGGTGATATCAACTCTTTTGAGGCGAATTTTTTTACTGTTAATCGAAAAAATGGGTTCAAAAGGTTCGTTATTAACTAACGACCATGCTATTTTTGTTTTGATGTTATTTGTATCAACGTCTGTTGTATCCAAATGGTATTTATAAATCCTTTCTGCGATTATTTTTGCAGGGACGGTAATATTCACAGCCCCGATTTTAACTTTCACTACGTTTAGGTTCAAGAAGCCGTCTTTATCTATAGCCGGTCTGCCAACAATGGTAACTAAAAGTTTTACCCTTCCGCCTATTACTGTCCCGACTAATACTATCCGTCCAGGCCTGAAAAACACTTGGGGTGTTAGATATTCTATGCCGTTGTTTTGTATCGGCCAGTTGAAACGGGCGATAATGTCATTTATCCCTTCCTGCAGGACTGTTGTTTCAAAAGGCTCTTCGCTTTGGGCACCATTGTAAAGTTGAGGATAAAGAATATGTGTAAGGTAAGGGCTGACCTGGCGGCCTTCTATTGATGCGCCGCACTTAAAACCATGAGGTTTGTACAATAACAGCAATACAAATATGCAGAAAAATGCCAACCAGCATATTAGTATCAAATGGACTTTTCTGTTCTTTTTCTTCTTATGTTCTTCCAAATTCGTGACCTTAATTATAATTTCTGTCTTGCCTGAAAGCTGCTGTATGATTATAGTGTCTGAATGAATTTACTCAATTGATAATCTTTGCTTTATCTGAAGAAAGGAAGTATGACAGATGCCAAGCCATTTTGCTGACCGACTTTGCGATGCTGTAAAAGCCAAAAAAACTTCTCTGGTTGTGGGGCTGGACCCTGTTTACAGCCGATTACCGGATGCGATTAAAAATCATCGGGACATGAATGATGAGTTTGATGCCGCTGCTGCGGTCGATGCTATTTTTGATTTCTGTACACAAACATTGCGAATCATTGCTCCTATGGTGCCTGCTGTTAAACTTAACATCGCCTTTTTTGAAAAATATCTCTGGGAAGGAATCGAATCCTATTACTCATTGATTTGCGAGGCCGATGAGCTTGGCCTTGAGATAATTGGTGATGTTAAACGTGGTGACATCGGTCATACCGCCGAACTCTACGCTGCCGCTCATCTGCAAAATTCCGAACTCGTAGGATTGGAAGATACCATTACTGCCGATGCTATTACAATCAACGGTTTTGCCGGAACAGACGGCATCGAACCTTTTGCAAAGATGGCTGATGAGCAGGGAAAAGGAGTTTTTGTCTGGGTAAGAGCCTCGAATCTTTCAGCTGGTCCAATCCAGGATTTTGAAAATGCCGATGGTGTGAAGATGTATGAAAAAATCGCTGAAATAGTTGCCGAAGCTGCCCATCAGCCACAGCGAATCGGCACCAGTGGCTATAGTAATGTAGGCATGGTCGTCGGCGGAACTGCCCCCGATGTTTCTACTGCTCTACGCGACAAATACGATAAAATCTGGTTCCTCGTTCCGGGTTACGGTTCCCAGGGAGCATCTGCTGAAGATTGCATTCGGTTCTGCAAGTCCGATGGCACCGGTGCCTTAATCAATGCCTCGCGTTCGATTATTTACGCTTATGAAAAGCCAAAGTACAAAGAGCAGTTCGGCGACGACTGGAAAAGATGTATCGAGCAGGCTGTCATCGATGCAAAAATCGATCTTGCAAATGCAATGCAAACAAAACTCTAATATGAACATCGATTTTTTTGCCGGTAAAAAAGTTCTGGTTATGGGGATAGGCTCATTTGGCGGCGGGGTCGATGCTGCAAAGTTCGCCTGCGATGCCGGCGCAAAAGTTACCATAACAGATACCGCATCAGCAGAGAAGTTAGCCGAATCAATTAGCCAGCTTGAAAATTACCCCCATATAGAATATCATCTCGGCTCACACATCCCCGCCGATTTTGAAGGTAACGATATTATCATCGTTAATCCCGCGGTCAGGCCGGATAATGAATTTCTAAAAATAGCTGCTGAACATAACAAGACCGTCACTTCGCAAATCAACATTTTTTTCCAATTGTCAAATGCTGTGATAATCGGCATAACAGGCGCTAACGGCAAAAGCACAACCGCCGCCCTGACCGCTCATCTGCTCAGAAATACGAGTGACGAGCGGCGAGCGACGAGCGACGAGCACGTTTGGCTAAGCGGGAATATAGGCCACAAACCATTGCTTGCTGTTTTAGACCGGATTGGCGACAGGGATTTGGTTGTTCTGGAACTCTCAAGTTTTCAATTAGAAAATCTTGCAGCAATTAAGAAAGCTCCTAAGGTCTCGGTTTTGACAAATCTTACCGCTAATCATCTTGACCGTCACGGAAGCTTTGAAAATTATTGCTTGGCCAAGGAGGGTATTTTTAAATTTCAGTCTTTAGATGCTGATTTGCCTGCTGTTTCTATCTTTAATGCCGAGGACCAGACAGGTTGTAAATGGTTTGAAAAATACAAATCCGATACCGGCCGGCTCTGCCTTAAATTTTCAGCAGATGATATAACAGATGAGCTTAAGAAGGAGTTTACTTTGCCGGGCAGGGCAAACCTTTCAAATCTCGCTGCCGCTATTACTGTCGCAAGATATTTTGGCCTCGCAGATGACCGGATAAAGAAGTCTTTGCCGCTGTTTAAGCCGTTACCCTACAGGCTTGAACTTGTTGCTAATATCAATGGTGTTAAATGGTACAACGATTCGGTCGCCACTACGCCCCAAAGTACAATCGCTGCCTTACAGGCCTTCGACCAGCCAAAAATATTAATCGCCGGCGGTTACGATAAAGGCATTTGCTTTGATGAGCTGGCGAAAGAAATTGCCAAAAAGGTAAAAGCTGCAATTCTAATTGGCCAGACTGCTGAAGCAATTGCCAAAGCAATAAAAGCCGAATCAAACATTAAAATAGAGATAGCTGATTCGCTTGAAGATGCAGTTAAGCTGGCCAACGAAATTGCCTCTGCCGGTGACGTTGTCCTGCTCTCGCCTGCCTGTGCAAGCTACGATATGTTCAAAAACTTTCAGCAGCGGGGGCTGCAGTTTAGCACACTTGTACATCAAATCAACTGATTATAGGAACATACCTTTATATCTCTCAAAGCCGGACGAAAAAATTTATAGGCCGATAGCTGTTTACAAAGCTAAAATACAAACCTTAGCCTCATAACCGATACCTTACAAAATTTCCTGGAAAATCTCTCATAAAGTGCCTTTGTAAATAGGTCGATTTGCATTCCATAATGAAAAGTTGAGAATTTTGAGGTAAAATCATGAACGAAGATAATGAAAAAAGACTGGAGAATAGATTACGCTATCATTGGCCTGTTTGGT
>CBDVDM010000026.1:0-24281 GCA_965372745.1 uncultured bacterium
CCTTGCTCACTTCACCGAAAATACTTCGAATATCCGCCAATGACTCATACTCAACGCTCTGGCCGAACTTCAGCATCGATGCGGTATGACTGAAACTTCCCTGCGGACCGAGATAGCCTATCCGCAACTGCCTTTCTAAAAAGAACGACCCGCTCATCAATTCACGCCATATCGCGACAAGACACCTGTCCGGCAGAGGCCCTTCGTTAGCCCTGGCTATTTTTTCAAGAACCTGTTTTTCTCTGTCAGGCGAATAAATCGGCCTGGCATCTTTGTTCTTTTCTTTGCCTATCTCTATCACTACGCGCGCACGTTCATTCAACAGCTTGATAAGCTCAAGGTCGACTTTATCTATTCGGTTTCTTAATTCTTCGAGAGACATATACTATAACCAAAAAATTTCAGGATATACCGCTACTGGCGATTTTTTAGAAAACTATTATAATTAACAAAATTTCGCTCTTTCGTCAACAAATTTGGCATATTAGACCATATTTACTTAGCGAAACCGCTAAAAAATGAAAAAAACTATACGATACACTATTTTTAATACAAAATGGGGCTATTTCGGCCTGACCGGCATTGACAACGCTTTATTACAGACTCACTTACCCGCTTCAAAACGCTGTGAAATTGAACATAATCTGCTGAAAAACCACACGGATGCAAACTTCGACAGAACCCTTTTCCGCACCTTGCAAGAGCAGATAATTGCTTATTTTGAAGGCAGTTATGTCAAATTTAACAGAGATATCCACATTGAACTTAGCCGATTCACGCCATTTACCAAAAAGGTACTTAGTATATGTAGAGACATAACATTCGGCAGGACTGTCAGTTATGGCCGGTTAGCCGAAAAAGCAGGCCTTCCCGCCGCCGGCAGGGCTGTCGGACGGGTATTAGCCAAAAACCCAACCCCACTGCTCATCCCATGCCACCGTGTTATCCGCTCTGATGGACAACTCGGCGGCTTCACCGCAACCGGCGGAATAGCTGTAAAGAAGAGACTGCTTGAAATGGAAGCCAGGTTAAGGCCGCGAAAGTGATTTTACCAAACCATCTAAACCCACCATGTTCTTTTTGATATACACCTCTATTGCCCGAACAACTATGTCCTTAAGGTCTGAGGGACTTCTAGCAATCCATACCGTAAAATTGTATAAGTCCATAGTATCCACACTCAGCCACTTATCATTTTTATACAAAAATATAAGCAGGGTTGTGATAGCGACCCTTTTATTGCCATTTTGAAACGGATGATTTTTTACTAACAGGTAGAAAAGAATACCGGCACGTGCCGCCAATGTCTTGTATAGATACCTGCCGCCAAACTTCATGAACGGCATGGCGATACAACTTTCAAGAATATTTGGGAATCGAGCTGAAAAATCGGGTATCGGTTCATTAAAAGTTAAACATTCTTTTGCCATCCTGAAGGCGAGATATTCAACTTCTCTCAAGCTGATATTTTTCATTATTCCCTACCTAAAAGCTTTAAGGTCTCTCCATATTCCTGAAAGATTTTTTTGATAGCCCTGTCTATTGTCTTTTTGCTTGTCTCACTAAGCTCTTCGCCCAGGATTTTTGAGATTTCGGTATCTGAAATGACATAAGAATGGCCGATTTTTGTTGCGGGTATCTCGCCGGACTTGACCTTTCTATAAACCGTCACCCGACTAAGGCCCAGCATTTTGGCCAACTGTGGTATTGTGATATATTTCATTGAATGTTACCTCGCTGCAACTATGCAACATTTGTTTCATATATTATAAATGTAACATATGTTTCGTAAATATCGCGAAGAAACTTTAGGGTTTTTGGGAATTTAATACCCGCCAAAAGATAGCAGCAGACGCAGCATCTGCGATAACATCTTGTCAAGAAAGATGTTATCGCCCAAATTCCGGCTTGTCGAGATTTTTTATTCGAGGTGTACGACGCCGGCCTTGCGGTCGGCGTTTAGGCTGGCATTCTTTATAACATCGTAAAGTCTGCGGCAGTGCCTCACCTTGCGGAAAACAAATTTCGGGTCAGTCTTGTCCGTCGTAACCAGGCTGACTGTACCGATACCGAAGATACAGTCCAATAAACTCCTGCGAAGACTAAGGTCAACCACCCGAAACATGTCAAGATTATCAACACGCCTGTCTAATATCCCCCTGCTCCACTCGATTCTATCCTCGGAAACCTCATAGCGAATAGCCTTGAGATTGATTGCCTTGAACAGCAGGACACAGATTACAAGCACTATAAACCCGCTCCCGCCTGCTACTCTATATTTGCCGAATATTACCTTTTGCTGCTCATTTAATTTAAGCCATGAAAATCTCTCTGTCCGGCTCTCAGATTCTTCCGAGATATAGCCGGTCGAGGCATATTCACTTTCGATAATTTTTTCAACAACTGTCTCCGGCGGTAACTGGGCGCGTTGAAATATTGACAGGTTTTCAATCGGATAACGTAATACGAAAACCGAAAGAGCTATAAAAACCATCCCCTTTATTGCAGAGCCGACCAGTCCCCATAATGAAGGCCTGCCGACAAATAAAATCTTCTCCTCCTGCTTTTCTTCAGCCTCGGGATGTTGCTCTGCCTCTGCCTGTTTGGACCTGTCTGTGTTGAGAAATTCGCCGCAAAAACGGCATTTAATTGCCCGCGACTGAATAGTCTCGGCGCAAAACGGGCACTCTTTCGTCTGTGCTTCTGTAAATTCTACTATTTCCATCACCGTATATATCGGATATTCACCGCAAATTTAACCAAAAAAATTTAACGGCCAACATGTTACCCCCTGAACGATTACAAGGTTGGTTTAAAAGCTAATAACCGAATCGAAAGCTGACCTCGTCGTATGTTGCCTCAGTTTTTGTCAAACTCTTCTCAAGCGTCCTGACATAATGATTCAGGTCGGTGTACTTCTTTGCCATTGCAAGAGCCGCCTTATACTCACTTATCAGCTCATCAAGGACATTCAGAATATCATCTAACAACACATCACGGTCCGAGAAAATCCGTTTCCTTTCCATCACTTCTGAATAAGTTGAGCCGTAAAACCCGGTTCTCCTTCTGCCGTAACGCTCACGCTCGGCAACTCTGTTCACCTTACGAAGTTCAGCCTCAAAAGAATTATATTCTTTCACAAGTATATTCGCACGCTGCTCGAGATAATCTATAGAATTCAGAATTGCGTCGAACTTTGCTTTGGCTTTTTCAAATACTCGTCTTGCCTTCAATGCATTTCTATCGGGTCTTTCTGCTGCTTTCTCGGCCTTAAGGAACACAAGAAGCTCTTGTTTTGACGAGACCTTTCTGTCAGCTATTCCAGTAACAACTGCTTCATCAGCCGTCAATGTCAAAAGTGAATTTTTGTCACCCCACGTACGAATAGTTTTCTGTCCTTCTGGTTTGTTCTTCGGGTCAATAAAGGCTCTCTTGCCGTCTTCTATAATCTCAATAGCTTCTGCCTGTTTTTCTACCATTGCCCTTACCAGCTGGCCTGGCCTATCATTTAACTCCGCAAGCGCAACACAATAAGCAGACCACGCCGAACTGAACTTCTCGGCAATACTTTCACCATAAATATCTTTCAACTCCTCCGGCCCGGATGCTGTCTGGGCATAAAGTGACGCTGCGCCAATTGCCGTACCCTCGAGCATATAAATCCTGTCACAGGCCAGCGAAATTATCGCGCCTGCCGAAAACGCCCCGCCAAATTTGTCCCCGCTTATAAACGCAACTGTTGTGCAGTTATCCAGATTTGTAATCGCAGAACAAATCCTCTTGGCCAAATCAATTCTTCCCCCCGGCGTGTCAATCTCTATCAGGATAAACAAAGGCCCCTGGTTTGCTGCTGTTCTGACCGATTTTTCAAATGCTTCTGTCTCAGTAACAAGCCCAACCGCATCTTTTATACCAAACGTATAAACTCTGTTCTTGCGCCCGAGATAATTTCTCTCAACTTTATAATTACTCAAATCCAGGTAGCGAGGCTTTCTTTTTTCAATTCTAACCTGTGTTCTGTTTCCTCTTTTTCTCGAAACGATATAACCGTTAAAACTGTCCACGCTTGTACGGTGCGTAAAAGTATCGCCAAGGCATGTCATGCACACAAACAGTACCGAAACAATAACAGCCGGATACCTGAACATCAAATCAACCCTCACTAATTATCGGACAATGTATTATAGCAAATTTCCACCCAAAAAGCCAGTTAGTGATACACAAACTATCAACATCTTCGTACTTCAAATTACACTGTAATTCTGTTATAATCCCGCAGATTAGCTTTAATTACGGATTGGAAAATAACTTATGGCATTACTAACAGCAGCGATAATTGGCAGACCAAATGTGGGTAAAAGCAGCCTGCTGAACGCTTTAGCCGGCGAGATGATTAGTATCGTAGAACCCACCGCCGGTGTTACGCGCGACCGCGTCAGTGCGATTATCGAAAAAAATGACCGGTTCCTCGAGCTTATCGATACCGGCGGTTATGGAATTGTCGACTCGGACCTGTTGAGCGAACACGTCGAGCAGCAAATCAGAAAAGCCATCGAGGCTGCAGACCTTATCATATTTATGACAGATATTCGCGACGGCATCACACCGCTGGATAAAAAAATCGCCCAGTTGTTGCGCAAAGAGAACATGACCGTCATCGGCGTCGCCAACAAAGCTGATTCGGCAAAACTATTCCCCACTGCAGGCGAATTCACAAAACTTGGTTTCGGAGAGTTTCTGTGTATCTCGGCAGCAAACAATCTTAATAAAAACGTTTTGCTCGACAAAATTTTGGAAGAACTTGAACATCTCGAATCCGAAAAACCCGCTAAGCCTGTTATGAAAATAGCAATTGTCGGAAAGCGAAATGCCGGCAAAAGCACTCTCGTCAATGCAATAGCCGGAACCGAACGTGTCATCGTCAGCGAAATCCCCGGAACGACAAGAGATGCCGTCGACGTTAGACTGGAAAAAAACGGTAAAACTCTTCTCGTCATTGACACTGCCGGCATTAGAAAAAAGAGCAAAATGTCTAATAACAGTATCGAGTTTTACAGCTATGTTCGCGCTACGCGCTCTATACTCCGCGCGGATATCGTACTTTTTCTCATCGATGCAACGGTGCCGGTTTCACAGGTCGATAAAAAACTGGCAAAGTTCATCGCCGAGGAATACAAAAGTTGCATAATAATAGTAAACAAATGGGACCTGGCAAAAGAATCTGCCGCCACTGAGGACTATGGAGAATATCTGACAAAGGTCCTGCCCGGATTGAAATATGCACCTATTGCCTTTACAACCGCAACAGAGGCGAAAAACGTGCAGACTGTCCTGGACCTTGCAGCCGAGATTTTCAAGCAGTCAACAATGAAAATTCCAACGCCAAAGCTAAATAAAGTTTTTGAAATAATAAAGGCAGAACGAGTCGGCGCAACAAAACGAGGCAAGTCGGGCTGGCCGAAAATCTACTACACCACCCAGATTGCTGCCAACCCGATTACAATACTTATGTTCGTAAATAAGCCGCATCTGTTCGAGGAGAATTACATGCGGTTCATAAAGGGAAGGCTGCAAACTATACTGCCGATAAGCGAAGTGCCGATAAGACTATTGGTTCGGCCGCATAGGAGATTAAGCGAACCATCGTAATGTAAACATTAAAAATTTGTTCAAGAAGGTGGGCACATGAGAATAGTCAGGATTTTTGCCGTTCTTGTAATAATGTTTTTTCTGTTTTCCTTAATTAGTTGTGAACCTGCTGCAAAAGAAACTGACCTGAAAGTTGAAGAAAAACTGCAGGTTACCAGGGAAAAACCAAAGGCAGAAAAGCCGGAAATCGAACCGGAAAAACCAACGCCAAAAGAAGATACCCTTAAAATAACCTCGCTCGAAATCACCATCACAAAAATCGGCGAAACCTCTCCCGCCCTCAATATTCCCTGCTCACTATATAGAACTATAGAAGGTCAGGTTTTCGAATTTGAACCTGGCCAAAAGGCAGAAATCGCCATAGATGTCAAACCGGGTATGGCCATCAAGAAGATAGCTTCCACCTTCACTAACACACCCGCTATAAAAGTAACTCCGCATCCAACACAGTTCGGCAGGCAGGTTTTTGAAATAGAAGCTCTAAGTCCTGGCCGGTCACAAGTTACCATAAAAGAAAGGGACGAAAGTCACATCTTTGCAATAATAACACTTAAAAGTATACCGTCTGCTCCATTTGCGGCAGCGAAGATACAGGGTTCTGCAGGAGGAGGCGGACTACAGGTGTTGCTGTTAATGATTATCTGCGGCGGCGGATTCCTGCTGGCTTATCACACCTATGGCCGTTTCCTCGCAAACAAAATATTCAACCTTAATAAAAACGCTGTTGTACCATCACGAAAGCTGCAGGACGGCATCGATTACGTACCAACCAAAAAAGGTATTATTTTCGGCCACCACTATACCTCCATCGCCGGTACCGGCCCGATTGTAGGCCCGGCCATCGGCATTATCTGGGGCTGGGTGCCCGCAATTCTCTGGGTGGTTTTCGGCTCTATCCTTATGGGAGCGGTTCATGACTTCGGTGCTCTTGTCGTATCAATGAGAAATGAAGGAAAAAGCATCTCTGACATCACAGCCAAATACATTAACAGCCGTGTTAGATTTATCTTCTTTGTCATTGTATTTTTGGTACTATTGATTGTTATCGCAATTTTCGGCATGATTATAGCTATCGTTTTTGACATGTTTCCAAGTGCAGTCGCTCCTGTCTGGCTGCAAATTCCCATTGCTGTCACTTTAGGCTTTGCTATCTATAAAAAAGGCGCAAAGGTAATACCATCTACGATTATCGCAGTTATTGCCATGT
Source organism: uncultured bacterium (assembly GCA_965372745.1). Lineage (GTDB taxonomy): Bacteria > Planctomycetota > Phycisphaerae > Sedimentisphaerales > Anaerobacaceae > VRUG01. Next base: position 6,857 of record CBDVDM010000026.1, read on the forward strand.
ATCTCTGCATCTGGTTAGGCAGTACCTGCAATAATTTTAGAATGCCGGAGCTTTTCGGTATACCGGCAACAGGTGTCTGGACGATAATTCTTCTGATATACGCATGGTTCGCCTCGACGCTTCCTGTAACAACGCTGCTTCAGCCGAGAGACTATATCAACGCATGGCAGTTGTTTATCATCATGGGCTTTCTGGCAATCGGCGCCGCTGCATCGGCACTGACAGGCGGAATGGAAATTGTCGCTCCGAAATTAAACCTTGCGCCGGAAGGCGCACCTTCACTCTGGCCTTTCCTTTTTATAACTATCGCATGTGGTGCGATAAGCGGTTTCCATTCCCTTGTAGCAAGCGGTACAAGCCCGAAACAGGTCTCAAATGAAAAAGATTGTCTGTTTATCGGTTACGGCTCTATGCTGCTTGAAGCTGCGCTGGCAATACTCATCATCATATGCGTCGCAGCCGGTATAGGCATGGCCTATAAAACCGGCACAGGAGAAATACTCAGCGGCACCTCAGCCTGGCAGCATCACTACGCCTCATGGTCAGGCGCAAAAGGCATGGATGCCAAACTTGGTGCTGTTGTGATTGGAGCCTCGAATATGATGCAGACCCTGGGGCTTAAGGAAATTGTCGGTATTACACTTATGGGTGTATTTATAGCATCATTTGCAGGGACAACGCTTGACACCTCTGTCAGAATCCAGCGATATATCATAGGCGAACTTGCAACGGACCTGAAACTAAAACCCCTTGCTAACAGATGGGTCGCAACCACAATTGCCGTTGTCACCGCCGCTGGCTTGGCTTTTGCCACCGGCGCAAACGGTAAAGGCGCCCTGACACTCTGGCCGCTGTTCGGAGCCGCCAATCAATTACTTGCCGCACTGGCGCTTCTGGTTGTGACATTATACCTAAAACAAAAAGGCGGTATAAGGTATCTTGTCACCGCCATACCATGCCTTTTCATGCTAATCATTACCAGCTGGGCCATGGTGAAAAATGAACTCATTTTTTACAACAGTAAAAACTGGCTGCTCGTCACTATCGGAGCGGGAATTTTTGCACTGGCATTGTGGATGATTGTTGAGGCATTGCTGATTTTTGCCGGCGGCAAAAAACCTGTGAATCCTATTCAGAACCAATAGGTACAAGTCTGAATTGCGCCGTTACCGGCTGTTGATTTAATATGATTTCGTTATTACGAACATGCTCTTCGGGAAAATTATAAATAAGTTTTTTCCTGAGAACCTCGGTAGACTCCGCATCTTTATCGTCTATCTCTAATATTACCTGATACTGCATATTTTCGTATGCTCTTTTTGCCCCAGCCGTTGAACGTATAGCGATAGGACTCATCACCTCTGTCAGGTTCATTACTTCGACTTTATATTTACCCTGCGTGTTCGCGCTTAAGTTAAGGCCCAGCGTTGCGCTTTTTACAGTTTCAGGCCTAAGCAGTTCTTCTTCTGCTGGCGTGATTATCTCCACCATCTCCGCTGCTTCTTTTCGTTTTTCCTCGGAAAGTTTTATAAAGGGACGCTTCTTTATAGCGGACAATCGTGCCTGTTTTATTTCAGCCGCTGTCAATTGAACCTTCGCCTGGCCAACCAATTCCTGTGGAACAAACATTTCGACCTGGGCCGGGTTAATAACTGCATCTTTAATTGGAACCTGACTTGTGTCTACGCATTTTACCTTAAGTGACTTTTTTACAAGCCCGACAACACTAACAGAAATTGTTTGAGGCTGACACGACTTGACCTTCAGTCCAAGCCGCTTTATCTCTTCGTCCGCCTGTAAAAATGAAAGCAGGTTCAAAGTATACACACCCGGCTCGTTCATTCTCTCCTTCACTGCGTCAAGTTCGAATTTACGTCCCGAGCCTTCTTTTAATTTCCTCTTTTCCTCTGCAACCGCTGGGTGAGGCCCGGAAAAAGTTATTCTTATATCCACATTCGACGCCTGCTCAGGCCCTAATGTCACCCAAAGCTTTGGATTTGCCGATTCATCCACCGCAACGACAGCAGGCTTGTCCGCAAGCTCCTCGTCCAGCGCTAAATCAGCCCATGCCCATATAAGCACCGTCAAAAAAACTACAAGGACAATTTTACCGTATTTGACCTTTTTCATTATCGTAACTCTTCACTATGATTTGTCGCTGCCTACCTCTTCCGAGGCGGTTTTTTTCCTCTTTGGAAATCTCCACAATCTGCCAACAACCGGCACCATCTCGTCCATGGTTTCTGTCAGATGTTTCCTGAGCTGTGTCTTATCGACATTACGTGTTAGTTTACCGTTCTGGGCAATCGAGATTATACCTGTTTCCTCACTAACAACAATAACTGTGGCATCCGAGCCTCTCGTCATCCCTATCGCCGCCCGGTGACGCGAACCAAGCTCGATTCCGTCGAGACTGCCCGCCTCTGCCAGTGGAAGCTGAACCTTGGCTGCTGCAATTCTGTCTCCTCTGATTATAACCGCCATATCATGCAACGCTGTACCAGGTTCAAAAATCGTCTTAAGTAATTCAGATGTCACCCGGGCATCAAGCCTGACCCCCGTTTCCACAAATTCACCCAACGCAACCCGCTTTTCGATAACTATGATAGCTCCTGTCCTTTTCCCTGCCAGATGTATCACCGCTTCGATTATCTGCTCAATGGTTTTTGCCAATTGATGAGTAGAGCTTAACAGCAGACTTGGCTGGCCTATCCGTATTAACACCCGCCGTATTTCCGGCTGAAATCCAGCTACCGCTATCACTAAAACGAATATCAGGAAGCCCTTGTAGAGATATGCCAACCGCTCGAATGCGAACCGTTCGACGACAAGGTTTAAAATCAGAACACCGGCAAGAAGAATAAATATGACCCCTCTGAACAGCCTCTCCCCGCGTGTACCCTCAAGAAAATCAACCGCCCAGTAAACAACAAAACCAATCAGAAGAAGTTCGATTGTAACTACCCACCAATCGTAAGTGCCCACCCTGCTGAGATAATCGATCAGTGTCTCCACGTTTCAAATCCCTTTGGCGATTGAGCAGTCCGTTAAACAACTCACTCATGCGCAATACGTCACGCAGATACTTCGGCTCATCAGCCGCTAAATAAATAATTTAACCTCTTAAGGCGCTCTTAGCTCTGTAAACTTGCTTGGCCTGTCTAAGTGAAATACTTCATCCAAATCCCGCATAAGGTTTTGCTGATTAATCCGCATATTGCGCATGTGCCTTATATGACCCTCAGCCTCAGTTTCACCCGGCTGACTCCAGTCACCTATTTTACAGACATTAGAAGCGGCATTACAACCGCCGAGCCATAATGTCAAACCAAACAAACATACTGCCAATATTACCAAAACAGACTTATTTTTCATCACGTTCTCCTTCTTTTAAATCGCCCGGGCTGCTTCCGCTGCCGCAACAGCCAGCCGCCACCCCTGCTCCAGGCTTACTTCATTATAACAAAACACTTATGGAAATGTCAATACAAAAAACGACAATCCGCCAGGATAGTCCTCCGCCTGGCGGTATCGCTTAAATCTTCCAGCTAAAATAACCAAATTCTTGGTGTTTGGTGTGTGTTGGATGTATAATCATGCGTTCACATGAAAGCGATTGAACAAACGACAAAAATACTTTTATGGGCGATAACCAATGAAGTCAAGCAGACTAAGTAGGATTGTACGGCTTTTAACGACATTGCAGGCAGGCAAGGGGTATTCTGCCGGCGATTTAGCTAAAATGTTCGGAACATGTCGGCGAACTATTTTCAGGGACCTAAAAGAGCTTCAGGCCATTGAAGTACCTTGCCGCTACGACCTGAAAACGAAAGGCTACTCCATCGACCCTGAATTTTTTCTGCCTCCAGTCAATCTCAACCTGCAGGAGGCTCTGAGCCTGCTCATGCTCGTACACAAGGCTTCTGGCCAGGTATTGCTGCCTTTTAAAAGCTCCGCCCTGTTGGCTGCCTTGAAAATCGAAAACAATCTTCCGGTAAAGATCCAAAAATACTGCAACACTGCCTTGAAAACCATCTCCACAAAACCGGGCCCGCAGGCTCCGGTGAGTAAGCTCGACACAATTTTCGCCGAACTGCAAAAAGCTATTGTCAATAAAAAAAAGGTCGAACTCCGCTATCATTCACTATTTGAAAATCAAATTATCGAGCTTGTGCTCTGTCCATATCATCTGATGTATAACCGCCGTGCATGGTATGTATTGGGCTTTTCATGCCTGCATAAATGCGTCCGCACATTTAAGCTCAATCGTATTAAGGAATTTCAGCTTCTTGATAGATGTTTTATTGACGGCGAAAACTTCGATTTGGATGACTATCTCGGCCGAGCATGGTCGATGATACCGGAGGGAAGAATCTACAATATCAAATTAAAATTCTCCAAAAAAGTTGCGCACAACGTCGCCGAGGTCAGATGGCACAGCACGCAGAAAGTCGATTACCAAAGTGATGGTTCGGCCATAGTAGAGTTCCGCGTTGACGGCCTGGGCGAAATCACATGGTGGATTTTAGGTTACGGCGACCAGGTGCAGGTACTCGCCCCAAAAGCCCTTCAAACGCGCATTCTTGGTGCCGCCGAAAACATAATCAAAACCTATAAAGGCCGCTAACCTCCTGTGGATAACCTGTTAAATTCATTGTTACGTTTGTTGTTAAATTCGCAATAAACTAACACCCTGAAACGTGTTAAAATTTTCCGCTGTTAAGATAAAGGTTAAATTCACAGCTAATCTAACACTTTGTCCACAACCAAAAACGGCAGTACCACTACTATAATCTCTTGTCCAATAAGTCGTTACTAACTCTTCATTGCCAAAACCTAACAATTTCACCGCCTATATGACTAATACTATTACTTTAATTATTATATATTATTATAATATAACATCATAATATCTTTTCACAGACAGCAAAATCAGCAGGAAAGATATAAGGCAATACTGACCGGACAACTTCATGATAGAAGCTAAAAATAAGCCTAAAAAACAGTTGTGAACAACCTCTTTAAAGTGTAGACTACAACACTTCAGTTTAAGTAAGGAGATAATGTAATTATGAAAGTTAATTTTAACAGAGCAGCTTTAACAGAGGCCCTGAGCCTGCTAACTTCTATTGTACCGAGCAGAACACCAAAACCGATATTACGAGGCATTAAAATAACTGCCGGCGAAAAAGACGTTCATCTCTGTGCAACCAATCTTGAGGTAGGTATCAACCATTTTATTGCCGAGGTCCAGGTAGAAGAGCCTGGCGATATCGTGGTACCTGCCGATAGGCTCGCAGCTATCGTGCGCGAAAGTACTGACGAGGTGCTTTCGTTAAGTGCAGCAGAGAGCGTATGTGAAATAAAGGGGGCCGACAGCCACTTTACAATCTACGGCCACGACGCTGGTCAGTATCCGGCAGTGCCGGATTTCAAAGATTCTGCTGACATGGAAATCAGCCTGGTAAATCTGCAGGCCGGTATCGAACAATGTCTTTTTGCAACGGCAAAGGAGAGCACACGATACGCCCTCAACGGCGTTCTTTGGGAAACAAAAGGCAAAAAGCTTACGCTGGTTGCGACTGACGGTAGGAGGCTTGCAAGAGTAAAGGTTGACCTTGCAAAATCGCCCACTCCCAAAATGGCTGATACTAAAGTAATCGTTCCTGCAAAAACAATGTCACTGTTAGATAAAATCGCCGGCAGCGAAAAAGATATCGTTGCGGTTAAGCTCGTTAACAATCAAATAATAATCAACTGTGCCAATGTGGTTATAAGTTCAAGCCTTGTCGAAGGCAGCTTCCCGAATTACGAAGATATTATCCCTGCCGACTATGACAAGAAAATAACACTATCGACAGATGCAGCTTTAAGCGCCGTTCGACGCTCTTCATTACTGACAAGCGAAGAATCCAGAGGCATCAAGCTTTCAATAGATAAAGATTCATTGGTGTTTTCCTGCCGCGCACCGGAAACCGGCGACGCTCAAATCGAGATGGCGATAGACTACAAAGACAAGCCTCTTGAAATTGGCTTTAACCCACAGTTTTTTATTGAGGTGCTCAGGGTTATTAAACAGGCGGAGTTTACTCTTGAGTTAGATCAGCCGGACAGACCAGGCCTGATTAAAAGCGGCAAAGACTTCCTTTATGTTTTAATGCCGATTAACCTCGGATAGTTTTGGCCAGTGAGCCTCATCTCGACAACAAAGTGAACAACAGGAGGCAAAACATGGATGCGTCGGACGAGGGTAATCGTTTACAGGAGATTGCCGGGCGGCGAAGAAAGAAAAAGTGGGACCGCACAGCAAAGCTGGGCGATGTCGTCATGAGCATTATGGAGAAGCGGATTTCTCCAGGACAGAAAAAATTTGGTTCGCTAATTGAAACGTGGAGTGATTTATTACCGGCAGGACTGAGCGAACATTGTAAAATTGACGGGGTTTTGAGAGGTCAGTTGAAGGTATTAGTCGATTCGCCGGTTTTTGTGCATGAGTTAAGATTGTGTAGCTCGCAGCTTCTCGAACAGTTACAACAGAGGTGCCCGCGGGCCGGAATAAAAAAAATTAAATTTACTATAGGCTGACTGCCTCGAGTTTAGGAGTTCTTTGAAGTGGCTATAGAACATAAATATGATGCAAGCAATATCAAAATACTTGGCGGCCTCGAAGCCGTTCGTAAACGGCCTGATATGTACATCGGCGACTGCGGAAGCAGAGGTCTGCACCACCTTGTATACGAGGTTTTAGATAACTCTGTCGATGAAGCATTAGCCGGCCATTGTGATAACGTGCTTGTTCTTGTTCACGCCGACGGCAGTTGTACAGTTGAAGATGACGGCAGAGGCATTCCCGTCGAACAGCACAAACAGGCGGGGACGAGTGCCCTTGAGGTTGTGCTTACTACGTTACATGCCGGCGGAAAATTTGACAATGACAGCTATAAAGTATCAGGCGGCCTGCATGGCGTTGGCGTGAGTGTCGTCAATGCACTTAGTGAATGGCTTGAAGCAGATATCTATCGTGACGGCAGGCACTATCATTTTGAATGTGAGCGCGGTGTCGCCAAAGGCCACGTCCGGGAAATCGGGCCAACCGACAAGCGCGGTACAAAAATAACTTTCAAAGCTGATGAGGAAATCTTCGGCGATTCCGAGTTGCATTACGATGTGCTGTTAAAGAAAATTCGTGAAATGGCATATCTGAACGGCGGGCTGCAAATTACGTTCAGGGACGACAGGGAAAATAAAAAAGAGGTCTTCAAATTTGATGACGGCATCAAGGCTTTTGTCGAACACTTAAACGAAGGCAAAGATGTGCTGCACAAGGACATTGTTTATTTCGCAAAAGAGGACACAAAGGCAATGTTAAATTGCGAAGTAGCTTTGCAGTATAACACCAGTTATACCGAAAACGTTCTCGTCTTTGCAAACAACATCCGAAACATCGACGGCGGAACCCATCTTTCAGGTTTTAGGACGGCTCTTACAAGAACAATGAATTATTACGCCAAAAATAATAATCTTCTAAAGGCCAATCAGGCAACTACAGGTGATGACCTGCGTGAGGGACTGACTGCCGTAGTTGCTGTAAAACTTGCGGACCCGCACTTTGAGGCCCAGACAAAGGTTAGACTGACAAACCCTGAGGTTGGCAGCTTTGTTGAGACAACTGTTAATGAACAGCTCTCGCACTACCTTGAAGAACATCCTCAGGAAGCAAAAAGAATTCTGAACAAGGCCATCCAGGCTGCCGCTGCAAGAGAGGCAGCGCGAAAGGCACGTGAGCTTACAAGGCGAAAAGGTGCTTTAGGCTCGACAAATCTGCCCGGAAAACTCTGGGACTGTGCAAGCAAAGAAAAAGCTGCCACGGAAATATTCATCGTGGAAGGCGATTCTGCCGGCGGCTCTGCAAAGGCAGGCAGGGACAGAAACATCCAGGCCATTCTGCCGTTAAAAGGTAAAATCCTGAATGTTGAAAAGGCACGACTGGAAAAAATGCTCGCACATGACGAAATCCGAACAATCATCAGCGCACTTGGCACCGGTATCGGGGTTGAGGAGTTTGATATAAGTAAGTGCAGGTACGGCAAGGTAATATTAATGACAGATGCTGATATTGACGGCGCTCATATTCGAACGTTACTGTTGACGTTTTTCTTCAGGCAGATGTCTCAACTGGTTACCGGCAATATGATTTATATCGCCCAGCCGCCACTGTACGAAATCAAGGTAAAGGGCAAAAAGAAATCCGAGTATATTCTCAGTGAAAATCAAATGCATAAGCGAATGATAACTCGCGGCATGGAAGGCACTGAATTGTCCATCAGCGCCGGCGACGAGGAACAGCCTCGTAAAATATCAGATAAACAGCTCGCGAAACTTGTTAAAAATCTTGCCGACGCCGAACGTGCAATAGCGATACTTTCCAGGCGCGGAATAAAGTTCGAACAATTTGTACAGGCTTATTATAACGGCGAAAAACTGCCACGCTTCCGTATATTAACCGATAATCAGCAGGAGGTTTATTACGAAAGAATCGAATACGAAAAACAGATTGATGAGTTAAACAAACAGGGCAGCAGCGAGGAAGATAAACCTTTCACTGCTGAAGAGCTTCACGAAGTCGGCCGCATCAACCAGGTAAACGAAAAACTTACGAATGATTTCGGATTGAGCGTGAATGATTTTCTTTTAAAGCCTGCTAAGGCGGTTTCCGGTGAAGCACTGCCGACAAAGTTTAAGCTTGTTAACGCGGAAAATGAATATGATGTTGCCTCTCTCGGTGACATTTGCACGGCAATCAGACAGATTGGCGGCAAAGATATTGATATAAAACGGTTCAAAGGTCTGGGCGAGATGAACGCTGACCAGCTTTGGGATACTACAATGAATCCAGCTACGAGAACGTTATTGAGTGTTAAAGTTGAAGATACAGGTGAAGCCGACAGGCTGTTTAGTATTCTAATGGGTGACGATGTGGAAAAGCGCCGGAACTTTATCCGTGACCACGCACTTGAAGTCCAGAATCTTGACGTCTAAAGTAAACCAAAACGGTCAGTTGGAGCTAAGTAGTAATTCTATCCACTCTTCAAGCATGTCTTCTTCAGGTGCTGCTTGAAGTACGCCGTTCTTGTCAATCAAATAACAGGCGGGTAGAGACTTTGCTTCGTATAGTGAATACATAGCTCCTTCTAAGCGAAGACCCATGCGTTCGACTCTTATTAGATTGTCATCCCATACCCTGTCATGCGGCGGCAGCATTCTTTCGACAATATCAGCAGCAGCATCCACTCCGAATGGAAAACCGATAGCATTTTCTGCAACAAATTGCTCTAAACGCTGTTCCGTATCCGGTGTCATCGAAGATGGCGAATGTATTGCTATGATTGTGAGAGGTTCAGCTGCATACTTCTCATAAATTTGTAATAGACTGGAAACTGACGCCGTCTCGGACAGATAGTTGTCGATTCTTAGTAATACAACCTGGCCTCTTAACTGTTCGAGTGTAAGCGGTTCGGTATTTAACCATCGTTCTACAAACAGCCCGGGCGCCTCTTTGCCGAACCAGTCATAACCGGGCGGGAAAATCTGAACATCCCTTTCATTTACCGGCTCGATACATTCGAAGGAAAAAGTATTGTGGCCGTAACCTTTGGCCTGAACGGTTATCCCTATTCTGATGTGTGTTGGCAGCTCCGTTAATTCGAACCATCCATTTCCATCAGCTATGGTTTCAAAGCGGTCATCACCTGCATAAGCGTTGACAATTGCACCTGCTATCGGTTCATTGGCCTCGTTGAGAACGAAACCTTTAAATATACAATCCCATACCGTCTTTTCAGTCAGAGCTTCCGTAGATTTGAGGACAACCTGTCCGACGTCGAGTAGTTTACCTGCTGTCAGACCTTCGAGCTTAATGATTGTTTTATAGCCCGGCCTGCTGACTGTCAAGCCGAGCGGAATACCGGTTGGTATCGAATTTATATCGAAAGAGCCGTTCGGGTGGATTTGAATTTCCGGGATTTGTTCGCCGATACTGCCGTTATATAATATGTCATCCTGAACATATACAGATAATTTTAATTCGTAATCACTTACCGGGTTGCCTTGCCGGTCAGTCACAAAACCTGTAACTGACGCCAGGGGCTTGACTACAATTTCAGCATTATTAACATCGTATGTTTCATTCCATATAAAAAATATACCGAGAGTCGGTTCTTTGCTGAAAGCTGTTGCAAAAACTTCACCAAATTCGTCATTAGGTGGCTCGCTAACAGTGAATGCCCCTTCTTCATCTGTTAATACTTTTGTACCGCCGAGTTGAATTTCACCGGCAACCGGATTATCATTTGCATCGATTAGCCAGCCGTGAACGAGTTTTTCAGTTGGCAGGACTTTTGGTTTTGGCGCAGGTTTTTGCGGAGCCTTTATAGGTGTCGGTTGTAATCGGGCGTTTATCTTTTTTAGGGCAGCTGCGAAAGGATTGTCCGGCCCTTCGTATCGACGTGCTGATTTATCAAGAGCCGCCAATACCTTTGTATCCCCAATTTCTGCTAAGTAATTTGCCGCTGCCACTCTGGTTTCAAGCTGACCGGTATTTAGTATTGCCAGCAGACCTTTGATATCACGGGCAATAAACATTCGCTCAATTTTATTCAGTTCAATATCGAGTCTTGCCTGAAGCTTTTCATCTTTTGCTTTTTCGAGAAGATTTTTTACTTGTGGTTTCACAGCTTCTTCGGTGACCGCCTTTTCTTTTTGGCTGGTGTATACTGTGATTCCAATCGCAATAGCTATGACTGTTAATGCTGCAACAGTTTTGGCAATTGCACTTACAGCCGCCATTGTTTCGATGAAAGTAACCGGTTTGTTGGCGGTTTTCATTTCACCGCCTGTGGCCTGGGCCAGCTTTGCAAGAACGGAATCTATTTCCTCGGATGTAGGCCTGGTGAGTACTCTTTCCTTTTTCAGGGTGATTATAAAGTCATTTAAAATATCTTTATTCTTCTCTGTTATGGTGTCGGCTTCGCTTCCGAGAATGTTGTCCAGTTCAAGCCTTGCTTTGTGTGATAATACGCCGGCGGTATTACTTTTAATGCCCAACTCGCGGGCAATCTGATGATAGCTCATGCCGTTTATATAATGCAGGCAAAAGATTTCCGCTTCCTGTGGCGGCAGTTGCCCTAAGGTCTTTCGCAATCGGCCGGCCAGGTCCTGGGCCTGTATCTGTTGGGCGGAATCCGAAGCGTCACTTGGTACGAAAATCAGGTCAACAGCTTCTTCGTGAAGCTGTGCATGGTGATATCGCCGGCCAAGCCTGTCTATTGCGCAGGTTGTTACTAAACGCACTAAAAGAGTATGTATGTTTCGTATATATTTACGCTGGGAGATTTCAATCGCCCTGGCAAAGGTCTGGCTAAAACAGTCAACAGTATCGCCGTGATTACCGAGCAGTCTGTAGGCATTTTGCCAGACAACCAGGCTGTATTTATCAACAACTCTTTGCCAATCAATTACTTGCAAAGCAATGCCCTCGTAAACATTTGCCGTCGGACCTTTAGGCACTTTAAACATTTAAAGTCATCTGCCAATATAATAGTCGAAAATAAATACAAATTATTACAAAAAAACATAAATTTTACTTGCAAAAATCCTTAACACACTGCAGAATAGCGGCACGATATTTGTTTTGTCGATTGGTTTGAAGGTGATTAGCTGCCTAAGTGTGAATGACAAAACAGATTGCAAGCTGTGGAAACGGGAGGCAACGAATGGTCGAAAAAATAAAAGTTGTTTGTCTGTTCTTTTTGGTTTTCACGTTATTATTTTCAGTTGTTGGTTGCAGCACATCACAGTTGGGCGGGATTGGGAAGGACGAAAAAGAGCTTGAGCCTACACCACAGGAAAAAAGAAAAGCCGAGTTGCTGAAAAAACTCGAATCCAAATACGAAGATACACAGGCGCATTTTGAATTGGGGCGGTTATATCAGAGAGATGGTTTGTGGGCACAGGCGGAAAACGAATATAATATTGCCTTGAGTTTTGACCCTGTTTACAGAGAGGCACAGGCTGCAAGAGTTAAAGTGCTGCTTGATGCCGGTGACAGGTCGAAGGCAGAGATATTATCGGATGAGTATATGAATCAGGCTTCAACTTCCGCGCTGGGGTCGCTGAAACTTGCTCTGGGGTTTCAAAATCAGGGTCTGGATGAGTATGCACTGGCTTGTTATCAACAGGCGTTGAGGCTGGCACCGAATTCTGCGAGGATTAACAGGCAAATCGGTTATTATTATTTGAGCAAAGGCAATAAGGTCCAGGCACAGGATTATTTGTCCCGCAGTTTTCAGTTAGACCCGAAGCAGGCTGAGGTGGCCGGCGAATTGGGCAGGCTCGGAGTTGCTATAAGAGTGCCTGAGCAGCATGTAAATACGAATGCAAAGCAGTTAGATAAAGTTGTAGACGAATCTGAAAAATAATAATTGAAAAGTTTAAATTAGTCTCTATAGCCCTGTGGCGAACGGATTCGCTGCGGGGTTTTTTGCTTTCTAATACATATCGGTAAAAACAGGGGACAGGTTCACTAATAATTGCCAGGGGGATAAAAATATGTAACCACGAATACCTGTGGGACAAGTTGGGGGTAAAATGGATTGAAAATTAAGAAGAGAAAAATTTTTCGAGCTTTATTTTTCGTCACATGCCCTAACTCAACTCCAAAAAATGCCAGTCTTTAAGATTATTCGGATCGTAATGATATTTCTTATGGTTATTATAACGCCAGCTATTCTTTTCTTTAATAACAATGCCACCAAAAAGTTTTTTTCCCTTTTTAGTTTCTTCTTCAATATATTTTACCAAGCCTTCGGCCTTATCTTTTGCGGTTTGAGCGTAAATACCACCTTTCGTATCAAATAAGCCTATCTTTCCGTCATTCAGCATTACTATGAAATCAACATAAAATGGTTTCTCAACTTTATTTTCAGTATAGGACACGGCAAAATATGTCCCATCACTCTTACCGTTCTTAAACCACCATTTAACCTTTTTGCTTTTCTCTAAATATTCAATAAAAGCAACCTCAACATCACTGTCTTCCTCAAATAACGTTAGACCATAAACATCTCTTACTTTCGAGTAGTAGGGTGCAATAATAGATTTCTTATAACTCTTTTTGGTAAAATTAAGATTGTAATTTATTGTCTTTGGGATATTCCACGGCTCATCATTTTGAATGACTTCTTTTTTGCCTCTGCCAACTTGCTCCTGATAAAACTCCTTCGCCTTATTAATAACATCAATGATTATTTGTCTATTTTCATCAGCCAAAACTATGGCCTGTATTTTGGGCCAATCATCAACACCCATTTGAAATGTTTTATCAAAATATCTATAAATTGAACCGTTGATTCTCTTGATTGAGCGTAATTCAGGGGCATAAGGCGCAAGATTTTCACGCACAAATGAATCAAAAGCATTTTGTAATTCAACTTCATTCTTAGGAATATCAAGGGTGCCCTTCTTTTCAATATGTTTTGTTTCTTTATCTACATTTTCAATCCATCCGCTTGCAATAATTTTAGTATCCACAATGCTATGCTTAAGAGATATTCTTTTATTTAAGATTAACTCATCACTTGCCTTAAAAAATATTGGCACAAAATCCGAAGATAATCTTGTTTCTTCACGAAAACGTTTTGAATGATAAGAAGTTAAATTGATATTCCTATAAATATCATTTCGCCTTTTGCCTTCATATACCGTGATATACTCTTTTGCTATATCTTCAGCGATACCGATATCGCTCAAACTTGTAAAGACATAGCCTATATTCAATTCCTGACTTTTATAATGACAGTGTTCCGGCATTCGCATGATTCGCCCGATAGTCTGAATAGAAAATATCATGCTTTTCCATTCCCTAAATAAAACCAATATGGCCGCACGAGGACAATCCCACCCCACAGCTATAGCTTGTTTAAAAATCATGACTTCGACTTCATTTTCATCTTTCTCAATATTATCAAGGTTAATTTTACTATCTTTATCTGATAAATAGATTGCCAATTTACCATTATCGGTTGTTATTCCATACTTCCCTAATAATTGAATAACAGATTCTTTTTTATCAATTAATCCCTTACGAGAGTCAGGAATTTGAATCAGCATTAAAGGGTTAACATCTGAATCCTCAGCCTTAAACTTTTTAGCCAACTCAATACGTTTCTTTAAGGCTGCTTCAATCACAATTTGATCAGCCGTTTTATCCGCAGTCTTTTTACTGATTTTATAACTTTCAAAATCGGGATTGATAACAATTTCTTTTTTAATCATTCCTTCATCTTTTACATCCTTCAATTCGACTTCAACTCCATGAAAGATACCCTTTAATTGAGGAGTAGCAGAAACCTCTATTGTTATTTTAGGGCCTATGGCATCAATTAAATCTTTGGACTTTTCCGTCTCTGCATTTCTATGACTTTCATCAATTATTAAAATAATTATCCTGCCTTCATTTTTTGTTCTTTCAACGATATTTGAAAGATTGTTATCTCTTTCGTTTTCGCGAACATAAATATTACCTTTCTTATTAATGCTGGCCCAATTTAAGAACAAGATTTCATTTTCGCCAATTCTGCGGTCATCCAAATCCTCAAAATATGAACATTTAAGCCCTATGCCTAATGGATCATAATATTTTTTTAAACTATTCCGGCTCTGATCATGCAATTTATTAACAGCAAGCCAAATAAAAGAGACTTTTTTGCCATCAATGCGTGAATCGATTAAACGCTTTAAAAATTCAGCCATCATAAGCGTTTTACCAGAGCCAGTAGGGGATTTAAAAATGCAGATCTTGTTGCCTTCCGCTTCAAGAAGTTCGTTGACTTCTCGTTTTAGCTTGACAATAGCTTTTTCCTGATAATCTTTAAATTCTATCCACATAATTCTATTTAAATATTTCTCGATATACCTTTAATATAACTTCTGGAATCGCGCAAAGCGTCACCCGTTTTCTTACATCAGTAAATTCTTTTTCGTGAGGATCATCACCCAACGAAAAGACATAGACATTAAATTTCCCCTTGATTTTTTTGATAGCCTTTTTAAAATCAGCTATTGCTTCTTCATAAAAGACAATTCCTAAAAGCTTATTGTTGTTTTTGAAAATTTTAAAATCGCTTTCATCCAAAACAAGCTCAAAAGCATTTTCTTTAATGCAAAGCATTTCGGTTGATTCATTAACTAGTTTTCTCTTGTTTCTGTCCGTAGGAGTCGCTTCTACAAAGTCAGTTTTGTAATATTTCAAACTCCCCCCAAGGCCATCTAACTTCTCTTTTTTAGAATTTTTATATCCTGTTATAACCCTCTTTATTCTCGGATAACAAATATCCGTACAAATATTATTTTCATTATTTGTGCAAAGAATGAATTGACGGTTACCGCCGTCTTCCTTATTTAATTCTAATACAGCATGCCCAGTTGTTCCCGAACCAGCAAAAAAATCTAAAATAATAGCATCCTTTTTATTGGTTCCAGCCAAAATACAATCTTTAACCGCATGAGGTGATTTTGGATATTGGAAAGTTTCTCGCGCACCCATAATAGAGTCTAGTATTTGTGTTCCATATTCACTAGCTGAATACTTTGCGTCATGCCAAATACTTTTAGGCATTTGCCCTTCTAGCCCTCCTCTAAACTTAAAATATACTTGGTCCCCGCCGTTAGTTTTTTTTACCCATAAGTCGCCATTTTTATACATTTCATCAATAACATCTTTTGAACGCCGCCAAATTCTTTTTTCGCCCCTTTGATCAATTGGCAATATTTCTACTTTTAGTTTCTTTTTTGTGCTTATCTGTTTAGTTTTTGGATCAAAGTAAATCGAATAATGCCTATCAGATAATTTTCCTTTCCGATTGATCGCAGTACTGTCAACACCTTGCTTTCTCAAGTTAACTGGCAGATACCATGTTCCATCTTTGTCTTTTATATATTTATGAGTTTTTTCTTCTGGTGACACAGGTAATTTTTTAATAGTTGATAAAGACGACTTCCCAAAAAACAAAGCGTATTCATGAATAAGTGAAATTTTACGAGTAGTCATCCTGCCTTTAGGATTATTTCGTATTACAACAGTGCCAAGATGATTGAATTCATTAAAAATTTCATTCATCAACATCCAAAGCGGGGCCATTTCATTATCATCTATTGTAATGCATATAATGCCGTTTTCTTTCAGTAAATTTTTTGCCAATCTTAATCGTTTGTACATCAATGAAAGCCATTTACTATGACGAAATGGATCAGTAATATCAACGTAATTATTATTGTATTTCCAATCTCGCGCACCAGTATTATAAGGTGGATCGATGTAAATAAAATCAATTGACTCTTGGTGGGTAAAATTTAAAACTGCCAAAGAATGGTAGTTGTCGCCTTCGATTAAAAGATTAACTGGCTTCTTTTTGCCCGTTACTATCTCCTTGGTTTTAACTTCTTTTAAAACAGGGAAGGGTTTGTCTGCCATTTCATTGGGAAACATTTCGTTCGGAGTCCGTGCGTCTGGATTGATAAGAATATCGATTTTTTTTTCGGGAATATCTCTATGCCAAACCAAGCCGTATTTTGTTTCTTTGATACGTCTTAATTCTTTAATCACTTCTTCTTTGGACCAATTATCGTAATTTATTTTTCTGGACATAATGTTTACTCTATCAAATCATCAACACATACTTTTAAAACGTCGGCAAGCTTCATTTTTCACTCTTTTTCGCATTTTTTTTGTGTAACTCTATTAAAGTAAATAGTCTCGGTAGGAAAGTCAAGAAATAGCTTGCGACGTGGTCGCAGGTAGACGATGGACAATAGACGGAATTGTAATTCTAATCCCTAAACTCGTCGCCGTTCCAGCGACGGCTAAACAATAAGGACAAACCCTGCCGCAAGCAGCAGGGCTAAACGGGGAGGAATGAAACCCACAAAGTGAAACCCTTCGACAATGTTGCTCGCGGCAGGCGTGATGGCAGGTATGGGTAGAACAGTAACCCCGCCCATAGGACGGGGCTAAACCTAACGGCGAATAAAACCCCCATTGTAAAAATGGGTGCTAAACTGTAAGGACAAACCCTGCCGCAAGCAGCAGGGCTAAACGGGGAGGAATGACAGGGGGTAGTTTTTTATTTAGATTTCTCCACTGCGCTGCGCTCCGGTCGAAATGACAAAGAGAGATTGCCACGTCGGTTGTGTTACAACCTCCTTGTAATGACAAGAAAAGACCCTGCCAACCTCCTTAGTAGAAGATCTAAACCTGCGGTGAAACCGCAGGCTAAATATTTAAATTCCCCTGCCGTAAGCAGCAGGGCTAAACGTGGAGGAATGACAGGGGGTAGTTTTTTATTTAGATTTCTCCACTGCGCTGCGCTCC
>CBDVDM010000027.1:0-23840 GCA_965372745.1 uncultured bacterium
TCGGCGACAATTGCCCGAACAAAATCAAGCCTCTCCGGAGTCTCGCTGTTTCCCATAAATAAAAAGCCTTCCAATTTTATACTCAAGCTGACCGATTGGGGACGCCTAACGGCGTTTGAGTAATTTAGCACAATAAAGAGGGCGAGAAAAGAGCTAACCGACGCAATTTAATAATTTTAGCTCTTAATTGGCAAGGCAACGCATCATATTCTTGACAATGGGCTTATCGTAGCTTAACTTAGCGTCTTTGGCTGGCCTGCAATTCCAACAGAGAGTGGTAATTTATGAGTGAAAAAATTGTAACACGTTTTGCGCCGTCGCCAACGGGGTATCTGCATATAGGCGGTGCCAGAGCCGCTTTATTTAACTGGCTTTACGCCAGGAAAACCAGCGGTATCTTCATTCTGCGAATCGAAGATACGGACATGAAACGCAATACTCCCACCGCAATGCAGCAGGTCATGGACGATTTAAGATGGCTTGGTATTGACTGGGACGAGGGGCCTGAGGTTAACGGTGCGAACGGGCCATACCTGCAGTCACAAAGACTTGACATCTACAACAAATACCTAAAACAACTTCTCGATGAAAAAAAAGCCTACTACTGTTTTGATACCCCGCAGCAGCTTCAGGATATGCGTGATAAAGCTGCTGCTAAAAAAGAAAATTTTATTTATACCAAACCTGAAGTTTTCCCGAATGAAAGTGATGTCGAAAAGGCAAAGGCTGCGGGAAAAGATGTTACTGTGCGTTTCGCTGTACCCCGTGACAGGCCTATCGTGGTAAAAGATATGATTCGCGGCGAAGTAACATTCGCTGCTGGCGAAATAGGCGACTTTATAATCCGCAAAAGCGACGGATTTCCAACATATCATTTTGCCTGCGTTGTAGATGATGAGCTTATGGGTGTAACGCATGTGATTCGAGGACAGGAGCACCTGATGAACACCCCCGGACACCAGATGCTACAGCAGGAACTCGGATTCAGGACGCCGAAATATGTCCACATGTCTGTTACTGTCAGCGAAGGAGGCGGAAAGCTTTCAAAACGTGAAAAACCAAAAGCTCTCAAGCAGGCTATAAAATCTTCGCGGGATATCGACATGGAAAAACTCGCCCGTGCCGGTCAAATCAGCGTCGAAGAAATTGAAAATTTTATCAAAGAAAAAACCACCCCAGATATACCAGCTATCGATGCGATGGCGAAAGAGCTCGGTATTCATCTGCCGGAAATTAATGTGGTGGACTTTCTCGGTAATGGCTATCTGCCGGAAACGATGGTTAATTTTCTCGCCCTTTTAGGCTGGAACCCGGGCAATGACCGTGAAGTGATGAGTCTCGACGAACTTATTTCAAGTTTTGATATTTCACGTCTGACAAAAACGAACAGCTTGTTCGACCGCAAAAAACTAATCTCATTTAACACCGAACATATACGAATGGTCGATAAGCAAAAGCTTTTAAGTCATTTCAAAAATTATCTAAAAGTTACAAACTCGCCTGTTTTGAAAGCTGATGATAATATGCTTTTAAAGCTTATCAAAATCTGTGAAGGTGCAAGAACACTGGAAGATATCGAGAAAAAAAGCAGGTTCTTTTTCACAGACAACGACAAAATAGAATACGATGAAAAGGCTGTCAAAAAAGTTTTGCTAAAAGAGAGCGCATTGGATATTCTGCAGATTATCAGGGATAAGCTTTCTACTATGGAGCCGTTTACAGAACAGGCACTGGAGAATATGCTGCGGTCTCTGGCAGAAGAAAAACAGGTAGGACTGGGTAAAGTCGCCCAGCCCCTGCGAGTATCTATCTGTGGTTCAACAGTCAGTCCGCCGATTTTTGATTCGGTAAATATCCTGGGCAGGGAAAATACCCTGACCAGAATCGATAACACGATAAAGAAATTTAAAACTTAATTACATACAAAAGGAGTTTTGAAATGTCACTATTAGTAACCGGTTCAATCGGTATTGATACGGTCACAACGCCTTACGGTGTCAGTGAGAATTGTCTTGGAGGCTCAGCAATTTACTTCAGCATGGCAGCGAGCTTCTTTTCACCGGTTAGATTCGTAGGCGCCGTTGGTGCAGATTGTCCTTTCAACCTGGCAGAGGTTTTTGCCGGAAAAGATGTGGACATGGCTGGCTTAGAGGTTCGAGAGCTTAGCAAAACCTTTCGCTGGAAAGGCTCATATCACGATACGATGAATGAAGTAATTACAGATAAGGTCGAATTAAATGTTCTTGCTGAAGCACCACCGGCAGTACCAGATGAGTTTAGAGACAGTAAATTCCTGTTTCTGGCTAATACCGCACCTTCGCTGCAGATTCAACTGCTCCAACAGGTCGATAATCCTGTTTTTGTAGCTGCTGATACCATGAACTGCTGGATACAGCAGCACCGCGACGAACTGCTGTGTTTACTGGGAAAAATAAACTGCCTTATACTCAACGAAGACGAAGCGAGGATGTTGGTTAGTGAAACTAATTTGATAAAAGCCGGGCGAAAGATTCTGGATATGGGTCCGCAGGTTGTGATTATTAAAAAAGGTGAATCCGGTTCATTGACCTGCAGCGCCGACGGTGAAAGTTTTATTCTGCCGGCATTTCCCGCCGACAAGGTCAAAGACCCGACAGGTGCAGGTGACAGTTTCGCAGGCGGTCTTATGGGGTATATGGCACAGGCTGAAACTACCGATTTCAAGTCGCTAAAAACAGCTGTCGCCTACGGCACCGTGTTGGCATCGTTCACGATTTCCGATTTTTCACTGGAAGGCTTGATATCAATCAAAAAAGATGATATTGAAAAGAGGTTCCAGGTTTTAAGAAAGTTGACACAACTTTAATAATAAAATAATGCGATTATTTATTGCGATAGACATCGATGGCCAGATTAAAAATGCGTTAAGCAATTTACAAAAGCAGCTTCAAAAACAAATTGATATCAGAAAAAATGATGTCAAATGGGTAAACCCTGAAAATACCCATCTGACATTGAAGTTTTTAGGTGAAGTTAAAGACGATAAAGTTGCCGGCCTGTGCAATATTGTTAAAGATGTTGCAAAGCAGTTTAGAAATTTCGACTTTGATATAGAGCAGCTTGGGTGTTTTGGCGGCCAAAGCGCAAGAGTGCTTTGGGTTGGCACAGGCACAGGAGGTGATGACCTTTGCGAGTTGGCAAAGGAGCTTGAAAAACAATTGGCCCGGGCAGGATGGCCCGGGGAAAACAGAGAATTCGCAGGTCATTTGACTATTTGCAGAGTTAAAAATGCAAAAGCAGGTTTCGAACTTGCAAATATATGTGATGATTATAAGGAATTTAAAGCTGGAACGGTTACGGTTGATTCGATTAAGATTTACCAAAGCCGGTTAACGCCGGCTGGTGCTATTTATACCGTTGTAGGTAATTTTAAACTGCAATAATAAACGGAACTGGAGGCTACAAAAATGGCAAAAACAAAAAGCATAACAACTAAAGGACGTGCAAAATCAAAAATTGAACCTTTAAGGCCGGAGTTAAAAAGTTCGGCATTGGAACGCGTTATAGCTCAAATCGAAAAGCAATATGGCGAGGGTGCCATTATGCAGATGGATGAAAACAGCTACGCGAAAATAGAGGGTATTCCTACTGGCGCGATATCACTTGATTTAGCTTTGGGTGGTATGGGTATACCGAAGGGAAGAATCGTCGAATTATACGGACCGGAATCGTCCGGCAAAACAACATTAGCGTTGCACGTTATCGCTAATGCACAGAAACAAGGCGGCGTTGCAGCTTTTATCGATGCAGAATATGCCCTCGATACGACATGGGCCAAAAGACTTGGCGTTGACGTGAGCAGTATGCTGGTCAGCCAGCCTGACACTGGCGAACAGGCACTGGAAATTACTGAAATGTTGGTCAAATCCAATTCGGTTGATGTAATAGTTATCGATTCGGTAGCAGCGCTTACTCCAAAAGCGGAAATCGAAGGTGACATGGGTGCAACCCACGTTGGTCTGCAGGCGCGGTTAATGAGCCAGGCGATGCGAAAACTTACCAGTGTTATAGGTAAAAGCAAAACAGCTATTATTTTTATCAACCAGATTCGAATGAAAATTGGAGTTATGTTCGGCAACCCGGAAACCACCCCTGGCGGCAGGGCATTGAAATTTTACAGCTCGGTAAGAATCGATGTCAGAAGAATTTCCACTATAAAAGATGCCAACGGCGCTGTCGGAAGCAGAGTGCGAGCAAGAGTTGTAAAAAATAAAATTGCACCGCCATTCCGCGAGAGTGAGTTCGATATCATGTTCGACAGCGGGATAAGTTACGAAGGTGACATCATCGACCTCGGTACCAACTGTGAGGTTGTCCAGAAAAGCGGTGCATGGTTAAATTATGGTGATGTTCGGCTTGGGCAGGGGAGAGAAAACGCGAAAAAATTCTTAGCTGAAAACCAGGAACTTTGCGAAGAAATCAAAGACAAAATCCTGATTGCCAAAGGATTGAAGTCGGAGTAAGCCTGCATCGAAAATTTGTAAGGAAAAGTCCAACGTGCTGACTGCAAAAGAGATAAGAAAAGATTTTATAGATTTCTTTGAAAAGAAGGGGCACAGTTTCATCCCAAGCTCTCCTATAGTTCCTATCGGTGACGATACATTGATTTTTGCAAATGCCGGCATGAATCAATTCAAGGACATTTTTATGGGTTTGACAGTTCCGCAATGTAAACGTGCTGTCAACAGCCAGAAGTGTCTTCGTGTCAGCGGCAAACATAACGACCTTGAAGAGGTTGGTAAAGATACTTATCACCATACATTCTTTGAAATGTTAGGCAACTGGTCGTTCGGTGATTATTTTAAAGCCGAAGCCATCGAATGGGCATGGGACCTGCTTACAAATGTCTGGCAAATCGACGCTGACAAACTCTGGGCAACGGTCTTCGAAGGTAACGAAAATGATGGCCTGCCCAGAGATACCGAAGCTGCAAAGCTTTGGGCAAAAGTTACTACGATACCAGTTGAAAGGGTACTGTCTTTTGGTAAAAAAGATAACTTCTGGGAGATGGGAGCGACAGGACCCTGCGGGCCCTGCAGCGAGATTCACATTGATTTAGGCCCCGACCATTGTGATATGAAAAATATTGCAGGCCATAAATGTTCTGTTAACGGCGATTGCGGGCGTTTTATCGAATTGTGGAACCTTGTATTTATACAATACAACCGTGCTGAAGACGGCAAACTCACACCTTTAAGTGCCAAACATGTTGACACCGGTGCCGGTTTGGAGAGAATTGTCTCTGTACTGCAGAATAAAAAAAGTAATTACGATACAGATTTGTTCATGCCGATAATCAATCACCTAAGCGAGATGACCGGCCACAGATACACCTCACAGCTTGACAACAAAACCGATAATGCCTTCAGGGTTATTGCCGACCATATCCGGGCACTGACGTTTGCGATTACCGACGGCGCTGTACCTTCCAATGATGGCAGAGGCTATGTGATTCGCCGCATACTTCGACGCGCCTGCCGATTCGGAAGAGAGCTCGATATGCACGAACCTTTTTTGTACAAAATTGTACCAGTAGTGACCGATTTCATGGGTGATGCATTTAGTGAAGTCAGGGCACGTACTGATTATGTTTCAACCGTTATCGAATCCGAAGAAGCCGGCTTTAACAGAACGCTTGACAGGGGTATCGAGATATTTAATACCGCTGCTATAAAAGCAACAAAAGCAAAAAACAAAACTATTGATGGTGAAGATGCCTTTCAGCTTTACGATACTTATGGTTTTCCGTTTGATTTGACACGGCTGATGGCGGAAGAGCGGGGATTGAAAGTTGATACGGCAAAATTCGATGAACTGATGCAGCAGCAAAGAGAGCGGGCAAGAGCTGCTCAAAAAAGCGGTTCTATTATAGTGGGGCTTACGGATGTGGAACTGCCTACAACTAAGGATGCGCACAAATACAAAACCGATGTCTGTGAAAGCAGGGTGATTGGTTTTATTGACAGTAACGGTTTCAAAACTCAAGGCCGGATTCAAGAAAGTAATGAAACCGGTATCGTACTCGATAAAACCTGCTTTTACGCCGAAGCCGGCGGCCAGGTTGGCGATTGCGGAACTATCGAATCAGCAGATGGTAAATTTATTGTCGAGCAAACCAGCCAAATCGCCAATTGTGTGATTCATCACGGAAAAATGGCAGATGGAACTATTAGTGTCGGCGATGATGTGAAATCAGTGGTCAGTAAAGAGCGGAATTCAACAAAGAAAAATCATACCGCAACCCATTTACTGCAATGGGCGTTGCAGCAGATATGCGGTGACACAATCGCCCAGCAGGGTAGCCTTGTTACACCGGAATATTTGAGATTCGATTTTACCTGTCCACGGGCGCTTACCGGCGAAGAGATAAAAAAAGTCGAAGCTATTATTAAAGAAAAGATAGCAGCCGGCGAGGCGGTAACTTGTAAAACTATGCCCAAAGATGAGGCTGAAAAACTCGGAGCAATGGCGCTGTTCGGTGAAAAGTACGGCAACGATGTGCGTGTTGTCGTTATAGGTAGTGAAAGCGAAGATAAGATTGACATGGGCTTTAGTAAAGAATTTTGCGGCGGTACTCATGTTGACAATGTCAGTAGTATTGGAAATTTTAAAATTATCAAAGAGGAAAGTATTTCCGCCGGTATAAGGAGGATTACTGCTATGACAGGTCCAGGTCTTGACGATTATCTGCAAAAACGAAGTGACATTATTGATGAGCTTTCGCTTCTTTTGAAAGTTCCCGCAGAAGAGTTGCCCGTTCGGGTCGCCCAGGTACTAAAGGACAATAAAAAATTAGCAAAACAATTAAAGGTAGCTGCCAAACAAACCGGCAGTGATATCATGGCCGATGTAAAAAAACTGCTGGAAACCTGTGAAAAAATCGGTGACAGCTCGATTATTACCAGCAAGCTGCCTGCTATCTCACCTGAACAGGCCAGGGCCGCCATTGATATGCTAAAGAAAAAGGCAAAATCGGCTGCAGTTGTCTTTGGTTTT
Source organism: uncultured bacterium (assembly GCA_965372745.1). Classification (GTDB taxonomy): domain Bacteria; phylum Planctomycetota; class Phycisphaerae; order Sedimentisphaerales; family Anaerobacaceae; genus VRUG01. Next base: position 7,036 of record CBDVDM010000027.1, read on the forward strand.
ACCAACGATGGTAACGTGACATTGATAGCCGGTGTTACCGACGACCTTATCGCTAAAGGTATAAAAGCCGGCGACATCATCAAGGAAATCGCACCTATTGTCGATGGCGGTGGCGGCGGAAGGCCTCAGATGGCACAGGCTGGTGGAAAAAATCCCGCCAAAATAGACGGGGCTCTCAAAAAAGCGCTGGAATTGATAAAAGCAAAACTCACCGGCTGAAATGCCGACACCACAGGTTATTGAGCATCCTGTTGTCTGATTTTTATGCTCTTAGCGTGAGCGTCAAGGCCTTCTATCTGGGCTAATCGAATAATGTCATCAGCAGCGGCTGCGAGTTGTTCTTTGCCGTATTCAATAATACTCGTCGATTTGACAAAATCGTTACTGCTTAAGGCGCTGAAGAATCTTGCACTGGTTCCGGTAGGCAATGTATGGCTTGGTCCTGCCCAATAGTCACCTACCGCAACGGGTGAGTAATCACCAATAAAAATCGCTCCGGCATTTTTAATCTGGTCGGCAATTTTTCTGCTTTCTTGGCCGCAGTGGATTTCAAGATGTTCGCAGGCAAAATAATCCGCCTGCACAATTGTCTCTTCGATATCTTTAAAAACAATAATGCCGCTGAATTTCTCCAGGCATTGGACAGTCTCTTTGGCACGGGTTAGCTGTTTTACCTGTTTTTTAAGTTCATTGAGGACATTTTCGGCCAGCTTTTGTGAATCGGTAAAAACTACAGCGCTGCCCGGGGCGTGTTCAGCCTGGCTTAGCATATCGGCGGCGACCCATGCGGGATTGGCTTTATCATTTGCGATTATTAAAACTTCGCTTGGCCCGGCTATTGAATCTATGCCGACATATCCGAGTACCTCTTTTTTGGCCATTTGAACCCATTGATTGCCTGGGCCGACTATTTTATCAACAGGGTTGATAGTCTGTGTTCCATGCGCCATCGCGGCAACAGCCTGCGCTCCGCCAATACGGTAAACCTTGTTAATTTGCAACTCTCTGCACACTGCTAAAATAACGGGATGGATGCTGCCATTGTATCTTGGCGGCGAAACAACAACAATCTCTTTAACACCAGCTACCTGGGCAGGTACTGCGGTCATTATTACTGTCGATGGCAGCGGAGCAGAAGCACCAGGAACACATATACCAACACGTTTTATCGATGTATATTTTATTCCGGTATTGCCGGAATACTTTTTGTTGTTTCCCGTGAAAATTTCTTCCTGATACTTTCTTACGTTTTTAATTGCTTTTTGAATTGAGTCCAAAAGCTCCGGAGCAATTTGTTCGTGTGCCTTTTTTAAATCACTGTTGCTGATTCTAAATTGTTCAGGCGTTAATTTAACCCTATCAAATTTTTCTGTGAACTCCTGTATTGCTGTATCCCCGCGTGTTCTTACAGCGCTAAGAATTCGCATTAAAGATTCATGTTTACCTTCGTCGTCGGTGAAATACATCGCTTCAAACAATACGCGATGAAGTTCTCTAAGCTTTTGATGCCATTTTGGCGTGGATGAAGAAATTAAAATGTTATCAAGCGTCTCTGGCAAGGTTTCTCCTTTATTGAGCGAAGTTTCCGTGGCTGTGAACTCGTCTTATTCGATGAAGTAAAAGATAGTTCTCGCCTTTGTATCTTGTTACAACACCTGCAACCTTAAAACGTAATTTTTCCAGCGCATACGCCTGCTTATGCTCGGCCAACTGCAGAAAATAACAGGGAAGAAGTTTTATCGAAATCCTTGGAACGTTTCTGCCAAGGCCATCCAGCACAAATGCGACATCGCCGTTGTCGTCCCAGGACAAAAATCCCGTCCTGTCAGCCAAAATCGAATCGGCCTTTATTTCCAGACCTTTTTTCAACTCCTCGGTGCGTATAATCTTTCTTGCCGAAAGCTTTTCGACAAGGTCGTCGGGTACACTCAATTCGTCATTAGGGTCATTGATTATTTCAGCTTTTTGCTTTTCACCCACCGGTGACGTTTGCGATTGCCTTACCTCGGTAAAGGGTAAAAAGTAAAAACTGAATATAAAGTTTTTACCATTATATGCAGCAATTTTCCCCCAAATCCGATAGGTGGATTCAGAGCCCTTTTTGAAACCAGAAGTCACTTTTTCCAGTGCCGAACTTGCCAGCAACTCAATTTCCGTGCCGGCCTCTATTGTCCCCTGGTCATCGCTGATGTCTGAATCGGTCTTAAAAAACCATTTTTCTCCATCACCGATTATCAGCTTTCCGTCGACACCTGAAAAGACAAAGCCTTCCCGCAAAACTTCTGAACGTTTCGGAGTTGAAGTTGCCAACCCTGCAAGAATAAAAACCAAACAAAATATTAGCGGTTTTTTCATCATCTCTTAACTTATTTCGACAAAATACTAAGTAAAAGGTCACTTGCTTGTTTTGGCCCTGCTGCAACTGTCACAAATCTGCTGCTTTTGGGATCATCTGTTGCTATTAACTCGGCAAGCGGTTGCCAAAATCGTCCTAAAAGTATAATCGGTCTGTCCTGATTTAGAAAGCCTTTGTTTTTCAATTCCCACACCATCGCCAATTCCAGAAGCGTCCCTGTCCCTCCCGGCAAAACTACATAAGCATCACCCAACTCAATTAATTTTCGCAATCTTTGGTCGAGTGAGTCGGTGACAATTTCCCGGTTTACATATTTATTGGCTCTGCCGGATTTAAAAGCTGAGCATGTAACGCCAATGGTTTCGCCGCCTGTTTCTGCGGCACCTTTGGCAACAGCCAGCATCGTCCCGCCGTATCCGCCATTGGCTATTGCAAAACCTGCCTTAGCCAGCAGTTTGCCAATCTCGAACGCAAGTGTAAAAACCTCATCGCCGCTTTGTGCTCTGCCTGTTCCAAAAATGGATATTATCTTTTTATCCATTGGCTTTTTTGCGTGTGTAATTTAAAAGTCCTGCTGACAGCAAAATCTCCCTGTCCCGCCTGGAAAGTACGAGCTTGCCGACAAACTCAAAACCCGATGTCTTGTCAATAACAGTAACCTCGTCGCTGCTTTTCACAGCTTCAGTTAGTTTGTCGATTCGCAGATTGTCACCCTGACAAATCCTGTCATAGTCAGCCGAATTTGCAAACTCAATCGGTACGATGCAGAAGTTAATCAGATTCGCCTTGTGTATTCGCTCTATGCCTTTGGCAATCACTGCACGAACACCAAGATACATTGGACAAAGTGCTGCGTGCTCACGCGATGAACCCTGGCCGTAACTCTGGCCGGCAATGATAATACCTGCAACAGCTTTTTGTTTTAAATCAAGACCGCGCTGTGCAAATGTCGGTTTATCCTGCTCATTGAAACAGTTGAAAACAACTTTCGAGTATTCAGGAACATTGGAACGCAGTTTCAAAAAAGCACCTGCCGGCATAATATGGTCAGTCGTAATCTTATCGCCGCATTTTAACAGTACCTTGCCCTCTAAATTATCTGCCAACGGCGGAGGAGCCTCGGGTACAACAATTGTGGCCGCTCGAAGCACCTTTATTTTTTGTGCCTGCTTTTCGCTGAGTGGTGTCTCTATCATACCATCGTCAATCGCAAATTCTTCCGGCAGCTTTATTTTGGGATATTCAATACCGAACAATTTCGGCAACTCGCGGGGGTCAGTTATTTTCCCGGTCAGCGCCGAGGCAATAGCTGTCTCAGGACTGACAAGATATATCTGGTCGGCTTTTGTGCCGCTCCGGCCTGCAAAATTCCTGTTAAATGTGCGCAGGCTGACAACACCATCGGCAGGCGAAAAACCCTGCCCTATACAAGGCCCGCAACCGGATTCCAAAATCCGCACACCTGCTGAAATTATATTCGACAGCTCCTTGTTTTCTGCTAACATATTCAAAACTTCCCTGCTGCCCGGGGCTATTCCAAATTCAACCATGTTGTCTATCTGCCTGCCCTTTAAAACCTCAGCCACCATCATCAAATCGGCGTAGCTTGAATTCGTGCAACTGCCAATTAAAACCTGACCTGTTTCAATCCCTGCAATTTCTCTCACTGTTTTCACATTGTCCGGCGACGAAGGACATCCCGCCATAGGCTCAAGCTCGAAAAGATTTATTTCAATCACACGGTCATATTCGGCATCGCTATCAGCAGCCAACGGTTTATAGTCAGCCTCACGCTTTTGAGCCTTTAAAAATATTCTTGTTCGCTCATCGCTGGCAAAAATGCTTGTTGTAACACCCAACTCTGCACCCATATTGGTTATAGTCGCCCGTTGAGTAACAGAAAGAGTTTCAACGCCCTGACCAAAGTACTCGACGAGACAACCGACATTTCCTTTTGTCGTCAGGATACTAAGTAATTTGAGAATAACGTCTTTGGCAGCTACCCAGTCGTTTAATTTGCCGGTAAGCTTTACACCGATGACCTTCGGGCATGTAAGATAAAAACCCCCACCTGCCATCGCTACTGCTACATCCATTCCGCCTGCACCGATTGCGAGCATACCGATACCACCGCCGGTTGGGGTGTGTGAATCACTTCCCAGCAACGTCGCACCGGGTCTGCCAAATCTTTCAAGGTGAACCTGATGACAGATGCCGTTTCCCGCCCGCGAATGGTATACACCTGATTTGGCTGCTGCTGTTTGCAGGTACAGATGGTCATTGTGGTTTTCCGGGCCGAACTGACTCATATTATGGTCAATGTAGCTGACAGAAACGTCTGTCTTGACGCGTCCTGCCCCCATCGACTCATAAAGCAAAAAAGCTGTCGTTCCCGTAGCGTCCTGGGTAAGCGTCTGGTCTATGCGGATACCAATCTGCTCGCCAGCGATTAACTTACCTTCCACAAGATGGCTGGAAAGTATCTTGTAAGCGAGTGTCTGCGCCAATCTCAAACTCCTTGAAAGTAAAAAGCAGGTCTAACATAGTATACACAAAAAAGTGAAAACCAAGAATATTTAATAGTAGAAAATATAACGGATTGGGCGAATAATTTTAAGAACAAACTCGGTGATTATGTAACAAAAAAAGCGGTCTTATGCCAATTCACACAAGACCGCTTGATAAAACCAGATTAAAAATTTAAACCGCCGGTTTACAGCTTCTTATCATTTAACAACAGTGAATCCTCATCGTCCATAGGCACGCTGGTCGTCGGCGCATCCTGATCCGGTATAAGACCTACCTCATGGATATCGGGATCATCAACAGGGTCTATCTCATCGGCGCTCCAGGATGTATAAATGTTATCTTCCTCGACACCAGCTGTAGGCCTTGTTGCAAAACTGACATTACCGCCAACATATAATACATTTTGCCCGCCCTCCGCGTGAGAAAACGAATTTTGCTTTCTGATTTCGGCATCTGTAAGTGTTGCAAGTTCATCCGGCTTTTGCATGTACGGATTACGGTCCGCCAAAACTGCCATATTGGGATTGCTGTCTATATTCGCCGGATAACTGGGTGTATCCTCACCACTCGGATACGGCATCTGATAGGCATAGCTGCAATGATTCACAGCGTTTCTTTCTGGAGTAGGGTTAAACGGGTGACCAAAATCCCAGGCCTCGGTAAGCTCGGTCGGTTTATATGCTGGATTAAAATTACTAAAGATATCCAGCTCAATAACCGTGGCACCATCACCTTTACAGATAAACTGGTCCGGTGTCGTATATTCACCTCTTACCAGCAGGTACAAACACGACGAAATACTCGCCCCTGCCGGGGTTCCGCTCTCGGGCTGCCTCCACTCATCCCATTCTACTTCCGGATCAGCTGCCCAGTTATATCCTACCGGATAACTTTCGTCTTCATCATCGGTGGCATAAACCCCCATTGCGGTGCCTATACTCCTGCAGTTTGAGGCACAAACTACTCGCTGGGCAAGCGATCTTACCTTCGCCAGTGCGGGCATCAATATGCCCATCAGCATCGCTATGATCGCAATCACGACCAAAAGCTCAATCAATGTAAAACCTTTTTTCTTCATTTTCATTTCTCCTTTACTTGTCGAGATTATCGCGGCACGGTTGTTTTCAAGCCCAACTTATTTGTTTAAAATATAAATAACGGTTTTTCCGCGAATCTCCTGAATTTACATTTCCTGCTAAAAACAACCGGTTAAAATTCTCTGGTTCACATTTTGCAAACACGTTAACTTGTTTTCCAATCATTCGGTGCTGCTGTAGTTAATCAGCGATAAACTACCGCACAAAAAAACTGCGATTCCGGGCAGGTGGGTTTATGGTATGAACAAAAGACTAAATATAATGGCAATTTAAACTATAATAATAACACTTATTAAACCCGTCTGCTTTTGTTTTAATAATAGCACAGACAGACACAGCTGTCAAATAAATTTCGTCAAATTCATACGTATACTTGAAAATTTCGCTAATTTGCCATAGCATTCAATTTCTCTGAAAATAACAGGAAAAGCAGACATGAAAGAGAAAAGCAACCTGGAAAACATTAAAAAACAGCTGAAAAAACACGGCCAGGGTCATCTTTTGGCGTTTTTGGAGCAATTAGGCATTAACCAGCAGCAAAAACTCCTTGACCAAATTGAACAACTGGATCTGGCCAAAATCGATGGTTGGGTTACCAATTATGTAAAAAAAAACAATTTTTCGGCTGTGCCTGAAAAACTTGAACCGGCCCCTTCCTACAGCCATACTGTATCTACTCCTCAATTGCAGGAAAAATACGACAAGGCAGGAGATTTGGGCAAACAGATAATATCTGAAGGTAAGGTGGCAGCCTTTGTCGTTGCCGGAGGCCAAGGAACACGTTTAGGGTTCGACGGGCCAAAGGGAAATTTCCCAATCAGTCCGATTAAAAACAAAACTTTATTTCAGCTTTTTGCCGAACATATTCTCTCTGCCTCAGAAAAATATAACACTAACTGTCCATGGTACATCATGACAAGCTCTTTAAACCATGAGCAAACAAAGGAAATATTCCGCTCCAATCATTATTATGGTCTGGATGAAAAAGATGTTTTTATCTTTCAACAGGGTACTTTGCCGAACTTCAGATTTGACGGCAAAATCCTGTTAGCTGAAAAGGACACTATTGCCTGCTCGCCGGACGGACATGGCGGCAGTTTAAAAGCCCTTTATGAATCAGGGGCTGTTGATGACATGAAAAAACGAGGCGTGGAGTTCATCAGTTACTTCCAGGTTGACAATCCGCTGATAAATATTTTTGACACGTTATTTATTGGCCTCCACGTTCTTGACGAAGCTGAAATGTCCTCTAAGGCCATCATCAAAACCGGGCCTATGGAAAAAGTCGGCAATTTCTGCCTGACCGACGGAAAAATTGCTGTAATTGAATACAGCGACTTGCCGGATGAGCAGGCACAAAGGAAAAATCCCGATGGCTCATTGGTTTTCGGGCTTGGCAGTATAGCTGTTCACGTCATAAACCGAAGTTTTGTCGAAAAACTCAACGTAAAAGGATTCTCCCTGCCTCTACACCGGGCCGTTAAGAAAATTCCATACCTTGATGCCGATGGTAATCGGATTGAACCTGATGAGCCAAACGGTATAAAACTCGAAAGTTTCGTCTTCGACGCTCTGCCTCTTGCATCAAAATCCGTCATTCTACAGACCATCAGAAACGAAGAATTTGCACCAGCCAAAAACGCTACAGGTCCTGACAGCACCGAAACCACCAGACAGATGTTAATCGAACGAACTGCAAACTGGCTCGAAGCTGCCGGTATAGCCGTCCCACAAAAAGCTGACGGCTCGCCTGACTGTACCATCGAAATCGCACCGAGCTTTGCTCTGGAAAAAGATAATGTTAAATCAAAGGCATGTCAAATCGGCAAAATTAAACCCGGCGACGAAGTCTATCTGGCTTAGAGCACTTTAAATAATTAGCATTGCATCACCATAAGAATAAAACCGATATCGCTGTTCAATTGCATGGCTGTATGTCTTCAGAATATTTTCCAGTCCGGCAAAAGCTGCTACAAGTGCAAGCAGCGTCGATTTAGGCAAATGAAAATTTGTTACAATTGCATCAACAATTTTAAACTTAAAACCCGGCTGGATAAATAAATCTGTCACCCCATGAATGCTTTCTACTCTTAAACCTTTAGCTGCCGTCTCCAACGTCCGCACGCTTGTTGTACCGACCGCGATTATTCGCCCACCTTTGTCCTTTGCCGAATTAATTATCCGGACATTTTTATCATCGATACTAAACCTTTCCTTATGAATCCTGTGGTCCTCGAGATTTTCTGCCGTCACCGGCTTAAATGTTCCCGCCCCAACATGCAGCGTAACATACGCAAAATTTATATCTCGGTTTTTCAATTGCTCAATTAATTCTTTAGTGAAATGCAACCCTGCCGTTGGAGCTGCCACCGCTCCGGTTTTTTGAGCATACACCGTCTGATAACGCTCTCTGTCAATTTCGACCTGACTTAGATTTTCAGTTCGTTCTCGCCTGATATATGGCGGCAGAGGAGCAAAACCTATCTGCTCTAAAACTGCTTCTGCGGCCAACTCCGATTGCACTTTCAAAATACATGTACCAGCCGGTGTCTTTTCCACTAATCTGGCAGTGCAAAAACTGTTCTTTGTTTTGCCATCGAGGAAAATCGTTTCGCCAATTTTTACTTTGCGCACACCTTTCAGCATAACTTCCCATACGCCCAGCTCTCTTTCACTGAGAAATATACCCTCAAGCCTGCCGGAGGTCTTTCTGTGGCACCAGAAACGGGCTGGCAGAACCTTCGTATCATTTAAAACAAGACAGTCCCCGGGACGCAAAAATTTCCCGATTTCGCTGAACTTCGTGTCGACAATCTCACTGCTGCAGCGCTTAAAAACCAGAAGTTGTGAGTTACTGCGCACCTCAGACGGCTGCTGGGCAATCAGTTCCACGGGCAATTTGTAATCAAGCTTATCAGTTTTCATAGCCAAACATTATCAGACTATCATGAAAATAACAAAAAAAAATTAGCCCAATAATAAACCAATTTTAACACTTATCAACCAGCTTCAACTTTACTCGAAAAGTCTCCTGCCTTCAAAGTCGATATCATAAGCATCGTTGAATCTAAGGAAACTTTTTTCAATAAGGCACGATAATGACTGCGAAAGAATATTTTGAAGAAACGGCAACATCAATTGCGGTTTTAAACAGGCCTGAACTCAACAGAAGAATCAAAAATTTCAGAGGCAGGTTCAAGCTGGATTTTAATGAAGATTACCTTAACGGCCTCAGTGTCGACAGGCTAAGGCATATTCTTCTGGCTGCTATGATAAATGCCAAGCCGTATAATTAAAACCGCCTCTTGAACAAGCCGATTCTTGTCCGGCCAGTGAAAATGATTCTCCGTCTATTTTTCTATTCCCTCTTACAAAAAACATGCTAACAGAAAATAAAGTGATAAAATCAGCGCATAAAAAAGGGCCAAAGTTTATTGACTTCAGCCCTTACGAGACAGCTTTGTAATTTAGTTATATACTACACAGGTATTAAGTATCCCACTGCCTCAACGAAACCAAAACATTATAAGAAGAAAAGACCGCAACTTCTAATATCATTATAGAACCTCTGTTAATTTTTGCAAGCACTTTTTTCATATTTTCGAAGTTTTTTTGACTATGCAAAATATTCCTGTTTTCTTCTTAACTCTATATCTTAAAAGATATTAAGTGTATCCAGGTGCCGATTCATCCGAAACCAGCCATCTTTATATATTCACCTCCGGCGAGGGAAAAAAGTAAGGATAATCACTCTCTCAGGTGCTTCATTTCAAGCAAAACCATAAAAGTATTGATAAACCCGGCCAATCGTAATATCCTACTAACCTGACATAGCTGGAAGGTAAGAAATTGAAGCTTTACTCAAAAAACGATAGGAAAAACTAAATGGCTAACAACAAAAACATCTATCAAAGTCCATTGGTCGAAAGAAACGCCTCAACTGAAATGGCTGAGCTTTTCGGAGCACAGAAAAAGTTCAGCACATGGCGAAGACTCTGGCTTGAACTTGCAAAGGCGGAAAAGAAGCTCGGCCTTGACATAAAACAAACCCAGCTCAACGAGATGGCCAGACACCTCGACGATATTGACTTCAACAAGGCTGCCAAATACGAAAAAAAGTTCCGCCATGACGTCATGGCACATGTCCATACATTCGGCGACGCTGCTCCTAAAGCTGCTCCAATCATCCACCTCGGTGCCACAAGCTGTTACGCAGGCGACAACGCCGATTTGATTATTATGCGAGAAGCTCTCGAAATACTCGCCGGCAAACTCGCATCTGTGATTGACCTGCTGACAAAATTTGCAAAAAAAAATCGCACAATGCCGACTCTCGGGTTTACACACTATCAGCCCGCCCAATTAACAACTGTCGGTAAAAGAGCGGCTCTGTGGTGCTACGAATTCGTAATGGACCTGCAGGAAATCGAGCATCGCCTCGAAACAATGCTCTTTAGAGGCGCAAAAGGAACCACAGGCACCCAGGCATCGTTTCTTGCTCTTTTCGACGGCAATCACAATAAGGTAAAGCAACTTGATAAGGCTGTTGCAAAGGCATTTGGTTTTAAAAATACCTGTGCCGTCACCGGCCAAACCTACCAGCGAAAAATCGATGCCCTGGCAATCAACACATTGGCATCTATCGCTCAATCCGCACACAAGTCAGCTAATGATATTCGCCTGCTTGCCAATTTGAAGGAAATTGAAGAGCCTTTTGAAAAATCACAGATAGGTTCGTCGGCGATGGCCTACAAAAGAAATCCGATGCGCTGCGAGAGAGTGACAGCTTTAAGCAGATTCGTCCTGAGCCTGGCTTCAAGCCCGCAGATGACCGCATCAGAGCAGTGGCTTGAAAGAACTCTCGACGATTCAGCCAACAGAAGAATTGTTATTCCTGAAGCGTTCTTAGCTGTCGACGGAATTCTCGAAATCCTAATCAATGTACTGGATGGGCTTGTAGTCTATCCGAAAGTAATCGCTGCACGTGTTGCCTCCGAGCTTCCGTTTATGGCTACCGAGAATATCCTTATGGCCGCAGTAAAGAAAGGCGGCAACAGACAGGCATTGCACGAAAAGATAAGGCAACACTCACATGCCGCTGCCGCACAGGTAAAGCAATTCGGAAAAAACAACGATTTAATCAGCCGCTTAAAAACAGATCCCGCCTTTAAAAAGGCCGACCTCAAAGCTATTCTAAACCCGAAGTTATATATCGGCAGGGCACCACAGCAGGTCGATGAATTCGTCAAAGAAACAATAACACCAATCCGCAGGAAATATCGCAAACAATTAAACAAAAAAGTTGAACTAAATGTATAAAGGACTTTGTCTTTATGACAAGAGAAGAACTTATCAAACGCATCAAGGAAACCGCGTATCTCGAAGGTGATTTTACTCTTCGAAGCGGGAAAAAGAGTAAGTATTATCTTGATAAATATCTGTTTGAGGCCTGCCCTGATATTTTGAGGGCATTAGGCAAAGAATTTGCTAAACATATCACCGATGATGTTACTTTAATATCTGGTGCAGAACTCGGCGGCGTAGCTTTAGCAGCTGCTACCGCTATGGATTCAGGTAAAAACTGGATTATTGTCCGTAATAGCAAAAAAGGTTACGGCACCGGTAAAATGGTTGAGGGTGTTTTAAAAGAAAGTGATGTCGTTTTGCTTGTAGAAGATATTGCGACAACAGGCGGCCAGGTCATCGAGGCTGCCAAAATAATCTCTGAAACCGGTGCAAAAGTCAAAAAAATCGTTTGCGTTATCGACCGAAAACAGGGTGCCGAAGAAAATATCGCTCAGGCCGGCTTCGATTTCGACAGCATCTTAACCAAACACGACCTCGGTATAAAAGATTAATCTGCTAAGCTGTTTTCAATTAGCCGAATTATCTTTTTGGCTATGGAAGTTTTGTCGCTTTTATCAATTTTAATCCAATCACACCCTGCGATTTTAATATCAACTGCCGATTTATCGCTTCCAATTACTGATAGTTTATTGGCGATAATCATATCAAGATTCTTTTCTTTAAGTTTCTTCTCGGCGTTTTTGCGCAAGGCTTTATCTTCCAATGCAAAACCGACAATTAGCTGTTTCAAGCGACGAGCAACAAACGACGAGCGACGATTCTTTCCCGCCCATTTGAGAATATCAGCTGTTGGTTTTAATCTTATGGTCAAAGGCTGACTGGTTTTTTTTATTTTGGTTTTGGCTCGTTTGGCTGGAACATAATCAGCTACCGCCGCTGCCATAATCAGACAGTCACATCCTGCAAAATGTTTTTTAACTGCTGAAAACATCTGGGCTGATGTCTCAACATTGATAATTTTCACACCAGCAGGGTGCCGTAAATTTGTCGGTGCCGTTACCAATATCACTTTATGACCTGATTTCATCGCAGCATGCGCCAGTGCATAACCGGTTTTGCCGCTGCTGGCATTGGAGATAAAACGGACCGGGTCAATGTATTCTTTTGTTCCGCCTGCTGTGATTAAAAAATTCATTTTGAATTGAGTATCAATTTTTTTTGTCTTTGATTTGCAAGGCTGTTTGCCCAATAACTTTTAATATATCGGCAGGTTCTGACATCCTGCCGGTTCCAGTTGTCCCACAGGCAAGTCGGCCCTGTTGCGGCCCAATCAGTTTAAATCCCATATCCTCAACAGTCTTTACATTACGCTGCACCGCGGGATTTTCCCACATATGAACATTCATAGCTGGAACTAAAAAAGATGGTTTTTCCCAGCACACGCAAAGAATCGTGCTAAGCAAATCATCACATATACCGCCCGCGACTTTGCCAATAATATTCGCCGTCGCCGGTGCCACTACAACAATATCTGCCCAGTCAATCAGGTTGATATGACTGATTTGGAAATCACTCGAGGTACTCCACAGATTCGTATAAACAATCGAACCTGTAACCGCTTCAAAACTTTTAGGCATAACGAGCTGACAGGCATTTTCCGTCATCATTGTCTTTACATTCGCACCAACTGCTGTCAACTTACTCGCCAAATCGACCGATTTGTATGCCGAAATTCCTCCGCTGACACCGAGCAGGATATTCAGACCATCGAGATTTGAACTTTCTTTACTCATAGTAACTTAATTATTTTTACGCAGTCTCTTCACCACTGCCTGCTCCGTAATCGGTCGTGATTTTATCCTGCACAATTTCCTGAACAACAATTTCCATCATCGTCTTGCCCGCGGTATCTTCAATCAAAGGACGAGAGCCATGTACTAACTCAGCCATTCGTTTTTGAATCAACGCCGTTAACTTGAATCTACCGCCAACCTTTTCCAGCAACTCAGTGTTTTTGAGATCATCTATCATTGTTTTTCTCCGGTACTCTCTCGAACAATTTCCACTACTTCTTCTATCGCCTGTTCTAAATCATCGTTTATTACCATATGTTGATAATATTGCCACGCAGCTGCGATTTCTTCACTTGCGCCATTTAACCTTTTCTCTGCAGTATTAAAATCGTCTCTGCCTCTGCCGTCAATACGATACTTTAATTCCTTTTGACATGGAGCCAATATAAATACCATCACGGCATCTTTATAAATATTTTTTACCCGCCTGCCTCCCTTAACATCTATCTCAAGGATTACGATTTTGCCGGCCTTGACCGCCTCATCAACTTTATCTCTGGGCGTACCATACATATTGCCGAAAACCTCGGCATATTCCAACAGCGAACCTGTCTTAATTCGCTGCCGAAATTCTTCTCTGGTTATAAACCAGTAATCCTTGCCGTCAACCTCGGTCTCCGATTTTTCCCGCGTAGTAACAGAAACGCTAAGCTGTGTATCCTCTAAACACTTAACTGCCTCTCTGCAAATCGTGCTCTTACCAACGCCGGACGGACCACTGACTATTACTATTCTACCTCTTGTGTTTCTCTGTTCAGCCATTCAACTGATGTCACTCAACATTCTGCACCTGTTCTTTAATCCGGTCTATCCGGCACTTCATATCCACTACACGGCTAATGGTCTGAGCGTCAGAGGCCTTGCTTGCGATGGTGTTGGCCTCTCTCAACATTTCCTGGCTGATAAAATCCAGCCGACGTCCCGCCTGCTCGTTGCCGTTGCAACTATCAACAAACTGTTCCATATGTGATTCCAGCCGGGAAAGCTCCTCGGATATATCCGACTTTTCTGCAAAAATCGCTACTTCCCGCGCAAGTGTTTCTTCATCGAGTTTTAACCTGGCATTTGCAAGCAAATCATTGATTCTCTTGTTTAGTTTGTCCTGATATTCCTTAATAACAACAGAACTGCGGCTGCGAATCTGCTGAAGACCAATTTCTATAGCCTCACAGTGACATTGCAAATCTTTACTGATTGACGCACCTTCTGCAGCTCGCATCTGCTTGAGCTTATCTAAGGCATCCTGTGTAATACTTAAAACTTTTTCCTTAATCTGCTCTGCCTGCTCATCTTCCGGCAATACCGGCACCAGTATCCCGGGAAGATTCACCAGGTTGCCAATATCAATCGGATACTTAATATCAGATGAACCCGCCATCTGTTCGAGCTTTTTTATATAACTTTGCAGTGCTGCCGTATTTATATCGAAAAGCACATTGGAAGAAATATTTTTTAACCGAAGTATATAATTTACTGTACCGCGTGACAGGTTCTGCCGAAGAAGTTTTTCAATATCATCCTCAAGAAAAGCTGCCGCCTCAGGCAGCTTTAGCCGGGTTTTAAAATAACGGTTATTGACCGTCTTAATCTCAACGGTATATGTCACGCCGCCGAGTTGACCTTCTGCGCCGCCAAATCCTGTCATACTGTTTATCATTATCGCTACGCTTCCAAAATTAAAGGCAAAAACCCGAAGCCGTTCTGCAAAACAAACGCAGTCTACTCAAAAGCAGCTCGCTACTACTGATTTACCGGCTGCTCCGTTGTGACCGGTTGTTCAATCTCGCTGATAGACGGCTTGTAAAATTTAGCCAAAAGCACCAAAAAAACAAGGAACAGTGATGCTAATGCTATTGTCGTCCAGGTTAAAAAGTCACCTGTTTTAGAACCTAAAAGCCCGCTGGCCATACCTCCGCCAAAGGCCCCGCTCAATCCACCGCCTTTGCCCTTTTGAATCAATATAATCAAAATCAACACCACCGCGCAAACAACAAAAGCTGCTGCAACCAGTTTCATTGCAACGCCCACTGCCAACAATCCGGTTATACCCATTTTTATACCTCGAAATTTTATTCTTTCCTGCTACTGCTCATTAAACAGCTGCATTAATAATCGCAACAAAATCATCCGCCTTTAAACTCGCTCCGCCGACCAGCAAGCCATCAACATCCGCCTGGGCCATCAACTCTGCCGCATTACCAGGCTTTGCTGAACCGCCATACTGTATTCTTATCTTATCTGCCAACTGCTCATCATAAAGCTCGGCAATAAGTTTTCTTATCAAAGCGTGAACCTCCTGTGCCTGTTCGGAAGTAGCTGTCAGGCCCGTTCCGATAGCCCACACAGGTTCATAAGCTACCGTTACTTTTTCCATGTCCTCGATACTAATATCAGCCAAGCCTTTTTTTACCTGTGATATTACGACCTCTTCGGTCTTTTCAGCCTGTCGCTGCTCGATTAATTCGCCTACACATAATATCGGCAAAAGACCACCAGCTAAAACAGATGAGAGTTTTTTATTGATAAGTTCATCGGTCTCGCCAATTACATGACGACGTTCCGAATGTCCGCACAAAACATACTCACAACCGACATCTTTCAACATCGAGACGCTTATTTCGCCGGTAAATGCACCCTTGGGTTCTGTATAAACATCCTGAGTGCCTAAAACAACATCAGAACCTTCAATCGCCTTGCCTACCGACTGTAAATATACAAATGGCGGAATTACTGCAACATCAATTTTTTCACCTGCCACGCCGACGGTACCTGCCGCTACCGATTTAGCCAAATCCACAGCACTTTGGCTGTCCGTATTCATCTTCCAGTTGCCTGCAACGAATGGTTTTCTCATAAATAACTTCCTCTACAAAAATTAACTTTTAAAAATACGTCATACCATGTCTGTTATCAACCATCTTAAAGCAGTTCCGTCGCCTTGGGAAAACTGCCAAGTATCGAAAGCTGCAGACAATGCTTGCGAGCCTGTTGAAGTCCTTTCTGAACATTCTCATCAGTTCGGTGCCCAAGGAAATCCATAAAGAAATAATATTCCCACTCTCTCTTCTTACTGGGCCTGGACTCAATATTTGTAAGATTAATCTGATATTTCCTCATAACATCGAGCACATCGGCCAGGGCACCTGACTTGTGAGATGTGCTGAACAATATTGCCGTTTTGTCCTCACCGGTCGGCCTGGCGTCTTCTCTGCTTATGACCAGAAACCGCGTGACATTATTTGCAATGTCTTCGATATTTTCACAAATAACATTCAGACCGTATAATTCAGCCGCTATAACTGAACCGATTGCCGCTGTTCCGGGTTCCGACGCCGCTAATTGCGCCGCTTTTGCCGTCGATGCTACAGCGATTGTCTCCGCCTCTTTAAAAGTGGCACTCAGCCAACTGCGACACTGTGTGAAAACTTCAGGCTTGGAATAAATTTTCTCTACATCTTCAAGTGAACAGTTGGCAAGAACGTTATGGTGTATCGCCATCAGTACCTCGGCGCAAATCTTAACATCGGTATCAATAAAAGCGTCAAGCGTCTCGATGACACCGCCGCCTGTTGTATTTTCTATCGGCACAAGACCTAAATCGCAATGTCCCTTGCTCACTTCACCGAAAATACTTCGAATATCCGCCAATGACTCATACTCAAC
>CBDVDM010000028.1:0-23279 GCA_965372745.1 uncultured bacterium
AAACAACTTGGCTCAAATGTAATTGTGACACAGCCTGTACGGTCGAAATGACAAAGCAAGATTGCCGCGGCCTTTCCGGCCTCGCAATGATCCCGATGGATCGGGACTTCCGCTGCGCTTCAGCAGAGTGCTAAACGGTAAGGCATAAAACTTTATCAATATCATAAGGTAATACCAAAAATCTAAAAAAGGTCCTAAAAAACACACCTTTTTAACACCTTATATGCCCCTTTCAACAGTCCTTAAAAAAACAGCTTAATAAAAACGCCCTTTATTTGGCTATGAGGTAACTGTTTCTTATATTTTACGTAGATATTAGAGGATAACCCTGAATTCGCATAACCCTTAGAAGGAAGAACATCATGGCCAATAAGACGACACTCGTCCACGTAACCCACGAAGCTATTGGTAAAATCGGCGGTATAGGCGCAGTTCTGCAGGGCCTGTTTACGTCAGACTCTTACAACCAGGCAGTTGGCCGCTCCATTCTTATAAGCCCATTGTTCTCGACAGATGGTACCGTCTTAGACAGACTCGGCGAAAATGGCGAAGTGCTATACTCGTCCGTCGATGGACTTATAAATACCGGCTATCGTGAAACGTTTAAAAAAATTGAGCATAACTATAATGTCGGCATAGTCTACGGCAGACGAACGTTTATCGATGAAGAGACCGGAACAAAAAACTCGCCCGAGGTCCTGCTTATCGACGTAAGAAATACAAATACCAACGCAATAGACAGCTTTAAGAAAAAACTTTTCGAGAAATTCGATATTCAAAGTCACCTCTATGAGCAACTCTGGGAATATGAACAGTACGTAAGATTGGCACCGGCGGCGATTGCAGCTTTAAAGGCCCTCGGCGCAGGTACTGATTCGACAATCATTATCTCACATGAATTTATGGGAATGCCGACGGTACTGGCAGGTATTCTCGATACGACATGCGATTTTAAGACCGTGTTTTACGCTCACGAAGTCGCTACAATGCGCCGAATAGTCGAAAAAAGTCCCGGACACGACACAATGTTTTACAACGTTATGAAACAGGCGCATGACGATAAGCTTTATGTCAATGACGTCTTCGGCGACCAAAACAGTTTTTTCAAACACCCTCTTGTCGATGCTGCAAAACATTGTGATGCTATTTGTGCCGTAGGTAACTACACCGCTAAGGAATTGAAGTTCCTTGCACCAGAATTTGATGACGTTAATATCGATATTGTTTACAATGGAATACCTGCTTATCAAATCAGCCTTGCAGATAAAAACAAGTCCAGAAAGAAACTGCAGAAATACTGTAAAACACTGCTCGGATACGAGCCTGACTACATCTTCACCCACGTAACAAGGCTGGTAAAAAGCAAAGGTTTGTGGCGAGACCTGCGGGTACTCGAACATATTGAAAGAGAATTCAGAACACAAAATAAAACCGGCATATTGTTTTTGCTATCTACTGAAGTTGCACACAGACGCACCGAGGACATTTGCGAAATGGAGGCAAAATACAATTGGCCTGTCGCCCACCGCGAAGGGATGCCTGATATGTCAGGGGGAGAGGCTGACTTTTATACCGCTATCCAGCAGTTTAATTCAAGAAACCGCAATATAAAAATTGTTTTCATTAACCAGTTCGGTTTCGACCCGGCCAGCTGTGGAAAGAGAATGCCGGAGGATATGGAGTTTATGGACATTCGCAAAGGCAGCGATGTGGAATTCGGGCAAAGTATCTATGAACCGTTCGGAATTGCTCAGCTGGAACCGTTAACCTTCGGCGGCGTCTGCGTAGTTACCAATGTATGCGGCTGTGCAGGCTTTGTGCTGGATATAGCCGGAGAAGAAGGTACCAAAAATGTTGTTTTAGCTGACTATACCAGATTAAACAGCCACAGCTCTACTGATATTGACGAGTTAAAACTAATCGACCAATCCATCCGTAACGAGATAGAACACAATATCAGCGAAAAAGTTGCAATGCAAATATGCTCACGACTTGCAAAAAGCGAATCCGAGACCCAGAAAATGCTTGAGGACGGCTATAATCTCGCCAAGAACATGAGCTGGGATGTCGTAGTCAAAAAACGTCTTCTGCCAACACTTGAAACAGCTTTAAGCAAACAACATAAAAAGCATCTTTGTATTAGCGTATGATTCGCGAACATGCCGTTTGAGCATTGATAAAATTGAAACATTCATCGCGATACCCTTGACTACTGCATGGCCTGTGGTTAAACTTTCTGGCTGTGAATAATCCTGCAAAAAAACCAATAATAGGTATCCTGGGTGCAATTGCCTCGGGAAAAAGTACCGTAGCAGCTGAGTTTGCAAAATTAGGCTGTAAAGTAATCGATGCCGATAAGATTGCCCATAAGCTCCTCGATAAAAACGGCATAAAACAACAGGTGCTTGATTCTATCGGACAGGATGTACTGGATAGCTCAGGGAAAATTGACCGAAAGAAATTAGCTGACATTGTTTTCAATGATAACAGGAAACTTTCAATTCTAAATAGTATAATTCACCCCCCTGTTTTGGAGCGTATCAATCAGCTTATAGAACAATATAATAATCAGGATAACGTTAAATGTATCGTCATAGATATGCCGCTTTTGCTGGAAGTTGGCTTTGATAAACGCTGCGACAGGTTAATTTTTGTTGAATGTGAAGAAAAAATCAGGGCTGATAGAGCCCGAAAAATGGGTCTTTTCGACAAAAATCAGCTTAAAATGAGAGAAAATTTTCAGATTTCTCTGGACAACAAGGCCCGTACCGCCGATAATAGAATTGATAACAGTTCCGACTACGAGGCATTAATCAAGCAAGTCGCTGAAGTTTTCTCTGGCATTGTGGATAACAGGTAATAGGGGTTTAATTTAGAAAACTCATTTTAGATGCCAGTTTTAATATAATGAATTATATTTCTGCCGTTTAAATCCAAATCCTATTAAGTCCAACAATAAGGTTTGTTAACTAAAAGCATGGACATTTTGTAAATCAAAGAAGGAGTGATTATGGCTAAAACCGGTGATAAAAACGGAAAGCCCGTAACAAAAAGGGAAAAAACAACAAGGAAAAAAGGCGCTACGGAAGAACAGATTACCGCTAAGCAGTCAGAAGAAAAAACCAAGACAGTAACTGCTGTGGCCGAAAAAAACAGCAGCGAAAAGAACAAAAAGGCTGCAGAAGAAGAATCCACACATCAAAAATATGAGCGGGTTAAAAAAGGTAACTTATACCTGACAGATTTACAGAAACTCAACGTCTCTGAACTGCACGACGTTGCCAAAAAGGACAATATCAAGGAATACACCGCACTCAAAAAGCAGGATTTGATTTTCAGAATCCTTAAAGAACGTATTCGCCAAAATGGTCTTATGTACGGTGAAGGTGTGCTGGAGGTTCTCCCCGATGGTTATGGCTTCCTAAGAAACACACAATACAATTACTTATCCAGCCCCGACGATATTTATATCTCGCCTTCACAAATCCGGCGTTTTGGGCTGCGAACCGGAAATATCGTTTCTGGACAAATCAGACCACCGAAAGATTCTGAGAAATATTTCGCCCTGCTTCGCGTAGAAGCTATTAACTTCGAAGACCCCGACAAGCTTTCAGAAAAGATTGTATTCAGCGACCTGACTCCGTTACATCCGGAAGATAGACTTATTCTGGAAACAAACCCAGAAGAACTTAATATGCGGATAATTGATATGGTAACTCCGGTTGGTAAAGGTCAACGCGGTTTAATCGTTGCCCCTCCACGAACCGGTAAAACCGTCCTGCTTCAAAAAATGGCAAATGCGGTCAGTACCAACCACCCCGAAGTAAAACTGATAGTGCTGCTGATCGACGAAAGGCCTGAAGAAGTAACCGAGATGGAACGCAAAACCGCTGACGACGTCGAAGTAATAAGCTCTACATTCGATGAGCCTGCATCACGCCATTGTCAGGTCGCGGAAGTTGTTATCGAAAAGGCAAAAAGACTCGTCGAGTATGGAGAAGATGTGGTTATCCTGCTCGATTCTATAACACGCCTTGCACGCGCTTACAATACTGAAATGCCGCACTCAGGAAAAATCCTGACCGGTGGTGTCGATGCCGGTGCAATGCAGTTGCCCAAAAAGTTCTTCGGTGCAGCAAGAAATATCGAAGAAGGCGGGTCGCTGAGTATTTTCGCTACCGCCTTGGTTGATACAGGCTCGAAAATGGACGAGGTCATCTTCGAAGAGTTCAAAGCCACCGGAAATATGGAACTGCATCTCGACCGCAAACTGGTTGACAGAAGAACATGGCCCGCTATCGATATAAGCAAAAGTGGAACAAGAAGAGAGGAACTGCTCCTCGATAAGAGAGAACTCGAACTTGTTTATCGAATCAGAAAAGTACTGAGCGATTTGAATCCCGTCGAAGCGATGGAACTGCTAAAGAGCAGACTTGGCAAATGTCGAACCAACGCAGAATTCCTGATGACAATGAACATTGACTAAGCTGAGATGTTTTATTAAAATCGAATTCCGGCATTTATAAGTATTTGCCGGAATTTTTTTATGTCAGATTTCGAATCAGGGACACAATATGGCAGAAGAAATTTCGAAAATTTACGAACCTAAAACGATAGAGAAGCAGGCCAACGATATATGGATTTCGGGTGATTATTTTCATGCTAAAGCGCCTCCGAATCAACAAAAAACAGTCCAAAAGCCTTATACCATTGTAATTCCACCTCCGAACGTAACCGCCCCGCTGCACATGGGACACGCACTTAATAATACCCTGCAGGATATACTGATTCGTTTTCATAGAATGCAGAAATTTAATACCCTATGGATGCCGGGCACAGACCACGCCGGCATTGCTACCCAAACCGTTGTTGAAAAGCGTATCCTTGCCGAAGAAGGAAAACGTCGTACAGAATTCGAGCGTGATGATTTTGTAGGGCGTGTACAAGCATGGAAAGATGAATATGAGGTTCGCATAATTGAACAGTTGAAGGCAATGGGCTGTTCATGCGACTGGGAGCGGATACGATTTACAATGGATAAGGTATGTGCAAAGGCTGTTCGCGCGACATTTTTTAAACTTTTTGCAGACGACTTAATTTATCGCGGTAAACGCCTTGTAAACTGGGACCCTGCGACTCAAACAGTATTAGCTGACGATGAAGTCGAGCATGAAATGATTCAGGGGTACTTCTGGTATCTGCAATACCCGCTCGTAGAACCTGTCCAAATAGCCGGTGAACAAATCGAGCATGTTACGGTTGCGACAACACGGCCGGAAACAATGCTCGGTGATACTGCTATCGCTATGAACCCGGCAGATAGTCGTGCTAAACATTTGATTGGTAAAAAAGTTCGTCTGCCGATAGTCGGACGGATAATTCCGATAATTGCCGACGAACACGTTGTTTTACCCGACCCTGAAAGTGATGACGAAAAGGCAAAATTTTCAACCGGTTTTTTGAAGGTTACCCCTGCCCATGACCCGGATGACTGGGAGATAGGTCAGCGTCACAATCTTGAAGTTATTAATGTTATGGCGCCGGACGGCAGTATCAGCGACAAATTCGGCTGGGCCGACGCGGTTGACAGTGACGCCGAATTTTTGCTTGGCATGGACCGCTACGAGGCCAGAGAAGCCATTGTCGAATGGTTCCGCCAGGAAAAACTGCTCGCCGATACCCGTGAATATGCCCACGAGGTCGGGCACAGCTATCGCAGCCATGTAGCAATAGAGCCTTATCTATCCGACCAGTGGTACATAGCTGTAAAAAAACCCATCGAACATCTGGCAGAAAAATTCGGTACCGGCCTGATTGAAGGAACTGATGTGCCGGCAAATTCATTAGCAGGACTGGCACTGAAGCCTTTACTCGATGGACGACTGCGTTTTATCCCCGAACGCTACAGCAAAACATATCAAGGCTGGCTTGAAAACCTGCGGGACTGGCCGATAAGCCGACAACTGTGGTGGGGACATAGAATACCAATTTGGGTAAGTCCCGAAGAAAATGCTACCTTGAATGATAAACTCAAGACCCTTGAGAAGGAAAACAGAATATCCGTTCAAACATATCAGGAAAATCTTTATGTATGCGTCAGCAATGCTGAAGACAGTGAAGCTGTAACTATCCTGGAAAAAGCCGGCTACAACTGTGACCCTGATGTATTGGATACATGGTTTTCGTCGGCACTTTGGCCGTTTAGCACAATGGGCTGGCCTGACGAAACAGCGCAGCTCGATACATTTTATCCCGGCGATTTACTTTGCACCGCCCGCGAGATTATAACTCTGTGGGTCTCACGCATGGTGATGATGGGACAATACTGCGTAGGCGACATTCCATTTAGTGATGTCTTCATCCATGCTATGATACAGGATGGTCAAGGCCGCAAGATGTCAAAGAGCCTCGGCAATGGTATCGACCCGCTTGTGGCCATTGACAGTCACGGCGCAGATGCAATGCGATTCACATTAGCCAGTATGACTACAGATACCCAGGACGTTCGAATGCCGGTTGAACTAATCACCCTGCCGGACGGCAGGGAAGTAAATACATCTCCTAAATTCGATGTCGGAAGAAATTTCTGCAATAAACTCTGGAACGCCTCGCGTTTTGCAATGATGAATCTTGAGGGTATTGACACTGAAAAATTCGACCCTGCAAAAATGACAATTACTGATAAATGGATATTGTCAAGACTTAGTGAAACTGTAACCGAGGTTACAAAGGCTTTAGGCGAACTAAAATTCTCCGAGCCGCTGACACAGGCTTACAAATTCTTCTGGAATGATTTCTGTGACTGGTACCTCGAATGGGCCAAACCAAGAATGCAGGACAACGAGCAAAAAGCGATAGCTCAAAACGTACTGGCATTTGTTCTTGACCAGATTCTGCGCCTCTTACATCCATTTGTACCATTCATTACCGAGGGTATATTCCAGAATCTAAATAATATAGCACCGGTCAGAGAACTTAAAGGATTTATGGAGGCTGAAAGTGCAGAAGCATTAGTAATTGCCAAATGGCCTGATGACAAAGCATCGCTGCGAAATGAAGATATCGAAGAGCAAATCGCAACTGTCCAGACAGCCATTCGAACCATCAGGGACCTTAGAAGTAAATACAATAAAAAACCCGGTGAAAAATTGATTGTCTCAGTAAACTGCCCAAAACAACTTTCTGATATTCTCAATGAAAATGCCGAACTTATATGCCAATTGGCCAATTTAGAGGAATTTACAGCAGCTCAGAATCTCGATAAGCCTGAAAATTCAGCGGCGACCGTCGCCGAGCAGATGCAAATTTATCTCCATGATGCAATTGATATCGAAACTGAAAGAAAACGGCTGAAAAAACAAAAGCAGCAAACTGAAAATGCAAAAAAAGGCGTCGAAGCCAAACTTGCCAATGAAAATTTCGTAAACAAGGCCAAGCCAGAAGTCGTCGAACAGGCCCGAAACAAATTGAATGAACTAACAGAACAACTAAAGGTCATCGATGAGCATCTTTCACATTTAGCCGATTAAAAAGGCGGTACCGAAATGGATATCGAAGCAGAATTGTCACGCATTATTATTAACGAATCATCAGACCAGCAGGTAATCGTTCTAAAAGAACGTCACGGCGAAAGAAGTTTTCCTGTTGTAATCGGAATAGTTGAAATCTTTGCAATTGACCGACGACTAAAAGGTATAAAGCCTCCTCGTCCGATGACACATGATTTACTGGCAGGTGTAATTGAAGGCCTTGGTGCCAAAATAGAAAAAATCGTTATAACTGACCTGCGCAAGCATACCTTCTACGCCAGTATACATCTAAGTTTAAACGGAGAAATAATTAAAATCGATTCCCGTCCGTCCGATGCAATAGCTCTTGGTTCAGCTTCGAGTTCCCCTATTTTTGTAGCTGAGCATGTTTTTGAGAAGGCCTGCCGCTAAAAAAACTACAAATAATCATCAGCCCCACTCCAATACAAAGCATACTATCGGCCACATTAAATGCAGGCCAATGGTATCGGCCATAATAAACGTCAATAAAATCGCGAACCAGGCCGCCGTGAAAAATCCTGTCATAAAGATTACCGCAGACACCGGCCATAAAAAGGCCAAGGGCAATATAAATAAGTTTATGCTCAATTCTGCTAAAAAAAATAATGGAAAGAATAATTAGCAAGGCAAGAAGCGATACTGCTACCAATAAATAACGCTGACCGCTTGCAATTCCAAAAGCAGCACCTGCATTTACCGCCCGTACCAGTTGCAAAAATCCATCGATGACCGAAACCTTACAAAAGGGTTTCTGTTCCAGCCATGCAAATACAGCACTTTTGCTCCATAAATCCAAAATACAACCTGAAATCACAATAGGCCAGAATATAAGCTGAGTCGATAACGGCGGAACCACAAAGGCATGCCTCTGAAAAAAAAACCTGCCTGGTTTGGGCTGGGAAGTTGTTTGTTCTTTTTTAAATTCTGTCACGTTTAAAGATTGCCAAAATTATTGTGTATGTTTTTCTATCAGCTTATGTAACCTTTCACCTCGCGGCTGGTCGGGTTTGATTTCCAGAGAATGACGCCATTGCCGGACTGCTTTTGCCTTTAAAAAATCATCCTTATCGCTAATCGCCCGCAACATATAAGCAACGCCAAGACCACGATAGGCCTGCCAATCCTCATTGTCAATGGCTATCGCCCTGCTATAACTCTTGATGGACATGCCAATATCTTTAAGCTGAAGATAACAATACCCAAGATATTGAAAAGCTGCATTATTATCAGGTTGACTTTGTGTTACTGATATTAGAAGTTCTTTCGCACTGTTTGTCCTGCCATCTCTTAAATACGCAACGGCAAGTGCAACCATAATATCAGGGTTATTACTATCAATTTCCAGGGCCCGTTTGTACGACCGAATAGCCTGGGCGTGATCCTTCTGAGATTCATAAATATCGCCGAGTAACTTTTTAACTTCACTGGCTTCGGGGTCTATTTTTTCAGCCTTTTCGACATATTTCAATGCACTGTTAAAATCTTTAATTTCGACATAACACTCGGCAGTATTAACATGAGCCTGGAGATGGTCAGGCTTAATCTCGCAGGCATTTATATAAGCTCTTACTGCATCTTTGAATTGTTTCATCACACTGTAAACTTTGCCAAGATTGAAATAGTCTTTGAAAGACCATGGATTCAACTCCGTCGCCTTCTCGTAGGATTCAGAACTTCTCTCGTAATCCTTCATATCCTGATAAATCTCACCAAGCAAAGAATGCGCTAATGAGAAACGCTCATGTAAATCCAACGAGGTGTTTAATTTCTCAATAGCCTCTTCTTTTTTATCAAGCTCGGCAAGTTTGGCCGCATCAACATACAACTCAACTGCCTGCTGCCTTTGATTGCAACCAGCCAAAAATAATACAACCAAACTTAGCAATATTTGGATTTTCAGACAGGAACCACTGAAGTTAGACATTTATCAGCCTCTCTAATTCGGACATCCTTTCCATAATACGTATACACATTTTCCGTAAGGTTCGGTAATTATACCATAGTAACTTCTGCCGTCAAAGCCTTTTAAGCAAAATAGAAAACCTGTTTTTTAGACTGTACCGCCTAAATGATTGACATATTCAACCTGAAATTATACGATGTTCAGCTAATATGGTTTTCATCGAAAAATATAAAAGGTATTATTTTACAGGTTGTTTTTTTTGAAAGGTTTTTTTATGCCAAAACAGACATCGACTCAGACATCATTGCAGGGTCCTTTTGTACTAATCATACGCGACGGCTGGGGCTATAACCCTGATAAGTCCGAAGATAAATACAACGCAATCAGATGCGCCAATACACCTACAGATGATATGCTGATGGCACAATATCCTAATTGCCTGATTCATACCTCAGGTGTTGATGTAGGGCTTCCCGAGGGAACAATGGGAAACAGCGAGGTGGGACATCAAAATATCGGCGCCGGCAGAATCGTTCCACAGGAATCGGTCAGGTTAAGCCAGGCCATTAAGGACGGTTCTTTCTTTGAAAATCCTGAATTTCTCAAAGTGATAGAATCTGTTAAAAGCAGCAATGGGAAAATGCACCTATTAGGTCTGTGCAGTGATATCGGTGTGCATTCCAGGCTGAACCATCTCTATGGCCTGCTAGAACTTGCAAAAAGAAACGATATAAAAGACGTCTTTATACACGCTTTCATGGACGGACGCGACTCACCGCCCGACAGTGGAGCCGGATACATAACTGAAATCGAACAAAAAGCAAAAGAAATCGGAGTTGGTAAAATTGCAACCGTAATAGGAAGATTTTACGCAATGGACCGTGACAGCAGGTGGGAGCGAGTACAACCGGCATTTGACTGCATGAGAACCGGTAAAGGACTCAAGGCAAAAACCGCTGCTGAGGCTGTGAAGCAAAGCTATGAAAAAAAGGTTACCGATGAATTTATCGAACCGACCTGCATTGTAAATGAAGACGTCATGCCAATTGCAACTATTGACGATGGAGACGGCGTTATCTTTTTCAACTTCCGCGGCGACAGGCCTCGTGAAATATCAAGGGCATTCGTAGAGCCGGACTTTAAAGAATTTCCAAGAACAGCTCTCCCTGATATTCACTACGTCTGCATGACTGAATATGCTGCGACAATACCTGCTCCGGTTGCATTTCCAAAACCTCCGAAAATGAAAAATATTTTAGCTGCTTACTGGAGCTCGCTGGGCCTGAAGCAATTTCGTTGTGCAGAAACCGAGAAATATGCACATGTTACTTTTTTCTTCAATGACTATACTGAAAAACCATTCGAAGGTGAAGACAGGCAAATTGTGCCTTCGCCGAGAGTCCGGACATACGATTTAAAACCTGAAATGAGTGCCTATGAGATTAGTGATATCGTCCTCGAAAAACTTGATTCCGAAAAATACGATGTAATCGTGATGAACTTTGCTAATCCTGACATGGTGGGTCATACAGGCTTTTTAGAGGCAGCGATTAAGGCTGCAGAGGTTGTCGATGAATGTGTCGGCCGAATTCTCGATAAAGTTAAAAACCTTGGTGGTGCCGTAATAGTTACCGCCGACCACGGTAATTTTGAAAAAATGATAGATGGAAATCCTGATAAGCCTCATACCGCTCATACTATTGGTGATGTACCGCTGATTGTATTCGATGAAAGATACAAAGGCAGAAAGATGCGACAAGGCGGCCGATTGGCTGACATCGGACCTACACTGCTGGAAATGATGGGTCTGGAACAGCCTAAAGAAATGACCGGAAAGAGTCTTCTGTTACTGTAAAAAAATATTTTCTGCCACAGAGGCCTTAGAGAATACAGAGCATAATTTTTTTTTAACGCTGATTACGCATGTACAAACAAGTTGCACACGCGGTGCTCTAAAAGTAATTTGTGTCAGTCCGTGCGATCAATGGTTAATATAGGTTCCAAAAAGATATCGGGCATTTAAAAACGAAACGTGCTTTGGCTTGGCTTGGAAATTCCTATTTCGTTTTGCGAATTCAATAAAATCTATCTGAATCGAATGAAATATGTGATGACATAGCTAATCATTGAAATAATGCCGATTAAAAAAAGAATATCTGCTACATAACATATTTTCACTGATGGCATAATTTGACTCATTTTATTAATATCCTCGCTGATGTTCTTATTTGTATGATATTTGATTCTCATCATCTTAAATTCTGAGCTTATTTTGAAAACTGAAATCACACCCTTGTATAGAATGATTTCGGATACTATAAGAAGTAAGATAGTCGATATAGCCCACCACTTAGAAAACAATTGATCGCGAATAGTAAACTTGTCTAATATACCAACGAACCACAACAGAGCACCTGTGTTAATAACCAACATCCATTTAACATGAGAAAATACTAATTCGCTTAGAAATTGATTAGCTTCATCAAAAATCTTATCCATAGATTTTTTTGGATTTTCACATTCATCCATGTTTTTATTCTCTCATTCATTATTTCAAGGACTTTTCAAAAAGCTTAATTTATTTCTCTGCCATTCTGTGGTTTATTATCCTCCCAATTGCCATCGACGGCAAGAGGAAATTGGAGATTGCTTCGGTTTCGCCTCGCAATGACCTGATAAAATAAGTAAAAGTAAACACCCACCGCAGGGGTGGGTGCTAACCATTTTAGTTTTTTCAAACCCTGCCATCGAGATGTCAGGGCTAACCGTAATGGATTCCGAGAAGACGTCGGGCAAATAACCACAATTTGTCCTGCGTTCGCAGGAATGACAAATAATAAAATTCGTGCGATGACGAGAAAACACCCTGCCTGCCCTTCTGCGATGTGGTCACTATGCTAACCGATATTGCCGCTGGAATTTCGGCAGAAAACCAATATAATAAGGCAACTATGGGACAGATAAAGATACTTGACCGGAATATGATAAATATGATTGCCGCTGGCGAGGTAATCGAAAGGCCTGCCAGCGTTGTCAAGGAATTAGTCGAAAACAGCATTGACGCCGGAGCAACAAAAATAACCGTCTCTATTGAAGACGGCGGCAGAAAACTGATAGCCATTACCGATAACGGCTTTGGAATGGATGCAGAAGATTTAGAAAACGGCTTCAAGTCACATGCTACCAGTAAAATCAAAACAAGCTATGACCTGCATAACATATCAACACTTGGATTCAGAGGCGAGGCATTGGCAAGTATCGCCTCGATAGCACAGGTCAAAACCGTAAGCAGGCAACAGAATTGTGAAAACGGCAACTGCATTGAAATCGACTGCGGCGATAAAACAAATATAACACCATGCAGTGCCGACTACGGCACTACAATTCAGGTTAGAGACATCTTTTATAAACTTCCCGCAAGACGAAAATTTTTAAAAACCGCAAATACCGAATTCGGACATATCTCAGAACAGTTCACCCGCATTGCACTGGCAAACAGCAAAATAGACCTGACGTTAATTCATAACGGCAGAGAACTATACCGGTTACAATCCAATCAGGGTCTTCGCCAGCGCATAACTGAGTTATTCTCTTCAGAGATTGCCGAAAACCTGATTGAAACCCGAACCGCAGAAAAAGGGCTAAATATTTTTGCACTGATGGGCATGCCTGAAATATCAAGAACGAACAACAAGTTCCAGTATATATTCCTGAACGGAAGGTTTATCCGTGACAAAATTATCTCACATGCCATCAAAGAGGCGTACAGAGGACAACTCGAACAAAACCGGTTTCCTGTGATTTTCCTGTTTATCAAAATGTCACCTGATGATTATGATGTCAATGTCCATCCTACAAAAATTGAAGTGCGTTTTTATAATTCAAATCTGGTGCACTCACAGATTCTTGCGGCCCTTAGAGAGAAACTGTTAGGAACAAACCTTGACGTTGAGGCTAAAATGCCAATTGCACAGTCAGGAATAAAACAGCCTCGAAGCAGGGAAATAAATGATGCGATGACCGATTTTTTTGAAAGGTATCGCCCTTCTCAAGACCAGCATCGATTAGGTTTTCAATCCTATTCAACACAGAGCGAAACAATTTCCGCTGCTGCTGAGCAGGTCGTTTACGGCGAAAAACCAAAGGCAATACAGATACATGACAGTTTCATAATCACTCAAACCGATGAGGGGTTTTCAATAATCGACCAGCACGCACTTCATGAACGCATAATGTATGAGGATTTATGTGCAAGAATATCAGGCGGTAAACTCGAATCACAGAAACTGTTGATACCGGAAACATTCGAGGTAACTGAAGCCGAAGCAGAAATAATCAAAAACAATACCGAGTTGACTGAAAAGCTGGGTATCGAACTGGCGCCTTTCGGCCCGAAAACTTATGCGTGTCAGGCGTTTCCGAGTCTGCTGGCAAAAATAAATCCTGTAGATTTTATTCGCGACTTAATAGGTATTATCAATAACAGCGACACCAATATCGAACCGCAGGGTCTGCTTGATGAAATTTTAAACATGGCTGCCTGCAAGGCGGCAATAAAAGCCGGCCAGCCATTAAGCGACAAAGAAATCGAGCAATTGCTGAACGATAAGGAAAAAACTGAAAAATCAAGCCGATGCCCGCACGGAAGACCTACTACAATCAAATTTTCCATAACCGAATTAGAAAAGCAATTTAAGAGAACCTAATGAATAAATGGTCGTGGTTAGTATTAATATCAGCATGTTGGTTTACAGTCGGTTTTGTGATGTTCGATTTCAACTCTGCCCAGAATACTCAAAACACCACCCTGCCAAATAACGTTCAAAGAATCGTTGCAACAGCTCCTAATATTACGGAGATACTTTTCGCCTTAGGGCTGGAAGAAAAAATCGTCGGCGTTACTATCTTCAGCACCTTTCCACCAAAAGCCAAAGAAAAACCAAAAATCGGAACATTCTGGTACCCGGACATTGAGGCAATAATAGCAGCTAAACCGGATCTGGTTGTCACATCAGCAACGGAACAGCAAAAAACCCTCGGGCCAAGATTGGAACGTATCGGCTACTATAGCCTGGCACTTAAGATTAAGAAAATAGATGACCTCTTTCATGCAATCGATGCTATAGGCTCGGCTACTGCCAAACAACATCAGGCCAATCTTTTAATAGCAGATATCAAAGAAAACATCGCTCGTATTTCGAATATGGTCAAAAATGAGAAAAAAATAAAAGTACTCTATGTCGTTCAAAGAAAGCCTTTGCGGGTTGCCGGACGTGATACCTTTATCAATGAGATGATAGAGATTGCCGGCGGTGAAAACGCTATTGGAAAAACCGTACAGCAATATCCGCCGATAGGGGCTGAGCAAATAATAATCTCAGATGTAGATGTGATAATTGAACCGACTATGGGGCAAAAAAATGTGGCTAAACTGCGTGACAATGCTATAGAGTACTGGAGCAGATTTAAAAACATATCAGCTGTAAAAAATAAGCGGATATATGTTGTCGATGACGATACTTTATCTCAATTAGGCCCGCGAGTTTATGAGGGAATCGAGACAATCGCCCACTGTCTAAGGCCGGAGGTTTTCGGGAATTGAAATGCTGCAACTTTTAACAGTTAAAAAATTAGTTTACAGACTCATAGCTGCTCTTATAGTGCTTGCAGTCGTAATGGTTTTGTGCTCACTGGTAGGTAGTCAAAACATTTCTCTTAAAGCGGCGTTCTCACCTTCCAGCCAAACAGGCAATATAAATTCAGACTATGAAATTTTTGTACATGTTCGATTGTCACGAATTATCCTCGCTGCCATCGTAGGAGCGGCACTGGCATGTTCCGGCGTCATTTTCCAGGCCCTTTTGCGAAATCCCTTAGCCGACCCTTATATACTTGGGATATCAAGCGGAGCAGGGCTGGGAGCTATAATAGCGGTTATCAGCGGTTTCAGCTGGACATTATGGGGACGCTCGCCGATAGCTGTCTTTGCATTTGCAGGAGCAATCGGAACGGTCTGGCTGGTCTGGTCAATCGGCAAAGTGACAGGAAAATCCAATGTCACAGGGCTGCTG
Source organism: uncultured bacterium (assembly GCA_965372745.1). Classification (GTDB taxonomy): domain Bacteria; phylum Planctomycetota; class Phycisphaerae; order Sedimentisphaerales; family Anaerobacaceae; genus VRUG01. Next base: position 15,525 of record CBDVDM010000028.1, read on the forward strand.
CTGGCTGGTGTTGTGGTTAATGCATTCTTCTCTGCTATGATAATGTTTCTAACCTCGATTGCGAAAAGCAGCCAGGTACACGCAACAATTTTCTGGCTGATGGGGAATATGTCGGAAGAAAAATTTGAAGTTCTATGGTTTGGTGGAGGAATAACTTTAGCCGGCATTATAGCACTGTTTTACCTGTCACCTCAGCTAAACGCTATAAGCTTTGGCGAAAAAGACGCAAAGAGTATGGGTATAAGCACGGCCAAGACGCAAACAATTGCTTTTGCGATTGCAGCCTCTATCACTGCCATCGCAGTTAGTTTGAGCGGCCTGATAGGCTTTGTGGGCCTTGTCATTCCACATGCAATAAGGCTTGTATTCGGCCCTGACCACCGCCAGTTATTGCCGCTAAGCGCAGTCTTTGGAGCAGGATTTCTTGTCATTGCTGACACTCTGGCACGTATTATAGTGGCTCCTGCGCAACTGCCCGTCGGTGTGGTAACTGCCATTATTGGCGGGCCGTTCTTTTTAATTTTACTTATCAAATATACCAGTAAAATCGGCTGGGCAAAATAAATGAATATTATCGAAGTTAATAATTTAAGTTTTGCCTATTCTGAAGCTGAGGTTTTAAGAAACTTAAGCTTTGAGGTCGAGCAAGGCTCGTTCCTGGCAATAGCAGGTCCCAACGGAGCTGGTAAAAGCACATTACTTAATTTGTTATGCCAAATGCTCAAACCCCAATCCGGCACAATAGTAATTAACGAAAGACCTATAGAATCATACAACACCAAAACTTTAGCTGAAAAAGTGGCAGTCGTAAGACAGGAATTTACTCCCATTTTCGGCTTTACCGTCGCCCAAATGGTTATGATGGCAAGAACTATTTATTATAGCCAATTAGGGTTTGAAAGTGAAACTGACAGGAAAATTGTCACCGAAGTCCTAAATGCAACCGACACCGCCCAATTTGCATCAAGACCGGTAACAAATCTAAGCAGCGGTGAAAGACAGCGCGTCTTTATCGCAAGAGCTCTCGCACAAAATACATCTATTTTACTGTTAGATGAACCGACAAGTTTTCTGGATTTGAAACATCAGGTCGATATATACGACCTTTTAAAAAGCGCACAAATCGAAAAAGGCAAAACCATTATCGCAGTAACACATGACATTAATCTTGCAACTCAGTACGCTGACATCGCTTTGCTTATTGGACGTGACGGCAGTTATCATATCGGTAAGGTTAAAGAAGTTTTTTCACTAAAGCAAATCGAAGAGGTCTTTGGCGTCAAAGCCTTTTCAGGAACAGTTGGAAAGGAGAACTTTTTTCTCCCGTTAGGCAAATTTGCCAAAGATAATCAAAATATCAGATAAGTCCTTAACAAAATCCAGTAATATTCACGATGTATTTTGCTTGTATAAGCTCTTATTTGGCATAGACTTAGCCAAGCTAAAGACAATTAGGCTTGAAGAACTGAGCGCCGGCTACTATACTCCTGAAGTTTGTTATTAAAATTTTGCACAAAAGTAATTATATAACATAATTTACTATGATATAATGATGTGTTCTTCGGACTGATAAAGAACCGGTTTGGCAATAGGAAAGGTAAGTGGACAAGTGGCAAAGAAGAGTAAAAAAGTAGTAGGGAAAAAAACAAGTACAACTCGGAAAAAGGAAAAAAGCTTAACTACTGCTGAGGTTAAACACTTCGAACAGCTGCTTCTGGAAAAACGCAGGGAGATCATTGACAGTATGACTGAAATAGAGGATGAGGTTCTTAAAAAATCAAGGCTCGATGCAAGTGGCGACCTGTCAAGCATGCCCATTCATATGGCGGATATCGGAACTGACAACTATGAGCAGGAATTCGCTCTGGGTTTGATGGATAGTGAAAGAAAACTGTTGCAGGAAATCAACGATGCACTCATGCGTATCCAGGATAAAATTTACGGTATCTGCGAAGGTACTCAAAAACTGATACAAAAAGCACGTCTTGAAGCCAAACCATGGGCAAGATACTGTGTTGAATATGCCAGAATGATGGAAGATGGACTTGTAACCGAAGAGGAAGAAGAATAAATAGTCAGATTGGTATTTTAACATGGAACACAGATGCCCAATCTGCAATAAGGTTGTTAATACATCACATCAGCAAAAAACCGAAAAAGGTAAATTTTTTCCGTTTTGCTCTCCACGCTGCAAACTTTTGGATTTAGGTTCCTGGCTAGACTCAGAATACAAAATAACTTCCCCTCTTAAATCCCCTGATGAAACCGTAAACGACGACAGATAAAAGATATAAAAATATCACAAAATCTATTGAAACCAACTGAAAATAAGTTATATATACCCTTTAAGGTAATAAAATGCGCGTCTAACGCTTGTAACTAATTTTTGTAAAACAAATTACCGCGGATTAAGACGCAATTTTCAAGTGGAATTGATAGTATTTGCTCTTTTTGAAATCTTCAAAATCATAACCTTTTTGAAAGGACGCAAAAATGGGTAGCGAAAAAGAAGCCTCGCAAATTATGGGCAACCTGCTTTTCACAAAAATATTTCAAACTTTCCGTATATCTATCCAGCACAACAGCTTGATTATAGCTTTTCTCGGCTTAACTATTATTGCCTTAGCAGGAAAAGTCATGGACATCAGTAATACTGTTGTTGTTGCAAATAACGGTAATACCGAATTACAAATCTATCTGGCAAGTCCCGAACAATTATCACAATTTATCCAGACAAATAAAGAGGCCGGCGAACGCCAGGGAGTATTTTCAACACTATGGCAATTTGCAACAGGGAAATTCCATGATACATTAAACTCGATGTTCGCATTTAATTTTACCGCTGTCGCTGCACATCTTGCCGAATATTCCAAAGCAGTGACATGGGCAATCAGACATCATACAGTTTATTATATAATTTTTATCGTGATAAAACTTGCTGTAATTTCGATTGCCGGAGGTGCTATTTGCAGGAGTGCAGCATTACAATTTGCGCGTGGCGAAAAGCCCGGCTTAACCGAATCCGTTCGCTTTAGCTCAAAGAAATTCAAAAACTTCTTCGCAGCGCCTTTAGTACCAGTCGCAATAATCATCGTCCTTGGATTACTCATCTTCCTCCTGGGTCTGATAGGAAATATCCCTGCAATAGGTGAGTTGATAGTCGCAATATTTTTGCCGGTCATTTTAATAATAGGAACTTTTATAACTATTATCGCAATAGGTGCTGTTGCAGGGTTTAATTTGATGTTTCCGGCAGTGGCATATGATGGCTCAGACTCTTTTGATGCGATAAGCCGTTCTTACAGCTATGTGTATGCCAGGCCATGGCGAATGGGTTTCTATACCGCAATAGCTGCTGCTTACGGGGCTATCTGCTATCTTTTTGTCCGCTTCTTCGTATTTTTATTGACGTGGTTTAGTCACAGCTTTTTACGACTTGGTATCTGGGTCAACGGTGATGGAGATATTAATAAACTCGACGCAATCTGGCCTGAACCAAGTTTCACGGATTTGGGACTATCAAATAGCGCATGCAACTGGTCACAATCAGTCTCTGCCTTTTTGATATATTTAATCCTGTTGGCTATTGTTGGCCTGCTGGTTTCTTTTGTAATAAGCTTTTACTTCTCTGCCAATACTATAATCTATGCAGCTTTGCGAAATAAAGTTGATAATACCGCTTTGGAGGACATTTATATAAACACGGACGACGTTAAAGCCGAATCGGATACAACTTGAACAAAGCGCAATCAGGCACAACTACGATAACGATATTAAACGTAACTTTTATCGTAGATGGTTTATCTTTTCTAAGCATTTATCTGTTAAATTATATACGGTATTTCAGACTCTCCGATTAGTATATAAGCCTTGACATAACCTTAAGCCCTTGATAGAATTATGGTTGTATATAATTATATTGGAATGACTTATAGTGACCAAACAAATGCCTGACTCAGATACAAATATACAACCCCAAAACGATAATAAAGACTCGGCTGAACTGGCTGTGTCACCAACACTGCTGCTTAGGTTTCGCAAACCTTTGATTATACTCACACACATCGTTGTTTTTGCCGTTTCTTTGATGCTTTCTTTCCTGCTGGCAAAAAATATGCGATTCGCAGACGGTTGGCTTATCGAACAATATCCACGCCTGTTGATAGGTTTTATAGTAGTTAAACTGATAGTATTCGGCTTTTTCAGGCAATACCGAGGATGGTGGCGATATGTAAGCATATCAGATCTTACCGGTATCACAAGTGCTTCGGTCTTAAGCACGCTAATAATCGTAGCTTCATGGTTTGCGATTTTGAATGTCGGTCCTGTCCGCCGATATCTTCAAGACATCGCTGCTATCGCTCAAAGCATCTTCTTAGTTGATATGGCTACTACAGTCTTATTGCTCGGCGGACTACGTATGTTGGTACGACTCTATTATGAAGAATTCCGTACTGTAGAAGGCGGAAGATTGAAAAGATTCCTGATAGTCGGTGCAGGCAATGCAGGAGAAGCGCTACTTAGAGAAATTCACCGTATGGCTGTTACACAATATGAAGTCATCGGATTTATCGACGATGACGCAATCAAACAAGGAGCCAGCATCCATGGAATACCTGTACTCGGCACTGTATCGCAACTGCCAAAAATCTGTGAAAACAAAAATATCGAAGAAATAGCTATCGCTATTCCTTCTGCAAGCCATCAGCAGTTAAGAGGGATTATACAGATATGCAAAGGTGCAAAAATCCGATTCCGAACAGTACCGTCAATTACCGATATAGCCTCTGGAAAATTTCGGGTCTCACAAATCCGAGACGTTGACATTAATGACCTTCTCGGCAGGGAAACTGTTAAACTTGATTTACCTTTAATAGAAACCTTTGCTAAAGATAAAATAATTCTTGTTACAGGCGCCGGTGGCTCAATCGGCGCCGAAATGAGCAGACAGGTCTGTAATTTTAACCCTAAGATGCTGTTGCTTGTTGAACAGGCTGAAAACCCGCTCTTTCACATCGAACGCGAACTAAACAAAGACTTTCCATTCGTTAATAAAAAGGCAATTATCTGTAATATTACTGACAAAACCAGGGTTGATGAGTTGTTCAACAAATACAAACCAAAAGTAGTTATTCATGCAGCTGCCCATAAGCATGTTCCCCTGATGGAAATTAACCCCGGTGAAGCAATCAAAAATAATATTGTGGGAACCAAAACTGTCGCTGATGCCTCCGACAAGTACAATGTGTCTAATTTCGTTATGATAAGCACTGACAAAGCTGTCAACCCTACTTCAATTATGGGGTCATCAAAACGCATAGCAGAAATGTATATTCAGGGCCTGAACGAAATAAGCAAAACAGACTTTATTACTGTACGCTTTGGTAATGTCCTCGGTTCTAACGGTTCCGTTGTCCCTATATTTAAAAAACAAATCGCAGATGGCGGGCCGGTAACCGTAACTCATCCTGAAATGAAAAGATACTTCATGACTATACCGGAAGCGAGTCAACTTGTTCTTCAGGCTGCCTCAATGGGCAAAGGCGGGGAAATCTTTGTGCTCGACATGGGTGAACCGGTAAAAATTGTAGACCTCGCTGCTGAACTTATTACTCTAAGCGGCTTTAGGCCGGGAGAAGATATTGAGATTACTTTCAGCGGCCTAAGGCCTGGTGAGAAACTATTCGAGGAGCTTTCAATTAAAGGCGAAAACATGCAGCCGACCAGACACCACAAAATTGGTATCTGGAAAAATATCCCAATGGACAGAGATAAACTTCTTGCCGGTATAGGAAAACTCGTAGAAACATCCCAAACACAGGACCATGATAAAATAGTTGAGAATGTAAAAGAACTCGTACCGGAATACATCGGTGACAATAACAAATTATCTCAGTAAAGTTATTATAGAGCACTTTAATTTTTCGTGCTCACTTTATGCCTGTTGCGGCCTAAAGCAGAGCAGAAAATATTAAAGTGCTCTAATACTTTCAGTAAGTCCGAACCGATATTATAGTTTTCAGGCCACAAATTAAAAACATGGATTCCTGCTTTCCGTTCCGGGCTCTTCGCTTCGCTACGTGTCGCAGGAATGACATTAACAACCAATCGGCTCTAATTAACTGGAATTGATATTACAGGTTTGCATTAAAAAAGCCGGATGTAATATCCGGCTTTTGAATTGTCAGTTGCCCGCAGTTAATGCTCATTCTCGCCGGCTTGCGTCTCTCTGGGATGTGAATTTTCGTAAACATCTTTAAGCCTTTTCGTTGTCAAATGCGTGTAAACCTGGGTTGTCGACAAAGACTGGTGCCCAAGCAATTCCTGAACACTCCTTAAATCAGCTCCATTGTTGAGCATGTGTGTCGCAAAACTATGACGCAATGTATGCGGGCTGATAGATGACGGCAGTCCCGCCATCTTAAGATACTTGTCCATCTTACGGCGGACACTTCTGGTGCTAAGCCTCCGGCCATGCTTATTTACAAACAAAACTTTGGCGTCAAAATTGCTGTTGTTCTGTGCTCTTTTGTTTCTAAACTCAAGATAATGCTGAATAACCCGCAAAGCTGAAGTGCCTATCGGTGCAATCCTCTCCTTTTTGCCCTTGCCTCGAACATGGATAACCTCTCCTAAAAAATCGATATCATCCATATTTAATCCCACAAGTTCGCTGACCCGTATACCGGTGCTGTAAAGTGTTTCCAGAATCGCCCTGTCCCTGGCACCAAGCCAGTTATCCATCGGCGGAGTTTCAAGTAATCTTTTTACCTGCTCATATTCAAGAAATTGAGGAAGCTTCTTTTCCTGCTTCGGGGTTCTAACCACTGTAACAGGATTGGAACCAATGCGGTTTCTCTTAACCAGAAACTTATAAAAACTTCTAAGTGTTGCAAGTTTGCGAGCTACAGTTGACTTGGAATATTGCTGCTCATTTAAATGGGCCAAGTAAGACCTGACAGAATTAACATCTACTGAAAGAAGCAACTGATCGACCTTAACAGTTGTTTGTGTCGCAGTAGCCGTCCCCAATCCACCTTCCGGATGTTCGGACGAAAGCACTTCACCTTCCGGATGACTATCCAATGAAGTGTCAATCAAAAAGTTCCCAAACTGCTTCAAATCAGCACCATAACATTTGGCTGTATGTTCGGAGAACCGCTTTTCAAGATTGAGATAGTTCAAAAAATCATGAACAATTGTACTATTTTCCATATTTCCACCTACTTAACTTTCCAATTCATTAGTTTCGTTATTCTTCTCCGGACTAATACAAAAGATTTAATAATTTTCCTGTCACTTCACTCTTATTTAATCCGCATGAATTTGCGTACCTGTATTTTCGCCCAAGAGTTCATCTGCCTGGCTGATAAGCGATTGAGTCAGTTTAAAACTCAATACCGCTGCATCAAACCAGTCGAAGTCAGTCCCCTTATCTCTGGCCTGTTCAATAAGAGCATCCAGCAGTTCATCTTCATATCCGCTTTCATAACGAAAAATGAACTTTTCGGTACCCTTATTCAAAATCAGTTGTCGCTTTGTCTTTTCCATTACCCAAGATTGGTCTTACTCAAAAATAAAACTCTCAAAACATCACTTCAGCTAATAAAGCGAACACCTATGTTCTTTATCGGTCTAATAACAATTTACTGAAGCTAAAATCGGAAATTTTTTCTGTAAAATCTGTAAAATCTGTAAAATCTGTAAAATCTGTAAAATCTGTATTCTGCAAACCGCCACAACGCTTTTATCGGC
>CBDVDM010000029.1:0-22254 GCA_965372745.1 uncultured bacterium
TTAGAAAAATTGCGATTTACGGAAAAGGCGGAATCGGGAAGTCAACAACAACCCAAAATATAGTAGCCGGATTAGTTGAAATTGGCAAAAAGATTATGGTTGTGGGATGTGACCCCAAAGCAGATTCAACAAGACTCCTTCTGGGCGGTCTTCATCAGACGACAGTCCTTGATACCCTCCGTGAAGAAGGTGAAGATGTTGATCTCGATGACGTTGTCAAAGAAGGTTATGGAAAGGTGAGATGTGTAGAATCGGGAGGTCCTGAACCGGGTGTTGGATGTGCGGGCAGAGGTATTATAACCTCAATAAACCTTCTTGAGCAGCTTGGCGCCTATGATGATAAGTACGCGCTGGATTATGTTTTTTACGACGTTTTGGGCGATGTAGTATGCGGCGGTTTTGCTATGCCTATGAGAGAAGGAAAAGCGCGGGAGATTTACATTGTAGTATCAGGCGAGATGATGGCTATGTACGCGGCAAACAATATTTGTAAAGGTATTGTTAAATTCGCGGATTCAGGCGGAATAAGGCTTGGCGGGCTTATATGCAACAGCCGCCAGGTTGATAATGAAGAGAAAATGATCAAGGAGTTCGCGAAGAAGCTGGGGACTCAAATGATTTACTTTGTTCCGAGAGAGAAGGTGGTTCAAAGAGCTGAAATAAACAGAAAGACAGTAATTGATTTTGAACCCGGGCATGCTCAGGCCGATGAATACAGAGCGCTTGCGACAAAAATTGACCGGAATGAAATGCTTGTTATCCCTAAGCCGATAGATATGGAGATACTTGAGAATCTTTTAGTGGAATTCGGTATCGTATGATTTTAATAGTGAAAGGAGAATAGAATATGCCCATGTTAATGATACGGTCGATAGTCAGGCCGGAAAAAACAGATGCAGTGCTTGCCGGACTGCTTGACGCGGGATACCCTGCCGTTACTAAAGTAGCAGTTTTCGGCAGAGGAAAACAAAGAGGATTAAAAGTGGGGGAAGTTACATATGATGAACTTCCAAAAGAGCTGCTGATAACGGTAATACCTGAAAAAGATAAGGATTTTGTGCTCAAAACGATAATCGAGAACGCGAAAACAAAAGATTCCGGGGCGTTTGGTGATGGTAAGATATTTGTTTCTCCTGTGCTTGAGGTATACACAGTAAGTTCCGGAGTTAAAGAAGAATAAATCCAGGGAGTAAACAATGAAAGAAGTAATGGCTGTAATTCGTATAAACAAGATTAATAAAACCAAAAAAGCGCTTTCAGAAGTAGGTATATCGGCCTTTACTGCTACCGGCAAAATTCTTGGCAGGGGTAAGGGGATGGTTGATTACAGGATACTCCATGGGGCTGAAAATGGTCACCCGGAAGCAATCAGCCAGCTCGGAGACGGTCCGAGACTTGTGCCCAAGAGGCTTATTACGGTGATTGTTTCGGACAACTTTGTAGAAAGAACAGTTAAGGCTATAATTGATGTGAATCAAACCGGCAATTCCGGGGATGGTAAAATTTTCGTGATGCCTATTTTAGAAGCTACAAGGGTAAGAACAGGCGAAACTGTAAAAGGAGAATCAGGTGGAGGTGTCCTTGATTCTTCAGGAGCATAATTATGAAAAAGAGTAAAGAACTATTAGGGCCAGGTACTATCAAAGAGGATATTCTTAAAAAGTATCCGGCAAAGGTTGCTAAAAAGCGAAACAAGTCAATGGTACTCAATGACCCGAAAACAGGCCAGGAAATTCAGTCAAATGTAAGGACTATTCCCGGGATTATTACTCAGCGCGGATGCTGCTATGCCGGGTGCAAGGGAGTAGTGCTTGGTCCCACAAGGGATATTCTTAACCTTACACACGGCCCTATCGGGTGCGGTTTTTTTAGCTGGGCTACGCGGCGCAACCAGACCAGGCCAGGCCCGGACGGCGACAATTTTATGCCCTATTGTTTCTCAACAGATATGCAGGACAGCAACATTGTTTTCGGCGGTGAGAAAAAGCTGAAGGCAGCGATTCAGGAGGCATACGATATCTTTCATCCAAAGGCTATAGGGATATTTTCCACCTGTCCGGTTGGTTTAATCGGTGATGATGTTCATGCTGTGGCAAGGGAAATGAAAGAAAAGCTCGGTATTAACATCTTTGGTTTTTCATGTGAGGGGTATAAAGGTGTGAGTCAGTCGGCCGGCCACCACATTGCCAACAACCAGATTTTTAAACACGTGGTCGGACTCGATGACACGGTGAAGGAGGGCAAGTTTAAGATTAACCTGCTTGGAGAGTATAACATCGGCGGAGATGCGTTTTTGATTGAGGACCTGTTTGAACGATGCGGCCTTACTCTGATTTCCACCTACAGCGGAAATTCAAGTATTGATCAGTTTGCTAATTCACATACTGCCGATCTTAATCTTATTATGTGTCACCGCTCAATTAACTATGTAGCCGGTATGATGGAAAAGAAGTTCGGCATACCGTGGCTGAAGGTAAACTTTATCGGGGCAGGTGCGACAGCAAGATCATTAAGGGAAATTGCGCAGTATTTCGGTGACAAGAAACTTATTGACATGGTTGAGAAAGTAATCGCAGAAGAAATGCCCGCAGTACTGAAAGCCCAGAAAGAGATAACGCCGAGGACCAAAGGGAAACTGGCAATGATTTTTGTCGGTGGTTCACGCGCACATCATTATCAGAATCTTTTTGCTGAGATTGGAATGACAACAATTGCCGCCGGATATGAGTTTGCTCACCGGGATGATTATGAGGGCAGGAAAGTCCTGCCTGACATCAAGGTCGATGCTGACAGCAGAAATATTGAAGAACTTGAAATTGAAAAGGACCCAAAGAGATACCGGCTGAGAAAGTCTCCGCAGGAGCTTGAGAAACTTAAAAAAATGGGCGTCCAGATGGGCAAGTACGAGGGTATGATGCCTGAAATGAAACCAAATTCGGTAGTCATCGATGATATAAGCCAGCATGAAACGGAAAAACTTATTGAAAAATACAAACCAGCAGTATTCTGCGCAGGGATTAAGGAAAAATATACTGTGCAAAAGAGAGGTGTTCCCATGAAACAATTGCACAGCTACGATTATGGAGGCCCTTTTGCGGCGTTTAAAGGAGCGATTAACTTCTACGTGGAGATGGAACGAACGGTAAATACAAAGATATGGAAACTGATAAAAGCTCCATGGGATAATAAACCCGAAATTACAGCTGTCTTTGTTTCTGAATAAAATTTAGAAGGAAGGTTAATATGCTTTTAAGACATACGCCAGATGAAATTAAAGAGAGAAAAGCTCTTACAGTAAACCCTGCGAAAACGTGCCAGCCAATCGGGGCAATGTACGCGGCTCTGGGCATACATGCCTGCCTGCCGCACAGTCATGGCTCACAGGGCTGCTGTGCTTATCACCGAAGTACGCTGACACGGCACTATAAAGAACCGATAATGGCTGCAACCAGTTCTTTCACCGAGGGCTCTTCGGTATTCGGGGGGCAGGCAAACCTTCTACAGGCAATTAATAATATTTTTACCATTTATAACCCAGACATTATTGCAGTTCATACAACCTGTCTTTCCGAAACCATAGGTGACGATGTAAACCAAATCTGTCAGAAAGCAAGAAACGATGGAAAAGTTCCTGAGGGTAAATATGTAATACACTGTAGTACACCAAGCTACATTGGTTCTCATATTACCGGCTTTGCGAATATGGTGAAAGGCATGGTTAAATATTTCTCAGAATCGACAGGGGAGAAAAAAAATCAGATAAATATTATTCCCGGATGGGTTGAGCCGCCGGATATGAGGGAAATAAAAAAGACAGCAAAAAAAATGGGTGTAAAAACTGTCTTGTTTCCCGACACATCCGACGTCCTCGATGCGCCGCAGACAGGACATCATGCTTTTTATCCGAAAGGCGGAGTTACTATACCTGAACTGAAAAGCACCGGGGATAGCAAATTCACACTTGCCCTGGGCAATTTTGCATCGGAAGCTGCGGCAAAAGAACTTGAAAATAAGTGTAAGGTAAAATACAAAGCGCTCGATATCCCTATAGGTCTTTCAGCAACTGACAGATTTATTGTTGCTCTTAGCAGAGCTGCTGATGTTGATGTACCGGCATCAATTACGGATGAAAGGGGAAGGCTTGTTGACATTATTACTGATATGCAGCAGTACTTCTACAATAAAAAAGTTGCTCTGTTTGGTGATCCTGATCATCTCATACCACTTACAGAGTTTCTTGTCGATATTGATATGAAGCCCATTCATATTGTCAGCGGCACACCGGGAAAGGAATTTGAAAAGAGAATAAGAAAAATACTTGATGGCAATGTGCCTGATGCAAAGGTAAAGAACGGCGCTAATGCTGATGCGTTCCTGTTGCATCAATGGATAAAGAATGAGCCGGTTGATTTGCTCATAGGGAACACATATGGGAAATATATTGCGAGGGATGAAGATATTCCGTTTATAAGAATGGGATTTCCCATACTTGATAGAATCGGCCATAGTTATTTTCCAACAGTAGGATACAGAGGCGCAATGAGGATATTAGAAAATGTACTAAGCGCGCTTATGGATAGGCAGGACAGGGATGCGCCTGAGGAAAGTTTTGAGCTTGTAATGTAAATGAGACCATGACTTATTGAGTCAGAAGGACGAGATAAGTCGTAAGGTTGAATTTATCCTGAGCGAACGAAGTGAGTCGAAGGATCTCTTATGGATAAAATAGAAATATTAGAAGAGAGAAAAGAGCAAATATATTACGGTGGCGAAGAATCTACCGACGGCTCTTTTAATATGCAATGCGAAAGGAAAACTGTCGCCGGTTCTGTCAGCCAGCGGGCTTGTGTTTTTTGCGGCTCCCGCGTAGTATTATATCCTATAGTTGACGCTTTGCACCTGGTTCATGGGCCTATTGGCTGCGCGGCCTATACGTGGGATATCAGGGGTTCTTTATCATCAGGGTCGGAACTGCACCGTTTGAGCTTCTCAACAGACCTTCAGGAAAAAAACGTTATTTTTGGAGGTGAAAAAAAGCTTCACCGCGCTTTATGCGAACTCATTGACAGATATAAACCGGAGGCGGCCTTTGTTTACACTACCTGTATCATCGGAATTATCGGAGACGATGTAGATTCGGTATGCAAGCGGGTAAGTACCCAAAAGAATATCCCTGTTCTTCCTGTTCATTCGGAAGGATTTAAGGGTACGAAAAAAGATGGCTATCGCGCAGCTTGTGAGGCGTTGGCGGCTCTTGTCGGAAGCGGTTCGACAAAAGATATCGGCCCATTTAGTATTAACCTTCTTGGTGATTTTAACATTGCAGGAGAAACATGGTTAATTAAGGATTACTACAATCGGATGGGAGTGGAGGTTGTTTCTACGGTGACCGGCGATGCAAGGATTGCGGATATACAAAGAGCACATGGGGCAAAACTCAACGTGGTTCAGTGTTCCGGTTCAATGATGCCCCTGGCGAAGATAATGAAAGAGCGTTACGGGATACCCTTTATTCATGTCTCGTATCTTGGCATTGAGGATACCTCAAGCGCTCTTTATGAGGTAGCGCGTTTTTTTAGAAATAAAGAAATGCTTCGACTGACAGACGAAGTAGTTAACGGTGAGGTTCAAAACATAAGACTGCCTCTTGAGCAGTATAAAAGAAAACTTAAAGGAAAAAAAGCTGCTATCTACGTCGGCGGTGCCTTTAAGGCTTTCTCTCTGATAAAGGCGCTTGATTATCTGGGAATGAAGGTTGTCGTAGTAGGTTCGCAAACAGGAAATAAAGATGATTACAAACGCCTGAAAAAAATGTGCGGGGAAGGAACAATAATCGTTGATGATGCCAATCCGCTGGAGCTGTCCCGGTTTATACTGGAAAAAGATGCCGATATTTTTATCGGAGGAGTCAAAGAACGTTATCTGGCTTATAAGCTCGGTATTGCTTTTTGCGACCACAACCATCAGCGTAAAATAGCCCTGGCAGGGTTTAAAGGAATGCTTAACTTTACCCGTGAGGTTTATTCATCGGTTACAAGTCCAGTCTGGCGATTCACACCACAAAGAGAAAAAGCGGGGTGAATTATGAAAACAGAAAAGAAAGTTTATACTGCTACTCGAAATCCCTGTAAGTTATGCTCTCCGCTGGGAGCAAGCCTTGTCTTCCGGGGCATCAGGGGCGCCTTGACCTTTTTGCATGGTTCTCAGGGATGCTCGACCTATATACGCCGTTATCTCATTAACCATTTTGAAGAGCCGGTTGACATCGCAGCCTCCAACTTTTCCGAAGAAACGGCTATTTTTGGCGGGAGGGATAATTTATTAACGGGCCTTAAAAACGTCTGCAAGCAGTATGAACCGGAACTTATTGGTGTAGCAACTACCTGTTTGAGTGAGACCATAGGCGATGATGTATCAATGATTTTGCGTGAGTTTCTTTCGAAACGACCGTCTGATTTTATCCCAAAAATCGTCTATGTCTCAACACCGAGTTATATGGGGACTCATATGGATGGTTTTCACGCTGCTGTGCGTGCTGTCGTCTCAACCCTGGCGTGCGGACAGGACAGAATTCGGCAAATCGGAATGTTTCCCGGGCTGGTGTCGCCTGCAGATATTCGGTATCTAAAAGAACTGGTCAGTGACTTCGGTCTTGACAGTGTTATCCTGCCTGACTACTCAGAGACCTTAGACGGCGGATTGTGGACAGAGTATCAAAAGATACAACGGGGCGGTACTTCACTTAGAGAAATTGCCTCTCTGGGAGGTTCGTTGGGGGCAATTGAGTTCGGTCATAGTCTCGAGAAAAAAGAAACAGCGGGAACCTTGCTCAAAGAGCGTTTTTCTGTAGAGCGGTTTTGTCTGGGACTGCCGGTTGGCATCAGGTTGACCGATTTGTTTTTTGAACTTTTAGAAAAACTTAGCGGCAGAAAAACGCAGGATAAGTACCGACTCAGGCGCAGCCGGCTTGTAGATTCGTACGTAGATGGGCACAAATATATGTTTGAAAAGAAGGCCGTCGTCTATGGCGATGAAGATATGGTGGCATCGGTTGCTTCCTTTTTACTTGAGACAGGGGTAATTCCGGTTCTTTGTACTACCGGAGCACGTACCGGAACCCTTGAGCGTGTCCTCAGTGAGACGGCTTCTCTCTACGGGAGAGAAATATCGGTTTGTGAAGGTCTCGATTTTGAAGAGATACTCGAAAAGTGCAAAGGTTTAGACATTGATTTTATGATTGGCAGTAGTAAGGGTTATTATATAGCAAGAAAATTAGGTGTACCACTTGTAAGAATTGGTTTTCCGATACATGACAGAATAGGTGCTCAAAGAATTTTGCATCTGGGATATGAAGGCACCCAGCAGTTGTTTGACAGGATAGTAAATGCGATTATTGAAAAGGAACAAGAGACATCACCTGTCGGGTATTCATATATGTGAGACCCCAGTAAAGATAAAACTCTAACGGAGCGAAGGCAATCAAGATGACTATAGATATATCAAATCATCCATGTTTTAACGATAAGATACGGCATACTTTTGGAAGGGTTCACCTGCCGGTGGCGCCAAGGTGTAATATCCAGTGTAATTACTGCAACAGGAAGTATGATTGTGTTAACGAAAGCAGGCCTGGGGTTACCAGCGCCCTGCTGTCGCCGCAGCAGGCTCTTCATTACCTGGAGTATGTAATGAAGAAAGTCCCCAATATTTCAGTTGTGGGGATTGCCGGCCCGGGAGACCCTTTTGCCAATCCCAAAGAAACAATGGAAACTCTGACGATGGTCAGAGAAAAGTATCCGGAGATAATTTTGTGTCTGGCCACAAACGGGCTTAACATTGGCCCTTATATAGAAGGACTCGCGGAGCTTAATGTAAGCCATGTAACTATTACCATAAACGCCCTCGATACTGAAATAGGCGCCGGGATTTACGCTTGGGTGCGATTTGGAAAAAGAGTATACAGCCCCAGTGAAGGATTTGAGATATTGCTGGATAATCAACTTAAAGCGGTCAGGTCTCTTAAGGAAAAAGGCATTAGTGTAAAGGTTAATACTATAATAATTCCCGACATAAACGATTGTCATATCGAAGCCGTTGCCAGAAAAATGTCAGAGCTGAAGGTGGATATCCACAATTGTATCGGTTACTACCAAAATAAAGGGACTGTTTTTGAGAACATTAAAGAACCTTCTCCTGAACTTGTTCAAAAAGTCAGAAAAGATGCAGGTAAACATCTTACTCAGATGCATCATTGCGTCAGGTGCAGAGCAGATGCGGTAGGTTTGTTAGGAAAAGACGATACGGAGTGTTTTGAAATTTTAAAGGAGTGCAGCAATGAAAAAACCCCAGTACCACATTTTTGTATGTAATTCGTTCAGGCTTACGGGTGCGCCTCAGGGTGTATGCAATAAAAAAGGTGCTCCGGCTCTTCTTCAATATATTGAAGAAGAAATAATTGACAGAGGTATAGATGCTATGGTCTCCAGTACCGGGTGCCTCAAAATGTGTGAAAAAGGGCCTGTTATGATAGTTTATCCGGATAATTACTGGTATGGCGAAATAACCGAAGAGGCAGTTGATGAAATCCTTGACGCCCTTGAGGATGGTAAAGCCGTGGAGAATTACTTAATTGCATGAAAGAACTTAAAAAACAGATAAATAAAATTATTCACGACCATAAGATAAAAGATGGAATTGTGCGAATAAAAACAAACGTGCTATCGGCTGAAGAAGCAATAGGAAATCCTGAGCATAATGACTATCCCATCCAAAAAGGGCGGGAAAGATTGATGCAGGCTGATTTTAACGGTGCTTATGGTGTGGCTTTTACGGATATGTTTGGCGATTATGAAGGTTCTCTTTATGAAATAGTAAATATGGAACTAAAAAATAATTTTAGGCGGGCAGTTTTCATTTCAACTATTAATGCGGTCTCAAACTGTCTTGGTTTGATTGATAAAACGAGCCATTGTAAGGATTCAGGCCCTGTCAACTGCCAGAAAAAAATAGTTGGATTTATAAGAGACAACTTTGGAAATCCAAAGATATTCCAGGCAGGTTTTCAGCCCCGCTTTGTGGAGGTATTGAGCAGAGAGTTCGAACTTCGCGTAACTGATATGGATGAAGATAGCATCGGAAAAAAGACCAATGGAGTAACAATAGAATCTCCTGAGAATACGGGGAAAAACATGAAATGGTGCGATGTAGTATTTGCGTCAGGCTCAACTTTTGTTAATGAAACTTACAGACAATTTTTGGAGAAAAGCAAGACAACTGTATTTTATGGCGTAACCTGCGCCGGCGCTGTGCATCTTTTGAACCTTAAAAGATACTGTCCGGAAGGGTTGTAAATAATGAAATATAGGCAGAAGTTATGAAAATGAAGAAAATTATTTTGTGGTATAGAATTTTAAAATTACGCACCACTGAAAATCGCACATTAAAGTTATCCCGAAACTTCGGGATTTTCTTGTTAACAATTTCAGGTATTATGCTTTTTGGAACAGCCGGTTGCAGCAAAAAGCAAGAGACAGCCGAAAAACCCATTCGGATAGCAGTAGAATTTACTACCCATTCTGCCTGCGCCCATATAGCCAAGCAAAAGGGTTGGTATAAAGAAGAGGGTTTGGCTGTTACCAGTTATGAAAATTATATAACCGGTATGGCTCTGGCTGCTGCCTTGTCAAAAGGTGATATTGATGCTGCCTATAGCTGTTTAATCCCGGCTATAAATGCCAAAGCTAACGCCAAAGTGCCCATAAGGGTTGTCTGCGGAATTCATAAATATGGTTATGGTTTTGTTGTTAACCCAGACAAAATTAAAACCATTGACGATCTAAAGAAACCTGAAATTCGTATCGGATGCAGCCGTGAAGGCAGTCCAGTCGATGCGCTTTTACATAAGATGCTCGAAAAATATCACTTAGATAAAAAACAAATACTAAAAAAAGTCAGAAGGATGAATCCGCCAAAACTGCTTCTTGCTCTTAAAATGGGGCAATTGGATGCAGCTTTTATCTGTGAACAATTTCCGAGTATGGCGGAAGATATAGGGCTTAAGGTATTTTTGACTGCAGAGAACCTCTGGCCTGATATGCATGGAAGTGTTTTGGTTGTAAGAGAAGAACTTTTAGAAGAACATCCTGATATAGTTGAAAAATTGGTAAAGGTTACCAGGCGGGCTACGCAATTTATCAATGAATATCCCGAAGAAGCTGCCCAGATTGTTGCCGGAGGGTTACAGGTTGCCGGTAAAAAAATATTTCCGATTAAAACTATAGGCGCAGCTTCCAAACTTACAATTACCCCCTCACCAATATTAAAATCTTTGACTACAAGGTTAGTTAATACCACTGATATTAATCCACGAGAGATACAGAGGGCAATAGATATTTGTGTCGAATTAGAATACATAAAGGAATCATTTGAGGCGGAAGATTTTATTGACTTGAGGTTTCTCGAATGAAAAAGATAAAAGCTATTCATAGTTTAATTCCTGTATTGGTTTTTTTATTACTGTGGGAGGTTGTTACCCGGTTAAAACTTATTCCCGGACATTTCTTTTTCCCTCCTTTTACTGTTGTGATTCAGGAATTTTATCATTTAACAGCCAATGGGGTATTAATAGATAATTTTTTGAGTAGCTTGAGGAGAGTTTTGATTGGTCTTTCTTTTGGTTCCATAGCCGGCATAGCAGTAGGAATCTTGCTCGGCTATGAGCAAAATTTGCATAAAGTTGCTCATCCTATACTTAGTTTATTTTATCCCATCCCCGCTCTTGGCTGGCTGCCGATTTTAATGCTCTGGTTTGGGATAGGCGAGATGTTACCGATTATGATTATATTTATATGTTCGTTTTTCCCTGTGCTTTATAACACGGTTACCGGTATTAAAAATGTAAACAGGGATTTTATTAAAGCTGCGCAAAGCCTTGGGGCGTCTGAATGGAAGGTTTTAACTACAGTGGTTATACCCTTGGCGCTGCCTAATATATTTACAGGTTTAAGATTAGAAGCAGGGATGGCGTGGAGGGTAATAATTGCCGCTGAGATGGTTGCTATTCCTACCGGCATTGGAGCACTCTTGATGAGAGCGGAAAGTCTGCTTCGGATAGACATAATTATAGTATGTTTAATCGTTTTAGCGGTAATGTGCTTGGCATTTGAGAAGTTTTTTCTCTATCTTGAACACAAACTGACCAATAAATGGAGACAATATGCCCAGTATTAGATTAAAAAATATCAAAAATTTTATATGTGGCGATATAAACCTGGAGATACGGGATAAAGAGCTCTTAGTGCTTTGGGGACCAACAGGTGCGGGAAAGACTACTCTACTTAATGTTATTGCAGGACTCATGGAGTATGAAGGGTCGGTATTATTCGATGGTGTTCCGGTAAATGAGCTTCCTGTTTACCAGAGAAAAGTGGGTTATCTCTTTCAGAATCTGATTTTATTTCCTCATTTGGACGTGAAGTCGAATATAGCTTACAGCCTGACCGTCCAAAGAAGGCCGAAAAAAGAAGTGGAGTTAAAAGCAGAAAAATTATTGAAATTGATGAAGATAGAACATCTTGCTGAACGCTTCCCAAAAGATTTAAGCGGTGGAGAGAAGCAGAGAGTTGCCTTGGCGCGAGCCATTGCCCCATCTCCTGAAATTTTGCTCCTGGACGAACCGTTAAATAATCTGGACTCTCATACTGCCAAATACTTGAGGATGGAAATTCGACAACTTCAGAGGGAATTGGGAATTACTACCGTATATGTCACGCATTGTTTTGAGGAAGCGTTTGCGTTGGCTGACAGGGTCACTGTGTTAAATAACGGCAAGATTGTTCAGACAGATTCCCCTGAGAACATATTTGAAGAAATTGATTGTAGAATGGTAGCAGAGGCAAAATACTGTAATTGTCATAAGGGAGATGAAAATGGATTCTCTCAGGTAGAACTAAAAAGTAACAATGTCTCATTATGTCATTTACCGTAGCAAAAAGGCACGACCCGTTTTGTTCTTTCTTTGTTAGTGTTATTTTTTCATAAAGTAATGAAACATGACCATAAGGGAAGCAACTGAGTTAGATATTGAGCAGATGGCAATTTTGCTTAAAGAGCTTTTTTCGATTGAACAGGATTTTAACTTTAATAAATCGAAACAGCGAAATGGTCTTGAGATGATGCAGCATAATGACAGTTGCTGTATTATGGTTGCAGAGTTGAACAATGAGATAGTTGGAATGTGCTCGATACAAACTCTTATATCCAGCGCAGAAGGAGGAAAAGCAGGTCTTATCGAGGATATAGTCGTTAGGAAGGATTGCCGTGGGCAAAAAATCGGCACAAGATTATTGTCGGCCATCCAAAACTGGGCAAAGGAAAATGGTATTACGAGACTTCAGTTGCTTGCTGACAAAAGCAATCGGCAGGCGCTTGATTTTTATTCTAAGACGGGCTGGGAAAAGACTCAGCTTATTTGTTTTAGAAAATATACGGAGAATAGGTAATGGTAACCGTCAGGCAGGAACAGCTGCAAATAACTTTAGTAGACACTACTCTCAGAGATGGTGAGCAGGCTGCTGGAGTAGCTTTTTCTAAGGAAGAAAAATTGCTGATTGCCTCTAAGCTGGCAAACATGGGTATTGGTGAACTGGAGATAGGGATGCCGGCGTGCGGGGATGACGAAATGAATAGTATCAGGGCCATAGTGGATTTGGGACTCAACTGCCGATTGACTGTATTGTGCAGGGCAATAGATAATGATCTTAATTTTGCAGTTGATTGCGGAGTAAGCTCTGTACATATTTCGTTACCGGTGTCACAAATACAGATAAATGCGATTGGCAAAAATGCCCGGTGGGTTAGAAATAAACTTAAAACTATTGTACGAAAGGCTCGCAAGCTTTTTACGTTTGTTTCGGTAGGAGCACAGGATGCCTCTCGGGCTTATGCTTCATTTCTTGACGATTTTATTCGCGATGTCCAGGACTCCGGTGCTGATCGTCTCAGGATTGCTGATACAGTTGGTATATGGGATCCATTCCAGACTTATCTTAATATTATGAGGATACGTTCTTTAGCTCCTGAATTAAACCTTGGATTTCATGGTCATAACGATCTCGGTATGGCAACTGCGAATGCTTTAGCCGCCATAAAAGCCGGCGTTAAAAGTGTTGACGTCACAGTAAACGGCCTTGGTGAACGCAGCGGTAACACTCCGCTTGAAGAGATAGTCATGGCGTGCAAAGTATGTATGGATTTGGATTGCTCCATTGATACACGGCAACTAATCGAAGTATGCGAATTGGTCTCAACTGCATCCGGTCGAACATTACCATTTGACAAACCTGTAATAGGTCGTGATGCTTTTACGCACGAATCGGGCATCCATCAGAATGGAATAATTAAAAACCCGCTAACTTATGAACCATTTGAGCCATCCGTCATTGGGCGGGAGAGTCGTTTAGTGATTGGTAAACACTCGGGGAAAGCTGCACTAAGGCATTTCTTCAAGAAAAAAGGTGTAACGCTAAATGATGAAGTGGCAGGTAGAATGCTCAGAGAGGTAAAACACAGATCTACTGCCCTAAAACACTGTCTTTCCGAGAAGGATATCTATTCTTTGTATAATGGGCTTGTTCCACATTTATAATAGATAGTAAGAATCATCGCTGACTTTTTCGGGCAGTGGGCATGTCGCCAGTCGAGCAAGGATATTTGACAGTTAACCACTTACCAAATGGGCAGGAGTGGATTTGAACCACCGACACACGGATTTTCAGTCCGTTGCTCTACCAACTGAGCTACCTGCCCTGATACTCACTCCTCGGCTTTTTGGTCAGAACCAAAAGATTATATCCTGAATTTTGCTAAACGACAAGCAAATTTTTTGCTCAATCGGCTTTACACCATGTTTTATCGCCTGTTTAAATTGATTCGAGGCGGTATGGGGGACTATAGCAACCGGCTTGGGTTTTGGAGTTTATCAACGATGGTTTTCAGAAAACGAGCGGCGTAATCCGGGTTTACGACACTGTTATCAACAGCCAATGTGAGAGATACACGTTTTCGAGGCACGATAGAGCCATCTATTGGAACCGGCCTTTGAATTACGTTTCCGAGAGCCATGATAGTGGTAACGGCAGGCGGGACAATGCCCAAAAAGGAATCGATGCCATAAGCACCAAGATTGCTCAAAGCTATAGTCTCTCCTTCGATTTGTTCAAGTGTTAATTTGTTACTTCGAGCATCTTCGGTAAGTTGTTTTTCGAGTTGGGCAATTTGAGCCAATGTTTTTTTGTCGGCGTTTTTTACCACCGGTACAACGAGTCCCTGAGATGCGTTGATGGCAAAGCCGACATTGATATTATCAGCTATTTTGATGTTTTTGCCATCGACAGTCCCGAGCATGAGTGGGAATTGTCTGGCAGCTAAGGCAAGGGTATGAATATAAAATGCGTTCGTGGTAATTTTAATTCCGAACTTTTTTCTTAGTTTCGGCCTCATGGCCATCAGCTCGGTAACATCAGCTTTGACCTCAAGATAGAAACAAGGTTTGGTGTGTTTGGATTTTAACATCCTCTTGCCGATGAGCGTTTGGATTTTGGTCAGCGGTATAGTGTTTTTTGCGGGTTTTTCCACAATACTCTCTTTTTTTCAATAAACTCACGGCACCTTAGTATAATTTTTAATCGCGGTGGCTTAAAACGCTCATGACTGTAGTATAAATATTGACAAAGTATTAGCCGAGGTGGGAGTCGAACCCACACGCCCTATCGGGCAGGGGATTTTAAGTCCCCAGCGTCTGCCATTCCGCCACTCGGCCTGTTGTGTAACAGATTAGTCATTTTGAGAAATTTTGCAAATCCTTTTGGTAAAAAGATTGAAGGGCTGGTTTTCCTACGGTTAATTTAAGCCCTAAAGAGACCTATGCAAGGTGCTCTCCAGTTGTCATAATATTTACCCTGCTGAGCTTAACACCTTTTAAAGCAGCGATGTTATTTGCTAATTTTTCAATTTCTCTGACCTTGCCCTTGAGTATTATTATTTCAAGGCAGTTGTCATGGTCCAGATGCACATGCGTAGATGCAATGACATGCAACAGATGGTTGTGCTGGAGTTCAACTAAGTTGCCGGACAGTTTTGTTGAATGATGGTCGTAGACCAGGAATATTCCTGCTACTGCCTGAGTTGCCGGCTTTGTCAACTGCTCCTGCGATAAGCGGTCGCGAATTAAATTCCGAATTGCCTCAGAACGGTTCTCATAGCCCTGCTTGGCAATCAATTGGTCAAACAAGGAAAGTAACTTCTTGTCAAGCGATACTCCGACTCGTTCAATTTTACTCATTTTACCTGCTCACTTTGGCCCGCCGGGACCACGCAATAGATATAAATAAACGGTTCTGTTCCAACGTTCTCGATATTGTGGGCTGTATGCGGCGGTATGTAAAGTATTTTTCCTTCAGCTACTTCATATGGATTATCTTCTTTGCCAATTAAGGCCCGACCCTGCCCGGATAGGAAAACAAGCATTTCCTCGTGAGCGTTTGTAGAGTGCTGTCCGCAAGCCTCGCCGGGCTGCAAAAAAACCCTGCCCGAACGCATTCCGCATGTTTGCGGCTGACCACTTAAAATCGGTTGATATTCGTTATTTTTGTTCAAATCTATAACAAGAACTTTTTCAGACACAGTAAGGCCTCCCTAAAACCGTTAACATTAAAAAATAACAGTGATTTAAAAAAAATCAACTTCTGTCAAATTATCTGTTTGACATAGTAGCACGATTTTAATATTTTTATGCAGCGTAGCACGATTTTACGTTTTTTATGCGCAATGTCAATAGTAAATTAACTTTTTTTGGAGGATTTGGTTATGAAAAACTTGTATGCAGGAAAGAAATTCTTTTGCTTGGTGATGTTATTGCTTGCTATGAATAGTTTCGTTTATGGCGATACTCACCAGCAGGTACAATCTGTTGACGAGGATGGCTATGGAAACCATCCGGATTTATTGACCAGCAATAAAGTTACAGTAGAAGGAATAGTTCTTAATCGGCCTGACTATATGTTAGATGCCACTCCTAATGAAGATTATCCTGGCCCAGGCGCAGGTGCAATGTGGCAGATTTATATACAGGGCGAAGGCGAAGACCACGCCGGTACAGCCGTCTGGATGGGTCAGTGTTATGACCTGGTTCCTGGTGGTGACGGAACATATACCGACCCGAATTGGACGTATGAGTTATATCAGCTCAGTCACGACCCATGTACCGCTTACGAAATAAGGCATGGCGACAGGGTCAGAGTTACAGGCCTGCTGAAATTCTATAAAGGAAAAACAAACATTAATGAACGGCACAACACCGACCCTGACAACGATATCACCATCGAACTTCTCGAGCCGGCGGTGGGCCTGCCCCAGCCGGAAGTTGTCACGCTAAGCGAGTTAAAACACGCCAACGACGATTTCATTTTTGACTATACTCGTCAGACCGGCTGTGAATACTACCAGGCCCGTTTGATACGAATCAACGACGTCAACATCGTAGACCCAGAAAACTGGGACCCCGATGAGACATTAACAATTCAGGATGCAAGCGGACGGACGTTCCCTGTAAAACTCGGCATAGGACCTGGTTTTACAGAATTTGATTGCCCATCAGACCAGATTAACATCATCGGTATCCTCGACCAGGAAAGCTCAGGTTACACGGTTTGCAAAGATGGATATCGAATTTGGATAATCAATTATGACGGCAACGGCAAAGTACTGACAGACTTCGGATTCCCGAAGAATCGTCTGCCGGGGGATATTAATCTTGATGGTAAGGTTGACTTCTCTGACTTTGCCGAATTTGCAAATGACTGGCTTGATGAGCACCCTGAAGGCACCTGACAGTCTACAATGTAACAACCACAACAAAAGACATATATGGAATTGTTCTCGGGTAAGCTGTATAATGCAGCGCCAGAGAACATCTCTATCGTAGGACTCTCTTTATGAGATACAAAAAGGCCTTTACGCTGATAGAGTTGCTTGTAATTATCGCCATTATTGCAATGCTAACGGGGGTTTTGATGCCTGCACTCGGCCGGGTACGCGAGCAGGCAAGAATTGTCGTGGTCAACGCCGAACTTTACGGTATAGGTATAGCTCTTGAGTCTTATGGAATGGACAACAAAGATAAATTCCCCCCTACTCGGGCAGACTGCCAGAGCCCAAAACATGCCTATGCTCTGCCGCAGGAGCTGGTGGACAGCGGCTACCTGCCAAAAGGTGAGATAGGCAAAGTGAGATTTGCCAAAATTGAGGACAGATTTAACAAGGAATGTACCTACAAATACATTGCCGTCGGTCCAAAGTACGACTATCACGGTACGCCGTTCGGTTATCAGCGTTTGTATATACCTGAGGATTTTCTTGACTTTAAAAAAGAGGATTGGATAAGGTCACAGTATGACTACTATGAGAGCTTTCCTAAGATTGAAAAAAAAGATTCATATAAGATCCCTGAAAAATCACCGGTAACATGGGCCATTTTTAGTTTAGGCCCAGGATGTGATAAACGAATGACTGAACAGGGAAACTTCCCGCTTAAAAAGGGTCTTCCGGTTCTAAAACGGTTTTGGTATTCACCTAAAGATCACAAAGGTATACTAACACGAATTCGGCTGAAAAAAGGTGGCAGACATATTGGTTCATTTAAGGGTAATTGATAAATGTCGAAGTTAACTTTAACACACATATTATTGTTGATTACAGTCAGTTTCACTTTAAGTGGCTGCAAAGCCAAAAAACAAATACAGCCTGAAATTGCTGTTGCCAATTCGTATCTGCAGTGCGTGGTCGAGGACCTCTGCGGCAATCAAATGGATATTTTAAGTTTGGCGCCACCCGGAATGTGTCCGGGACACTTCGACATCTCACCATCACAGGTAAACCAACTCTGCAAATGCAGAATATTGCTTCTTTTCGATTTTCAGGAAAGAATTGCAGATACATTATCGCGTATTAAAGAAAATGGGCTGAGAATATACACAGTGAAAACCACACCGGGATTATGCGTGCCACGCAGCTACCTTTCTGTTGCTCAAGCTGTGGCTGATGTTCTTTCAGTAGAGTATCCTGCAAAAAAGGACCAATATAATAAAAAACTAAAATTGATAGAAAAACGTCTGGAGAATCTGAGTAACGAACTTCTTGTAATGACGTCAGGTTTGAAGAAAGCCGGTGTTCTGACCTCAAAACATCAGGCTGAATTTTCCGAGTGGCTTGGTCTGGATGTCATCTCCACATTTGCAGGCAGAGATACGGAGACGGCTGCTAACGTAAACCAATGTCTCCAGCAAGCCAAAGGAAAATCCGTAAGATTTGTCATAGCCAATAAGCAGGAAGGCACAGGCCTGGCCGCTGCTATAGCTGAACATCTGCACGCCAGGGTCGTTGTGTTCAGCAATTTTCCTGGTACCGGCAATGATACTGCCGGCTCAGGATTCGACAGGCTTTTACTGGAAAACATACAGAGGCTGCTTGAGGCGGTTAAATGATGACTGGCACTTGCTTAAAACTTTCAGATACCAAAGTTATACGTTCGGGACGTACTATTCTCGATGTTGATAATTTGCAAATAAGCTCCGGCCAATTCGTCAGCCTAATAGGGACAAACGGGGCAGGCAAAACAACACTGTTGAAAGTCTTTTGCGGCTTGATAAAGCTCAACAGCGGTACTGTTAAATTCGATGATATTGATTTAACCTCGCTTGGCAGCTGGCACAAAAGCAATCTGAGGAAACGTATCGGCTACATCCCTCAGGCGATGGAATACAACGCTGAATTACCATTTACCGTTCGTGAAGTGGTAGCCATGGGAAGAACAAGCGTTAAGCCTTTGTTCTCAAGGCTGAACTGTCAGGATTATGAAATTGTTGATTACTGGATTGAGAAACTCGGTTTATCTAAGCAGCGGGAACAGACATTCAGAAGCCTGTCCGGAGGCGAACAGCAGAAAGCTCTCATAGCACGGGCGATGACACAGCAGCCGGCAGTATTGATGCTCGACGAACCCAGTTCCAATCTCGACTTCAACTGGAAATCTCAGATTGC
This sequence comes from uncultured bacterium, assembly GCA_965372745.1. GTDB lineage: Bacteria > Planctomycetota > Phycisphaerae > Sedimentisphaerales > Anaerobacaceae > VRUG01. Next base: position 19,096 of record CBDVDM010000029.1, read on the forward strand.
CAATATAGTTGAACAACTTCACCGGCAGATGAAGATTACCATTTTAATGGTCTCTCACGAAACAAATTTACTGCCTTTGAACGTGGAACGAACTGTTCTATTGCATGAAGGAAGAATTATAGCTGACGGTAGCAGTGAAGACGTTTTTCAATCCGGGCAGTTCAAGGAAGCGTACCAGTGTAAAATAAAAATATTAGATATTGATGGCCGGAAATACGCTGTCACTATGAAAACAAACTGAAATTGTTCGGGTATCAGGTGTATGGATTCATTCTTTTATTTAGTTATATTTGCCGGTGCGATTGCCGGGGCCAGCACAGGCTTGTTAGGGGTTTACATTGTCGGGATGCGAATGCCTTTTATTGGAACCTGTATTTCACATGCCGCGATGGCGGGGACTATTTTTGCCTTTCTTGTCGGCCTTAACCCAACTGCCGGAGCTATAGTAGCTTCGGTACTAACCTCGGTATCAATGGCAGCGATTCGGCCAAATAAATCCAGGCTGGATACAAACGTAGGACTGGCAATACTTTTTTCATTGATGCTTGGTCTGACATTCTTAGGAATGGGGCTGGTGGAGGGCAGCCGGTCAGAAATCCTGGGGCTGCTCTGGGGCAGTATACTTTTCGTACAAAAAAGAACTGTTGTTGTTATAACGATTATGGCCGTTGTTTTAATGATTTTTACTGCAGTTTTTAATAAGGAATTGAAGGTGCTTTTGTTCAGCCGTTCCATCGCCTCGGCGACCGGCGTGCACGAAAGTTTTGTTTATTGTATGTTTTTAGCTTTGTGCGGAATAATATTATCAGTCAATTTAAAGATGATTGGCGGGTTGATGATTTTTAGTTTAATCACTAATCCAGCCGCCGCCGCTTACCAGATATGTCATGGACATAAATCGGTTGTCTTGACCGCAACTTTTTTGGGTATGCTGACAGCAGTAGTCGGTTTTCTGGTTTCATTCTATTTGAATTTACCAACTGGTGCATGTATTGTTGTTGTCAGTACAATCGTGTTTGCCTCAGCTGTAGCATACCGGGCTATTCTACACAGGAACTATTAGATTACTGGATTTTGAACTTCGTGTCTAATTTGTAAAGACGCTTCATCGGAAGATTAAGAATACGATTCGGCTGCAAAGAAAGTTCTGTGCGGATTTGCCCGAGTATCTGTTCAATTCGCTCATTTGATGACGCAATAATTGTAAACCAGATATTGAATTTGTCGTTTCTAAGATAGCTGTGAGTTACTTCATGGAATTTAGAAATGATTTCGGAAGTCTTTTCTATCTCGTCCGGTTCGATACTTATCGCAGCTAAAGTGCTGCTGAAACCGAATTTTCTTGAATTGATACTGACACCGATTCTGCGAATTACTCCATCTGCGTTCAGCTTTTGAACCCTGCCAAGAAGCTTCTCGCAGGATATCTGCAATTTGTCAGCGATGCTCTGGTAAGGACGACGGAATATTGGAAAGTCATTCTGTAATGCGTTTAAAATCCTGCTGTCAAGCTCATCCATATTTCGTATCTCGTACTGCGTCGGCAGTCCACTAACGGAATTTGAGTTATTTACAGGTTATTGTCTGAGACTACAACCTTGACCCACGTCGGAATACTGGTAAGTATTTCATAACAGATAGTCCCGCTTAGCAAGGCCAAAGAATACACACCACAGGGCGATTCGAGTTGATTGTCAATAATGGTAACCGGCTGACCCAACTGAACATCCGGGACATCTGTAACATCAATTACTATTTGATTCATCGTCACAACGCCGATGACATCGACAATGGATTCATCAATCCTGACCTTCGAGCGATTTGAAAAGAACCGCCAGAAACCACCTGAGTAGCCTACAGGCAAGACCGCTATTCTGGTTTTCCTGTGGGCAGTAAATTTTCTGCCATAGCTTACCGTTCTACCTTTGGCTATGGTTGTCATATGTACTATCGGAGCCTCCAGTTTTAAGGCTGGCTTCAGGTCTACAGGCAAAGGCTTTTCAATTGTCGAATAACCATAAATTGATATCCCGCAACGCACCATATCAAAATGAGCCTCGGGCATTCTTATCGTTGCCGGGCTGTTGGCTGCGTGAATGATGACACTGTCGGTAATATATTGCCGTAATTTTGATATTAATGTTTTAAAACATCTGACCTGTTCTTTTGCAAAGGTTAAATCTTTTTCATCGGCATTTGCAAAGTGAGTGTAAATACCGGCAAGAACCATTGACTTCGAACTGCAAATATATTTAACAAGTTTCTCGGCATCTTCGACTGCGACGCCGCATCGTCCCATACCCGTATCAATATTTACATGGACTTTCAGTTTCGCCGGACTTTTTTTAAGAATTGAATTAACATACTTTGCCGCTTTTATCGAGGACAAGGTACAATGGAAATCAAATTCAGCACATTGTTTTATATCATCATCAGGCAGGCCCGGATACAGCGGCTCAAGAACAAGTATCCGTTGTCTTTGAACGAGCGCCGCAATATGAAATGCTTCGTATATACTGGCGACGGCGAAAAAATCAATGTCACTGTCTCTTAAAAAATGCACTACTTCCAATATACCGTGCCCGTAAGCATTAGCTTTCACAACAGCACAAAACTTTACATTTTCCTTACAACAGTTTTTAAGCTGCTGAATATTATGGCTGATAGCTTCAGGATAAAGATAGACACATAAATCTTTTCTTTCGAAAGATTTCTCACCCATTTTTTTGCCTGGTAATAAATTGCTATAAGGCACTAATTGTTTTTTGCGCTCTGCTTCAATATCCAGCATTCGTTTTGGGTTCCAATTAAGACTTTTTCGAATCCATTTTAAAAAGTGTAATCGATATTAAATTGCCGGTCAATACTCAAGCATGTAGAAATCATCGTCGCACACGCTCTGACAAGAACCGTTTTGTGGTATTTTGGGCAAAAGCTCGAATTTTCTTGTCCGATGTCTGCTCCTGCGGGGCCAAAAAACATGGGAAAATCTCTGAGTTTAAATAAAATATTCTTGACAAATCAGACAGGAGAGATGTAGAGTTGTCGAGTGTGAATTCATGTAAATCAGTTTTCATAGATTTGCAAAGTTAAAAGAGACAAGTGGTGAGAGAACTTGTCATATTTCCTGGCAGGTTTTCCCCACTAAAAGACAAAAAA
>CBDVDM010000030.1:0-19564 GCA_965372745.1 uncultured bacterium
GCGTCTACCACCTGCGACTAATTTCGCCCTATTAAGACTCGCTTTCGCTACGGCTACACACCTGAAGTGCTTAACCTTGCCACAAACGGTAACTCGCCGGCTCATTATGCGAAAGGCACGCGGTCACACGTTTCCCACACCTACTTTGCACAGCAAAGTTAAATCCTAAGCACTAAATTCTAAATCCAAAACAAATCCGAATTATCGAAATTCAAATGTTCAAAACAAGTATGCTTGGAGAATTTGAATTTAGTATTTTGAGATTGTTTCAAGCTTAGAAATTAGGATTTAGAACTTCTTTTCTGTTCAAAGTAGGTGCGGGACATAGTGCTCCCACAGCTTGTAGGTGTATGGTTTCAGGTACTTTTAACTCCCCTAATAGGGGTTCTTTTCATCATTTGCTCACGCTACTGTTCACTATCGGTCGTCGAGTAGTACTTAGCCTTGGAGGGTGGACCCCCCAGCTTCACACAGAGTTCCACGAGATCCGTGCTACTCTGGTACGCCAACACAGAGTTAGAGTTTTCGCATACAGGACTATCACCTTCTATGGTCGGACTTTCCAGACCGTTTTGCTAACCTTCACTCTGCTTATGTCAGCGCCCGCAACCCCGGGAAGCAAGCTTCCCGGTTTGGGCTATTCCGCTTTCGCTCGCCGCTACTAACGGAGTCTCGGTTGATTTCTTTTCCTACAGGTACTTAGATGTTTCAGTTCCCTGCGTTCGCTTCACATGGCCTATGCATTCAGCCATGGATAATAAGAACTGGTTGCCCAGTCTTATTGGGTTTCCCCATTCGGAGATCCCGGGATTAACGGTTGCTAGACACCTGCCCCGGGCTTATCGCAGCCAGCCACGTCCTTCATCGCCTCTCGACGCCAAGACATCCCCCATACACCCTTAGTAACTTGACCATATCAATCAAAGATTGATACGTTATTAAGGTTTAAATATAATGATCCTAAGTTTACGCTTCGTTGTTTGCAACGTATTTAAACGTTACCCACGCATCGCTATTCACTTTTCAAAGAACTTATCTTGAAGCTGTCAGCAATTAGCTGTCAGCATTCAGCCAAAAATAACCGTTTATTACCCTACTTCGTTCTACTTTGCCAAGACTTCGCAGAACTACGAAAGGCATTTTTCATAGCTCGCTGAAAGCGAGCAACGAAAAATGGAGACGATGGGGCTCGAACCCACAACCTCCGGCTTGCAAAGCCGGCGCTCTCCCAGTTGAGCTACGTCCCCGGAACCGAAATCGCTACTCGTCGCTTGCGCCTCGTCGCTCGAAGCACAAGTCACGAGCGACAAAATGGGCCCGGGAAGACTTGAACTTCCGACCTCACGCTTATCAGGCGTGCGCTCTAGCCAACTGAGCTACGAGCCCAAGACAATTTATTATTTTCTATCTACTATTGACAATTGGCAAGTAGCAAATAGAAAATTGTAAGTAATAAATTTTCAATGAACTCGGTAGTTTAACTATCAACTTAAAAAAGAGCAAATAAAAAAACCGCTGCTTTAAACTGCCAGCGGTCTCTGTGGACACTTCCAAACAGTCTAAGTCAACATAAACGGATTAGTAAAATTTCTCTCAAAAGCCTAATTTTACCCTTTCCGGTGGTGGGAAAAGGATACACTAACCACCACCAATCCCTGAGTCTATTACGATATCAACATAGCGTCAAGGCTTTTTTACAGATTTTTTTTATTTTTTTGTGCCCACTAATTATTTACGGTCACTTTTTGCAAATTGTTCTGCAAAAGCGTCAAAAACCAACTGCTTTGCATTAGCCATAGAGCCGGGTAAATGAGTTCCTGCGGCTTTTGTGTGGCCTCCACCGCCGAATTTCTGAGCGATTACTCGAACGTCGATATCGTCCGTACTTCTAAGTGAGCATTTAACTTGGCCGTCTGGTAATTCTACAAACAAGGCAGCAGCTTTGACTGTAGCTATACGTCTGCATTCATCAATTAAATTCTCAGTGTCACTGTATTGAGCTTCGGTTTGCTTAAAATCATCCTGTGTGAGATATTGTTCTGCGTATTTGCCGTCAAAATGCAATTTGAGTGTGTTCAGCATCTGTGTCATAAGTTTGAATCGTTGCGGAGAGAAATTCTGGTAGAAACGATGATGTATTTGTGTCGGATTAATGCCAAAATCTATCAGCTCACCAGCGGTTTTTAAGACGCGGCTGTCAGTATTATCAAACTGGAACCAGCCGGTATCGGTGGTAACGGCAACGAAAAGAGCTTGAGCAGTTTCTTTGGTTATGTGCCATCCTGCAAATTGTAAAAAGTCAAAGACAATCAAACCCGCCGCAGCAGCAGAGGTGTCAATCAATTCTATGCCGGCCAGGTTGCCAGCGGTTACATGATGGTCGATTACCAGAATGGGTTTATCGTTTTGTTTCAGATAGTCTTCAAATTCAGGAAGCTGATTGAGGCTGTTGGTATCCACGATTATTATCAAATCAGGCTCGATAAGTTTTCCTTCTTTTAATTGTTCTATGGTAATATCCTCGCCGAGTTGAAAGACTTTTTCGGCAAAGAGAAATTTATACCACTGAGGTATTGACGAGAGGGTCAGCTGTTTAACATTTTTGCCAAGAGTAGTCAGCGTTTCGGTCAAAGCAGCCATACAACCACACGCATCACCATCCGGGCGGGTGTGGGTTGTGATTAGAATATTATTGGAGCTATTTATCAGTTCAATTGCTTTTTGAAAATCGTTACTGTTAATCATATTCGTCCTTTTTGTTTGGTTGACTTTAGATTCTATAAACTAAAATTCTACCCAGTAAAAACAAATTTGCAATCATTTATTCCACTGTTAACTTTTGGCGGCGGAGTTACCGGCGAGCCAGCCGGTAGAAAAAGCAGCCTGTAAATTGAATCCGCCTGTATCACCATCGATATCCAGTACTTCACCTGCAAAATAAAGGTTTTTAACAATCAGAGATTGCATAGTACGAGGATTGATTTGTTTAATATCGATACCGCCGGCTGTTACCATAGCTTCTTTTAATGGGCGAGGGCCTTTAATTTCAAGACGAAAATCTTTAAGAAATGTTCTGACCTTTTTCCTCTGGCCTGCTGTTATCTGATTGCAGATTGTTTCAGGGTTTATGCTATTTAATTTAAGACAAAGCTCGACCAGCCTTGCGGTTAAAAACGTTTTCAAGGTAGTTTTAAATTGCTGTTTACCATGAGACCTTAATTGTTGAATCAGTTTTTCTTCAAGTTCGTGTTCATCTACGTCCGGCATCAGGTCGATTGAAAGTGCTACTTTTCGGCGAGAATTCAGCAGGTCGATAATCTGTTTGCTAAGCGAGAGAATTACAGGGCCGGAAAGACCAAAATGTGTAAATAAAATGTCACCTTGTTTCTGAATTTTCTTCTTTCCATCAACAAGAACTCTTACGATTATACCAGACAGGCTAATGCCCTGCAGTTCTTGTGCTAACTTACCGATGGTTTCCAAGGGAACGAGTGCGGCTCTGATGGGGACAATTGTGTGCCCGACAGATTCTGCGAGACGGTATCCATCACCTGTTGAGCCGGTAGCTGGATAAGAGGCACCACCAGTAGCTATTATAACTGTATCGGTGTTGATGGTATTTTCTTTAGTGCAAACCGCTACAATTTTTCCACGTTCAACAATAAGTTTCTTTACAGGTGACAGTAACTGCATATGGACGTTATTTTTTCGGTTCCATTTTAGCAGTGCCTTCACAATATCCTGAGCGTTTTGGCTGGCAGGATAGATACAGCCGTTCTCTTCGGTAACTATTGGAACGCCGAGTTTTTTAAAAAAAGCTATAAGTTCGATATTAAAAAATTGCTGAAATGCCTGACGAAGAAAAGGGCCTTTAGGGGCGAAACGCTTTATGAATTCAGGCAATTCAACGGAATTTGTAAGATTGCATCGGCCATTACCGGTAATACTTAGCTTATGAGCGGGATGGTCTGTTTTGCCGAGAAGCAGCGTCCTTGCACCTGACTTGGCTGCCTGACCAGCGGCCATTAAACCGGCAACTCCTTCTCCGATAACAATTACCTGCCATTTTGCCATATCTCTTTCAAGCCTTCGATGTTCGGCATGTCAATTTTCCCCGCTTTGCCGGAGAAAGTAAATTGTTTAAAACGTTTGTTATCTGATGTTATTGTCACTTCGCCTTGTTCTACAGTAAGATCCGGCGCCAGCCAACCGGAAACATAGATAAAACCAGAGACTCTTCGTACATTACTCTTATTGTACTCAATTGCCATAAAAGAACCTTCTGCGAGAAAGTAAGTATACTCATGGCCATATTCATTCTCAATGTCCAAGAGAGTTTCGTCTGGTACCAGATAACCTTCAATCTTGGAGCCCGCTATCTGGTGCTCTATTTCTTTATCCGCATCAACAAAGAAAGTTCCTGCCCAACTGCATTTAACAGTATAATCTGTTTTGAACACCAAACTTATTACGCCCTTCCCATCTTTGCCATCGTAGATTTCCGCTCCTAATCCCATGGATTCGGTAATTTCAAGCTGCTGCGATGTAAGTTCTCCCAAGCCATTTCGCCGCAGATATTTTTCAACTTTTTTCCATTGTTGCCAGGGAGGATTCGCTAATTCTTCACCAGTATTTAAATCTACTCCGGGGCCCCTGACAGCAGTATAATAAAAAATCATTCCTAATACTACGACTACAAGTAAACTCAACAATAATACATATCCACCATTTTTTCGAGACCTTAAGAAACTCATCTAATTGCTCTCTCCTATAAATTCTGTTTAAAGATTACTTTAATCGAATACCTCTCCTGATATTACACCGTGTGCCACCTTCGTTACCGGTCCGGTCATGGTAATTGAAAAGTCATTCGATACGACGATGTCAATCCGGCCTCCGGGCATATGTACTTTTATTTTTGAATCGCACATCCCCAGTTTTTTAGCCACCGCAGCAGCTGCAGAACTGCTGCTGCCAGATGCCAGCGTATAGCCTGCCCCTCTTTCCCATATCTCGATTCTAATATTGGAGCGGTCGAGAACCTTCATGAACTGAACATTTGTTCTATTGGGAAAACGCGAATCTATTTCAATTTTCGGACCTAATAGCCTGGTCTGGGCCTCGGAAATATCTTCCTGCAAAATAACACAATGAGGATTGCCGATAGTCGCAGCAGAAAATGTAATGGTTTTTCCATTTATTTCCATTTTTTCATTTAAGACATCCCTCGCAGAACCTTCTACCGGTATTTTTTTGCTGTCGAAACTTACCTGCCCCATGTCTACGGTGACTTTTTTCCCCTCGTCATATACTTTAGCTTTAACCTTGCCTCCAACAGTCGAAATCGTAAATTCTTCTGCTTCGACTTTAGCTTTATCCCAAAGATATCTTGCGAAGATGCGCAGGCCATTACCGCTTTTCTCGGCTTCGCTGCCGTCTGGATTGAAAATTCGTAATGCAAAATCAGCATCCTGTGTTGGCAGAGGACCATAAAGAATACCGTCGGAGCCTATACCGAAATTACGGTGACATATTCTGATAATTTTATCTTTCGTCAGTTCTACGGGAAAATCCTCTGGGTCCAGAACAATATAGTCATTGCCTAAGGCATGATATTTATGAAACTTCATTCCTATCCTTTCTTCTTTTAGATACGTCCCATTTTTAAAATTTTCTCAGCCACTTTGCAGTCTTTTGCAATTTGGCTGGCAAGGTCTTTTTCATTTTCAAATTTGAATTGGGGTCTTATGTGTTCGATAAAGTCCATCGACATCCATTTGCCAGTTAAGTTTTCTTCGACGTTTTCGATAAGCAGATGTGCTTCGATAAGCAGTGGATGGTCACGGCCGTAGGTTCTTGCCTGGCCTATGCTAAAGACGGCAGGAATATGCTTTTTGGCCTTGCAGATTTCTTCAAAGCTGTCTTCTATTTCAACAAAACCGGTATAAACACCCTCGGCAGGTATGACCTGCGTCGGTTTTTTCATATTCAGGGTTGGAAAACCTATTTCTTTGCCTTTGCCCCGCCCCGCTTTAATTTTTTCGATGAGTCTGTAAGGTCTGCCCATCGCAACAGCAGCGTCTTTGACATGGCTGCTCTCGAGCATATAACGGACCATAGTGCTTGAGATTTTTACCGTCTGGCCGGTACTCAATTTGATATGATAAGGTTCAATAACAACAACATCGAACTGATTTTCCTTGCCCAATTGTTTTAGGGTATCAATATTACCGCTTCTTTTTTCACCGAAATTAAAGTCATCACCTTCGACGACAATAGAAGGGTAAATATTTTTCATAAGAAACTTGTCGACAAAATCCGTAGGTGACAAACTCAACAGCTTGGCACTATCTCGCAGGACAACAAGATAGTCAGCGCCATAATCAGCAATCAAGTCCTTCTTTTGCTCCAGAGTACTTAACACTCCGGGGGCTTTTTCAGGATATAGAACTGCAACAGGATGAGGCTCAAAGGTCATAACAATAAATAGTTTATTATTTTTATCAGCGATTTGCCTGGCAGCAGTTAAAATCTGCTGATGGCCTTTGTGGACACCATCGAAGTTACCAATGCTCAGAATGCAGCCTTTTTTTATTTTCCGGAGGTCAGATGTTGTTTCGATAATTTTCATAGCCAAGTGATTGTAATTGCAAAGTCTCGTGCTGGCAAGCAATTATAGTAAGTGTTGGAGCCATGTTTTTGGTTCTCTATTGAAACCACGGAAAAACCGGGGGAAATTCTTGCAACTGAGTTGCATTTAGCCTATAATCTTAACAGTTTTTGGGGTTATGAAATGTTTTGCTTAAGTTGAAATACAGGGAAGATTCAGAATGGTTATCACAGAAAAATTAAAACATATCGCTATTGAGCTTAAAGGACATGCTCCTTTTACAATCCTTGGAGCTTTGGTGGGTGTTGTATTTATGCTTATATTTAAGAATATAAGTAAACCTCATGCTAATATATTGTTCAGTATTTTTCACCCGGGCCATGTCATACTAAGTGCGATGGTAACAGCGTCGCTTTTTTCGCTGCACAGAAAGAAAAAGAATATTATTCTGATTTTATTAGTGGGATACTTCGGTTCAATCGGTATAGCAACATTAAGTGATTCTGTAATACCGTACTTCGGTGAAATTGTTTTCGGTTTGGATATTCCAACAGAAGGTCATACGCACAATATTGAGCATAACCAAGCAGATGAACATGAAGATGCGCATGAAGATAAACATCGGATTCATATTGGTTTTATTGAAGAATGGTATATTGTCAATCCCGCAGCATTGTTAGGGATTTTGATTGCGTATTTTATTCCTCGAACAAAATTCCCTCATGCGGGTCATGTTTTAATAAGTACATGGGCATCGTCTTCACATATTTTGATGAATATTCAAAGCGATATAACTCTGGGTGTTGTCTTTGAGATTTTTGTTATACTGTTTATTGCTGTGTGGCTGCCCTGCTGTATTAGTGACATCGTATTTCCGCTGATATTTGTGAAATCCGATATTCAGACGGCAGTACCATGTAAGGTTCATGGCCTGCACAGTCACCGGCATGAAGAAAAAGGGATGGAGCAGGATAAGTGACGACAAATACCAGGAAAAGAACAGATGAAATTCTGGACAAAGCCGGCTTTCGTCGAACCGGTCCGCGCCAGGCTATTTTGGCAGTATTACTTAACGCAGACAGGCCTGTTACTGCCGAGCAGATTGCTGAAAAGATAGGCAGGAGCAAGCCAAACAAGGTAACTATATATCGTGCACTGGAGAATTTTATAGAGGCAGCGATTGTACATAAGGCCTTTTTACGGGACAGAACATGGCATTTTGAATTGGCGAACAGGTGCACAGACACTCAATGCCATCCACATTTTACATGTACAAATTGCGGAGATACGCATTGTATGCCCGGGATTTCAATGCCAATGGCCAAAAGTCCGTATAAAGGTTTTGCAATTGTCCGTCAGCGTGTCCAGTTTGAGGGGCTGTGCCCGCCCTGCGCGTTGAAGGTAAGGAAGGTATCATAAAATTTGGAGTGTTGCGATTTGACTTGGTTTACCCGAAAAGTTGTTCTTACACTCGCGCTGGCTTGCTTTGCGACTACAGCCACGGGATTAACACTCAGGCTACATCTGTCTACGCATCCAAACCATAGCCATAAACACCATTTACCTGACCCCACACACTGCCAAATCTGTCATCAGCTACTTGTAGCTCTAACTCATTTTAACGCTGAATTGGAATTACAACTACCTGCCATAAACGAAATACAATACTTTGTTCACTTCCACACAAACACCAATTTAACAACATTCCATATTGAATCCTTCTATCCACGCCCACCACCATTTGCTCTCTAATAGTAGCGGCACATATATTTTCAAGTTGTAAGCTTGCAGGGTTATGCTGCGCCTGCACACAACCAGTAAATTACGTTCAAAGTAAACTGAAACCATAAATGGTTCAACAACCAAAAAATTGTTGTTTCCAATAAGATGGAGGAGTAATAACATGTTTAAGAAGACAGTTAGTCTAATTATAGTGATAGCTGTAGTTGTAGCAATTTCACTTATATTCACTGCTTCAGCAAAAGCCGATTGTCCGCTGGCGCATACTCATATCGGGAAGAACCCGACCTGGCGACCGGCTGATTGGGGTCCGCCACCCAGCGGCGCTGTCGACCCAGAACCAACCGACGACAACAAGCTGTGGTTTTTCTCGCTACCGCCGATTCATTCTGCGGCCACACCCGACTGGCCGAGTTGGGGCACCGAGCCCGGGGAAAGCACTAAACCATTCCTTAAATTAGTGCCGGATTTAGATGATTACGGCAATCCCACATACAAACCGGGCGATGCCACCAAGCAACTCCATACTTGCAGCTTTATGTACAGCAAGGCCAACGGGTACGGCGACCCTGATGGTACGCAACATTTAAATGGTTGGCATTCAGCCCACGGCCCACAGGGTGCCTGGAACCTTGAAAGTATCGACGAGCCAACTGTACCCGACTGGGACATCTACATAGTACGTGAAGGCATATCGGCGAATTTGCTTGAAGATGACTTCTTTATGCTCACGCCGAATGAGACTGCGATTCTTACAACGGATGGAAGTGAGTCTAACCTTGAAAAGATGTGGCTCGAAGACAAAAGTGCCTGGGGTTTCCACGAGCATATGGAGTTTGAATTCTGGCTGGATGAGGGAATAGGTGACATTGTAAGCGTAATGTTTTCCGCTTATGACGCCGGCGGACTGTATGACGCCTCTGATAACTTCACAATGCAATTCGAGGTTATACCTGAGCCGGCAACACTCTCGCTACTGGCTTTGGGATGTTTGGGATTACTGAGGCACTATCGCAAATAATTATCTGTCAATTGAAAAATTATAAGGAAAGTTTGATATGAAAGCAAGAGCTTTCGACCCTGGAATTCCATTGAACTTCAGCGGGGATGCTTTTCGGCATCCTCGCTGGGGAATATCCCAACAAGCAGCAAAGGACGCATTTACTCTTATTGAATTGCTGGTTGTCATATCTATCATTTCGCTTTTGATGGGTATCCTTCTGCCTGCGCTTAGCAGAGTGCGTCAACAAGCAAAGAAGATTATGTGCTTGAGCAATATGCGCCAGATGGGAATAGCTCTAAATGCCTATCTTATTGACAGCGACTATCGTCTGCCGCCAAGTTCCTGCCGCGAAAAGGACCCACACGAATACTGGCTGTACATCTTGACTAATTACGTTGAGGAGTCATTGCTATTTCGCTGTCCTGAGGACAAAGCGAAAAATTTCATGGACTGGCAAAATCCTCCGGAAGATGATTGGAAGCAGTATCGCTGGTCAAGCTATGCCTCCAATGGTTTTTTCGACAATCCTGCTTACTCAAGCTATCGGACAATCACCGGGATGCGACGGCCTGGCCAATGTATTTTTGTCTGCGAATTGCAGTCAGGTTCATCGAATGACGGTGTTGACCACGTGCATCCCGATATGTGGGAATCCCCAGATGGACTTCAAGCACAAGTCGCATGGAATCGCCATAACGATAAATCCAACTACCTATTTGTGGACGGCCACGCAGCAAGCCATCTCTGGAACGAAACGTGGTATTACCCTGACCCGAAAATCAACTTATGGAATCCTCGTACGGCACCTGGTTGGCCGAAATTAAAGAAGTAAAAAAGGAGCTACGATAATGAAAATGCATATACTGATAACAATTTTAATTCTGATGTTTACATACCCGGCGGCAGTCATTGCGGATTGTCCATTGGACCATATAAAGATTGGCTGCAATCCGGACGGTACTTGGGGTACGGATGACGACTGTAAACTTTTCTGCAACAGAACACAGATGTATCGCCACAGCGACCCGGACAATTCGGGCGGAGCCACTTGGTTAAACTGGTATTATCCGCTGTACTATAGCTGGCTTTACGGAGACTACTGCATTGGCGAGCCCGGCTTTACAGAAATATGGTATGAACAGGAAGGAACAATTATAAACGAGGAATATATGCTTGAAGGTACGCCGGATACAGATTATCGCATAATGGTAGAATGTGTAGATATTTGCCCTGACTTCAACTTTCACGCTGTCGAAAGCACATCCGGCAGTTTCCAGATTTGGGAAGCCGGCGACCGTTTTAACCTCAGCTCTTTCATCGCTCACCACGCCCATGTAAAATACCGCGCCGATTTCCAAAGCGAGTTGTATTGGCTCACTTACAGATTAGTTGATGATATCAATGATGCTAACCAATACGAATCGAGTGAGCCATTCACCGTCGTATTCGGCACTGTTCCACTCGACGGCGATATTCACGTCGAGGGGAGTGTCGATATGATGGATTTAACGAAGCTGAGCAACTATTGGCTGTCGGGCATTGACCCCAACGATCCCAATGCTCTTGAGATGGCCCGTGCGGTGGACTACTTTGACCGAGCCGATATAAACAGAGATTATGCCGTGGATTTTATTGACTTTGCGCTTTTGGCGTCAAATTGGCTGGAATCCCTGGACGATTAGTAAAGACAAAAAAGGAAATATACAGTAGTGGTATGTAATATGAAAGGCAGGAAGCTACTTAGAAAGCTACTGGTGGGGATTCTACGTTTCTTCGCCTGGTGGGGTGGTATGTTTGCTATTCTGGGGGGAACAACAGGAGGTATCTGTCCGTTCTGTGGCCAGCCGGGCTGTATGGGTGGCCCAGCTTCAGTCGGATTTCTTGCTGGTTTAGTCGCAATCTTCATGTCCCTGCCGAAACTGCTCGGACGTCGGTTCAATGCCCGACGTTCCCAAACTGATAGCGAAAATACCGACATTGCATTATGGACAGCAGAGCATTACCCAGTTAGAATAGTGGATATGAAACTATATCCATTAAAGTTCAAACCTATTTATAAATACCGTATATGGGGTGGGCAAAAGCTCGCTGAAATTTTCGGCAGGGATTTGCCTGATGAAAAAATCGGCGAAAGCTGGGAGCTGGCAGATTTGCCGGAAGATAAAAGCATAATTGTAAACGGAGTCCTTGCTAGCCAAAGGCTCGGAGATGTGGTCAGGCAATACCCCAAAGAGATAACCGGCAAAGAAAATTTCAAACCGCCCTTTCCGCTTTTAATCAAGCTGCTTGATGCACAGGATGTATTAAGTGTTCAGGTTCATCCTGATTTTGAAACATGCAAACGGATGGGCAGAGGCGACCCAAAGACCGAATGCTGGTATATTATATCAGCCGAACCCGATGCTGTGATTTACAAAGGGCTAAAAGAATCGGTGAGCAAAGAAGAGTTTGCCAGAGCAATTGAAGATGGCAGTATTGCAGAGCTTTTGGAAAAGATCGAGGTCAAATCCGGTGAATGCCACTTTTTGCCGGCAGGAACTGTACATGCAATAGGAGCTGGATTGCTAATAGCTGAAATTCAGACGCCATCTGAGACTACGTACAGGGTTTTCGACTGGAACAGGGTAGATGCAAACGGCAAGAGCAGGCAATTGCATATCGAAGATGCCCTGGAAAGCATACATTTCGATTCATCCGGCGATAATCTGTCAGTAACAACGGTTGGTCGGTTAGTGGATAGTGAATATTTTAAGATTGATAAGGGACATCAGGCCAAAGGATATGAGGTGCTTTTATCACCGATACAGATGAAGATACTGGTTATTTCAAGCGGTTCCGGCTCAATAGCCGGGGCTGATAATATTACAACTGATTTTAATGCGGGTGATTGCGTGTTTGTTCCAGCAGTGTACGAAGGAACAATACAATTTGCTGATGATACTGAATATCTTTTGGTAACTTTGTAAAACAAATTACCGCAGATTAAGGCACAATTTTTAAGTGGAGTTGGTATAACATACACAAAGAGGTTTTGCGCATATTCCGTGCCAAAATAGGTAATCGCATGTATAAAAAGTCTTTGACCACAGGGCGAAACAGGCTATAATAAAAACTGTTCACTAGGGGTGGTTCACAAAAGGTGAATCTGAGAAAAACCCTTTGAACCTGAACAGGATAACCGCTTCGGCGGTGATACCTGCGTAGGAAAGTGATTGAAAATCATGGTATGGTTTCTAAAAAGCAAATCACTTCCTATCAGAAGTGATTTTTTTGTTTTTAGAGGAAGATACAATGTCTACACAATTACAGGCTGCAAAAGACAATCAAATAACTGAACAGGCTGAATTTGTGGCCCGTTCTGAAAATGTTGACGCCGAGCTCGTTCGAAAAGAAATAGCCGGCGGTCGATTGGTTATCCCTGCAAATAAACTGCATATCAAAACAGGCTTAAGGCCGATCGGTATCGGAAGAGCTGTCTCAACAAAAGTAAACGCTAATCTCGGGACAAGCAGTACCAGTTCCTCGGTTGAAACGGAACTGGAAAAGATGCGTATAGCTATCGAAGTCGGTGCCGATGCAATTATGGATTTGAGTACCGGCGGTGACCTCGACCAGACGCGAGAAAAGCTGCTCGAGCAGTGCCCGATGCCGTTTGGGACAGTGCCTATCTATCAGGCAATAATCGATAGAGATGTTGAAGAAATAAACAGCAAAATCATTCTCGAAGTGATTGAGAAACAGGCCAAACAAGGTGTTGACTTTTTCACTATACACGCAGGGCTATTAAAGGAGCATCTGCCTTTATTAGAGAACAGGGTTGCCGGCATTGTCAGCCGCGGCGGCGCATTGCTGGCTAAGTGGATGCTGTATCATAATAAACAAAATCTTTTATATGAAATGTTCGATGATTTGTGCGATATCCTGGCAGAATATGATGTATGCTTTTCTCTTGGCGACGGATTGAGGCCGGGAGCGATTGCCGATGCAACTGACGAGGCGCAGATAGCGGAGTTAAAGGTGCTTGGTGAACTTACCCAGAGGGCATGGGAGAAAGGCTGTCAGGTAATAGTAGAAGGGCCTGGACATGTGCCTTTTAACCAGATTCAATATAACATGGAATTGCAGCAGAAAATCTGTAAGGGTGCGCCATTTTATGTTTTAGGCCCTTTAGTAACTGATATCGCAGCGGGGTATGACCATATAACATCAGCTATCGGAGGAACGGCGGCGGCATTTTACGGCGCATCATTTTTGTGCTATGTTACACCCCGGGAACACCTCGGTCTGCCAAACACCAAGGATGTTCGGGACGGCGTGGTAGCCTCGAAAATAGCTGCCCATGCAGCTGATATCGCACGAGGATTGAAGGGGGCAGCCGAGCAGGACAGAAAGGTCAGCACATCGCGAAGCAGCCTTGACTGGGAAACACATTTCGCTCAATCACTTGACCCGAAAACAGCTTATAAAATGCATCAACAGGCCTGCAAAGAAGCCGGCATAGAAGAGCTGCCAAAAGCCGATTATTGCACAATGTGCGGCAAGCCGTGGTGCAGCGTCAGAATAAACAAAGAAATCCGTGAGTCAATAAAACAGCACAAACAGTCAAATTGTATGGTAGCGAAGAGCACGAGGAACACAGAGAAAAAAGGTTCTTTGACAGGATTGTGACGAGTGTATAGATGTTTGATTTATTTTTGTCCATTTTAGTCGGTTTTTGGGAAACGCTTGCGGAGATGTCGCCGTATCTTTTGTTCGGTTTCTTTGTCGCAGGTTCTCTTTCTGTACTTATCTCCCAGCAGCTTGTTGAAAGACATCTTAGCGGTAAAGGAATATGGCCTCTTGTAAAAGCTTCGGCTTTTGGAGTTCCCCTGCCGCTTTGTTCCTGTGGAGTGATACCTGTATCAATGTCACTTCATAAACACGGAGCCAGTAAAGGCTCTACGGTATCATTCTTATTATCTACACCCCAAACAGGGGCTGACAGTATCTTTGTAACATTGAGTCTTTTAGGTCCTGTCTTTGCAATTTTCAGACCACTGGCGGCATTTGTGACAGGTATAATCGGCGGTTCACTCGTTAATCTTGTCACAGGTTCTGAAGAAGAAGTTTCAAAGCCGGAAAAACGCATTGACCAATGTTGTAACACCGAGAAAAAAAGTGACAAAATCATTGCAGGTTTAAAATATGGTTTTGTTACATTGCCGCGTGACATCGGTAAAGCGATATTTGTCGGACTTGTCATTGCAGCTGCTATATCTTCTATAGTTCCTGATGATTTCTTAGCTGACAAGCTTGGTGCTGAAAAAGGCATCCTGCCTATGCTGGTTATGATGGCTCTTGGGATACCGGTATATGTATGTGCAACAGCATCAGTTCCAGTTGCAGCAGCGTTAATACTAAAAGGCCTGTCACCGGGTGCAGCCCTGGTATTTCTTATGACCGGCCCTGCGACTAACGCAGCATCGTTTGTAACAATCTGGAAAAGTCTGGGCACTAAAACCGCAATCACATATATTCTGACAGTAGCCGGCTGTGCATTGGCAGCAGGAATTACTCTTGATTTTGTCGCATACGACCTGGATTTTATTGTAATTATACAACCCGGCTGGATGCTTCCGCCAATTGTAAAATACACTTCAGCGATTGTCCTTTTAGTAGTGCTCGGTTTTGCAATCTTCGGGAAAAAGAAAAAAACTGATTGATGCAGTATCATACCAGGGACTCAAAGTACTTGGCTAAATACAAAGTTTACCTGTATTTAGACCATGTAATATTTTGAAAGTTTATTCTTGACGAGATATTGGAAATAGGCTCTATTTACAATGGTGCCTTAAAAGCTATGCGGGTTATATAGCAAAGCCTTATAAAAACAAGTTAGGCACTTTACTGTGGATTAAAAGGGAAATTAATCTGTCATAGCGTTTTTTGGAAAGGATGGAACTATGCAAACTGTTAAAGTTTCAGCATTAGTGGCTCTCTGTGTATGTGTTGTATTAGTAACAGGCTGTGTGCAGGAAAATAATCTTAGAATCCAAAACGCCACACAACGTACAAGAATCGAAAAGCTGGAAAGCGAGATCCAAACTAACAAGTTGACCATCGACCAGCTCCAAAGAAAAATTCAAACTGCCGATAGTATCACAGGGACCGAAACCGAGGCTCTAAAGCAAACAGTTACCGCTCTTGAAGAGGACATTGCAAAGAAAAGGGAATTGATTAACTTGATGCAGCAGCAGTTGCTTTCAGGCGGCGGTGCCTTACCTGTTGAGCTTAGTACAATGTTAGAAGATTTTGCCGAATCCGAGGGAATGGTTACGTTCGAGTCAAATCGTGGTGTTGTTAAATTCAATAGTGATTTGCTTTTTGAAAAAGGCAGTGACACGGTAGTTCCTGTAGCACGAAGTGCTGTCGAGGCTTTTTGCAGGATCCTTAATACCGAACAGGGAAAGAGTTTTGATATAATAATTGCGGGCCACACCGACGATTTGCGTATAGGCAAACCGGAGACCCGCGAGAAGCATCCGTCTAATTGGCACCTGTCAGCCCATCGAGCCATCGCCGTTCTCAATGTAATGACAAAAAATAAGATTGTTTCCGAAAGACTAAGCATAAGGGGATTTGGTGAGTATCGACCAATAGAACCAAATAAACCCAATCAAAAAGGCAACCCTCAAAACAGACGGGTCGAAATCTACATAGTGCCTAAGGGAACATAAGTTCTGAACTTAAATTTTGTTTTTGGGGTTCCTCCACATACGATATAGGAGCATTGTCCGGATATGTCAGCGAAAGAGCGTACACTAATAATTATTAAACCGGATGCTATCCAGCGGCATTTAGCTGGCGAGATTATCAGCAGATTCGAGAAAAAAGGGTTAAAACTTGTAGCTGCTAAATTTATGCGAATTTCCGAAGACCTTGCCCGCCAGCACTATTTCATCCATAAGGACAAACCCTTTTTCGAAGGTGTAGTCAAATATCTCTCTTCAGTACCTGTAATGGCAATGGTTTTGGAAACTGAAGGGGTCATAGATATAACACGCAAAATGATGGGGGCGACTTTCGGATATGCCGCTGAGCCCGGTACTATTCGCGGCGACTTTAGTGCATCCAGGGGATACAACCTTATTCACGGCTCGGACAGTCCCGAGTCGGCAAAACGAGAGATAAATTTATTCTTCAAATCCGACGAGATATTGAGCTATGAATTCGCCGATTCAACATGGCTTTACGGCAAGAACGATTAGCTGACAATCTCCAGCTTGCCAACCTTCCTAAAATTTGCTTGAAGAACACGTGATTTCTGCTACAATGCCGATTTCCGGCGGCGTAGCCAAGTGGCCTAAGGCGACGGTTTGCAAAACCGTTATTCGTGGGTTCGAATCCCACCGCCGCCTATTATTTTTTACAGCGTCATCGGGAAATAATTGGTTCTTTTAACTTCTTCCGCTTTTTCAATGCTCTGTATTTTAAGGTTAAACAGCAGGCTTTAACGGCAGCGAACCAGCTGATTCATATCAATATTCAAGTGGGGAATATTTGTTTTTACGTCTTTGATAAATCTCGAGCCATCCTTCCAGTATCCGGCTGTCGGTTTTAAGTCATTATGCAAATTAATGAAATATCGGTTTATATTATGGACAAGCAACTCTCTAAGATATTTACTTATCATTGATGCAAGGGCTACCGGCAGAAAACGGTCCTCCGCACCAACTACAAAATGCAGCCTCATTTTTCTGCCGTTCGACTCCAACTTATAGCTGCTGTTTGCAGGCGTTTCCCGCAAAATCGTCAATTCCATATCGGGAAACATCCGCAACAGGTTCTTGCGGTAATGCACCCTGCCGCCCTGCCGGTCGACAACTATCTGAATATCGTCACTGTCGAATCTATTGTAGGCCTGCTGAATAAGTGATGAAGTTGCACTGAAAAGAACATTTGCCTTGTTCTTAACACTGCTTACCATCTTGTTGTAATGTTCGACATCCAGACAACAACTCTCAAGTCTGAGCAGGCTGACGCCATTCGATTTCAAATCATCAACAAAGACTGAAGATGCTATCTCAATATCAGCTATGTCAGTCGAAATGCGATGTTCGCAGATTTCCTGATACCACGGATAGTTACTCAAACGCTCACAGCAGTCAGGACAAAGCATCTGTAAAAGTTCATTTAAAGTTTGAGGCCTTTGGCCAAGACATTGCAGACAAGCCAGAACGGTTCGCCGGAGATGCTTGATGCCTAAAGATTTACTATATGCTTTTTTGCTGTCGCAGATTAGCAGCCGGCCTGCAAGATGCTTTCTTCTATTGGCAACACTTTTTTGCAGTTTCTGCCACAAATCACAATCAAGGAGATCATGATGGACTGAAAGAATAGCTGATGAAACCGTTAATGGTCCAAGAATCGGGCCGAAACCTGCTTCATCAATTCCAACCAAAATTGCCATCCCTGGATATCCTCCTGTCATCCATGTTTTTATCAGGCTCTTACGCCTTAATTAAGGATACAAAGTATTGTTCCAAATTTCAACCGAAATGTAACGCGATATCCCAGGACATATTCTTGACAATAAGCCGTACAAACCATATAACTTTATCAGGGCGTGCGGGCGTAATTCAGTGGTAGAATGTCAGCTTCCCAAGCTGAATGTCGTGGGTTCGAATCCCATCGCCCGCTTTGGATTTTTGTAAAAATCAGGTAAATTATGTGAGTTCCCGTCAATTGAAGCGCTCGTAGCTCAGTAGGATAGAGCGCCGGTTTCCTAAACCGGAGGTCGCAGGTTCGAATCCTGCCGGGCGTATTTAAAAAACGGTTGGGTTCTTTTCAAATGTTATATCTAAATGATAACCTAAATATACATATAGACTTACGCCATTAGGCTTTGAGTTCGAAAACAAAGGGAGCGTTTAAGTTTTTGGAAAATAATTTGCGGTAATTTTAGCGTAACATACTGTTTTTAATAGGGTTGTGCAAGTTCGAAAAATTTTGTACTCCTTGTTTATAGTACCGTTTCACCATCTGAAAATGATTGAAAGTGAGTTCAAAAGCCTCTCTTAGAAGTGAGATGTTTTTTGATCACGTATGAATTTAAAAAGAAAAAGATCAAAAGAAGAGAAGAAAATACGCAACAGGCATATAAGATTGTTGTTTGAGACTGTTGCGATTATAGTTGTTTTTGCAGCATGGGTGCTTCAGTGGGGTTTAACTGAGAAAATGAACCATGCAACAGATGATTTCAAGCGACTAATTAAGGAGACAAACAATGTTCATGTACAGATTAGCCGCGGTATTTCGATAAAAAATGAAGCAGCAATGACGAGAGCTCTTTTGAATAATGATTCACTTCCTGATAATATTAACGCTAAATCCGTGTATACATGGCAGTCGCCTGAAGTCCGGTATTGTTGGCTAAAAGAATTTAACAATGACTGTGATGAAATAGTTCACATGATTGAAATTGTTCTGAATACAGAAGAGCAGTATAACCTGAAACCCAATCCATATTGCAACTCAATAGAAAAAGAATTAGATAGCGTACGAAAGAACGCGCAAAGTGATTTTGAAATTAACCGTGATTTTGCAGATATACCAACTCCTGATCCTAATAAGATACCACCGGAAAAAGCGTTTGGATATTCATCGCAAGTTAGCCATATTTTATACAAAATGGAAGAGCCTATTAATTATACAATTGATGCTTTGAATAAAAAGAAAAGGCTTAATTCATATATCTATAGAGTAGTTTTCGGTGTTAGTTCTATATTGCTTATTTTATCAAAGATAGTTGATTGGTTTTATGAGTTTAAAAAACCCTTAGGATCAAAAAAAATATGACACAGAGTAATTCCTAGTAGCATAGATATTCGAATTGCCTATGGCTGGAGCTACTTGTATAATCACATAAGTTAAGTTTAGACCAATAAACGTATTACGCTACAATTGACAGGTTAAAAGTCACAGGATGGACAGATACCGCAGTTCGATAATCGTCCACCCGGGCGTATTACTTCTGTGTAAAATCTTATTTGCTATACAACTTCGTCATTTTGTCAGGCTTGTTGCCCAATTTTTTTATATAAACAAGATTGATCACACTATTTTGCACTATCTGTTTGACATTATATCTGCTTCTACATATAATTTTGGTTTTGCGGTTTTTGCCTTCAACAATCGTTTGTTGAACTAAGGAACATATGTTTTTAAGGAGA
>CBDVDM010000031.1:0-19472 GCA_965372745.1 uncultured bacterium
GGGGGTTCGAATCCCCCCGCCTCCATTCTGCGTTCCCTGCTTGACAGGAAACGAAGACTGCTGTTGTTTTTACTGATAAGGGAAAAGCTCTGGAATTCGAAAAGTATCTTAAAACAGCTTCGGGCAGAGCGTTCATCAAAAAGCGATTATAGAACAACAGGATTTGAGAAATATCTCAAATCCTGTTCCGGCTACGCCTGCGGCGATTTTGTCCCTTCCGCCTTGGCCTCGAACTTTTCGCTCGGCCTCATAACGACTCTGTTACTCGAATAGGCTCTTAATATTGGAATTGCATCAGGACTTGGAAAGACATGTAGTTTTTGTAGTAAAATGCCGAAGAATAGAAAAGTGTAATACCCTTTAGGGTAATAAAATGCGCGTTTAAGGGAATTGTTTGTATAAAGGCTCTTACCCTCGCATTAGAGCGTAATTATTAATCGGAATTGGTGCAATATGTCGCTTAGCACTGTTTTTACTAAAAACCTCCTGGTGCCTGGACGCATCTAATGCTACTGAAAACGCTGTTTTAGGCAATTCCGCCAACGTATCAGGATTAGCGATGCAATTACAATTGTAACAAAAATTTTGGATAAATCTCTGCTGTCCTGAAAGATGGTTATGGCTCCATTAGAAATCAAGCCGCAAACCGCAAAGTTATTGGCAAAAGCAATAGCCAAAGCAAGGGTCGAAAAAACACAAGTCGCCGGAATGAATGCTGATACTAAAAGGGCCATTGCCCAGATTAAGTCGAAGGCTGACAAGAAGGAGAGAGTGTATAGTAAAATCATAGCGAAAATCAAGACCGAAACCGAGCAGTCGATCGCTAAGATCAAGGCGGAAGCTGCATCAAAAGAAGAGAGCCATGAGAAACGCATATTTCAAGTTGAGGCACAAGCCAGGAACTCGTTAGCAGAAGAAAGGACAAGAACGGACAAAGCTGTATCGGCTCTTAAAGCAGAAGCTCAAGAAAGGTTAAAGGCTTACGAAGATGCGATAGCCAGAATCAAGGTAGACTCTGAAGAAACGATATCCAAAGTTAAGTCCGAGTCAGAAGAGGCCGTCGCTAAGGTTAAGGCGGAAGCTGCTGCAAAAGAAGAGAACTACGAGAAACGCATATCTCAGGTTGAGGCACAAGCCCGGAACTCGTTAGCAGAAGAAAAAACAAGAGCGGATAAAGCTGTATCGGCTCTTAAAGCGGAGGCCCAAAAAAGGTCAAACGCTTACGAAGAGACGATAGCCAGAATCAAGATAGGCTCTGAAGATGCGATAGCCAAAGAAAAAGTAAGAGCCAGGAAAGAATCAGAAGAGACTGTTACCAATATCAAATCGGAAGTTGCGGCAAGGGAGAAGAACTACAATGATACAATAGCAAAAATCAAGGCAGAGACGGAAGAGATTACTACCAGGAACAAGGCGAAATCTGCATCAAAAAAAGAGGACTACGAGAAACGCATATCTCAAGTTGAGGCACGGGCCAGGAACTCGTTAGCAGAAGAAAGGACAAGGGCGAATAAAGCTGTATCAACTCTTAAAGCAGAAGCTCAAGAAAAGTCAAAGGCTTACGAAGATGCGATAGCCAAAATCAAGGTAGACTCTGAAGAAACGATATCCAAAGTTAAGTCCGAGTCAGAAGAGATTGTCGCTAAGGTTAAGGCGGAAGCTGATGAGAAGCTGGCGGCTGAATCACGGGAAAGAATCAGGGCCGAGACGATTGCGGCGTCTGAGTCCGATACCATAATTAAAGCGGAAGAGAAGGCCAGATTAGAAGCCGAGGCAAGAGTCAGGGCCGAGCAACAGGCCAAAACGCAGTTAGAAGAAAATGCAAAAGCTTTCGGTGAGACGATAGCGAAAACTGAAGAAAGCCTGAAGGTAGAATGCCAAGCCAGATTGCAGACGGAGGAAAAACTCAGGGCTGAAACACAGGCGAGATTTAAGGCTGAATCTGCTGTACAGGCCGAGACAAAAAAAAGAGCTGAAGTTGAAACTAAGCTAAAGGCAAAAATCGACGCCAAATCCAAGAGGATAGCGCGAGTCAAGACTGGAGCGAAAAGAGCTATCGCCAGGATCAAATCTACTGCATCGGAAAAGGAGAAATCATATAGTGAAATCATAGCGAAAATCAAGACCGAAACCGGGCAGTCAATAGCTAAAATTAAGGCGGAAGCTGCGGCAAAGGAGAAGAGCTACGATGATACAATAGCTAAAATTACGGCGGAGACGGAAGAGACTATTGCCAGGATCAAAACAGATTCTGCAGACGAAATAGCCAATGTTAGATTAGAAGCTCAGAAAGAGATAGACAAAGAAAAAGTAAGAGCCAAGACAGAATCAGAAGAGATTATTACCAGGAACAAAGCGGAATCTGTATCAAAAGAAAAGAACTACGAGAAACGCATATCTCAGGTTGAGGCACAGGCCAGGAACTCGTTAGCAGAAGAAAAAACAAGAGCGGATAAAGCTGTATCGGCTCTTAAAGCGGAGGCCCAAAAAAGGTCAAACGCTTACGAAGAGACGATAGCCAGAATCAAGATAGGCTCTGAAGATGCGATAGTGAAAGTTAAGACACAAGCCCGTGGTATTATCGCTAAGGTTAAGGCAGAAGCTGATGAGAAGCTGGCAGCTGAATCACGGGAAAGAATCAGGGCCGAGGCGATAGCGGCGTCTGAATCCAAAGCCAGAACTAAAGCAGAAGAGAGAGCCAGATTAGAAGCCGAGGCAAGAGTCAGGGCCGAGCAACATGCCAAAACGCAGTTAGAAGAAAAGGCAAGAGCGGATAAAGCTGTATCGGCTCTCAAAGCAGAGGCTCAAGAAAAGTCAAACGCTTACAAAGAAACGATAGCCAGAATCAAGATGGACTCTGAAGAAACGATATCCAAAGAAAAAGTAAGAGCCAAGACAGAATCAGAAGAGACTGTTACCAATATCAAATCGGAAGTTGCGGCAAGGGAGAAGAACTACAATGATACAATAGCAAAAATCAAGGCAGAGACGGAAGAGATTACTGCCAGGAACAAGGCGGAATCTGCATCAAAAGAAAAGGACTATGAGAAACGCATATCTCGAGTTGAGGCACAAGCCCGGAACTCGTTAGCAGAAGAAAGGACAAGAACGGACAAAGCTGTATCGGCTCTCAAAGCAGAGGATCAAGAAAGGTCAAAGACTTACGAAGATACGATAGCCAAAATCAAGGTAGACTCTGAAGATACGATAGCCAAAGTTAAGGATGAAGCTCAAGATACTATCGCTAAGGTTAAGGCGAAAGCTGACGAGAAGCTGGCAGCTGAATACAATGCCAGAACTAAAACAGAAGAGAGGGCCAGATTAGAAGCAGAGGCAAGAGTCAGGGTCGAGCAACAGGCTAAAACGCAGTTAGAAGAAAAGGCAAGAGCTTTCGGTGAAACGATAGCGAAAATCAAGGCGGAGACAGAAGAGACTATTGCCAGGAACAATTCGGAATCTGCATCAAAAGAAGTGAGTTATGAGAAACGCATATCTCAAGTTGAGGAACAGGCCCGGAACTCGTTATCAGAAGAAAGGACAAAAGCGGACGAAGCTGTATCGGTTCTTAAAGCAGAGGCTCAAGAAAGGTCAAAGACTTACGAAGATGCGATAGCCAAAATTAAGGCACAAGCCAGGGGTATTATCGCTAAGGTTAGGGCGGAAACTGACGAGAAGCTGGCGGCTGAATCACAGGAAAGAGTCAGAGTTGAGGCAATAGCAACGTCTGAGTCCGATGCCAGAATTAAAACGGAAGAGAAGGCCAGATTAGAAGCCGAGGCAAGAGTCAGGGCCGAACAACAGGCCAAAACGCAGTTAGAAGAAAAAACAAGAGCTTTCAGTGATGCGATAACAAAAATCAAGACCGAAACTGAGCAGTCAATCGCCAGTGTCAAAACAGAGTCTGCAGACGAAATAGCCAATGTTAGATTAGAAACTCAGGAAGCAATAGCTAAAGAAAAAGTAAGAGCCAAGGCAGAATCAGAAGAGACTATTGCCAAGATCAAAGTGGAATCTGCATCAAAAGAAGAGAGCCATGAGAAACGCATATCTCAGGTTGAGGCACAGGCCCGGAACTTGTTAGCAGAGGGAAAAACGAGAGCGGATGAAGTTATATCAACTCTTAAAGCAGAGGCCCAAGAGAGATCAAAGACTTACGAAGATGCGATAGCTAAAATTAAATCCGATTCAGAAGAGACTATCGCTAAGGTTAAGGAGGAAGCTGACGAGAAGCTGGCGGCTGAATCACGGGAAAGAATCAGGGCCGAGACGATTGCGGCGTCTGAGTCCGATACCAGAATTAAAGCGGAAGAGAAGGCCAGATTAGAAGCCGAGGCAAGAGTCAGGGTCGAGCAACATGCCAAAACGCAGTTAGAAGAAAAGACAACGGCTTTCGGTGAGACGATAGCGAAAGTCAAGGCCGAAACCAAGCAGTGGATTGCTAAGATTAAGGCGGAAGCTGCGGTAAGGGAGAAGAACTACAATGATACGATAGCGAAAATCAAGGTAGACTCTGAAGATGCGATAGCCAAAGTTAAGGCACAAGCCCGGGGTATTATCGCTAAGGTTAAATCTGAAGCTAACGAGAAGCTGGTGGCCGAATCACATGAAAGAATCAGGGCCGAGGCGATTGCGGCGTCTGAGTCCGATGCAAAAGTCAGGGTTGAACAACAGGCCAAAACGCAGTTAGAAGAAAAGGCAAAAGCTTTCGGTGATGCGATAACAAAAATCAAGACTGAAACCAGGCGGTTGATTGCCAGGATCAAAGCGAAATCTGAGGAAAAATCAAAAGCTCAGACGGAAGAGATATCAAAAATCAATGCAGAGTTGGGAATAAAAATAATGAGAATCAAAATAGAGGCCAACAATGCGATAGCTAAGGAACAAATCAAGACAAAAAAATTGGAGAAACAGCTAATCAAACATAAAACAGAGAACTCAATACCTAATGTTAAAAAGTTTGCGGAGAAGCTTGGGGGCTATATTAAAACCGAAGAAGTGTTGGAAAATCCACCTATGATTTCCAACACGCTGTAAGAGTTTGGATGGCGTTGTACCGGCCTGAGTTTTCAGGGCGTATTTTTTTTATCGAAGCTCCGACTGACAAAATAATTTCGACAGAACCATCGGTTGGAATATGTACTATATCTGCGCCTTCTTTTAGAAAAGTGCAAGACGGACACCATGCAGTTTGCCTACCGCCCGTTTGCTTTATTCCTGAACCGTCATATTTCAACTTATATTCGGTCAGGAGTGCGTGTGGGCCAAATGACAATTCTGCACTGTTATTATTATTTGCCGTGATGGTTACGTCGCCATTTGTATAGAGTGTAAGGACAGCTTCGCCGGCGGCCTGTTTGTTTTCGGCAGTAAGGCTGCCAAGATCAATCTCTGGAAAAGATATTTTTGACCATTCGACAATATTCGCGACAGTACATGATATTTTGCATGTGGCAGTGGCCGGCATTGGAACAGCCGCGACCAGTTCCTGCACACTTGACAAAGCATATACTATCAGCAATATGACTGATAATCTACCGCTCCTCATTATGCAGTTATTATATCAAAATCGGGCCATAAAAGTCAAGAAGAACAAAACTCTTATCGGTTATAGGGCCTAAAGGATTGCCACGTCCCATAAATATAACAAATCGGTAGCCATATCGGTTGTATGAATCAGTAAAAGAGGTTTCCATACTGGATGACGTACAGAGATACACTAACAGCACTGTTGTTTTCCGAGATTTATACGGGGGTGCTGAATTTCGGAAAGTACCTGATTTGACATCTGATTAGAAGTAGCAACATAATTGAGTCGATAATTGAAAATGAGAAACCACTTTATAAAAAGGTGGTATTATAGCCTAAAGAATTGGATGTAAAATATGAATAGTTTTGCTAAATTCTTATTGCTATGCGTAGCTTGCGTTGCAATAGTTGTTCTTACTACAAAACTGTTATTTGCCGCTGACCCAGGACCTGATTCGGCTACATGCGCTATATCTGTAACCGTTGACTCAATTATAGAGTGGGAAGGAGCAAATTTTGCCGCTATTGACCTGGATTCGCAGGAAGCTGCAATTTCTGCACAGGCTCATACTCCGGAAGGCAGCTCAGTGTATACATTATGGACAAACTGTAATGTAGCACTTTCTGCGAATAACACAACAGCATCTCAATTGTCAGATGGTACTGACACTCTTGTAACGAAGTATAAGATGTCCGAAGATGGTGACGGTGAGGCTACCACAGGCGCTACTGCTGCTGCTGAAGCTACCAGTGGGGTAGGTTCCTATGTACTTTATGATAGTTTTCTAAGTAGTGCTTTAGCTATAACCCATGTAAATACCGATGGTGCCGTTGAGGTTACATTATATGTAGAAGCAAGTAACGCCGCTGATGAGGTCTCGGATTCCGGCGATTACACAGCGATACAAACCATTACCGCTACCTGGGTAAGTGATAATTAATTGAGCCAATGTTTAATCAGGGTAAAGAACCAAATAATATTTATATTTAATTGGATAAAAGGGAAAATTATGAAAGGGAATTCATGTACATGCAGCTTCGGAGGAGCAGGGTTGATTGCCCTGTTCTTTTTTATTTTGCCGTTAGAAGTCTTTGCCGGTTTGGCAGTCAGTCCCCTTCAGCAGAGGGTTGAGGTCAAACCGGGCAAAAAAACGACCTTCTTTATTACGCTGACAAATAACAACAGAGGGCCTCAGACTCAGGCCTGCAACGTCAGGCTGGACATACTTGATTTTGCGGTTTCTGATGATGGACAACTTTCTTTCGGCGAAGAATATAAACATAGTCGCTCTGCCGCTGACTGGTTCAGCTTTGAGAATGATGAAATTGTTCTTGAGCCGGGCGAATCCCGAAAAATGAAAGCGACGGTAACAGCCCCGATAAATGCCGATGGTGATTATTGGGCAGCTGTTATGGTTAGGCTGGGCAAATCCGAAGAGGACGAAAAGGGTGTACAGGTTAAACTGCAAACCGCATCAGGTGTATTTATACACGTGGCACGAAGAAACTATATCGAACGCGGAAGTGTTATTGATGCGAATATTGTTCTCCCTGAATTTGACATATCCGGTAATCTTCCAACAGAAGACACGCCTGAGCAGGTTCCTGAAGAGATTAGAAAAAAGCAGGTATTAAAAATCGAAGCGGAACTGAAAAATGATGGATTGGTATCTTTTCTGGCGAGAGGCAAGGCATACCTTTATTCTGCTGGAAGCTGGCGCAGAATAGCTACTATTCCGCTGCACTCAAACCGCAGACGTGTTTTACCCGGTGACAGCCGCTGGTTTACCGGCGTGATGGCTCAACCGTTACCGGCTGGGCAATACAAACTTCGCACGTTCTTTGCTTCCGATTCGAAATATAAACGCAAAATGACCAGGGATATGGAGTTCTCAATAAGCGAGGACATGGCATGTACATGGGCAGAGAATTTTGTAAGTGAAGATACACCGACACTGGGTATCGAACCACAACACATCGAGTTGAAATTAAATCCCGGACGTCTGACCGCTGCGAGATTTCAGGTTACCAACCAGAGTTTAGGTACCATTGTTACTAATTGCCGAGTTGAAGGCGATGGGTCGCATAAAGATTGGCTGGAACTGAAAACAGCTGATTTTACCCTTGCTCCCAAAACACAACGTTCCACGACTTGTGTGGTCAAAATACCTTCTGATGCTCAACCTGGACAATACAACTGGACTATTCACGTTGAAACGGAACGTTCTGGTTTAACAAATCAAGAAAAAAATAATCCTGAACAGTATAAAGTCGCAGTTTGTATTGTGGTTGATGAACATATTCGTGTTATCGCAAATAAGCAAGAATAAATGTGGGTTTGTTAATGCACAGAGAAAAACAAGGTAAAACTTCAGTAGCGAGACTGTTCGTATTGCTGGCAGTGCTGTTTTGTTATCCTACCGTCGCATGCGAACTTAACATTGGCAGCGTCGTCTCTAACGAAGCAATAATGGTCAATAATGTGTGGGTTGATGTGCCGCTGACTCAGGTCTTCCGCGATATATCAATAGAAACCGGCACCATCATAGCTACTTGTCCACATGTATCCGACCCACTCGTTTCACTTGATGCCGGTTCGGGTAAGCCATTAAAAGAATGTCTTGAGGAACTCGTGGCAGGACAGGGACTTTTCATTTATCAAAAAAAAGAAAAGTTCTATCTTGTCAGCTGTGGCGATCCAGCCTGCCCAAGTGCTCTTGAAACCATGACCTCGAAACGGCTCTACTTGAAATACATAACAGCAACGCATCTACAGTCCTCTCTTCCGAAAGCTATTCAGAAGTATGTAACCAGCGGAGAAAGAGAGAACGAGGTTTTTGTCTACGCAGTACCAGAGATTGCAAAACACATTATGGAAATTGTTCACAAACTGGACATTCCACGCCAGCAGATAATGCTGGAGGTGCTCGTTGTAGATATTTGGGAGGACTCCAGTGATGAATTCGGTATAGATTGGGAATACTCTGGCCGCCACAACTCTCTCAGTATGACGGGCGGTGTCGGAGCTTTTACTGGCATAGCAAGCTATGCAAGTGTGGCAGCAAGTAATCTAACCGAGTTGGGCATGACTCTTCGGGCGCTGGTCGGCGAAAATAAGGCCAGTATAAGGTCCCGTCCTCGGGTAGCCACCCTCAACGGGGAAAAAGCTACTATAGATATATCTCTCGATGAATACTTCACCATTGCCAGAGACCTCGACTACGGCGGTTCGCTACGAACAGAACTTCAGATAATAAAGTCCGGTGTGTTCCTGGAAATAACGCCACATATAGGCGACGATAACGACGTTACTGTTGACATTCTCACCGAGATAAGCGATGTGGTTGCTCGTCAGAATGAGATAGCTGGGAACAGGTCAGGAGACCTGCCGATAATCCGATGCCGCAAAGCCAACACTCGCGTCAGAGTAAAATTAGGTGATGCGGTAGTCATAGGCGGTCTTGTTGAAACTAAAGAACAAAGTGATAACAAACGCGTGCCTCTGCTCAGCGACATTCCTCTTATAGGCGGTCTTTTCAAAAGTAAAGAAAATACCATAGTGAAAAAGGAAGTGATGATATTCATTACTCCACGGCTGATGAATGAAGGAGAAATCCTCCTTTCTAACCGCCATAAGTTGATAGATGAAACCCTGGAAACCGAGAAATTGCGCGATGTGGCCACCTTATTCGATGTGCGGTATAATTCTCAGCATGCGCATAGTGAAGGCGAGGAAATTCAGTGTCTAAACGAGGCCATTGCTCTGCTTGACGGGCAAGAGCTACCAGGCAATCTCTCACACGAAACCAGTCCCGACGTGTCGGAAGATTTGTCACACTCCAATAATTTACTCGGTGATAATGAACGTGAACTTTTATATATGAATGAGTGAGCGTTATGTGTAGACGACTATCTTTTTTAACTTCTTTTGTTTTAGCACTGGCTCTGGCCCTGCCTACAACCACTCAGGCAGCAAACTTGCTGGTCAACCCGGGCTTTGAGGATGCTACTGACTTTACCGGCTGGACTACATGGGACGGTGCGCAGTCTTCCTATGCCATAAGTGCGGTCGAATATTATAGCGGTGCCAAATCTGCTGAATTTAGCGGCAGCCTCTCTAATTGGAATTGCTGTGCAGGTGCTTATCAGGAGTTTAGTTTAGCCGAGTTAGGTGCAGATATAGGGTCAATGGTAAAATTTACAGGCTATGCCAAAGCCACAGGAACTGACCCGGTTGCTGCCCTGAAAATCATTTACAGGCACGCTAATAATTTTAATATCAGCGTTGATGAAGTTCTAATAACCAATGAAGCACCTATAGACTGGACCTATGGTGAGGTTTCCGGTGTGATTCCTGCTGAGTGTGCCAGTGTCAGATTTGAAGTGGCTCATTTCAAGCAAGGCACCAGTTTCTTTGATGACGTCTCCGCTGTTGTTATGCCCGGAAAGGCCAGTAACCCCAGTCCGACGAATGAGGCGACAGATGCAAGCACAACTGATAATTTGAGCTGGACGGCTGGTTCTGGTGCGACTTCACACGATGTGTACTTCGGAACTGACTCAACGCCGGATGCCACTGAATTTCAGGGAAACCAGGCTGGCACGACCTTTGACCCAGGCACAATGGTGGTCGATACGACCTACTATTGGCGTATCGATGAGAAAAATGACGATGGCACAAGAACCGGTGATGTCTGGAGCTTTACTGTCTCAGCAACAACCGTCATGGAGTGGGTTGACGACTTCCCTGCTATCGCTATCTCAAACATCACTGCCCAAAACAGCAACCCCAGCGCCAGCCAATTGGCTGAACTGCACACGAACGGGAATGCGAATATCACTGCCGACAACACCACAACAGCCCAGTTGTCAAATGGTACCGACACGCTCGTTACAGAATATAAGCTGGAATTCGATGGTGACGGAGTCAGCGCCACAGGCGGTTCTGCAGTGGACTGGACGGCCTACGATACTTTCCTGAGCAGCGCGGCAGCTGTAACGTACTACTCTGGTGACGAATATGTTAATGTCACATTGTACGCCAGAGCTTCCAATGCCGCCGACGATGTTGCTGATGCAGGTACCTATAACGCCACACAAACTCTTACAGTTTCATGGGTTGGTCCATAATGAAAACAGATACTAACGAAATAGCTTTACAGAAAACCGAGCAGGTTTTGCATCTTGAAGAGTTGATTCTTGGCTTGCAAAGACCTGAAATCATCGCTGAATTACAGGAGCTTGTCGATGATACTGAAAAAGGCGAAGAAGAGTTGGATATGAACCAAATCGTCCAAGACGGCGAAATCCTTTTGGGAATTATAACTGAACAGGTCAAGGCCAAGCGCATTTGGCAAATTGTTACCGCATGTTTTATGATATTTGTTGTTATAACTTCTTTTATCTGCTTCGGTCTCTATATGGATCGTGAAAATCAGATAGAAAAACTTGGCCTGGCAAAAGCAACTATCCAAAAAGTAAGTAATGATTTCGCACAAGCCGACCAAAAAGTAAAAACTCTTGAAAACCGGTTGGCCAGTTCCAAAGCGGAACTTGAGCATGCTCAGAGCCTGCTTAGCAATTCAAGCTTAGAGGTAAAAAACCTGCAAAGCCAGATTGCTGATACTACGCAACGTCTCAAAGCTCTCCAAAATCGTAATGCCGAGGCAGTAAAGCGACTTAATGGACGGCTGCGAAAGCTCTCTGAACAACCCGCCAAAACAACTAAAAGCCACTAAACATTTTCCGCAGCCAGTGTTTGAGGAGTATCATATCCTTCGATAAACTGCTGTCTCTAAACAGAGAGTATTTTATGAACAGAAGCTGGAGATGTTACGGTCCGGAGCAGCCGTTACATAACCAATGTTCAGCTAATATTGCAAAATCAGAGAAATCTACTGTGTTGTCATCATAAAGGTCTGCGCCTTCGCAATCGTCATACAAATCGCAATTAGTATACAGCCAATAATCAGAAAGTATCTCAAGGTCACTCATGTCGACAATACCGCTATTGTCTATGTCGGCACCTTCACAATCCTGATAAACTTCCAGTTCAAATATAGAGTAGCCCCATATAGTTGTTCTCAGGATGCAATAAACTCTGACGTAACGGCCGGTTTGGGCTGGAAATTCGTGAATTGCCCAGTGGTCGTGAGCAGTATTATTTGTAATGTGGACGCAATCAGTCCATGGACCGCTTGGAGCATCGGCAACCTGTACTTTATATTCTTTAGCAGAAGCATATTGCCAGTGGATTTTAACTTTATCAACAGGATATGCTTTCCCTAAATCCACGCTAATCCACTCGTGGGTGCTACTCCATAAAGAGGCCCAGCGTGATTCATCAATGCCGTCCACTGCATTTTGAGGCCCAAACCCGGAATCTTCCTCTGATGAAGCGGTAGCAGGTTTATTTAATGCCAGGTTAGTTGGAACTGCCGGTTGCGGCGGCGGAGAATCGTATACACGCACATAATCTACCTCCATAGTAGCTAAAGGACAGCCGCTATAACACTCGCCAAGAGTAGGAGAGGTAGTCAATTTTAATTTGGCTGCCATATGAGCAACTGTCGCATCGCCGCCAGGTACCGATGATATAATGCCGTCGACATAAAAAACAGGGCTTCGGGTTTCGCTCCAATATACGCCGTAAGTATGCCATTCGCTCTCGTTCATACCGGTACCGCTTCCGTCATAATCACCACCGCCACTGCCCCAGTGATACCATTGCCCCGGGTCTCTATTGGTTCCATCGCCCTGAAATTCACAAATATCAAATTCCGGCGGCCATTGCCAGGTACTGCCCGTCCAGCCAACAGTCCACCATGTTGCCCATATATATGTATTGGGTGCAGAATGCCTGATTCTTGCCTCTAAATATTTGTACTGAGGATAATACAAGGCGTCTATATGTGCACCGGTCCACTGGCCACCATTATAGGATTCTTCCTGGTTGTATAACTTTAACGTCCCACCGGAAACCTCAATATTATGCGGTGCATACCAACAAGTTTCACCACCATCAGACCAATCCACTTCGGTAAAAACCTGCCATTTAGCCAAGTCAAGCAATGTGCCGTCAAATTCGTCACTCCATATAGGAGTCCACGTAGCAAATGTATTAGCACAGGTTAAACTTAACGTAAACAAAACCGCCAGAAGTACATACCTACAGCCCGATATTTTTCTCATCGCAAATCTCCTATTGATTTTTATAGAGCGTCTCCTCCGAAAGAAACTGGCTCTGAAGCTGTAATTGTATTATATCATTTATTTCTTTAAAAGTAAAGGAATTTAATGGATAATCACAAGAGTTATAACTGTTATAACCTGCGTATAAATAAAGGGTTAAATACTTCATTTAAGGGATTTTGAGATGGCCAAAACCGTGTTAGTTGCAATTGCAGATGGAATAGAGGAGATAGAATCGGTTTGTATAATTGATGTATTGAGACGGGCAGGAGCAGAGGTTACGGCTGCCTCGGTTGATGGTCTGGAGGTTACAGCCTCACGCGGTGTCAGGCTTGTAGCTGATACACTTATCAACGATTGTGTGGGCAAAACTTTCGATTTAATTGCTCTTCCGGGAGGAATGCCGGGAGCTGAGCATCTTCGTGACAATAAGGAACTTGTTGAGATGTTAAAGAAACAGCAGCATGAAAACCGGTTGTACACAGCGATTTGTGCCTCGCCTGCGGTAGTTTTGGCCCATCACGGCTTGCTAAAAGGTAAAAAGGCGACATGTCATCCGGCATTTACTGATAAGCTGCCAAACAGCGGGCAGGCAGAATCAAGAGTTGTAGTTGACGGCAATTGCGTGACAAGTCGCGGGCCGGGGACAGCGATAGAGTTTGCACTTGAACTTACCAGGCAGCTTTTCGGTAAAGATAAAGCCCTGGAAATTGCAAAATCGATGATAGTGGCCTAAATGTTTTATAGAAAAGCCGGTTGACAAGATAAATTTCGGGGTTAGGATAAACCGTTTTTAGGATATTAGCGGTATCCTGGTTAAAGAGTTTTATCCCACTTTAGATAGAATTTTTGCCTTTATTGCTATATTAAGAGTATGTAACAATGGATGTAATACTGCTGAATATGTTTGACCATGGTGAAGGATTTAACATTCTTCTGTTAATCGGTATTGCAACTTTTTGCGGCACCGTAGGGGCTAAGCTGTTCCAAAAGCTTCGCATCCCTCAAATTGTCGGTTATGTAGTCATCGGTCTGATTATCGGCCAATCAGGATTTAATCTTTTAAGCCACGAAATCGTCGAAACTCTTTCGTCGTTCAGTATCTTCGCTTTGGGTATCATCGGCTTTATGATAGGCGGTGAACTCAAGCGGGATATATTCAAGAAGTACGGCAGGCAGTTTTTCATTATCCTGTGTTCAGAAGGTATAGCCGCTTTTATTCTTGTAGGTGCTCTCAGCGGTATCAGTGTATGGTATTTTACCGGCGATATCAATACATCAGTAGCGATGGGGCTTGTATTGGGGGCGATAGCATCGGCGACAGCACCGGCGGCGACGGTGAATGTTTTGTGGGAATACAAGACGAGGGGGCCTTTGACTTCAACGCTTCTTGCGATTGTGGCGTTGGATGATTGTCTTGCACTTTTGCTTTATGGACTGGCATCAAGTATAGCAACAGCATTTTTAGGCGAGGGTAGCGGTTCGATATTGGGCAATATGTTAGGGGCTGTTCTTGAAATTATCGGTTCTGTATTCCTGGGGATATTGGCGGGATGGCTGCTTAGCCTTATTCTTAAACGGATAAAGGAGCAGGACAAGGCACTTGTTTTTACGCTATCGGCGGTTTTGCTTGTCATAGGTATCTCAACAGCATTACATTTGGGGTCGATTTTGGCAGCGATGGTACTGGGAATGACGGTTGCAAATCTCGCACCACGGCAAAGGAAAGGCACTTTTGGTCTTATAGAGAAGTTCTCACCGCCGATTTACGTTTTGTTTTTCGTATTGGCAGGTGCTCATATTGTGATAAACGAAATAACCGGCTGGATGCTGGGGATAGTTGCGGTTTATCTTGTTGGAAGAACAAGCGGTAAAATTATAGGCTCGTGGTTCGGGGCAAGACAGGCAAAAGCAGCTGATACTGTAAGGAAATATCTCGGAATTTGTTTGTTAAGTCAGGCCGGCGTTGCGATAGGTCTTGCAATCATATCGAGTAAGATGTTTACGGGGCAAACAGGACACGCAATTATCATCGTCGTTATGACCACGACATTTGTGGTGGAGATATTAGGGCCGTTGTTTGTCAAACTCGGCGTCAAAAAAGCAGGTGAAGTAGGTTTGAATGTAACCGAAGATGACCTCATTGCTGAATACAAAGCTGCTGATATTATGGACACGAAGACGCCGGCCATCAAAGCTGGAATGTCACTTAATGAAGTGATTCAAATAGTAAGTACAACCGAAAGTTTTTATTATTCCGTTGTAGACAGTGATAATAAGTTAATCGGTTCAATAACATTATACGGCATAAAAAATACATTTGCCACACAGGAGGTGAACGACTGGCTTGTAGCACTTGATATTATGGAGCCTGTGATTGCCCGGATACCGCAGGATGTAGATTTGTCGGAAGCATTTAAAAAGATGGGCAAGCTCAATATAGATTTCGTACCGGTTGTAGAATCGCAAGAGAACAATAAATATGTTGGCATCATAAGTTCCCGCAAGGTTCATCGTCAGCTAAGTGCGGAAGTTTTAGCAAAACAAAAAGAAGCTGATACTCTACCTGTCAAGCTTGAGACGGCCTGATTTATATTACCTCAAGCCTTTTGAGAATGGATTTCGCCCATCGCGAACTTCTAATCTGTGCAAAGATGAAAAACAGTAGTGTCACCAGCCATAACCCAACGTAGCGTAAATAGTAAATGGCCATTCTGAACATAGCGGCAGATTGCACTTTTTCATGGGCAGCTAACAATTCAGACGGCGTATAAATTACCCCAACAGCCATACCGACAAAAAATTTCTGCCATGGAAACAGTAAGACAACAGCAACCAATGAAAGGAAAAATGCCCGCGAGATATGGTTTATTCCGCCGAGTCTTCCGGCAAGTGAAACCTTTAATGAGAATATTAAAGTCAGGCAGTACAGGACCGATGCTGGAATGAGAATATGATTTAAGATATTAACAAGGCGTGTCAAATACTTAAGTTTTATTCTGAAGAGCGGTTTTTCATTTTGCGACAGGGACTGCTGGACAATATCAGATTCAGCTTGCTGCGGCTGCTCAGTTGCATTGTCTTGTTGCTCCCCAGGCTTTTCCGATACGACCTGTTTTGCGGCTTCTTCGATTTTGCTTTTTTCCTCAACAACTTCGACTGCCGGTTCAATATTATTCTGCCGGTCATCGGCTTTTACAAAACCGGTGTTTACAAACCAGAATGAAATCTGCAACAGCAAAAAACACAGAACAATAATTACAAATAAGAAGTTTTTCCACGCCCTGAAAACGCCAACGGCTTCGAGACAATCGGTAGTATCAATTAAATTATTCGGATAGGAATGCTCATCGTTCATTTCCAAATCTCCTAAATTACTCACATAATGTGTTAAAGCGGCGAAAATTCTGCTAACAACCCTATTATTATGTTTTGGATACCGTGAATGTGCAAGTAATTTATTTGTGGGATGATTCAGCTTAAAAAAGCTATTTTTCTTGCTAAAAAGAGCCAGGGTGCATATACTCCTGGCTTTCTAAATATGATATGAACAGCAAAATTGGAGCAAAAATATGCATTTGATGAAATGGTTTCGCAAAAATAAATCAAAAATAATGGTAGTAGTGATTTTTATAGCCATCCTCGGCTTTATCGGCGGGTCATATATACAAAGTCTCGCTCGAAGAAACACGGGGACGCACAGGGTTATAGCCCACTTTTTAGACGATAAGGAAATAACAAACTATGATTTGGCTATGGCTCAGCAGGAACTGGAAACCCTCAGAATGCTGCAGGCAGACAATCTACTAAAACGCATTTCAACAGGTATAACAGGTGTCCCTGACTTTCGTGCATTTCTGCTGAGTGAACTGCTTTTCTCTGACCAAAGGTTGTCGACAGGATTATTATACGGAATAAAGCAGCTCGTAAGAACGAACAATTACAGGATAACAGACAGGCAGCTTAACGATATCTATCGGCGGCCGGAAAGAAGTAATGTACTCTGGCTGCTATTGAAAAAAGAGGCTCAACTGTCTGAAATCAGGGTACCAAATGACGATGCCAGGCGGGCACTTACTGCTGTGTTTCAGGGACAGGGATACACACATGCAATAAGGGCAATAATAAATCGCCTTGGTGTTTCGGAGGAGAAAGTCCTTGAGACCTTTGGAAAATTATTGGCGGTATTCGAGTATTCAAAGGCAATCTGTTCCGGAGAGAATGCTACAATACGTCAAATAATGAATGCCGTAAGCCATGATGAAGAAACAATCGATGTGGAGTTTGTGCAGTTTGATGCTTCTGCTTTCAGTGATAGAGCAGTCTCGCCGACCGACGAGCAGATTCAGACGCAATTTGATAAATACAAAAATTACTTCGCAGGTGATCTCGGCAAAGAAAATCCTTACGGTTTTGGTTACAAACTCAACGAAAGAGCCGGTCTTGAATATATTATTGTCAAGCTTGATGACGTTGCATCGACAGTAACATCACCTACGGAAGAAGAAAAAGAACAGTACTATCAGATTCACAGAGAAGAATATACAACACAGGAAACTACAGATGCCAACGACCCAAACTCAACACCGCTCGAGCGAAATATGCGTTACTGGGAAGCTGCGAACATAATTGAGCATGATATTATACAAAAAAGAATCAATTCGAAAACCGAAAAGATACTGCAAAAGGCCAGAGAGCTTGTCGAGGAGGGTCTCGTGGGCAGAGAGCCAGCAGGTTTAAGCAGCGAAGAGCTTGGGAAATTATCAGGCGACTATGAAGAAGCTGCCGAAAAATTAAGCGATATATACAAAATCAAAGTATATTCCGGCAAAACCGGATTGCTGGACGTGACAGATATACAACTTGACGGCTATCTTGGTATGCTTTATCTAACAAGCCCTAATTACAATCCGGCGAGCTTGATGCAACTGGTGTTTGCAATTGATGAATTAGGTACAAGTAAACTTGGTGTGTTCGACGTACCGAAACCAAAGATGTATGAAAATATCGGGCCTCTAAAACAAATAGTTTCGATTGATGAGACCTCCGGCAAAATAATGGCAATGGTTAGAGTTTGCCAGGCGCAAAAAGCAGCGATGCCGGGTTTGGATTCGACTTACAGAACACAATCTGTGGTTTTGGACGAGCAGCAACCATCTCAGGAAGAAACAACTTATTCCGTCAAACAAGAGGTTGTAAATGATTTAAAGAAGCTTACAGCAATGAAAACCGCAAAAGCCAACGCCGAGCAGTTTGCTGAGCTTCTTAAAAAGGACAGTTGGGAAACCGCTTTGGAACAGATAAATAAACTTTACGGCAAGGCAGACCTGGCAGAGGCGTTTGCACTGGGAACTCAAAA
The DNA here is from genome assembly GCA_965372745.1 of uncultured bacterium. Taxonomy (GTDB): domain Bacteria; phylum Planctomycetota; class Phycisphaerae; order Sedimentisphaerales; family Anaerobacaceae; genus VRUG01. The sequence continues at coordinate 18,077 of CBDVDM010000031.1, forward strand.
TAACTTGAGAAGAAGTTCGCAGGGGAAAATAGAAACCTTGAAGGCCCAAAATCAAGGCAATCCTCTAAGTCGATTTGCGGTAACTCAAAGCAGGAAAGAAACGGCGATAGTAAATGATTTTTATTCACTTCTCGGCGAAAGTGATGAAAAACTTGAGAACGTGCCTTTGGTTATGGAATCGGCGTCGAACATGAGCTATTATGTTATAAAGAATTTGTCAGTAAGACGCATCGATACTCAACAATACAATCAGCTCAAAACGATATACGCATATGCAGAAGATACAATTCAATCACAGTCACTTGCAGTAATACATTATAACCCGCAAAATATATTGAAACGGCTTAACTTCAGAATCGTTAAACAAGAACCGGAAACCGAAGAAGAACCGGAAACTGAGGGCGCTTGACAGTGGCATACTATTCGAAGGGAAATCATGCTATCTCGCTGCTGACGATAGGACTGTTAAGCTGGATGATACCCGGCAGTGGTTACCTGTTATTAAAAGAACGTAAACGGGCGATAATTATATTTGTCACAATTGCAATAACTTTCTGCCTTGGCATATATGCTGGTTCAATTGGCGTAATAGACCCTGTCGGTTCAAAGCCGTGGTATGCGGCGCAGATAATGAATTCACCGATGGTGATGCTGCTTGGGCGAATAACAGTTACTCATGTATATGAAGTTTACGGCAAACCAAGGGAAATCGGCCAGATTTACACAAGCATCGCAGGGCTGCTTAATCTTCTGTGCATTATAAATGCTGTCTATCTGGCTCACGTTCGCAATATAGAGGCAAGTGGAGATACCCTTTAGGGTAATAAAATGCGCGTTTAGGGATTACAACTTGTTTGCATAAAGGTTCTTACCCGCGTATTAGAGCGTAATTATTAATCGGAATTGGTATAATATGTTATTTGAAACTAATTTTATAACTGCAACATTCAGCTCGCCTGAAATGATAGGTATAACACCTGCATCGATGCTGTGGCTGATTCCATTGGCAGCAGCAATAGCAATCGTCTACAAAGCGACAAAACTTGAAACAATCACAGCAAAAACATTTATCAAAGAGTCGGGAGCATTATTTGGTTCAATTGTTGTTTTTATAGGCATAACGGCGCTGGTTTTATATGCTTTAGCATGGCTGTTTACTTCATAATAAGCGGTTTTGTTACCTGTGGCAGGAGCTAAAAGACGGCCTCTCTTTAGCTATACTCGGCAACTTCTTCAAGCACACCTAATTCTATAAGAGCATTAAAAGCAGCCTTTTGTTCAGCCTCTTTTTTGTTTGTGCCCCATGCACTTGGAAAGTGGTGCTCTGCAACAACAGCTTCTATCTCAAAACATTTATCGTGGTCAGGTCCTTTTTCGTCAAGCAGTTCATAAGAAG
>CBDVDM010000032.1:0-19201 GCA_965372745.1 uncultured bacterium
ACCGGTTTTATCTGAAAATAAGGAAGCCATGAACTTTGTTGAAAGAATAGAAAAATTCAAATCGCAACCTTTGCCTTTATATCTTGAAGGGCAGGTACATTGGCTGAGAGTTCTTGGTAACACAAGCGATGCTCGAAAAGTTTATAAAAATGTGCGAAACAGTCCGCTATTCGATACTTCATTACAAATGTATAAAATTAATGAATGTCTAAGCGACTGTCCGCTTGAAATCGGCAGGGCACGTACATTTACCAGGGGATGGTTCGAAAACGAGTCAATCTGGACGCATATGTCGTATAAATATCTGCTCGAACTGTTAAAGACCGGATTAAACGAGGAATTCTTCGAAGATGCAAAGACGATGCTTGTACCCTTTATGGACCCGGAAGTTTATGGACGCAGCATTCTTGAAAACAGCTCGTTCCTGGCTTCTTCAGTTAATCCAGACCCTGCCACTCGCGGCCGAGGGTTTGTAGCGAGATTTAGTGGTTCCACAGCTGAGTTTATACACATGTGGCTGTTAATGACCGCAGGTAAACAGCCATTCTTTATTAAAGGCGATAAGCTGCATTTTGCACTCAAACCTGTCCTGCCCGGCGAGTGGTTTACCAAAAAGGACAAAACCGTCAACTGGAAAGGCCATGATATAAATATACCTGCTAATTCTTTTGCATGTGCATTGCTCGGTAACATCCTTCTGGTTTATCATAACCAGTCAAGAAAGAATACTTTTGGCAAAACAGCTGTAAAACCTGTGAGATATGTCCTTGATGAAGATAAGCAAATCGATGCCGAATATCTTGGGCAGGAATTAGCTGAAAAAATCCGTGCTCGCAAAATTGGCCGAATCGATGTCTGGCTGGAATAGCGATGCCCTGACCGCAATAAAAAAACTTTCAGCGTAGATACTACAATAGTAGAAGATATTGCCGAGTCACCAGAGCTGCTCGGCTTAACGGTTTATTTGAGAAACAGCATTTCAGCGTAGCTTGGTAACGGCCAAAGGTCGGCATCAACGATTTTTTCCAGCTCATCCGCTGATTTACGCACTGCATTCATCGCTGGGATTACTTCATCACGACAACTTTCCGCCTGCCTGTCTGCTCCATCAGCGTTACTTGCCTTAGCTGCTGCTGCCTCAAGAGCTTCGATGTTACTATTGAGTTCCTTAATTAAATCGCAGACCTTTTTAAGCATTTCAACCTGGGTATCTGCTGAAACACCGGCAGCAGTTACTGATTGTACGTCACTGCCTAAGAGGCCTGAATAACGTGATGCTGCCGGCAGGATTTGGCGTTTGGCAATATTCAACATGGTCATTGCCTCGATGTTGATTTGCATTATGTAAGCCTCCAGAAGAACCTTCGTGCGGGCGTTCAGTTCTTTTTCACTGAGAACTTTGTGCTTTTCAAAGACCGCTACATTTTCCGGAGCAGTAATTGTCCGCAGCGACTCAGTTGTCGATTTAATATTGGGAAGGCCTCGCTTTTCGGCTTCTTTTACCCATTCATCTGCATAGTTGTCACCATTGTAGATTATCTTACTGTGCTCGGCTGCGATTTTCCGGAGTATTTTCTGAGTTGCTGCTTTGACGTCACCGGCCTTTTCAAGCTCATCTGCTATCTCACTAAGAATCTCTGCCACAATTGTATTAAGCACAAAACTCGGACCTGCTGTCGACTGGCTCGAACCAACCATACGGAACTCAAATTTATTGCCGGTAAAAGCAAATGGCGAAGTACGGTTACGGTCTGTACAGTCTTTAGGCAGTGGCGGAAGTGTCGAGACGCCGAGCTTCAGCTTGCCGCTTTGTCTGGATGACTTTGCTTCGCCTGTTGCCAACTGCTCAAAAATATCTGACAATTGCTCGCCGAGAAATACCGACACAATAGCTGGAGGTGCTTCGTTTGCACCAAGGCGATGTTCATTACCTGCTTTTGCAACACTTGCTCTCAACAGCTTTGCATATTTATCTACTGCACGAACAACCGCGCAAAGCATTACCAGAAAGACCATGTTGTCATGTGGCGTTTTGCCGGGGTCAAGCAGATTGATTCCGTCATCCGTTACCATGCTCCAGTTATTGTGCTTGCCCGAACCATTAACACCTGCAAAAGGTTTTTCATGTAGCAGGCATACAAAATCATGTCTTAGTGCAACTTTCTGCAGCGTTGCCATGGTGAGTTGGTTATGGTCAGTTGCAACGTTAGCTGTGGCAAATACAGGTGCAAGTTCATACTGGGCAGGTGCCACCTCATTATGCTGTGTTTTTGCTGATACACCGAGTTTCCAAAGCTCTATATTAACTTCATTCATAAATGAAGCTACTCGCTCATGGAGAGTGCCAAAATAATGGTCGTCCAGCTCCTGGCCTCTTGGTGAGGCTGCTCCGAAAAGCGTCCTGCCCGTTAGTACAATGTCCATACGTTCTTCGTAGAAGCAGCGGTCTATAAGGAAATATTCCTGCTCAGGGCCAAGTGTCGGTATAACTCTGTTCGATGAGTTATTTCCAAGCACGCGAAGTACCCTGATAGCCTGAGTGCATAGTGTATCCATCGAACGAAGCAGCGGGGTCTTATTGTCTAACGCTTCTCCTGTATAGGAACAGAAGGCACTTGGGATATATAAAGTAATATTCCTGCCGTCTTCTTTAATAAATACAGGTGAAGTGCAATCCCACGCAGTATAGCCGCGTGCCTCGAAAGTTGCTCTCAAGCCGCCCGAAGGGAAAGAAGACGCATCGGGTTCGCCCTGTATCAACTCTTTACCGCTGAATTCCATGATAACCTGTCCCTGTGGTGTCGGTGAAATAAAGGAATCATGTTTTTCGGCTGTCAAACCTGTTAACGGCTGAAACCAATGACAAAAGTGTGTTGCTCCTTTTTCGATGGCCCAGTCCTTCATTGCACTTGAAACTACATCAGCAACTGCCGCATCCAGAGGTTCTGAGCCTTCAATGGTTTTCTTTAATGACTTATAAATATTATCCGGTAAACGCTCACGCATTACAGCATCATTAAAAACATTTGAACCAAATAGTTCTGAAATTGATTCGTAAGATTTAGTCATTTCATATCTCCTGTTTTCGCAAATTATTTCCGACCAAATATTCTTCATAGTAGTAACCTCAACGGAGAGGAAGGGATTCGAACCCTTGGTACAGACAAGCCGTACACAGCCTTTCCAAGGCTGCTCCTTAAGCCACTCGGACACCTCTCCAGGAACAACAAAGCATAACTTAAAAAAAACACTTTATCAACCCAAAATTGCATAGCTACCTGCGGTGCCAGAAAAACTCTTGCCGAAAAAAAGACTTTTATATATAATGAATGTTTTAGTTGTCCGGATGATGGAATAGCAGACGCGATAGCTTGAGTGGTTAGGCCACCGTAAGGTGGGTGCTGGTTCGACTCGGAGCATAGGACATTACTTGTTATATGCAGACAATGGGGGATTACTTTAAAATAAGGTAAAAATGAAGCATGTCAGATTGCCACCGTGGTTGCAAGGATGGCGAACTCAAATAGGACCAAAACCGTTATATTATTCTGGGAAAATATGTAGAAGCATCAAACAGTGGATTCCCAGGATTGAGACGACAATTTTACTATTTGGTTTGTTCTGTACAACTATGGGGAAAATATTTGTTGTTTATCATCAAAAACCGTCGGGTTTGTTTCTTGAATTGGTTATAGTGACATTTCCTGACATTTTGTTTTTTACCGGTGTTTTTTTAGTAATCAGGCTGTTATATGTTTTGAAGCCATCTTTTTTTATGGCTCAATGTACGATGGCAATTGCAGCAGTGGTTTTGATATGGTCAGTTCTGAATATAGCATGGTTAATAGAAAGTGGCGTTCAATTACAACCTGGCATTTTAACAATATTAATTGGTAATTTTAAGGAACTTTGGGTTCCTGTGCAGGCTCGCCTTACAAGCAACCCTGGGCAAACTGTGTTGTTGTTGCTGGTAATGTGCGGAGGAGCGATATTATTTTTATGGCGTTTTATTTGGCCAGCTAAAGTTTTTTCTGCTCGTGTTTATCATTTACGGTTGTCGGTGATAATTGCGGTCATACTTGGCATTTCGTGTTTTATTCGTCCTGATATTAAGCCAAATACAAACTCAAGTTTTTCCAGTGAGATACTTAGCTTTAGTAGCCACTGGTATGCGTTAACTTCTATGGTTAGTAAATTTCGTTCAGAACAAAATGCTCCGGTTCAGACTTCGAATATCAAAAAGATAGGCCAGCGTCGTGTTATAGCTCCCAGGTCCTCGGAAGAATTACCGAATGTAGTTTTGGTAATGTTAGAGAGTATTCCTTATTGTGAAACACCGTTGAGTAATCCTGAAATTAAGACAATGCCTGAGTTGGTACGATTGGCAAATGAAGGTGTTGAGTTTACAAAGACTCGAATTCAGGTACCCTATACAACCAAGGCATTTTGGACGGTTTTAACCTCCACTAATCCTATAATTGAAACAGATCAAGTAGAAGCAGTTCTTGTGGATCAGCCTTATGAGGGATTGCCTTCGCTTCTGGCTAAAGTTGGGTATCGCAGTGCTTTTTTCGAAATGTCAAAAGGTTCCTTTGAAGGTGCACCGGGTTTTTTTAAAAATCTTGGATTTGATTGGGCATGGTTTCGCGAAAACCTTGAAGATTCTTCAGCATATTTGGGATACATGAATGGCGATGACTGCAGGATGATAAAGCCTGCTTTCAAGTGGGCAACAAAGGAAAGAAAACCGTTTTTTCTGGCAATGATTACTTCTGTTTCTCATGATCCGTATGATGTTCCGGCATGGTTTGAAAAACCTAAGCAGCAAACATATGAAAGATATTTACAATCACTTCGATACACAGATTATTTCCTTGGACAAGTTTGTCAAGAATTAAGGGATAACAATCTTGAGAATAATACAATACTTTGTATCCTGGGTGATCATGGTACCAGTTTTAGGGTAAAAAAACATAAGGGTAGATGGATACCGTATGAAGAAGTTATCAGAGTGCCCTGGATTGTCCGTTGGCCGGGGCATATTCAAGCTGGACAGAAAATAGACTGGCCTTGTTCGCAATTGGATGTTACTCCGACGATTTTAAAGTTGATTGGCTTTGATATAACAGATGCGGAGTTTGAGGGCAAAGACGCTTTCATGCCTTCAGAAGCCAACCGTCGTTTATATTTTTCTTCACTGTATCCTGAAAGTCCAATTGGTTTTGTGGAAGACCATAGAAAAGTTATTTATTGGCCTTACCTTAATAAGATTTTTGAGTATGACCTTAAGTCTGATCCTAAAGAGGAAAATCCGAGGACTATAGATTTGGGAGAAGCTGGGCATATAAAAAATGATATTAAGGCATGGAAGAACAGCACTCAAATAGTTGTTGATGCTAAATTGCATACTAAGCATCTTTTATTTTCTCATTGGCAGGTATTTAGTGTTGGAAAAAATGTATGGGCATATTATGTGCCGTAATTTCGGGGATAATTTTCTTATGAAGTATTGCCGGGAACTTTCTGTAAATGAAATAATATGGGTCATAGTTAGGCTTGTGATTTTATTAATTTTGAGCATAGGTGCATTTTGGCCCGAAGTGTTTAGTGTTTGTTCCGGGGCTGCAAAGTCGAGCGAGAGAGTACATATGTTGATTGTTCCCGTTTTAATATTTTTCCTGATATATTTGCGACGTGCCGCTTTAGTTGCAAACTTAACAAAAGGATCGATGTGGGGAATATTATTCCTGATTTTAGGATTTGGTATTTATGCCTGTTTTACCTGGCCTTTTGATTATGGATATTTACGAGTAATAGCAATAGTACCTGTTTTGGCTGGCGTTATTATGATTTCATGTGGTGGTAGAGTATTGAAATTATCATTGCCAATGTTGCTTTTAGTTTTAATATCAATTCCTGTGCCGAGCCGAATTTATGCAAAATTAATTATCAGACCGGAGACATATACTATAACTGCGGCTGCCGCTACATTAGATAAATTACCAGGGGTTGATGTTTTTGTTAAAGGTGTTGATTTGATTTTTGATTCTAATCATGATACGGGAATAATTGCGTTAGGAGAATCTAATCGAGGAGCAAGGTTATTATTTGTTTTTGCTGCAATTGGTATTTTCGTAGTGTTTTCCAGGATTCGGCCCATTTGGCGAATTTTGGTTATTGCAATTGCATCCGTTCCTGTTGTGTTGTTGTGTAATCTTTTTCGGTTTATTTGCTGGGGATTAGTGGTAATGTATATACCTTTTGATGTTGCAAGTGGAGCCCCTCGTGTTATTTCTACAATTTGTTCCGTATTGGTTTTATATGGTCTTGTGGTGTTGATGTGTGTTTTTAAGGTCAACCTTTTTATTGAAGAGGTTGAGATCGCTGATACAGGGAAGGTCTTTCATGAATGAGGTTAAAAGAGGTGTTTCTTTGAACCAGTTTTTATTGTGGGTCAGGTTCCTTTTGCCGGTGTTTATCCTTGTTTTAGCGATGGTAGGACTTAGGCCGGGTTTGGGAGCTTTGTCCCTGTATTATGCTAAAGAGACGATAGCCATTCTTCGGCCTTTGAAAGAATTTGATGTATCCTGCTTGCCTTCTTTTCGAGATGGTTGGATTAGATCAGATATGCCACCGGATGACATTGGAACAAAGGAATATTTGTGTCTAAAACTTGTAAGAGAGAAGAGAGAGTCCGGGAAGCCCCAACAAGTAGCGCTTTTCATAACTTACTATAGTGTACCGGGGGATAAAGTACCCCATACGCCTGATGTTTGCTACCGTCAGGGTGGAGCGATTGTAAAGAAAATGACAACGATTGAAATCGAAACTCCTGAATTAGCACCAGAATACCCACAAATTGATGGGCGTTTACTATTGCTTAAAATGCCTGTAAATAATAATCGAGTTGTTATTTACTGCTTTTGTGTAGAAGGACAAATAAGGCATACCAGGGAACAGGTTAGAATAGCTTTGGGCAAGCCCGGAAATAGTTACACCTATTTTAGCAAGATTGAAGCAGTTACAACTTATCCGGTTGACGGTGATCCGACTGAGGCAATTGCACTATGCAAAACTCTTCTTGCAGAGGCCTTTCCGATTCTTTTGACTGAATATTTCCCTGATAAAAAACAAATTAAACGTTATTAACGGGGTCTTTTCTTGTTCGCCGATCTTTGTAGACGAGGATAGCCATGTGTAATGATAGAATAGAAAGTGTCAAAACTGCGACAAAGATGATATAGCTGCGAGGTTCCGGAACCGGAGTCCACACAGCAGGGACAATTGCTATTTTATCTGATTTAAATCCTATTTTTACTGGTTTGTATCCGAGAGAAGCTCCTGAACTGCTAACTCTGAAAGAGAATTTTCCCGTTTTGTTGGGCGAGATAGCTGCCTGTGGTTCTGAAGTCCATGTCCGAAATAGACCGGAGTGACTTTCTATTTGCCAATTTTTTGGAGCTTTAAAGTTATAAGCGGCATGTTGTTTGATCTCAAAGCTGATAATATCGGTTGTGCTTAAATTGGTAACTTCGTATGTGTAGATACTTGATTGGATATTGGTGATTATACGTACCTTCTCTGTTTTAAATTCAGCTTGGCCAGGAGTTGGGTTCATAATAGGTTTTTCCGTTGCAAAGCTGTGTGCTATAATAGTTGAAATAACAAGTAATGTTACTATTAATACAGACTTACTTTTCATCTTTATGAAGTTCCTGTAAGAGATTTTTATTAATTTTAATGGTTCGGTTATTATGTCAGGCCCAGTCGCTTGGCTTCCTCATATAGGCCGTAGTGTTTCATCTTTTTAAATAATGTTGTTCTGTTTATCTGGAGCGCTTTTGCGGTTTCCTGTCTGTTCCAGTGGTTGGCCTCCAGAGCCTGACGAATTATTCTTTTTTCCGGTTCAGCCAAAGCTTGTTTTAAATTCGTAGGCTCATAAGGTTGCTGTTGGAGGTTCTGGTTTTGTATAATTGAACTCGGCAAGTCCTCAAGACAGATATACTTGTCTTTACTTAGTAGAACAGCACGTTCGATTACGTTTTCTAATTCACGAATATTTCCTGGCCATAAATAACGTTCCAGACATTCCATGGTGTCATCTGTAATACCGAGCTTCTCTTTTTTATGCTGCAGGCAATATAATTGCATAAACCGCTTTGCCAGCAGACTTACATCACCAACTCTGTTACATAATGGCGGCAGGTTTATTGTTACTACATTTATTCGATAATATAAATCTTCTCTGAACCGGCCTTGTTTTACAAGTTCCAGCAGGTTTTGGTTAGAGGCAAGTATCACTCGGGTATCAACGGCAATCGTTTTATTGCTGCCGACAGGTTCAAATTGTCTGTCCTGTAGAACTCTTAACAGTTTGACCTGGAGGGCGGCCGAGGCATTGGCAATTTCATCGAGAAAAATTGTACCTTCATTTGCTGCCATGAATTTGCCTTCTTTATTACGTATAGCCCCTGTAAAAGAGCCTTTGACATGGCCAAAAAGTTCGCTTTCAAGTAAGGTTTCCGGCAGCGCACCGCAACTGACTTCAACAAAAGCTTTATTGCTTCGGCTGGAACGGTGATGTATGGCTCTTGCCAGCATACTTTTGCCGGTACCTGACGGGCCTGTCATCAATATTGTCGTTTTGCTGTCAGCCACTGCTTCTACGAGGTCGAATATTTTTGCCATTTTGTAATCATGGCTTAGGATATTTTCCAGCCTGAATTTTTGTTCAAGCTGTAAGCGAAGGTGTTCATTTTCGCTCATGAGTAATTGTTGTTTAATTGCTCTTTCAACCGCCAGTCGTAATTCATCGTCAATTATCGGTTTTGTAAGGTAATCGTAGGCGCCGCGCTTAATAGCTTTGACGGCACTTTCGATGGTGCCATAGCCTGTTATTACGATAACTACGGTTTGCGGATGCTCTGTTTTGATTGCATCCAGCAGATCCAGGCCGTTGCCGTCAGGCAGATTAACATCGGTGATGACAAGGCTGTAATTTTGATTTTTCAGTTCAGTTAGAGCAGAATTTAATGTTTGAACACCTGTGCTTTGAAATCCTTCAAGTGACAAAAACTCAACCAGCGAATCTAATATGATTCTATCGTCGTCAACAACGAGAATATTGTTATCTCTCATAATTTGCCTTACATGTTTTATGAATTGGTTGTTAGTGGTAAATACACGGTGAAAACGCTTCCACCCTGAGGAGAATTTTCAGCTGTTATTCGACCGTGATATCTTTCGACAATGTCCCTGGAGATTGCCAGTCCCAATCCGGTTCCTTTACCTTTTTCTTTTGTTGTAAAGAATGGCTCGAAAATAGCTTCGGTATTTTCTGGAGCAAAGCCTGTACCGGTATCCTTTATCTCTATAACAGCGGTATTGTTTTCCCGGAAATCTGTTGAGATATTTATTTGGCCGCCATTTGGCATTGCATCTATGGCATTTTTTATAAGATTGCAGAACACCTGGAACAGATTTCCACCTTTGATTGTTGGTATATCCGGGTCATAGTTTCGCAGAATCTGAATATTTAAAGCCTTTGTGCCTGCCTGCATGGTTTTTATCGCATCTTCGATAATTTGTTCTATTTTGGTTTGCTCTAAACAAGCATGGGTGCTGCGGGAAAATTCCAGTAATTCGCTTACGATTTGAACCATACGCATAAGCCCTTTTCTACACTGAACAAGATACTCCCTTGGTTTATCAAGGTCATGTTGTTCAATTGTTCGAATGGCCAGATTAATGTATCTCAATATTCCATCCATCGGATTGTTTAGCTCGTGCGTTACCTTAGTGACGAGTTTGCCGATTGTTGCCAGCCTTTCAGTGTCAGCTAACTGCTTTTGCAGATTGGTGTTTTCAGTTATGTCTTCAATGAAGATAATGCCCCTGCGATTTTCTTTGGGATTGACTAATTTGTAAGGCTTACATTGGATTCGCAGGCATTTTATTTTTCTGTTGTGTGTATAGCTTACTTCGCTGAAAGTTTGCGCTTTTCCTGTTTCTACAACCGATTTTAGATGTTTTGTCCAGGCGGATTCCGACAGGGTGATATTATCACAGCCTCTTGCAAGTGATTTGTTGATAGTACCGCTTAGTTCGATTAATTCTGAAGCTTTCAAATTGGCTTTTACAATATTCAGGTCAGAATCGAAAAAAATGATACCTGTTGGAATGGAATTGAAAATCGCTTCATCAAGCGGCAGAAATGCTGTACTTTGAACCGGATTCGGATTTGTGGCAAGATATTTGGATTGGTCTTTGGCTTTTGCCATATTCCTAATAATAGTCTTTGTTGTTAGTATTGTCAAGAACGAATGTTGCAAAAAAACAACATACTTGTTCTCAGGACATTATCGAAGGCATTAAGCGAGGTAAGGTACTATAGAATAAGCAGCTAAAGCGGTCTTTAAGTGTGGATATCAGGTTTTTGGCGTTGCGAATAATCAACGCTGCAATCATCGAAATAGTGAATTTATCAATAAGATTATAAATTTGCCTATCTAACCTTTTACTTATTAAGCATTTGCAAAAGTTAAAATGGGAAGTTTGTTTAATCACTGCTTGGTATGAGTTTTGCGTATAGTGATATTAGTTGTGTGTAAGTGGAGGTAGTGAACAGGGTGATGTGTGAATCGGATAAACGTAAGTGTAAGAGGCTGCCTGCAAGATTTGATTTATCATGCAGTGCATTGGGCTCGATGTCGGAGCAATGCTGCTGCGGGTGGACAGTTAATGTAAGTCCCGGCGGTTTGTATTTCGAGACGACAGCCGACATGATATTTGATACGGGCAATTTACTGAAAGTTGAATTATCAATACCGCCGACATCCGGAGAGCTTGAATTTGGGGGAAGAATTTCAGCATTAGGCAGGGTAGTGAGGACATGTAATGCATGTGAGGCCTGTCTCGGCTCGCTCTCGAATTCAAACAAATACGGCGTGGCTGTGGAGTTTTGCCGGTTGCCGAGGCTTACCACATAAAGATACTATTCTGGCCAGACGCCTTCAAAAACTGTAATAGCCGGACCGGTCAGCCATGCGGGATTCTCAACTTTTTCTTCATAGCAATTGACATAAGTGTAGTCATTGCCTAAACCGCGCATTTTGGTGAATCTCATCTTACCTGTCCTTAAATAACAAGGCTGTAATATTACAGGTACAAACCAAAAAAATCAAGTCCATGTGTAGAACTGCGGCGGGGGTATGTTTAGAATATGTCAAGTATGCGAAATATATAATTAAATTGAGAATTCTTTCTGTCGGCTGTCCATTTGTGCTTTTAATCGTGCAACAATGGATGAATGCATTTGAGAAACGCGGGATTCCGAGAGATCCAGCGTTGCTCCGATTTCTTTCATTGTCATCTCTTCATAATAATACAAGACAACAATCAATCTTTCAGCGCGTGTCAGTCCTTTTGTGAGCAGGTTTTTTAAGTCTCTTTTTTGGGCTTCTATTAGGGGGTTCTGACTTTTTTTATCTTTGATTACATCTATTTCACGAATGTCTTTATCGCCGTCACTATCGTTAAAATTGGTATTCAGCGAAACAAGGCTGGTGGCATTAGCGTCTCGTTGTATTCTATTGAATTGCTCTGTATCCAGTTCCATTGCAGCAGCAGTTTCCTTTTCAGTGGGTTTTCTGCCGAGGTTAGTTTCAAGCGATTGAGTGGCACGTGAGAGCTGGCTGGCGCGTGCACGAACCAGCCTGGGTACCCAGTCCATGCTTCTGAGTTCATCAAGAATTGAACCTCTTATTCGCGGCGAGCAGTAGGTTTCAAATTTCACACCTCTGTCAGGGTCGAAGGCATCAATAGCATCCATTAAACCGAAATTACCTGCACTAATAAGGTCATCTAATTCAACCTTGTCGGGCAATTTGCTGTGTAATCGATCAGCGGTATACTTGACTAAGTGGCGATAATTTTCCATCAGCAGGTTTCGGAAATAATCGCCCCCTGTTTTATGAAACTGTTCCCATATTTCCTCGATATCTGGTTTTTTGCTCTTGGTTTGCTTATCGAGTTGTTTGGCCTTCATAGGTTTCCTCCATGAGATTCTATGATTTACCGGATTTTGTCCAACAAAGTTTTGCGTCCCATAATCATCAGCTCTTATCTCTGACTAATGCCTCTAAATATCAAAACTGACAAGATTGCCTGTTGATATTAATTATCGGCCTTTACAGCTATAACTTTAGAAGAACCAGTCAACAACTTTACGAAAAAATCCCTCGTTATTAGGCTGAACTGTTGAGTTACTACTCAACTTTGCCGCTAAAGCTACCAGTGAAGATGTAATTTTGGCCTTGGGATAAGTTAAAACGACAGGTTTTCTCAGCCGAACGGCAGAAATTACACGCTCATCTCTTAATAACACACCAGCGTTGTACACATGTGTATTTAAAAATTGCCTTACAACATTTGCGATTTGTTGATAGGTCTTTTTGCCTTCCTCAATTGTCTCGGCCATATTCACAACCAGACTTATCCTGTTTGTAAATTTGTTGCCGACCAAAACCTTAATAGTTGCATAGGCGTCGGTCATTGCTGTAGCTTCCGGGGTTGTGACTACTAAAACATGGTCAGCGGCAAGACAGAAACCGATAACTGATTTTGAAATACCTGCTGCAGTGTCGATTATGATTGCATCGGTATTATTTTGGAGTTTTGACAGCTCACTCAGGAGCCTTTGTCGTTGAAACTCGCTGATATTAGCGAACTCTTCGAGGCCGGAAACCCCGCAAATGATTTCCATACCTTCAGGTCCGGTATGAATAATTTCCTCGATGCTTTTTTGACCTTTGAGCAAATGTGAAATGTTGTACTTGCTGTTGAAGTTCATTATGACATCGAGATTGCTTAAGGATAAGTCAGCATCGACTAATAAGACTTTTTTTCGTGAAGCAGCCATGCATATCCCAAGGTTTACAGCAATGTTTGTTTTCCCGACTCCACCCTTGCCGCTGGTGATTGCCAGAACCTTTGCCGGCTGGCGACAGTTTTCCATCATTTGCTGTAAATGTCTTGAATTATTTTCCATTAGTTGATATCTATTCAAAAATTGAAATCATTCCTTGCTTTTGTTTTATTAACTCTGCTGTTATTCTTTGATTAAGCGAATTTTCCATCAGCTTGTTTATTTGCAACTCAAGATACTCATTCGTATCTTTCTCAAGTAGTTCTTTGGCGTGTTCATCAATTACAGGCCTAACGTCAAATTCACCCATAGTGCCGAACTTGATATTGTCAGTGTCACAAAGCAGAAGGTGATTATTTTGAACATGCTCGTCGATGGCATTGTTCATAACGCAGGAGAACTCATCTACTGCCAAATCTTTAGGGACAAAACCGTAAGTATGAATGTTATTTATGTTCAGGGTAAGAATTTTCTGACGAGTTTGTGTAAACTCCATTATCTTAACAAGTAACTCGGTTATGTTGTCTGTTATCAACGAGGCCAGTTTCATACATAACCCTCTTCTATGTGTGTTTTTTCTACTGAAATGTAATAAAGAAAAAAGCAGAAGGAAATATTTATTGGAAATGAACTTTTTTTTCTCATCCTTGAGCCTTAATCACCTTTTACATATTGTTAGTCATTTGATTCTGTCGCAATCCCGTTATAACCTGCACAGGAACCAGGCACTCCGTTCCAGTTATTTTCAATTTCCGAATATATAGTCATCAGTTTTATTATTGTGCTCATCGACTAAATTATCGGAGAAGTTCTGAGAAGTAATATCCTGCTCATTAAGAATATGTTTTATTTCCCAAAGCGTTTTTGTTTTTTTGAGTTCAGTTATTCTGGATAATCTTTCGAATACTGACTCATCGTATAAACGATGTCCGCCCTCGGTCCATTGAGCTTCACGAATGAGTCCCATTATTGTGTAGTTATGAATGGTTTGTCGTGAGAAGGGGGTATAACGAACCAACTCTCCAATTCGATATAGCTTTACAGGTATTTTAAAGGCTCGGTTCTTAACATCTGATTGCATTATAAAAAACCTTTTGCATATACTATCAAATAGCAAACATCTTTTACGTTTTACAAAATGTAAAATACTATTTATCGGGTGTCAACAATTTTTTGATTTTTTTTCAAAAAATTTCTTATTTTTAAAAAGATTTCGAACATTTTGGTTAGAAGCTGTTTTGCCGGCAAGGTAAAACAGGCCATTATGGGACGTTTGGTAGGTTGTTCTTAGCTGAATAATTGACGAAATAACTCAAACTGACATGTTTCGTCAGAAACGGTCAGTTTGAGTAAGTTATACAGCAGTATCGGCTGTAGCTTGGCTTGTGACTAAGCAATCACGCCCATTATGCTTGGCTTTATAAAGAGCGGCATCGGCTCTTGCAAAAATCTTTTTGATGCTATCGTCAGGTGTACCGTCCCATTCGGCAAGGCCACAACTGGCAGTGATTGATTTGACATTATCAACGGAGATATTTCTGATTTTTTCAAGTAATCTATTTAATAAAATTTCTGCACCGCTTAATTTGGTTTCCGGCATTAAAAGAACAAATTCATCACCGCCGTAACGGGCTATCAAATCCACGTTTCGTATAGCCTCGTTTATAACCTGGCCGATTTTTCGCAGTACCTCGTCACCTGTAGCGTGACCTGTGGAATCGTTTATCAGCTTTAAATTGTCGAGGTCAAAAATGGCAAGCGAAAAATAGCTTTTGTAACGGACAGCCCGGGCATGTTCGACTTTCAGCATTTTGTCGAGCACTCGTCTTGTGCCTACATCTGTTAAAGGGTCTATCTCGCTTTCTTTTCTGGCCTTTTTATAGTCATGATATAATTTGGCGTTTGTTAGATTGACATTTAGAACTTCCTGTAAAAGTGAAGCCTTGTGTAATTGGAGTTCAGCTGCATTTTCCGATGTTGGATTTAATCGGCACATGCAAAGATAACCCGGCTGATGGATGTTATCATCACCAGCCTGGTCTGATTTTTTACAGATATCGAGTGGAATGACTACTCTGGGAGAATATCCACCTGAGTTTTCGCATGTTTCGTACATTTTCCCATAAATTGCCCAGCCATTTCTGGAAGATTCTATTACCTCCTGTGGCGGAGCTAATTCTTTGTCAGAGAGGGGACAGCCTTGGCGATAGATTGTATGTCCACAGGAGTCCTTTTTTTCAAAACACATTACTGCTGATTCAGCTTCAAAGCTTTTAGGAGCTTCGGCCATAATCAACCTGGTGGATTCTTCGAAACTTAACCCTTTTAATTTGGTTGAAAGCAGTTCAATGTGTTCTGCTGCTGCTTTCATAGCTTTATTTGTGAGTAGTTGATAGGCAATAATGTCACGGCTTGATATCATACCAACAGGCGCATCATCTTCAACTATTGGAATATGGCGTATTTTATGATTAGCCATAAGCTGTTCAGCGTCTCCGATTTTGGTATCTCTTGAGCAGGTTACTACGTTAGTGGTCATGATATTTTTAACAAGAACGCTGTCGGCGTGTAAGGAATTTGTTGTTATTTTTGCAAGCATGTCACGTTCTGACAGAATCCCTGCGAATTTATTCTGTTTATCGAAGACTATCACGCAACCTATTCGATTGTCGCTCATTTTCTTGGCAGCTTCTGTGACAGTAGCATCTTCGGTAATCGTCAGAAGCTCCCCCGTTTTTTTTAACATCAGCTCAAGTTCTCTGACATTGGCCATTTTTTATCCTCTCCTAATCAAAACGGTGTCGAATTTCAGGTAAAAACTAACATCATTACAATACCATTATTAACGTCTCCATTCCGCTTTGCGGACCATTAACGGAGGCATTTGTTGGGGCCTAATTTTCCGATGGTTTGTATTTACACAGCTTCTGCTGCTTGGATACCAGCGGATATTGAACAACCCTGTGTTGCCTGGTAACACTTTTTTTTTCGATTTCCCCAACATTAGCAAAGATTCCATAACTTAAAGCGGAATATATTATACCAATTCCGATAATTGCGCTCTAATACGCGGGTAAGAACTTTTATGCAAAGAAGTTATAATCCCTGAACGCGCATTTTATTACCCTGAAGGATATTAGTTTCCTGCCATTTGTTAAAATCGGCTGATTTAGAGTGTGACTTTCTTAAAAAGGTGTTTTTGGGGACAGATATTTTTAACATTAAAGGGGATGATTTGGATTATCGGTCGTTTAAAAATCACCAGTCTTGTACTTAAGCAGTAGCCTCAATATGTTAAGCTTAATTGGCAACCATCTGGTTACCTCCGTTTTGTTTAGCCTGCTGCAAAGAGGTTTTTGCTCTTTCTAATATATTCTCTATTGTATCGTCAGCAGAGCCGTGCCATTCTGAAAGTCCGCAACTGGTAGTTACTACTGACTTTACCTTAGGCACTGAAATGGATTTGGCTTGTTCCTGCAGCCTGCTTAAGAGTATTTCTGCGCCACTTAGTTTTGTTTCCGGCATCAATATCACAAATTCATCTTCGGCAAGACGTCCTATGAGGTCAATTTTTCGCATATTGTCGCTTATAATCTTTACTATCTTCTGCAGTACTATGTCCCCGGTCTTGCGGTCGGCAGAATCATTTATTTGTCTTAACTTGTCGACGTTGATAAGAGCGATGGAGAATTCATGTTTATAACGAACTGCCCGGGCATGTTCGATTTTCAACATCTTATCGAGCAGGAATTTAGTGCTGATATCCGTGAGAGGGTCTATCTGAGACTCCTTTCGAGCATTCTGATAATTTTCATACAACTTGGCATTGGTTATGTGCAGACCTAAAATTTCCTGCAGTAAAGATGCCTTATGAAGCTGTAATTCCTTGGATTGAGCCGAATGTTGGTTTAACTGGCACATACAGAGGAAGCCCTGTAGATCAACCTGGCCGTTCTCGTCGTCACTATATTGCTTACTGATACGTAACGGAATGACAACTCTCGGAGCAGAACCTCCCACTTTCTGACACGCATCACATATTTCACCGCAGATGGTCCAGCTGTTCTGGGCTAATTTGATTATTTCCTTTGGCCCGGCCAGCTCTTTTTCGTCAACGGTACAGCCTTTGCGGAAAACACTTAAATCTTTGGAGCCCTTTTTGGCGAAACACATTATAGCGGAATCGGCATCGAAGCTTTCCGGTACCTCATTCAGCATCATCTTATAGAGGTCTTCCATATCAAGGCCTCTCAATCTTGCAGAAAGAATATGAAGCTGTTCTGCTGCTGCTTTCATTGCTTTATTCGTGTGAATCAGATAGGCAATAATATCTCTGCTGGATATCATACCTATTGGAATACCGTTTTCTATAATTGGAAGGTGCCGTATTCTGTTATCATCCATAAGCTGTTCGGCTTTTCCAATGTCAGTATCTTTTGTACATGAGACCACATCAGCACTCATAATGTTCCCGACAGGGATATCATCTGCAGATAAAGATTTTGCAAGCATTCTCGAAAGCATATCTCGCTCAGACAAGACACCAATAAACTTTTCATTCTCATCTAATACAAGAAGGCATCCTACCTGATTTTTGCTCATTATCATTGCTGCTTCTGTAGCCGGAGCATTTTCTTTGATTGTCAGGAGTTTGTCTGATTCTTTTACTGTCTTTTTAACATCTTTAACTTTTGGCATTTTTTTTGTCCTCACCTATTGAAGTATTTTATCAGTTGTTTTTGCCGTTAATGCCTCTATTTGCATAATGCAACGAAATTCATTTTTGCAACTTTTGGAATAAACCTGGATATGCTGATTTATTCTCGATATATGTTCGAAACATCGGCAAAATCACACCGTGACCTTGAGAAAATGGTTGGTTTGATACTGGTGACATGTTTAAAGCTTCATTATTATAGGGCTTATTCGCTGTCGAAATACTTATTTTAAGATAATTTGTAAAGATTTAGCCTGCGTATTTAAAAATATTGTAAACAATAAATTTTAAATTTACACTATGTTTGTTATCGGTAGTTCTTGAATAGTATTCGGGGCTGTTCTAAGTTTGCGTATAAACAACACACAAGAAAAAGTGCGAAATCGCACAGAGAAAAAAGGCGATTTACCATTCAATTTAAGGCCAAGCCTTGTTTGCAAGGTCATTTGTTCTTTCGTAGTCAGTCATATCAGGTGCCAAAGCAGTTACGGTTATAAAGCCTTCAGATAATGAACTTGTATCGACTGGGCTGTTGTCGGCTCGATGGCAGTCTCCTGCTAATTGAAAAACTGTTTGGCCATGTTCGTTTTTTTGTTTTATGTAATGTTCCTCGAAACCTTTACTCGACTGGGGTACAACTTTTACGCCTTTGGGTTTGCCATTTGATAAGAGTGGTATGTTGATGTTTATGACATACCCGCTTTTTAACGGCATGAGCTTTTTTAATGTCTTTATGCAATATTTAGCTGCGCTTTCGTAATCCATATTTTCTTCGCGTGAAAGGCTCATCGATACAGCTGGTATTTTCAGAAAAGCTCCTTCCATCGCTGCTGCAACTGTCCCGGAATAGTAAACATTTATGCCGGCATTTGCCCCGCTGTTAATACCAGCCACAAGAAGGTCGATTGGTTTTTCACATAATTGCATGACAGCTAATTTAACGCAGTCAGCAGGTGAGCCCTGAACGCTAAAGCCGCTGAATCCCGATGTATCGGGATTGATATCTACTTTGTTGCAGATTAGAGGTTCAGCGAATGTAATGCTGTGACTGGCTCCGGATTGGCCGTCAGCAGGTGCTACTACCGTCACGTCGCCCAATTTGACTAATTCTTTGTAGATAGCTGCAAGGCCGGGAGCGAAAATGCCATCATCATTTGTTAATAATATCTGCATAACTCTATAGAATACGGTAAAAATCAAAAAATAAAAGGAAAAACTCCCACCTGCCCTGAGCGAGCATGGCGAGTCGAATGGGTCAGCACCTACCCCCGCAATAGAGTGAAACCCGCCGTAGGCGGGGCGACGAGTAAATATTTAGCACCACGTTTCACGTGGTGTTTTATTCCTTATTCGTTTACCCCCACCCGCTGGAGCGCAGCGCAAGTCCCGCCCGCCGTAGGAGGGTCGGGATAGGAGAGACGGGGTTGCTTTTCACGTCTTTAGGTTTAGCCCGCCTGTGGCGGGTCCTCTGGGCGAGTTTTGTCATCCCCTTCGTCATTGCGAGCGAACAGGCTGTGTCACAATTACATTTGAGCCAAGTTGTTTTTGAGCTGCTATCA
>CBDVDM010000033.1:0-18966 GCA_965372745.1 uncultured bacterium
TTGTTATCATCGCCGGCATAAAACGCAGCACAGTCTCATTCGTACAGTTTATCCTGAGTCCTTTCTCAAGACACTTATTTACAATCTCGCCGCCGCTGCTCTTGAGCTGAACCCCAATCATCAGTCCAATCCCGCGTACATGGTCGATAATATCATATTTATCTTTAAGCTGATTTAATTTTTCCTGTGCGTATTTTCCAATTGCAACAGCGTTCTCCAGAAGATTATCTTCTTCTATCGCCTCGATAACTGCAACCCCCGCAGCACACGCCAGGGAATTGCCGCCAAATGTCGATGCGTGCTTGCCCGGCACTAATGACGCTGCGATTTCCTGCTTTGCCATCATCGCACCAATCGCGACACCGCCGCCCAATGCCTTGGCCATTGTGATAATATCAGGGATAATGTCACTATGCTGATAGCCGAACCATTTGCCTGTCCTGCCGATACCCGTCTGCACCTCGTCAAGTATCATCACAGCCCCTTTTTCATCGCAAAGCCGGCGTATCGCCGCAAGATATTCGGCGCTTGCTATATTTATCCCGCCTTCACCCTGTATAGGCTCGACCATTACCGCTGCGACCTCATCGTCGAAAGCATCTTCCAGCGCCTTCACATTGTCAAACGGCACGTACACAAATCCAGGCAATAGCGGTAAAAATCCCTCATGATATTTAGGCTGAGCCGTCGCTGTAACCGTAGCGAATGTCCTTCCGTGAAAACTGCCCTGTGCTGTGATAAATTTATACTTACCTCTGGCAGTATACAGCCTTGCCAATTTCATCGCGGCCTCATTGGCCTCTGCTCCGCTGTTACAGAAAAAACATTTTCCGCCGAACGCCCGCTCGCTCAAAAGCTTCGCCAGTTTGCCCTGGGCCTCTGAATAAAAGGTATTATCGATATGTAACAGTTCGCCGGCCTGTTTGCGTATCGCCTCAACTACGCTCGGATGGCAGTGACCCATTCCGCTTACCGCCCAGCCGGGAAACATATCGAGTATCTTATTACCTTCCGCATCATAAAGATAACAGCCTTGGCCTTTCGTAATCACACGAGGCAAGCGCCCATAATTGGCTATCACATATTTATCAAACAGCTCTATCGTCTCTTTTGTTGTCATAACACTATCTCATAAAAATTTTTGTTTGTTCCTTATTTAACAATTTGTGTCCCGATACCTTTGTCAGTATATATTTCCAGCAGCAGCGAATGTGCGAACCTGCCGTCAATAATATGTGCCTTCTTTACTCCGCCGTCCAGCGCCGTTATACACGCCTCGATTTTCGGCAGCATAGCACCGCTTATCACACCTGATTTTATCATCTCTTTTATTTTATCCTCGTCCAGACTCGATACCCAGCTTTCCGGGTCGTCAACATCGCTGCGTACGCCGTGAGTGTCACTTACTATTACGAATTTTTCAGCATCAACCGTCGCCGCCACCATACCAGCTGCACTGTCTGCATTGACGTTTAACTTACCACCGTTTTTGCCTTGTGCTACAGAAGCAATCACTGGTATTGTTCCGTTATTGCAAAGCGTTTTTAAAATATGGCCGTTTACTTCTGCCGTCTGGCCGACAAGTCCGACGTCGAGCGTCCGGCCGTTTTCACCATCAAGCCTCAACGGCTCAGCAAACAATACACATGTACTCAAACTATGCAGTCCTGTCGGATAACAGCCAAGTTCTTTCAGCCTCTCACAAATTGGTATATTAATCTCATTTATCAAGGTATGCTCAGCAATCGCAAGCGTCCGCTCATCGGTATACCGCCTGCCGTGTACCCATTGAACCTCAATGCCCGACTTTTCCATCGCACGTGTAATCGCCTTGCCGCCGCCGTGTACGATAATCGGACGAATACCAACCGTAGCCATAAACGCAACATCTGTCAGCATCTTCTTCTGTAAATCTGCATCGTCCAGAACGCTGCCGCCAAGCTTGACAACAATTATCCTGTTGCGAAACTTACCGATATATTCCATCGCCTCTATCAGAGCGCCAGCTTTTGCTATAGCCTCTTTCACTTGCAGTACCCCTGAAAAACAAACCGGCAAGTCTATTACCGCAACCCCTGTTAGTCAATCAAAATCCCTTTAAACCCACATTAAAGGCCTAAATCAAAAGCTTTTAAACAGGATTTTGCCGGTGGAGTGAATTAATTGTCCGATGTCGTTTCAGCCATAACCATAAGGTTCTTCTCGCCCATCTTATTTCCGTTAAGATAAAGCTCGACCTTCCATTTTCCGGGCTTGTCAAGATATTTGTTTATAGTGTAGAAATGCCGTGTGTTGCACGTTGTGGTTTCCGGCGTAAAGACCCGTGGTATTTCGCGCAAAAGCTTTCCTTCGCTGTCATAGAGCTTGACTGTCACATTATGCTCTTTAACTGTAAGTATCCACTTGCTGAATATCCAGAAATGTTTTTTCTCGAGAAAAAATACTCTAAAATCGTCTAACGGTAAGCCCTCTCTGTCAATTTCACTTGCAAACACAATCCCTGACAGCTCACATTTCACTTCATCTTCCAGTTTTGATTTCAAGTTTATCTTTAAATCTTCGATTGTTGTCTTTAAACTGCCGTTTTCTTCCTCAAGTTTTGCAAGTTTATCTTTGAGTGTATTATATAACTGAGTTGTTTCACTTAAGTTTTCTTTCGTATTCTTAAGAGATGCCGACAGACTTTCGATTTCCTGCTTAAGTGTATCCCGCTGCTTGTTGGTTTCTGCTAACGTATCTTCCACATCGGACAATTCAAATTTTATCTCTGCCAGCTTCTCCAATGCCTTTTCCTTCTCCGGGTCCTTACAGCCGGTTAATACCAGACAGCAAAGTGCAAGCAAAGCCAGTAGAATTGTTCTCCTCTTTTCCATTTTTGCCATTCCTTAAATGTACAGCAATTGTGGGGAATTATAAGCATTTTTTACCAGTTAAGCAAACAAAAAAGAACATACACACACTTGTCGAAGTGTAAACCGCATCGCAATACTAACTGGTAACGAACGAAAAGCAAAAACACAGTCATAGAGACGGCAATGCTTGGCGCAAGTAAAAAAAGCCTCTCGCATTTTAGCAAAAGGCTTTTAAATTACGTTTAATATTCAGGCAATCATGCTTATTTGCGACGACGAAGGAACAGCCCACCAAGACCTAATAGCGCGATAGTCATCGGCTCAGGTATAGGTATAAAAGCCACGTTATCAAAGCCATAAGCGCACCCAACGTTTTCATAGAGGGGGTCGTCAGTGCTTACAACGAGTTTCACTCCAAGTTGGGTAGTTCCGGCAGGCATGAGCCAACTCATCCAGTAATTACCCCATGTATCAGTTACGCCGGTAATTTTTTCTTCCTTATATCCTAACCCCTCGCCACCGGAACCAAAAGCTTCTAATCTGAATGCAGCAAAGTCAGCGGCTGCTCCGCCTGGTGTAAGGTCAATAACGTAGGCTGATATTGCGAGCAGCGCGCCTTCGAAGACAGCGACTTTTTGGTTATTCCAAATAAAAGAAAAGCCACCAAACGCCTGGTCTGGATATACTCCCAGTTCTACACCGCGGCCTGGATTTCCAGCTATGTCAGCCAGGTAACCTGTTGGTGTTCCGCCCCCGTCGCACTGCCAGGTACCCCAACCAACAGGTACGCTTACGGGCAGCGGTTCTGAACCCCAGAACTGATCTTCCCAGCCGCCCTCAAAATCGGGATTATCGAGAATCATGGCATGGGCTGTCCCTGCAAAAGCAAGAACTAACAAAACTAATAACAACTTCTTCATTTTCTTCTCCTCCAAAAAGAAATCTTTCAACAAAATTTCGTCTGCCCGCATTTAAGTAACATTTTTCGAACTCTTGCCATTACTTATACACTCCTTCACAGGCCTGAAAAGTATGTCTACGCAATATTATTTGCTACACGACAGAAATAAGGCTAAAGTGGATAGAAACGTTTTCGAAAACCTCCTCCTCAGAAGGGTACTTCATAAGATTTGCACTACAAGTAATCCTAAACTCTTATTACAAAAAAGTCAAGCTTTTTATCTTTCAATTTGTTATTACATCTCGTCTCTAAAAGCCGATGTTTTTTCAGAACCTATAAATATTCAACCTCTTAACGAAAGGAACTTATTCACAAGGCAGGTAAATTGTCACCGTTGTCCCTTTGTCAGGCTCACTTGCTGTTTCGAGTCTGCCTTTGTTTAATTGTATAACCCGATTCGCATACGCCAGCCCCATCCCGCGCTGCCTGCCTGCCTGCTTGGACGAGAAGAACGGATATGCAGCTTTGCTGAGTGTCTCCGAATCCATCCCACAGCCGAAATCTGTTATCGATAATTTAACAAATCCGCCTGCTCTTTCGGCATTTACTTCTATCACCCCCGACTTATCAGGATATGCCTCAAGACAATTCACTAATATATTTGCTATCGCTGATACTACCTGTCCCGAATCAACAAAAACCTTATCAGCCTCATCAGCAACTTTAAGTTGTACATCAACCTTTTCGACCTTACTCTTTAACGCTGCCAACTCCGATGCCTCATCGACAATCTGACTTAAATCTGTCGCCGCCGCCTTCGCCGCCGCAGGCTCTGCAAAACTCATCAATCCGTCGATTATAGAAGCCAGCTCCTTCGTATTTTCCCGAATCTGATACAGTATTTTTTTCTTTTCTTCCTCGGTTTCACTTTGAGCTAAAAGCTGTGCTCGTCCCGCTATCACACTCAGCGGGTTATTCAATTCGTGTGCTGCGCCAGCTGCCATCTCTGCCAACGCCTCTAACAAATTTCCTTTAGTCTCTTTAGCTTTCACTTCTTCGCCGGCAGCTTCTTCACGATTCGTTTCCGGCCTGCTTATCAAGCGGACGAATTGCTCGGCAAACCCTTGATGTATGCCTGAAGCTAACGCAATTCCCAGTATGCCTCCTGCCGCTGTCGCCGCTGACTTAATGCTTTCTTCCGGTAACTCCATATCCGCCGGACAGCGAAGCTCGAACAATATCCCGCCTATGTGTTTGCTGCCGCAATACAGCGGTACAAGCTTAGCTGCTCTCAAATTGAACTCAATCCCGACCTGCTCCAAAAGCCAGTCCATTGAATCGGCTGCATTGATAGTCCCATTTTCTTTGAGTTTCCACATAGCCCTGTCTTCATCAGCTGGGCCTTCTATAATAACGCTTTTTATCTCAGCCTGATTTTCTGCGACCACCACATTAAAACTCTTTTCTTCTTTGCTGTTCTTCAAATACAGGCAAAGCGGACCGGTTTGATAAAATCTTTGCCAGCTAACCGCCAGTTTTTCTGCTATATCGAACGCCTCATCAGTTGAATCTATACTCGAGATAAATTCGGTCACAAACACAAAGTGGCTTGCCTGTTTTTGCAATTGTCGTCTCTGTTCCAAAAGGCTCGCTCGCTCTTTTGCTAATTGGCCTGCTACCTCCCCGACCACATCACAATAAACACTGTCAGGCCTTGCCAAATCCATACCCAAAACTCTGCACTTTTCACGAACCTGCGTATCAAGCTGTTCAAAAATCTCCTCTATTTGCTCCTGCTCTATTGCGAGTGAGCTCATGACCGCTGTCGGTAATTCAGCTTTGTCATAACTGCCGGACGCCCCTATATCTCTGCTGCGCACAACACAATCGGCTAATTGAACTATCGATGCTATCCGTGCCTTTTTAATGTTCCTGCCGATTACCTCTGTGTCACTGTGGTGAAGCCATATCGCAAGTACGAGCGATTCCGGCAGGTGCCATCTCTCGGCTAACTTCCTGCCGATAGCCGCATGGTCCGCCCCAAGGTATTTGAACTCGATATCGCAGATACTAACACCCTTGTTTTTTGCCTCCTCAACAAGACGTGCGAAACTTTTGGGCATTAGCTTTTCGATTGCTAACTTACCTATATCGTGCAGCAGGCCTGCGGTGTAAGCCAATTCAGGATTAACCTGCTGGTTTGATTTCTCTGCTATTATTTTAGCACAACACGCCACCGCTAAATTATGCCTTGCAAGTTCTTGTTTAGGTAAAACCACATCCCTCTCACAGCCTGAACCCGAAAGCACCTTAACTGAAAGCAGGCCTTTGTATATCACCTGGCTGTCGAGCTGCTCAAGTACATGCTCGAAGGAAAAATCTTCTTCCGAAATATTTATACCTTCATCATAAGCAATCGAGAGTATTTTTGCTGTAAGTGCTGCATCCGAATTTATCAATGCCGACAAATCCGAGGCTGTACAATCTCTGCTGCCGAGCCTGGAAAATAATTGTGATGCCACACATGGCATGGTGCATACTGATTCGAGGCGGCGTATCGAAAGCTCTATTTGGTGAAAATTTGATATATCCGTATTTTCCGGCATTTAATTATACTTCTACCCTCCTGGTATCTATGAGCCGTCAGATGTTTTCTGGCCTTCGACATCTGAGATAACCGGCATTGAAGTTTGTCTGTTTTATTTCATCTTTAATACTGTGGCGATTTTGTCGGTAAGCTCTACGATATCAAATGGCTTTTTGATAAAATCTTCTGCCCCTGTTTTCAAGAGCCGCTCGATTTCATCCTGTTTGATTACACCGCTTACTATTATTATCCTGATATCTTCGAACTTCGGATTCATCCGGATAGTATGACAGACCACATCACCGTTGACATCAGGAAGCATATAGTCAAGCAGTATCAGGTCAGGCCTGAATTGCTCTGTCGATATCCCAGCCTCATAGCCGCTCGACGCCGTCTTTACCTCAAATCTGCCGTCGCGAACCAGAACATCTGCTATAAGCTCAACTATCTCCTGGTCATCATCTACTATCAGCACCTTTTTCTTACCAGAGTCCAGGTTATCGAGAGGAATATTGTTTTCTTTCATGAACTTAATCAGACTTGTGCGTGGTATCCTCCTGAATTTAGAACCCGGTACTCTAAACCCCTCCAGCTTGCCTGCGTCAAAGCACCTGATTATCGTCTGTTGACTTACCTTGCAAATTTCCGCTGCCTTGCCTGTCGTGAATAAATCTTTCATCTTGTCCATACCTGCTCTCTTTAACAGAAATTTCAATGCAAGACTGCCCTAACCTACCCGTTTATCCTAAGTTTAACCCCTGAAACTGTTATTTGTCAAGTAAAAAATCCTGATTACCTGTTTTTAGTTCTAAAAACCGCATTTTTATCACACCTTGCCCGTTTTGCTATTGCTGATTTTAGCTCTGCGGGAGGATTCATCGTCTTCTATAGTGTTTGGCCGAAGTCCTCAGGATAAATGCGGTCAAAACAGGTCTGTGAAACCTGCGACTGGGCGGGCGCGGGTATCTGTGGTAAATTCTTTGCCTTTAGCTCTCACGTTCTGTTCTAACTAAAATTATAGTGCTTTCTGACAGGTTTGGTTATTCGCCATGTGCATTCCAGCCCCTCCGGAAACACCACCATATCACCTGCTGCGAATGTCACCTCCGTCTCAGCGTCACTGACTGTCACCTGCCCCTCTAAAATCAGGCACGTCTCGGTCTCCGTATACGTCCAGTCGAATGTGCTTGCCTCTTTACTCCAGATAGGCCAGCTCTTACACTTTGCCTGCTCTGCCTCCGAAGGCTTTTTAACTTTAACATCTTTTACCGTTGGCATAATAACTTCCTTTCTTTTTTTTCAATCTCTCTCGAAATTATAGGGTACAAGCCCTATTTCTGATAGAAAAATTCTTTCAAACCTGCTATAAACTATCACCTTATGGAACAGCTGAAATTAGAACAGTTAAAACAATGGTTCACCGAATATGTCGCCACGTTCTACGGCAGCGACGATTACATCAACGCCAATATCAAGTTAAAAGAAGAGCACAGCTACCGTGTCTGCGACGAAATGAGATACCTCACCGACCTGTTCGATTTCGACCCGGACCGGAAACGGACAGCGGAATTCATTGCTCTTTTCCACGATATAGGCCGTTTCCCGCAATTCAAAAAATACAGAACCTATAACGACAACAGAACTCAGGACCACTGTCTGATGGGCACAGATGTCCTGAAAGAGCACAACATCCTCGATTCAGTCTCACAGCCGGAAAGACTATGCATCGAACAAGCCATACGCTATCATGGCGTTAAGCAATTGCCCGATACTCTTGACCACGACTGCCTGCATTTCTGCAAACTCATCAGAGACGCAGACAAAATCGACATCTACTACATTGTCACCGAGTATTACAGACAGTATCGGGATGACCCGGGAAATTTCAATATCGAAATCGAATTTCCCGACACACCACAATGCACACCACAAATCGTAGAGGCCGTCCTAAACGAACAGCGTGTAGATTATTTCGCACTCCGGACATTTAACGACATGAAACTGCTCCAGTTATCATGGGTTTACGACGTCAACTTCGTATCTACCCTCCGGCGTATTAAGCAGCGACGATTACTCGAACGGGTTCTCGAATTCCTTCCCGATACAGAACAAATCCAAAAGGTCAGCGAAAAAATATTCAATTACGTCGACGCACGCATTATCCATGCCGACTAATAACTCCTTTTTTCGTTATTGTTATTTTATAGACTTGACACAGGCCAAAACTGCTTCTAACATATCCCTCGCTTTCAACTTTCAAATAAAAGGATTTATCATGGCTGACGTTATTTTACAGACTAATATCGAGGGCACCAATCCTAACAGGGGCAAGGTCCGTGACATCTACGACCTCGGCGACAGGTTGCTCATCGTTGCGACCGACCGAATCAGCGCCTTCGACGTCATAATGAAAAACGGCATACCGTACAAAGGCATCGTTCTTACCCAGATATCGAAATTCTGGTTCGATTTCCTTTCCAGCGACATCGAACATCACCTGATTTCCGACGACGTCGCTGATTATCCCGAACCTTTCTGCAACTACGCCGACCAGCTTACCGGCCGTTCGATGCTCGTTAAAAAAGTCGAGGTACTGCCCGTCGAATGTGTTATCAGAGGCTACCTCGCGGGTTCAGGCTGGAAGGAATACCAGGACAGCGGTACTGTTTGTGGCCAATCATTGCCTGAGGGTCTTAGACAATGCCAGAAACTTGCCGAACTGATTTTCACTCCTGCTACAAAAGCAGAACTCGGTGAGCACGATGAAAATATCAGCTTTGAGATATGTGCTGAAATAATTGGAGCAGACAACGCCAAATACGTACGTGATAAAAGTACATTTATCTTTGAAAAAGCCTCCGCACACGCTGAAACCAAAGGCATAATACTCGCTGATACAAAATTCGAATGGGGAACAACCGAAGACGGCAAAATCATTTTAATTGATGAGGTACTGACACCCGATTCCTCACGTTTTTGGCCAGCTGATAAATACGAAGCCGGAAGAGACCAGGAAAGTTATGACAAACAGTTCGTAAGAAACTATCTCGAATCAATCAATTTCGATAAATCCGGTTCCGGTGTCGAACTGCCTGACGATATCACAGCAAATACAGCTGCAAAGTACATTGAGGCCTACGAAAAACTAACAGACCAGAGATTTAATTTTTGCTAATTAGTTAAAGATTCCAGGCTCTTGCGAAGGCCTTGAAACTGCGGTCATAAGTTTTCTCCACGTCATCGGGGAAGCAGCAGCCGGGTAGCTCTTTTGCAGCCAGGTGAGACCTTAAACAATCACAGCACACCCCCTTTTTGCTACACGGGTATGTGCAATTACATATCTCTAAATTTTGCTCCTTTTTACATTCCATAATCAAACCTGAGTATCTCGAATTCTTCAGTTACTTTGATTTCTACTATTCAGCTACCTTTTCAGCAACAAGGTCGCCAACCTGATTAGTGGAATATCCCATCTTGCCCGCCGCCAGTGACTTTAATTTGTTGGCAGTGATAAATTTAACCGCCTCTTCAATCTTGCCACCTGCCTTTTCTTCACCTAACGTCTCAAGCATCATCTGCGCCGCACAAATCGCTGCCAATGGGTTAATCACGCCCTGACCCGTATATTTCGGAGCACTTCCGCCGATTGGCTCGAACATACTCACACCTTCCGGATTAATATTACCGCCGGCGGCAATGCCCATTCCGCCCTGCGTTATCGCACCGAGGTCGGTAATGATGTCACCGAACATATTGCCCGTAACAATCACATCGAACCACTCAGGGTTCTTAATCATCCACATACAGGTCGCATCGACATGATAATAATCCCTGCGAATATCTGGATATTCCTTTTCGCCCATTTCGTGAAACGCTCTTTCCCACAGGTCATACAAATAAGTCAGCACATTCGTCTTGCCGCAAAGTGCCAGCGTGTTTTCCTTACCGACACCGCGTGACTTTTTGCCATGTTTTTTTGCATACTCGAAGGCATACTTCAAACACCTGTCAACCTGGAACCGGTTATAGACCGCCGATTGAACTGCCACTTCATGAGGCGAGCCTTTCATGGAGATACCGCCCGTGCCGGTATAAAGATCGCCGGTATTTTCACGCACTACTACATAATCAATATCTTCAGGCCCCTTATCTTTTAACGGTGTCTCTACTCCCGGAAAAAGTCTTACAGGCCTTAAGTTAATATACTGGTCAAGCGCAAAACGAGCCTTAAGCAGTATCCCTTTTTCCAGGATACCGGGCGCAACATCAGGATGACCAATTGCACCGAGTAAAATAGAATCGAATTTGCGAAGCTCTTCAACTGCGCTGTCAGGCAGCGTTTCGCCTGTTCTTTTATATCTTTCACCGCCGAAATCAAACTCGGTCAAATCAACACCGAATCCGAACTTCTCAGCTGCAACCTTTAAAACCTTAACTGCCTCCGCCGTTACTTCCGGCCCGGTCCCGTCACCAGGCATCACCGCTATATTGTAAGTCTTTCCCACGTCTAATTCTCCTTGTCGTAAAAATTTATATATTTTTTGTTATGTGATTCAACAATCCGCCGTCATTGATTATTTCAAGTGCAAAATCAGGCAGCGGCTTAAACTCAATATCAGTACCACTTGTCACATTTTTAATCAAGCCGTTTTTGAAATCTATTTCAATCTCATCGCCGTCATTGATTTTTTCAACAGCTTCTGCCGATTCTATCAGATAGAACCCGCAGTTTATCGCATTACGATAGAAAATCCTCGCAAAAGTTTTTGCTATCACAGCCTGCACCTTAGCACCGCGAATTGCCCATATCGCATGTTCACGACTTGAGCCGCAACCGAAATCTTCACCCGCTACGATAACATCACCGGCCTTTACCTTGCTGACAAACTCTGTGTCCATATCTTCCATACAATGTTTCGCTAATTCAGCCTCGTCGTCAGTATTCAGATACCTCGCCGGAATTATCTCGTCTGTATTGATATGGTCTCTTTTATATACATGTGCAATCGACATAATTATTCCTCTTAAATTTCTAACTGTTTTGTATTTTGTTTTTCTGTCATTTGAATTTGTTTAGTATTTAGATATTAGGATTTAGGATTTTTCTTATAGGTATTTCCTTGGATCTGTGAGTTTTCCTTCAACTGCACTTGCCGCTGCCGTTGCAGGACTCGCCAGGTACACTTCACTTTTCGGATGTCCCATCCGACCGACGAAGTTCCTGTTCGTAGTGCTCACGCACTTTTCACCAGCTGCGAGTATTCCCATAAACCCGCCCAGACACGCCCCGCACGTCGGCGCACTAATCACACAGCCGGCATCATAAAATACATCGAACAGTTTTTCATCGTTCGCCTGCTTCCATATTTCAGGCGTCGCAGGGACGACTATTGTGCGAATAGCAACCTGTCTGCCTTTAAGTATCTTCGCTGCGATTCTTAAATCCTCAATCCTTCCATTCGTACAACTGCCGATATACGCCTGGTCCATTTTTTTGCCGGCACATTTCCCAATCGATACTCCGCCGCTCGGAAGATGAGGTATAGCTACCATCGGCTCTAATCTCGAGCAATCGAACTCTTCTACCGATTCGTATTCAGCGTCACTGTCAGATTCAAAAACTGTATAGTCTTTTTTATCTTTCAGATGCTCGCCGAGATATCCTTTTGTTATATCGTCGAATCCGATGACGCCGTTTTTGGCGCCGGCTTCTATCGCCATGTTTGTGATAGTCATCCGAGCTTCCATACTCATATCCGCTAATGCCGGCCCGACAAATTCCATCGCTTTATAAAGCGCACCATCCGTGCCTATCCGCGCAATCACCGCTAAGATTACATCTTTGCTGTAGACTCCTTTGCTTAATTTACCGTTCAGCACAAACTTTATCGACGCCGGCACCTTAAACCAAAGCTGGCCTGTAGCTATTGCCGCCGCCAAATCCGTCGAGCCGACACCCGTACTAAAAGCTCCAAACGCACCGTAAGTACAGGTATGCGAGTCACCGCCGACAATCACCTCGCCAGGCCTGATATGACCCTGTTCCGGCAGCAGCGCATGACATACGCCTGCCCTGCCGATTTTGTAATAGTATTTTATATTTTGACGCCTTGCCCATTCGTCAAGCCGTTTATGAAGCTCTGCACTTTTAATATCCTTTGCAGGCTGAAAATGGTCAGGTGTTACAACGATTTTCTCGGTGTCAAAGACCTTATCGATTCCTTTTTCAACAAGCATCGATATAGCCGGCGGTGTCGTAACATCGTGACACATCACAACATCGATATTCGCATCTATCAGCTCACCGACAGCCACTTTATCTTTGCCCGCCGCTCTTGCTAATATCTTTTCCGTTATTGTTGCTCCCATATTATCAACCTCTATAACTAAAAACTAATTTACAGTTCTGCTTTAATCTCCGGTTCGTCATCTTTCTTTGTAGCGACCATCCTGTTAATAGCATCGACATAGGCTTTGGCGGAGGCCTCGATAATATCCGTCGAGATACCTCTGCCTATATAAATCCTGCCGTCATCGGTTATCTTCACTGTCGCCTCACCGAGCGCCTCTTTACCTTTTGTTACCGCCCGTATCGTATAGTTTTCCAGCTTCGGCGATAGTCCGGTCGCTTTTCTTATCGCCTCATAAGCAGCATCTACAGGCCCGTCACCGGTAGCCTGGGCATCTATGATTTTATCTTCAGTTTTTATTTTCACTACTGCCTTCGGCGCTTCTTTGGTATCGATAACCACGTGCAGATGTATCAGCCGATACGTATGTTCGACAACGTGAATCTCGTCATTGATCAAGGCAGCGATATCTTCATCGAAGACCTCTTTTTTCTTGTCAGCTATTTCCAGAAATCTTTCATACGCCCGCTCAAGTTCAGCTTCGGTCAGTTTAAATCCCAGATGTTTACACCTGTCGACAAAACCGTGTCTGCCGGTATGCCTGCCTAAAACCATTCGCGAGCCGCCCAGCCCGATTGTCTCCGGTGTCATAATTTCATATGTTGTACGTTCTTTTAAAAGCCCGTCTACATGAACGCCGGCTTCATGCGCAAAGGCATTTGCACCGACAATCGCCTTGTTAGGCTGAATGACAAATCCTGTCAGCTGCGAAACCATCTGGCTTGTCCGGTGTATCTCTTCGGTTTTAATGCTCAGCAGTTTCGCTCTATCGACATCTTTACCGAAAAAATCACTTCGTGTGTGTATAGCCATCACAATTTCTTCAAGAGCGGCATTGCCCGCGCGCTCGCCCAGACCGTTTACCGCGCATTCAACCTGACGGGCGCCGTTTCTAATGCCAGCTAATGAATTCGCAACAGCCATACCGAGGTCATTATGACAATGCGTACTTATGATGCAGTTATCAATACCTTTTACTTTTGCTTTTAATTCTGCGATTATCTGGCCGTACTCATACGGAAGGATATAGCCGACGGTATCTGGAATATTCAACGTTGTAGCACCGGCTTCCACGACGGCTGAAAGTATCTCGAGCAAAAACGGCATTTCGCTTCTGCAGGCGTCTTCCGGCGAAAATTCTACATCGTCGGTAAAGGTCTTTGCGAATTTGACAGCTGCAACCGCCATTTTCAAAACCTCATCAGGGGTTTTCTTTAATTTGTGCTCCATGTGAATCGGCGAAGTTGCGATGAATGTATGGATTCGCTTTTTCTCAGCTGAAACAAGAGCATTGGCGGCGGCTTCGATATCTTTTTCATGCGCGCGTGCCAGACCTGCAATAATCGGGCCTGAGACCTCATTAGCTACGATTTTTGTGGCTTCAAACTGCGCCGGCGACGATACCGGAAAACCGGCTTCGATAATGTCAACGCCTAAAATCGCAAGCTGATGCGCAATTTCAAGCTTTTCAGTAATTGAAAGCGAGGCGCCCGGAGATTGCTCGCCGTCACGTAATGTAGTGTCGAATATGATAATTTTGTCTGACATTTGCTTAACTCCAAATTATTTGGCTATATAAACTTAACGCATTATTATGCGCAAAAACAGACCAAATTGCTATTTATTTAAACGAAAACAGGGTTTTTTTGAATATGTAAAGGAGTTTATGCGCCTAAGAGGCGCAAGAGCAGGTTGGCCAGCGGTAATGAGCTGTCAGGAATTGAACGAAATGTGTTGTTTTTAGCCATGTAAGGTATTATAGCGACAAAACTTGAATAAGCAAATAAAAAATCGTATGTCGTATGTTGTACAATAGTAGGGGATTAACTGATTATTTACTATTTACTATTTACTATTGTCTATTGACTATTGTGGTTAGGGGGGATAGGGGATTTGGGCGCGATTGTTTGCGCAAGTTGGTCGAAAACAGGTGTAAAAAGTGCACAAAAATGAACAAAAATTCGCATAAATTTGCATAAATTTACACAAAAGTGCATCAAAATGTACCAAAAATGACAAAGTTGAAAAACGCGCTTGCGCGAATGATTGAAAAGCCCGCTAAGCAGATTTTTCAAGTTCTTAGTTTTAAAGTTTGAGTTTTGAGTTGCGGAGATCCTTCGTCCGCTGTGAGCGAACTCATGATGGCAGACAATAGAAGACAGTAGACAGTAGTCAGAATTAAGGATTGAGAATATAAAGAAAGCGGGGTAGAATATTGGTAAGAATTTTTCGTGAAGGAATGAGAATGCTTAATAGTCCTAACTGGTTTATCGTTGTAGTCATTGGCGCGTTAACTGGATATTTTTTTAATTATATCCCAAAGTTTATATTTTATTTTTTTAGATTTTTTTCTAAAGAACAAATGGAAGGAAGTTGGTATGAGTATCATTTTAATTATGAAAATGGAGAAGAGAAGTTAAGAATGGAGGAATGGAAAATATCCAAAGGAATTTATAATAAATTATCAATAAAAGCAAAATCGTTGTCGTACGAAAAGCTCTCTTATCATGGCACCTTGTGCAAAGAACGTGATTACTGGATTGCGAAATTCGTAGCTGAGGGACATGATGAAGAAGTGTTCTGTAGGCTTACAGCTCCTATACCATCAAATGATAATATTATCCATTGGCTTGTAGTTAGCTGTAGATTTCAATGGAAGGCCAGCAGTGGGACCACAAGTTCTCTCACGTAGTGAATTATCCTCTGATGAGGCAATTGAATTAATGAAGAAGAATATTGATTGTTCTCGGAATTATCGATTGATGAGAATAATGGATATGCTAGCAAAATAGTATGATATTTTGAAAGCAGAATTAGAAAGGAAAAAATCATCTTGTTTAACATCTGGGGTTTGTGGGAATTGACTTTATAAATTTTTACAATTTCTTTTAATGGAGAATAACAATGTCTGAAAGTAAGCCGGAAGAGTATCAAGTATTGAGGCTCATTTCACCTAAGTTGATTGAATTTGACTTAAAAAATCCAAGAGGGGAAACACCTGAGCAAATCGAAAAGGATACTAGATTTAATGTTCTGAGAAGATCAGTTAAGCAACACGGTGTCTTAGTTCCATTGATTACAAGGGAAAATAAAAACAAGAAAAAACCGTTCAGATTGGTTGATGGGGAAAGACGGTTGCGAGCATCTTTAAAGGAAAAAACACCGTTGGTACCTATACATATTATTCATGGGGATGAAATTGACGGAAGAATTCTTGCTTATAATATTCATATGTTGCGAAAACAATGGAGCAAAGAATGCGAACTGACATCCATGAAAGAAATCCGGGATGAATTATTAGTAGAAGATAAAGACCTTACAGAAACTGAGCTATCAAATAAACTTAGAGATATAACCAATCTTAGTCCGAGTCATCTAAGCGATCTTATTAGATTACTCAAATATGACAAAAAAGCAATTGAAGCCGTTCATGCAGGCACTATCCAGATGAGTCATTTAGTTCAGATCGATGCAAGTTTTATATCGCAGATCGAAAAAAAGTTTCCGGGGATTTATGCAAAATATGGTGATACTAAATTACGTAGTATTCTTGTTAAAAAGGCCGAAAAAGGGTTGGTTGGAAATACAAGGTATATAATGGATGTTGTGCGGCCTTATTTTAAATCGGCTGACAATTTAACAAATTTAAGAAGTGCAATTAAAAAGTTTATTGATGAGGAAGACCAACACGTAAGTATTATTGATGTTAAAATGAAAGCCACAAAGAAAGCGAAAAAGGCTAAGAAGAAGAAAAAAAAGAAAGCTAAGAAGAAGAAAACTGGCACGAAAAGCCATGATTCTGAATTTGAATATGGATCTATAAATATAACGAAAGGGCATTTAACCAGAATTAATGACATTAGACCGAAACTTGAAAAAATTGCGAAACGATTCACTGATGAAGAGACCGAATATATTAAAGAAGGAGTGTGTTGTTTGGAAAATCATTGCTTTAAAGGTGCTGCTTTAATGGTATGGTCAACTGGTATAAGTCGAATTTTTAAATATATTGAAAAACATTTGTCTGATTTTAATAGATGTACAAAGGAAATGAGGGATAATCCTAAGTCCTTTTATAAATATTTTGCACCACATTTCATAAAAAATGTAATGGATATTACAACTGTAAGAGAAAACTGCAACGACAGACAATTGCTTTGCTATATATGCTATAAAAAGTTTATAACTGTACCGGAATTTAAAAAACTTAAGAATAACTATGACACAAGATGTGATTGTGCGCATCCAACAAGTATTTTATTAAAACCAAATGAGATTATTGTGATTTTTGAAAATGTATATTCCTTGTTATTAAATAATCCAAAGTTAAAATGAAAATACTATTAGTAGAACCTGGGTTTTTCAACGCCAGCTTAATAATTAGCGATTAAAGAATAAGTAACACAGTAAATATAAAAGAATCTGCACAAGATAAAGTTTTCTTAAGAAAAGAACAATCACCCAAGCTAATAATACAGTAATAGCTATCTAACTGCCGATTTAGATATTTATGAGCAAGATTCTATTAGTCGAGCCTGGGTTTCCGATACCTGCTAAGAGCAAGAATCATCGGAATTTTCTGCCAATTGGATTGCTTAAAATCGGCAGTTATCACAGGCTTAAAGGTGACAAGGTCAAGTTGGTGCGGGGTTTGGTGCGCTGCGGATTTAGGCCTGAGAGGGTTTTGATTACATCGCTATTTACTTACTGGTCGAAATACGTACATGAGGCTGCGGAATATTATCATAAGGCTTATCCAGAGGCAGAGATTGAGATTGGGGGGATATACGCATCGTTGATGGCTGAGCATTGTAAAAGGAAAGTACCTTTTGCAAAGGTTTTTAAAGGGTTGTACAGAAAAGGTGCGGCGGAGAAGGTGAAAGTAGATTATTCATTATTGCCGGAGGGATTAGATTATCAGATAGCTCACACGTCACGAGGCTGTACGAGAAGATGTACATTTTGCGGGACGTGGAAGATCGAGCCTGAGTTTACATGCAAGGAGAGTATAAGCAGTGAGATATGCAGTAATAGAATTATATTTTACGACAATAATTTGTTAGCGAATGAGCATATATTTGAAATTCTGAAAGAATTAGAGGTTGCCAGACACGATGGCAGAGTGGTTAAGAGTGAGAGTCAATGCGGTATTGACGGCAGGCTGCTTACGCGGAGACTGGCGAAACTTTTAAAGAGGGCGAGATTTATAAATCCGAGGATTGCATGGGACTGGTCTTTTGGGCAATGGAAGTCGATAAAGAAACAGATCGATATGCTCGGCGATGCAGGTTATAACAGAAAAGATATTTATGTATTTATGGTTTACAACTTCGATATTGATTTTGAAGAGATGGAGAAGAAGCGCAGGAAGTGTAAGAAATGGGGAGTGCAGATTGCGGATTGTAGGTTCAGGCCTTTAGACCAGACGTTTGACAATTATAATCCACGAAAAGAGCAAACAGGTAACGATTATTACATTCATTCAAACTGGACAGATGCACAAATTAGATTGTTTAGAAAACATGTAAGGCAGCAAAATATTTGTATCAGGCATGGATTCAATTCCTATATAGGGGAATTAGAGAGACAGGCAGCAAGAGAAAACCGCAAGAGTGCGTAAGAAGAGGATTAAGGGCGCAAAGATTAGCCGAACCGTAGGCAACACGGAATGGAATGGGACAGTGTTATTAGATTTCTCCGCTGCGCTACGCTCCGGTCGAAATGACAAAACATGATATCAAGATGGCGAAATGAAATAAAAACGCCCACCGCTCCTTCGACGATGCTCAGGACAGGCGGGGTGGGTGCTAAATGGAATGGAATAAAGATTGCCACGTCGGTTACATAGCAACCTCCTCGCAATGACGTAATAAAAAAAACCTGCGGTGAAACCGCAGGCTAAATAATTATGGATTCCGTGTCCCCGGCCAACATATTGCAGGGACAGGCAGGCACGGAATGATATGGGACAGTGTTATTAGATTTCTCCGCTGCGCTACTCTCCGGTCGAAATGACAAAACATGATATCAAGATGGCGAAATGAAATAAAAACGCCCACCGCTCCTTCGACGATGCTCAGGACAGGCGGGGTGGGTGCTAAACGGAATGGAATAAAGATTGCCACGTCGGTTGCATAGCAACATTTGCAACTGACAAAGAAAGATTTCTCCACTACCAGGCTGTGTCGCAATTATAGTTCAAAGATGATTTTGTTT
>CBDVDM010000034.1:0-18300 GCA_965372745.1 uncultured bacterium
TCTATTGAACGGTCAACGTGACTTTCCGCTGCAAAATTTATTATCGAATCAATCTTATACTCACTAACTAATTTTTCGACCAGTTCTCCGTCGCATATATCACCTTTGACGAATTTATGATTTTTGTGTTCTAAATAACCTTCCAGATTCTCAAGATTTCCAGCATAAGTGAGCTTGTCGAGATTGACTATGAAGCAGTCACTTTGCTCACTGAGTACCATTCGGACAAAATTGCTTCCTATAAATCCTGCACCGCCGGTAACTAAGATTTTTCTCATAATAGTCCCAAAAATTCTTCCAATGGTTCCTGCCATGGTCTGATTTTCTCAGTGAGTAAATTCTCAATCCTGCTGCAATCGAAACGGCTGTTTAAAGGCCTGGCAGCAGCAGTTACATAATCACTTGTCCTGCAACCGCTCAACTCAACATCCATATTAAGTTTATCGAAAACAAACCTTGCCATTTCAAAGCGGCTGACATAACCGCTGCCGGCAAAGTGAAATAAACCTTCTGCTCTTTTTCCCAGCAGCTCACATATAGCCTTTGATACCTCCGTTGTAGCCGTTGGTGACCCTATCTGGTCATCAACAACGTTTAGTGTCTTGCCGGCTTTTGCTGCGGATATCAACTTGGAAATAAAATTATTCCCCGCCAATCCATAAGTCCATTCAACTCGCATTATACACTGCCTGCATCCGCTTTTAACTAAAAGCTCCTCACCTTTAAGTTTGCTTTTACCATATACGTTTATAGGATTAGGTTTATCACTTTCAATATAGGGTTTGTTGTCGCAACCGTCGAATACAAAATCAGTGCTTATATGAACAACCAGGATTCCTTTATCTTTGGCAATTTTACCGAGTTTGCCGACCGCCTCAGCGTTTACTTTATATGCAAGCTCACTTTCGCTTTCGGCCTTTTCGACATTTGTATAGGCTGCGCAGTTGACTACTGTTGTTGTATTACTCAGGGCATCTTTTATTTGCTGCTCATCAGTTATATCAAACTGCGGCAAATCAAGAACAGTAATGCCATACCCTCTTTTACTACACTCTGACGCAAGGTCACTGCCAAGCATGCCCTTACCGCCCAATATTACAATTTTGTTATCTGTTTTATTCATGTCTTTGTTTTGTATTGAGGCAATTTTTCTGTAGGGATATCCTTAAGCGAAGGATACTGCCTGTCCTTATCAGACAGGATAGGTTCTTTTATAGGCCAATCGACACCTATCGCAGGGTCGTTCCAGATTATCCCTCCTTCGGCTGAAGCATTATAATAATCAGTACATTTGTATGAAAAAGTTGCTGTCTCGCTCAATACACAAAAACCATGAGCAAATCCAGCGGGAACATACATCTGTCGATGGTTAGCCTCTGAAAGTATTGTTGATACCCATTGACTAAAAGTGGGCGAGCCTGCCCGGATATCGACTGCCACATCGAAAACTTCACCCGAAAGAACCTGAACTAATTTGCCCTGTGATTGCGGATATTGAAAATGCAGCCCTCGCAGAATTCCTTTTTGAGAGTAAGAGACGTTATCCTGAACAAATGATTCTTTAATCCCCGCCTCTTCGTACCGTTTCAGGCTCCATGTTTCCAGAAAACATCCTCTGCCATCAGGAAAAACTTTTGGCTCGAATATTAATACGCCTGACAGTTTAGTCTCTGTTACTTTCATTTACTCTCCTGCTCGGCCAGAGATATCAAATACTGGCCATAACCGTTTTTGGCCAGCGGCTCTGCCAGCTTTAATAGCTGTTTTGTATTGATAAACCCGCAACGATAGGCAATTTCCTCCGGACAGGCTATCATCAATCCCTGACGTTGTTCGACTGTTTGAACAAAATTTGATGCCTGCAGCAGTGCATCAGGTGTTCCTGTATCAAGCCAGGCTGTACCTCGTCCAAACAGTTCAACTTTTAATTTATCTTTCTTAAGGTAAACATTATTGACATCTGTTATTTCTAACTCGCCTCGCGCAGATTGCTTTATACTCGCTGCAATCTCTGTAATCTTCGAATCATAAAAATAAAGCCCGACTGCAGCGTAATGTGATTTTGGTTTTAAAGGTTTTTCTTCGATTGAAATCACCTTACCTGATTTGTCGAATTCAATAACGCCATAGCGCTGAGGCTCTTTCACCCAATAGCCGAATATTGTTGCTCCCGAAGTCTGTTTTGCCGCTGTCTGCAGCGATTCAGCCAATCCATGTCCATAGAATATGTTATCGCCCAGAATCAAACATGCCGGCCCGCCGTTAATAAAGTCTTTGCCGATTATAAATGCCTGTGCAAGTCCTTCCGGCCTTTGCTGTTCGGCATAACAAAGACGGATTCCCCACTGACTGCCGTCTCCGAGAAGCTGCTTATATGCCGGCAAATCATGAGGCGTGCTTATAATCAAAATCTCTCTGATACCCGCAAGCATCAGTGTTGTAAGCGGATAGTATATCATCGGCTTATCATAAATCGCCAGAAGCTGTTTACTTGTCGATTGTGTAATCGGGTAAAGCCGTGTCCCGCTTCCGCCTGCCAGTATTATCCCTTTCAAGCCCATCTTACTCTCCTTATCAACCTGTTTATAACCAAGGGATTTTAGGCTTAATCGCAGGTTCTGTCAATGATACTGTAGTCAGCACTCGAATTTATTAGAGGATTTTTATATGTATATTCGTCTTGCAACAATTGCCGCAAGCAGATAACAACCCAATGCCAGAAATATCAAAAATGTAAAACCTATGGTAATTGCCAGAAAGGTGCCCAATACCGCTCCGGTTACCGACGCGAATCCATTAATGCCCCACGCCCAGGGAACAAGCAGCTTAGACTTTGCCCCAACCTGTTTTAAAGCTGTCGGAAAAGGCATCCCCATAAAAAATGCCGGTATCGCAACAATTGACAAACCCAGCATGATGCGGACTGTTCGCGAAAAACCAACAAGCCATTCAAATGAATATTTCATTAACAAGACTTCTCCAACTCCAATCACAATTATCATCAGCACAGCTGCCAATATTAGTCGATGACCCAGCCTTTTTGATATACCATCTGCACACAAGGCACCACATCCGGAAAAAAACAGAAAACCTAACAGGGTAACAGCTACCCCAAAAACCGGATGTCCTATCAACAATGTCATCTTCTGAATAAACCCCATTTCGAGAAACATGTATGCGAAACCAATAAATCCAAAATAAATCAAGGTTGGTAATTTTCTGCTGTTTGCTGTTTTAACTGACTTGGCTATCCAAAGCGGCAATAAAATAAATACGATACTTGCACATAACGCCTGTACTAATGTTGCTGCCAATACAAGATAGCCCCATTCAGAAAATGGCAGCCAGCGGCCCGGCATCTTGAAAATCATATAAGGAAGTGACTTCCACTTAAAAAAATCAAAAAAGTAAGGACGGTCATCGGTGGCAGGGCGGATGTTATATGCATAATCAGAGAAAAATTCCTCTCTTTCTCCGGACAATATTCGCTGACAGCTTTGGTAGTAGTGAGCATCTTCAAGTATGTGAAATATATTCGCTTCCTGCCTTTTTAAACCCGGCAAATACACTAAATCGAATGCTCGCTGCCGGGAAAACTCGCGAACTTTTTTTAATTGTGGTTTTGTAAAAACTGCCTTGCCAGCCAAAATTGTCGCTGTAGACCAGCTTCGAATCATTATGACGTGTTTAGCCGGCTCACTAATTCCATAATCCTTTAATGCCTCGGTTATCGTTGCGAACATCTTAAGATTATCTCTTGGTGGTGTTTTCAAACTTCGCGTGATACTCAGTATTCCTCTTTCCGACAATTTGCTCAAAGCCTGCTTGATAGCTTCGATTGTATACAGGTGACTTTCATTAAGGGCGTAAACACCCGTTGCCGAAGCGCTCATTGAATCCAGCAGAGAAATATTGATAATATCAAAGCTGGTATCTGTTTGCTGTAAGAAACTGCGACCCTCGGCTATAACAATCTCAACATCATCCCTTTCATAAAGTTTAGATGAAAAATCCTTAAATTCATTCCGAACCAATTCCACAACATCTGAATTCATCTCAACTGCTGTGACCTTTCGTGCTCTCAGTGTCAACGCCTGACAAACATCACTGCCTCCGCCTGCTCCTATAACACACACATCAGGCTCGTTAACCAGATGATGAGCAAGTGCCGAGGTTGTATGGCCGTAGCAATTCAAGTCACTTAATTGTTTAAAATGATTTATCGCCGAGATTCCATCTGCGTCGCTGATAACCAGCATCTGTTCAGGAAGTTTTCCTTGATATTTAATACTCAAGCCCGGGAAATGCCTGATTGTCGGTGCTTTTACAAAATCCAGCCTTCCTAACGGGCTGTAGCATGTAGCTAAAGTCTCACTTTCCGGCAGAGAGTTGTAATAAACAAGCGATTTGTTCTCAGATATTTCAATCTTAAGTTCCAATGGCCCCGACGAACTAAAAATCCAGATACATATTCCCCCGAATATCAAAGTGCCTGTAACCAAACGCATGGATACTCTTTTCGCCAAAACCAATGCAGACAAAAATCCAATACCACTAACCACCAAGAGCAGCTTCTCGGGTGAATTACCATACATCAACCACACAATAACCGCCACCCCAACACCTGAACCGGTCATG
The DNA here is from genome assembly GCA_965372745.1 of uncultured bacterium. GTDB lineage: Bacteria > Planctomycetota > Phycisphaerae > Sedimentisphaerales > Anaerobacaceae > VRUG01. The sequence goes on from CBDVDM010000034.1 coordinate 4,639, forward strand.
TTGAAAAAGTAAAGCCTGCAGGATTGGTCGCTGTATACAGTAAATGATAATGCTGTAAAAACCCCTGCGCAGAAAAAAGGCATAAAAAACAAAAAATAATATGCGAAAAGGTAAAACAACTGACGCCTGTCCCATATCAGTTGTAACTCATCCAAAGGCACTTTCTGACATAGTGTAAAAACAATCGGTATTAAAAATGCCGGACAAAACGCAAAAAACCACAGCACCTTAAAAAAATGTTTTGTCAAATATTTTGTGAATATCGTGACGAACGTCCCGCCGCCGCCAAAGCCGAGCAGGGCGGTACTGATAACCAAATACGAAAAATGATGCCAATGACCGATAGATAATGCTCGAACCAATATCAATTCAAGCCCAAGGGTTGCTGCAGAAATTAAAAAAATTGAAATTGAAATAAAACCCATTGTAAATAGGCTATCTTTCCTCTCTCAAGCGTCCGGTCATTGGAACAAATCTAACCGGTAACAGCCTCTTGCTTTTTATCGTCTCTTTTTCATCCTTAGTAATTAGCACAAGTGTTTGTACTCCAAACGGGCTTCCCAACGGCAAAATCATCCTTCCTTTTGGCTTCAACTGTTTAATTAAAGCCGGTGGAACTAACCCGGCTGCCGCCGTTACAATAATCGCATCGAACGGTCCCTTTTCTTCCCATCCATAGTAACCATCGCCGGCTTTGACAGTGACATTTTTATATCCCAGTTCATCGAGCCTTTTCCTGGCTGTTGCTGCTAACTCTTCGATTATTTCTATTGTATAAACCTTATGAACTATCTCCGCACAAACCGCCGCCTGATAACCCGAACCGGTGCCGATTTCCAGTATCTTGTAATCGGACTTAAGCTTCATTGCCTCAGTCATGTAGGCTACTATATAAGGTTGACTTATGGTTTGTCCCATGCCAATCGGTAAAGGCTGGTCACTGTATGCCCTGCGCGAATCACGGTCACGGACAAAACTGTGGCGAGGTACCGTTTGCATTGCTCCAAGAACATTAGGTTCACTTATGCCTCGATTCTGGATTTGATGTTGAACCATTCGTTTTCGTTCATCGATACGTTCCCCAAAAACCGCAGACCTGTCTTCAGGCTCATTTTGTTTCTTCCTGAGATTCTGTGACGAATTCGGTTCTTCGCTTTTCTCATCTCTTTGCCTTAATGTATTGAGATAAAAAAGTGCCGCAAACAAAATTATCAGCAGTAACAAAGGCGTAATTATATACAACAGTCGGATTATCTTTAAACGCTTCTCAGACATCCTTTGTGACTCCTTAATGTTTTCTGAGCTTCGCCTGTTACGAGCTGCTGTTATAAATTGCATTTTACCATATTGGTCAATGCATTCCACAAACTTAATTTAAAAAGGAATGATATTTCACGATGGGGAGTTTGAAGATGAATTTGAAAATTACCGGAGATTTAACGGGCTGCCTTGGCAAAGCCTTTTAATATCATTTGCCACAATCTCTGCGATAATCTGGTCATCCTCAAAGGCCGGAGGTTTTATTTGTTCAACGTGTCTGACTGGCTCAGCTGGTTGCTTTGATTTTTCAGGTTCAATTGTTCGGCCAGGCGATTTTCTTTTTGCGGTAGTAACTTTTCGATGCCGGGCCATTATTTGTTCTGCCAAATCAAATTTGGGAATATCTGTGGGTTTTTGATTAGTCCGAACTTTGGAATTACCAAAAGGGATTATATCTTTTGCACGGAGGATATCCTCTTTACATTGCAGAATATCATCGTCGAGTTGCTTGTTTGTATCACCCTTATTCATCAACTGTAACCTTCTATAAATTCTGTTTTTAGTTTACGGGTTTCAGTTGTAACAATCAAGAACATTTTTCATCTCAGGATTTGACAGGACCTAATGAAAGCTGTGTAAAATTACATGGATTGAACTCTTCGATTAACGAATGAATATCTTTAACGGTAACAGTCCTTATAGCATTAATATCGTCAGTTATCGTGCGATATTGCTTTAAATACGTCCAGTTAAAGCCGAGGTCAACCAGCCGACCCATCGGCACCTCATTTTTGATTACAAGAGCGCTTAATGTCTTGTTTTTTGCCTTTTTTAGTTCATCTTCGGTTACACCATCTTTGCTGATACTTTCAAAGATTCCTCTAACAATATCAAGCACTTTAACACGGTTTTCGATGCTGCACCGTATATAACTGTAAAATACACCTGTTCCATCCATCGCACCAAATTGCATCGCAGCTGTTTCCGCCAGTGCCTTATCGACTAACTCCCAGAAAAATCGTGAACCCACATCATCGCCTATAATTGCACCAAGAAGTATTGCGGCAAATCTGCGTTCATCCTGTGCCGATACTCCCGAACTCATAAGACAAATGTGCTCACGATTCAGATTTTGTTTTTCAATCTTTTCACTTTTACCGCTGCCCGTACAATGTTTCAGCTCTCTGCTTATATCCTGTTTTTCCCATTTGCTGCATGAACTTTCAGCTTGTGAACATATCTGGTCCCACTCGAAATTTCCGACCAAGGCCAATACCATATTATTTGGCGCATAGCGATTCGAGAAATAATTACGCATCTGTTCGCAAGTCAGGCTGTCTATACTTTCCTCGCTGCCAAGAATGCTATGACCACAGGGATTCCCGTTAAAATAAAGATGTCTGCACCTGTCCATAACATCAAAATTCGGCATATCTTTATACATCGCAATTTCTTCTTTAATCACATTTTTCTCGATATTGAAATCTTCATCACGAAGTATAGGCCGCATCAGTTCTGTCCACAGAGCCGTAACCTCCGAAAGATATTCAGGCAGCATCGCTGCGTAGAAAACAGTATTCTCCTCACTTGTAAAAGCGTTAAACTGAGCACCTGTACGGTCAAAGGCCTCGTTGACCTCAAATGCACTCAACTTTTCTGTGCCTTTAAACAGCATATGCTCCAGAAAGTGTGACACACCGTTAATCTCTTTACCCTCATCGCGTGAGCCGGTTTTAACGAAAAAACCAACTGCCGCAGATTTAGCAGATTTGTTAACTTCGCCTATGATAGTCAAACCGTTTGGTAATTGTTTTTTCTTAAATTCCATGCCTTCTACTGTCCAGCTTTTATTTTCTTTGGCCCTATTGTTACAACCGTAAAATCTTTAAACCTTCGCTTTTTCAAGAATTCCAGAACGGAATCAACGCTAATCGCTTCTATTTTTTCTTTAATCTCATCAAGACTGCGTACTCTGCCGAGCAAATGAAAATCACTTCCAATACCGCTTGCCCGACTGCTCGATGATTCACTTTGAAGGATTAATGCCGATTTTAAACCGACTTTCGCTCGTTGTATTTCCTCTTTGCTTATCCCTTCACCGAGCCGGCCGAACTCAGTTATTACCACATCGAGGGTATCCTGAGCCTTATCCGGTGTCGTACCTGCATAACATGCTACTCCTGCTTCTTCTTTCAAACCGTGATAGCTCGCTCCGATTGCATAGCAAAGCCCTCGTTTTTCCCGAACTTCAGTAAACAGCCTGGCACTCATCCCGCCCGATAGAACTGATACCGCTACTCTCGCATTATAATAATCTTCATCGCAGGGTCTTACCGTCTCTGTCATCAATCCGATATGAACCTGGGCACCTTCACTCTGAATATGAGTATATCTGCTTGTTTTAGCAACAGGCATAACAGGCTCGATTTGTTTTCGCTCTTCCGTTTCAAATAAATTTTCAATCTGTTTAACAACTGCGTCGAAATCATATTTACCTGCTACCGTGAAAATCGTTTGTGAAAGATTAAAGTTAGCAGCGATGATTTCCTTTGTTTTGTCAACAGTCAAAGTCTTTAGCTCTTCAATCTTACCCAAAGGATTTCGCCCCAAAGGCTCAGGATAAAATTGCTCCTTTAGTTTCAGCATGACTTTATGACGCGGGTCATCGTCCATTCCCATAACCCCGTTAATTGCCAGTTGTCTTGCCAGGTCGAACTGTTCTTTTTCTAACCGGCTCCTGAGAATAATATCACTGTATAAACTTATTGCCTCTGATAAGTTACTTGCTTCTAAGACAGCCCCTATGACCAGATGTGCGCTGCCTATGCTGTTGTTGCGATGCAGTCCGAGACTGTCTAAAGAGTCACAAAGTTGTCTGCTGTCTTTGTCCCCGGCGCCACGAAATATCCAATCGTCGATAACATTGCCTGCCCCGCAACAACCTTTCGGAAGTACCGAAGCTCCTGAGGGCAGCATAAAGCTGAATGCCGCCGATTCAACCGACTCCAGCGGTTCACCTAAAAGCACCATCCCGCTTTTTAGAGTATATCTGTCAAACCTTTCACCCATTTATTACCTTTCTTATATCTCCTGTCGAAGTAGGGCGGTATACTAACACTTTTAATATATATTTGCACAGATAAAATTATATCCTGTTCCCGGGATACGCTTAATTTAGAGGAGAAATAAAAACAATTCTGTAGTAAAAAACAAATCCACTCTCGCAATACTCGATACTAAGCTACAGCTGCTGTTTCCTCAGGCTGTTTTTCATCTATCTGGTCGAACCTGACGCTTATTTTCTTGCTTACGCCCCGTATCTGCATCGTGACACCGTAAAGAATATCAGCAATACTCATTGTGCGCTTGGAGTGTGTGATTATTATGAACTGCGATTTTTTCTCAAACTCGCGAATAAGCAGATTAAAGCGCTCGTTGTTAGCCTCATCCAATGCAGCGTCAACCTCGTCGAGCAGGCAGAATGGCGAAGGCTTCGATTTAAACACCGCAAATAACAACGCAATCGCAGTCATTGTTTTTTCACCGCCGCTAAGCAGCGATATGCTCCGTGTCTCTTTTCCCGGCGGACGAGCCATTATTTCGATACCTGCCTCAAGAATGTCCTCCGAATCTTCAAGAAGAATATCTGCCTTGCCGCCGCCGAACAGCTTACGGAATAGTTCCTGGAAATTAATCCTTATCTCTTCAAAAGTCTGCTGGAACCGCTCTCTGCTTTGCTTGTTGAGCCGATTTATAAGCTGTTGCAGTTGATTTTGGCTCTTGTTCAAATCTTCAACCTGGCTGCTCAGGAATTCGTTTCGTTTTCCGAGTTCTTCCTGCTCATCTATTGCGTCAAGATTTACATTACCAAGCCGTTCAATCTTACCTCGCAATTCGTTTATCTCTTGCCTGACTGTCTCCCAGTCAACGTTACTGTCCGTGTAATTTTCATACGCCTGCACAAGGTCAATCTGTAATTCTTCCTGAACTCTTTCTATGAGATTCTGGTTCCTCACTTCCAGTTGACCTAATTCGATTCTAAGCTCGTTAATCTTTCGGTCAATTTCATCCTTCTCCATGCGTCTTTGTCGAATAAGCTGCTCGGTTTCCTTTTGTTCTGCAAGCAGTTTTTCGACCTTTTCATGCAGCGTTCTGCTCTGTTGCTGACTTGTTTGCTTTTCAACATAAAGCTCTGACACCATCGATTCGCACTTCAGGATACCTCTCTGAGCCTCTTGTGATTGTTCGGTGCATTTTTCTATTTCCGTCTGTGACGTTTCAATAGTTGTTTGATTCGCCTGCAGTTGACTTTCAAGACTTGTAATTGTCTGTTTCAATGCCTTGTTTTGTTCGCTGGTTTGTCCCAGGGAAATCTTCAACTCAGTAAGTTCGGTCATCGTTGATTGCCGCCTGTCTTTTGCTCTGGAATAGCGGGATTCAAGTTCTTCTATTCTCGTATTTCGCTCGTTGTTGACGGCATCTAATTCCTCAAGTTTTTGTTTTGAATCGTATTCTTTGCGTACCGACTGAGTTATCTGCTCTTCAAGTATCTCGATTTCGCCTGCTATTAAAGGTTCTTCTTCTTTGAGACGCTTGATATTCTGCTCTATAACACCAACTTTGGAATCGACCTGCATTTTCTCTGTGCTTGCTTCATAGACAGCTGTCCGCAGCTCCTTATAAAGTTTTGATAAATGCTCTTTGGACTGGATGTTTTTTTGATTTAGCCCTTCAAGTGCTGCTACCTCAGATGTAATCGTTTCAAGAGTTTCCTGAAGTTGATGTTGACGGCTTTTCCGCGATATCAGACCGGATGTCTTGCCTAACGGGCCAAGTTTTATCTCTCCTGCAGAACTTAATAATTCACCCTTTAATGTGACAAAACTGTAACCATTCCCTAATTCTTTAGACAGCTCCATTGCCGCTTTAATGGACTTGACTATAATTATCTTACCCAACAGTTTCCAGGCCAGCGGTGCGTACTTACTGTCACAATTTACAAATTCGGCTACTCTGCCTAACACCGATTCGTTTTGTGAAAAATCATTACTGTCGACAAATGGCTCTATTTTATCTGTTCCAATAAAGTTCACTCTGCCGTCAAGTTTTTCAATTGTTTGCCTGTCAGATAAGAGCCTGTTCGTATTGTTTACTATCAAAGCGCTCGTCTGGCCTTCAAGGGCAGCTTCTACTGCGTCGGCATATTCAACTTCTGATTCAACAATATCTGCCAATACTCCTTCAACATAATCATATCGACCACTGACGTTTTCCTTAAGAATACTTTTGATAGCATTATTAAGACCTTCACGCCTGCTCTCCATATCCGTCAATATCGACAGTTCACTGCTGAGAGCACTTCTTGCCTCTTTGCTATGTGAAAGCCGTTTATTATCTCCTTCGATAATATCTTGAAGTTCTTCTGTTTTTTTACGCTTGGATTCAAGATTTTCGGTTAACTCGCTTAGCACATTTTCAATATCATCCAGGCGGGCCTTATATTGCGCTTTTTCGGTCAGCATTTTCTCAAGCTCTGTCCTGGTTATATTGGCCCTGCCGGAAAGACGTTCTTTTTGGCTCGAAAGGTTGTTTCGATAAATCGTGATACTTTGAAGTTCATTGTGAAGCTGTGCCGTTCTTCTTACTATATCAATGATACCCGATTTCTCGTCCTCCAACTCCGACTCAAGAGAAGCACATTCGGTATTTATCTCCTGGATCATTTTTTCTAACTGTTCAGCTTTCTTACCCTTTTCTCTAAGCAATTCATCATTTTTTTCTATATCAAGATGGTATTTAGCCAAATCAGTCCTGAAGTCTTTTCTTTGGCGTTGCAAACACGTGATTTGTTCAACTGCCGAATCCTTTCGTTGTTGTAGTTCCGTTATTCTGGACTGCAGAAATTCGATTTGTTGCATCTGCTGTTCAATTTTGCTCTGCACCGACACAAGACTGTTATCTGCGTTGTTTATCGCATTTTCAGTATCAATTATTTCGTGCCCCAGGTTGCTGATTAGTGCATCATTCTTGCCCAGATCAGCGGCAACTGATGCAAATCGCTGCTCTATCTGACTGAGTCGCTCTTTCTTTTCTGAGTTATCACTACTGTTCTTGTGATATTCGACAAGAGAATAATTGACCTGAAGCTCTTTAAGCTTCTTGCTGTATTCAAGATAATTCCTCGCCTTTCCTGCTGCGAGTTTTACACTGCGGAGCCTTTTTTGAACCTCACCAAGAATGTCGGCCAACCTTAAAAGGTTTTGGTCGGTACGCTCTAATTTTCGAAGAGCCTCCTTCTTATGCGCCTTGTATTTGCTTATCCCAGCTGCTTCTTCAAATATACTTCGCCTGTCAACCTTTGATGATGTTAATAGCTGCTCAATCTGCCCCTGCTCGATTATCGAGTATGCCTTAACGCCGACCCCTGTATCCAGAAATAACTCCCGGATATCTTTTAACCGGCAGATATTATTGTTAATGCGGTATTCACTTTCGCCGCTTTTATAAATACGGCGTGTTATTTGAACCTCATCTGCTTCGATTGGAAGTTTGCCGGTTGTGTTGGAAATAAAAAGACTTACTTCTGCTACGCCGACTGCCTTTCTGCTGCTGGAGCCGCTGAATATCACATCCGCCATATGACCACTGCGTAGGCTTTTAACACTTTGTTCGCCAAGCACCCATTTTACTGCGTCAACTACATTGCTTTTGCCACAGCCGTTAGGACCAACTATTGCCGTTATCGAGCTATCGAACGAAAATTCAGTTTTATCTGCAAAACTTTTAAACCCGTTTAAAACAATTTTCTCTAATCTCATAACTCTCCTGTTCTTAAGACCTATAATATTTGTGGCTGCGCAGTAATTTTATACTTGCATTGTTGTTACTCGCTAATATTATCGGCCGATGTTTGATTATTTCTTGATATTTACACCGATTTTTGGCAGCTCTCCTGCATGAAATCTTGCTTCTATCGCTCCTTTTTCACTCATCTGCTTTAAAATTGCTATTACATCGGCATATGAAATTCCCAAACCAACCCGGCCTTTAGACTTGTCCTGCGAAACCGTTGATTCGCACAGCGTTCGAATAACATCACTAAGTGTAAAAGAACTTTTCAGCTGTGCGATAACGTTAGGCCGTTTGGGGTGTTTGCGTATTAATGATATATATTTTTGACCAGTGGGAGCGTTTATTGTTATCTCCCTGTCCTCGGACTGGATAAAAATGTTATCATGGCAGTATATCGGTGCCCCGAACAATACGATTCGAGGCTGACCGCTGCGTGATACAAAAATCTCTTTTTGTGTTGTTTGTGTAATTTGCTCCAGATAAAAACTCTCTGCGATAACTGTCTGGATTATAGCGATATCGTTTATTTCGCGTAAATTTTCATACGCTCTTAATTTGATTTCATAATCTTCGTCACGCAGCAATCTCCTGGATATCGATGCAACATCTTCACGGCGAGCTCCTGCAGCTATTGCATCCAATGCCTCAATTCGGTAAACCGAATTTTTATCCATCGAGATGTCTCGCAAGGTGTTTAAACCTTCATTACTGCCAATATTAAGCATACACCTGGCTGCCCGCAATTGTACCTCTTTATCTGCTGAATTCAAAAGAGCTGACAATTTATCCAGGCACACTGTACCTATTGCCTCAAGAGCCGCCTCACCTGCATCCTTCTTCGGTGACACAACTAAATTACGGGCATGAATATTCGCTCGTTTTCTGGTTAGCTCTTCTGTCTCACTAAGATATGTAGACGTTATTATCGATACGAACTTCGCTTTTTGTCTTCTGTATCGAGCCGGTACTTTTAGTTCAATCCGGCTTGGTGACAGTGCTTTCGCTGTCCCGCTGCCAAAACGCTCATTTAACCGGTTACGGATTACACTTGCTGTTTTATAATCCGCCTCACGAAGTATCAAATTAAACTGATAATCATCAAGAACTCTTCCGCCTGCTAAAATATAACCTTCTCTTTTATCTTGCTCATTGTTGTCGATAGTATCTATAAATACAGGACCTTGTGCTGTTGCCAGGACTTTTAAGCTTGTACCAAATCGTCCGGCTGCCTTAAGTTCTGCACTATATAACCAGCCTTCTTCAAGTGATGTTGTCTGTGTTCCGGCAAGGGCACTGATGCGTAAATCAAAATAGTCTGCCTTCGATGACTCTGCCGATACTATTCCCTGTAATACTACCACTGCGGTATTGTGACTGTTAAGGAATTCATTAACGTTGATATCTGGCTGTTGTCGTCGTATATATTTTTCAAAATAACTTCTTAAATAAACGGGGCATTCCGATGAACCTGTCCCTCGTAATCCCCCAACAATCCCATAGCCTTCCACTACCGAAGCACTGGCCGAAAACACCTCCGCCAGCGAACCTATTGTGACCCCCAAATCTGTTTCCGAAATCAGCTTTTTATCTGTGATAGCCGGCTTCTCACATCCTGTTAACAGATATAAAAATAAAAGGCTTGTTATAAATAACACTTTTTTGCGGAAAAAATTCATCTTAGTGATACCCCAAAGAAACACATTTCCTTAAAATGTTGCCAAAAATAATCCTTCCAGATACTACGCATTCCCTATCTTTACGTCAAGCCCAATTTCACACTCGTTTTTATCAAAAACCAGACCAACCAGCACCATGTTATTTCCTGACGAAAAGTTTAGTATCATGGCATAAACCCATAAAATTAAAATTTTTAGAAAAAATGGCTACTTAAGGCTCTATATATTATACAGTTACACAAAAACCAACAATTACCCGCCAAAATCAGGTTTTTTTTCTTGACTTTTATAGCTAAAAACAAATATACTGGTGTTGCAGATCCGTGTGGAGGTTTTATGTTACCGCACAGGAGTTGGAGAAGTTGGAAGAGGAGGAAATTGATGGAGGAGTTGAGAAGATATTTGTTTATTGCAGCGGTTTCTGTCTGTCTATGCAGTGCTCCTTTATACGCCACTTATGTCTACCCATTCGAAATCTTCACTGATAACGGTCTGCATAATGATGACCCGGGTGTAGATATTTTCATGGAAGTCTTTAATGGCGAAGGCGTTTGCAGCTTCAAGTTCTTTAATAGTAGTTCTGTTCAAAGTTCTATAACGAAAATTTATTTCGATGACGGCTCACTTCTTGGTATTGACTCGGTGGCAAATTCCGCAGGGGTATTATTTGATAGAGACGGTGGTCCAGGGAACCTGCCGGGAGGAAACGAGTTGGTTCCACCTTTTGTTGCAAATAGAGAATTTACTATCGGAGCTGATCCGCCACCTTATCAAAATGGTGTGAACAATCCTCCTCCTGATGAATGGGTAACGGTTACTTTCAATCTGATCAACGGAGGTACGCTTGAGGATGTCATCAATGAACTAAATACCAGCGTGTTGCGTGTTGGTATCCACATTCAGGGATTTGAGGACGGTACAAGTGAATCTGCCGTTAATGTCCCCGAACCTGCTACTATTTTATTGCTTAGTTTAGGTACTTTAGTACTGGTTCGTAAAAGGCACAAAAAATAAAAAGACTTAAAACGAAACTGGCGATAACCTAAAAAAGCGGCCCAAACCTTAAAGTCTATCATCTTCTGTCGGAAAGTTTATTTTTATCTTATATACTTTTTTCTGCCAAGCAGTCCCAGACTTCCCATCCCGAGTAGTATTATTGTCGTTGGCTCAGGTATGGTATATGTGTAAGTTACCTGGACATAACCGGAAGTCGAAACAGGGTCAACAGCATATTGGACACCACCAAAAGCGGAGGTGTCTATATCCGGTTCAAATTTCGCTGATATATCAAACGTGCCGGTTCCTGTGTAACCCTCAAAAAACGTTGGGTTTATTGTATCTGCTATTGCAGTTCCATTCACGATGCCCCCGTAGAATACTGCATAATCCATTGGTACATCAGCTCCTGTAAAATCTAAATAAGATACGTCACCGTCATCTCCATCGTCTTCTTGAAGTGTTGCAGCAAAAATATTGAAGGTGTCTTGTGTCCAAACCTTGTTGTCACTGTTCTTAAGAAGTGTAACGTCGGATGAAGTAAGCTCTCCCGATGCACCAAAATATGCATTCCCGCTCACAGCCGAATCACTGTCATTATCCAAAGACAATTTGCCGCCTGTAATATCAAGGTCCAGTATAATTTCGATTGAATTTAGTGTTCCAGCACCTGGGTCGAACTTATCAAATGTTAATATCGACTGGTAACTTGGTATGCCTGAGAAGGTTTGTGTATGGATGATCTGGTCTGCATTAGCTGAAATTGCTGATACAAATAAAACAAAAAGCAAGACAGTCAAACATTTCACTTTACACATTTATCCGCCCCCGGAAAAATAGAATGTTTTTTCTTTAAAAACCCCCAATTGTGATAGCTGTATTTTAGCTAAAAAGTAAATCAGAATCAAATTTTAGTGGTGTCTTGTCTTAAGATTTAGGGAAAACACTGAGATTTGATGTAAGATAAATATTTTTATAGGTCGAAAGCAGAAAGAATTTTCAGCCCGAATTAATTGTATATTATGGCTTTTTACAAAAAACGGTCTAATCTCCAATTATCTGGCATATAACCGTTCTTGTTCTTGCTCTCGTATCGAAATCAATCAGGATTATCTGCTGCCACGTTCCCAATGTCATCTGGCCGTCGACGATAGGCACAGTTAAAGATGGCCCTAATAGTGTTGCACGAACATGCGAATGACCGTTATCGTCATGCCAGGTTTCTTCATGTTCATATCGTATGCCGCGAGGAGCTATTTTCTCAAATGCTGTCTCCAAATCATGGTTTACCAGGCCAGGCTCATATTCGGTTGTCGTTATCCCTGCTGTTGAACCAACATTAAAAACCGTAACGGTCCCATCTTTTATGCCGGCATTGCCAATGGCTTCATTGATTTGCTCGGTAACATTAACGATATCGCAATTGCCTTTTGTTTTTATCTGAAGCTTTTTTGTCTTAACCATTCTGTTAACCTTTCTTTATGGATTTTACCACAGAACAAATGTGTTTATTGCCGATAAACGACAAAATAACCGATGCTTATTGGTTTTTCAAGCATCTCATTCTGCCTCCCTGAATTCCCAAAATCTTACCGTTCTCCATGTATAATTTTGAACCTCTTTTAGCGCTGGTTAGGTTAATACAAAAAAATTTCATTTTTTTTCGTATATTCTATTGACACCATCGATGTTTAGGTTAGAATTGCTGTTTTGGTGGTCAAGCAAATAGTTTATACTAAGTGTTTGGCCGCTGTTTGTTTTACGAAATGTTCTTTGACAAGTTAACAGTTAAGCCAAATAGCAGCGAAAGTGTGACTCTTGTGTAGATATAGACATCCGCACGGGAGGAATAAAGAATTATGAGTTTTTTTCAACACTTTCGGTGTCTATGCCAGAGAAGTGTTGAGCCTTCTATATCGACGAAATCCCCTTTATTGGGGTTCGACGAATAAATTTGAAGGGTTTGATCCTGGCTCAGAACGAACGCTGGCGGCGTGGCTAAGACATGCAAGTCGAACGGACCATTAATTTATTAGTGGTTAGTGGCGAAAGGGTTAGTAATGGATAGGTAACGTACCCTATGCTTCGGGATAGCGTCTGTTGCTTCGGCAACTTCCGAAAGGGGCAGTAATACCGAATAATATCATAGCTTGATAGAGTTATGATCAAAGATTTATCGGCAAAGGAGCGGCCTATCTCCTATCAGCTTGTTGGTGAGGTAAAAGCTCACCAAGGCTATGACGGGTAGCGGGACTGAGAGGTTGGACCGCAACATCGGGACTGAGACACTGCCCGGACCTCCACGGAGGGCTGCAGTAACGAATATTGTGCAATGGGCGAAAGCCTGACACAGCGACGCCGCGTGTAGGAGGAAGTCTCTCGGGATGTAAACTACTGTCAGGGGGAAGAAAGTGCGCTTCGGCGTATTGATCTAACCCAGAGGAAGTCACGGCTAACTTCGTGCCAGCAGCCGCGGTAAGACGAAGGTGGCAAGCGTTGTTCGGTATTACTGGGCTTAAAGCGTGTGTAGGCGGAAATGTAAGCGTTGCGTGAAAGCCCCCGGCTTAACCGGGGAACTGCGCAACGAACTGCGTTTCTTGAGGCAAGTAGGGGTGCATGGAACTCTTGGTGGAGCGGTGGAATGCGTAGATATCAAGAGGAACGCCAATGGAGAAATCAGTGCACTGGGCTTGTCCTGACGCTGAGACACGAAAGCGTGGGGAGCGAACGGGATTAGATACCCCGGTAGTCCACGCCGTAAACGATGTCTACTAGGTTGTGGGAGTTCTGACACTGTCACGACCGAAGCAAAAGTGTTAAGTAGACCGCCTGGGGAGTACGGTCGCAAGGCTAAAACTCAAAGGAATTGACGGGGGCT
>CBDVDM010000035.1:0-16477 GCA_965372745.1 uncultured bacterium
GCAATTTTACATTCAGAAATATTAGGAAAACCGTTGGCTTTGCGCAGGGGTTCTGAATCCATAATTGGATTGGGATAAGGTTGAGTTCAATACTAAGGCTTGAAGAGGATTATTTTACAGTTGCCACATGCCGTCGGGGCGAACCTGTAATATGCCGGTGTCACGATAGAAGTTTAATGTCGCAATAGTATAATCTGTCATAGCGTCAACAGCTTCGTTTTGGGCTTCCAATAAGTCGCTCTGAGCGTCGAGGACACGACGACTGCTTGCTCGGCCGTACTGAAGCAAGAGATGGGTATTTTTAAGGCGCTTCCTGGCTAATTCAAGGGCTGCCGATTGTACTTTGTGTCTCTGCATCGCTGTCATCAGGTCACGGTAGGCTTGGCGAACTTCCAATGTAACAATGTCATGGCTTTGCTCGTACTCTCGCTGTCGCTGGCTCAGGGTTATCAGGGCTTTACGGTATTCATTTTGTTCGGCTACCCTGTCAAGAGGCAAATTAAGCTCCAGCCCAGTGGTAAGTATATCTGGTAACTCTTTTATCTCCGATGTGCTCAGACCTCGCGAAGGTATTTCGGCAGCAACGGTCAGGTTCAAGTCACCACGGAGGCTATCGGCAGCGACAACAATTTTACGCCGAGCGTCGATGATAGCGTCTGCACTATTAACGATGTCCAGCCGCTGAAGCAATGCTATTTCGAGAGCATCGCCTTCACTGAAGTCAGGGCAAGTCATTTCCGTGGCGGTTAGAGCTTTAAGTTCGTTTTCATCAAATTGAAATTCAGTTGCAGTAGGCAAACCCAAAGTTATCTTAAATTCATCAATTGCTTGTTTGTAGTCTTTTTCAGCTTGAATACATGTGTCTAAAGCTCGAAGCGTGTCCTGACGAACCTGCTCCAGCTCTTCCCTGGGCACACGCCCGGCTGCGGCTAATTTCCCTACACGCTCATATAGCCAATCCAAAGTGTGACTGTTTTCTTTCGCATACTTGACTGTATCAGCTAACTCCAAAACACGATAGTATTGGCTGATAATTGAGACGACGAACGTTTTACGGAATCGATTGAAGGTGCGAATCTGGTAGAGAGCATCACGTTCGGCCTGTGTGAGATTTTCCTGGACGATTTTCGGGTCGCTTCCTCGAAGTAAAGGCTGTATTATCTCTGCGGTCAGGATAGTACCTAAACTGCCGGTTTGTATGTCTCCTGTGAGTATACGAACCCACGCAACAGCAATATTAGCGCTGATTCTTGCACCGGTGGCGAGCAGCCGGTTAAAACCAACAGCAGCAGCGGCACCTACTCCGTCATCGCCGTCACTGCTGGCATATCCACCTCCGCCACTGCCAAAAAACCAAGGTTCAAAATCGTGTCGTGCCAATCTCAGGTCTAAAACCGTTGTGTAAAGCAACTCTTTTTCCAGCTGGTAGATGTGGTTGTGTGCTGTTGCAATTCTGACAGCGTCTTTTAAGGTAAGTGTACCTGATAGCGGAATGGCCTTTTCGATTTTAATATCATCAGGCAGGGCGTTAGTGTCGCTTATTTTATAATTGGCTTTGCTGCCGAAATCATCGTTCCATTTCTGGTCGATGATATTATAGACCTGCTCGTCAGCTTCTGCTTTGTAGTTGTGCTGTGTGCATCCTGAGAAGCAGCATAGAACCGCAAGAGTGCACAATAGCATAAAGTGTAATTTTTTTTTAAAAAGTTTATAAATCATAAACTATTATCCCTGTCCGCATTTTTTAGTTTTGCAGAGCTATTTTCAAAACGGGATTTAGTTACAATCCTTTGACTCCAATAATTTCACCCTGGATAAGTTTTAGTCCCTTTGGAATTTTAATCAGTATAGGCCTGCCCCATTGCGGTATGTTTGGATTACGCCATAGACGTTCGGGCATAAGTTCGATGTTTGGTCCGAGGTGTATGACCCTTGAAGTTGCAATCTGAGCGGGATAACTATTTTTTATCAGCCGCACTTTCATTTTCTCTTTAATAGTTGAAGTTTGTTGTTCAGAAGCATATGCAACGATTTCGGTAGGTTTAGATTCATCAACAATAGTGATAATAGGTTCGCCAGCCAGTACGGCATCACCTGCGCCGTAATAAATCTGGCTTACAACGCCGTCAAGAGTTGCAGTAAGCGTCATTGGAACAGGTTTTATAAGCAGTTCTTCAATTAGTTGCTCCTGAACTTTTACAGCCTTTCGTATGATGTCAAGAGCACTATCGATAGACGGATGGAAAGGCTGATGTTGAGCAAATTTGTTTTTTCTTTGCTGAGCCTGCTGTAGATTTACTTCGGCTTGAGTGAGTATATGCTCATTTTCCTGAGTGGTTTTGTCGAGTGTATTATATAATACCTGTGCTTTTTGGAGTTCATATGGAGCAATGGCGTCTTCGGCGAGAAGTTGTTTTGCGATTTTAACCTCGACGGCAAGATTTTCAAGGTTGATACGGTCGGTTTCAATCTGAGTTTTTAACTGAAGTATTCGGAGCTTTGCATTTTCGATATCAACCGAGAATCTTCTTTGAGCAACGATTTTGTCGGACTCTATGTTTGATGCTTCAGCGAGAAGTCTTTCCTGAGTAGGAATCATTTCAGCCATGAGGTGTTGGATTTCGGCAGATGCAGTTCTTAATTGAGCCTGTCTTAACTCTTTTGTGCTTTCATCTTCGAGTACGGTATCGATTATAGCAATTTTGTCTCCGAGGTTAACTTTTTGGTAGAGTTCGACAGAAACGCTTTTGAGTCTTCCGTCTTTCGCTGCTGCTATCTGTCTAATATTTTCCTGAGCAATTCCAACCATCTGGAATTTTTGTGTTCTTTGATGGAATAATACAGCTATGCATGCAACTGCGATTAGCCAGATGAGTGCAGGTACAACATGTGGCCTTAAAAAAGCGGAACGACAATTTTTGAGGTTTTTTGATTTCATATTTTTCAAACTTCTAAGAGCTGTTCCTGCATAGTCAGACTCATATTTTCAATACCTTCGATTTTCTCGAGTTCGGCCAACATCAGTTCATTTTTCTTTGCATTTTTAACCATCAACTGATAAGCGTATTCAACTTCCGGGCTGCCGTAACCGCTGTCCTGAGCAGAAATAAGAGTGAAAGAGCCACAGAAACGTTTCAGGATTACAGGAATTGGGTGTTCAGGTCCGATGTGGCCTGGAAGAGTAAATCTCAGGAATCCGTTATGAGGCTGATGCGTTCCGAAGTCTGTCAGGTAAAGGTATATTGTAATCAAAGATAATAACGCTGTGCCGAATATAGCGATAGCATGGCGTTGAGAGCCGCAAGCCATGCCGATAACAAGAGCGCAGAAAATAAAGACGATGTCACGCGTGTCTTTAACGACGTTTCTGAATCGTATGATGGCCAGTGCTCCCATGAGTCCAAAAGCAGTAATGATATTGTCTCCGATAACAGCCATGATAATTGCCACAACGACAGTAATAAGAATTAGTGACTGAACAAAACTTTTGGAATATGAAAGGCCGCTATGTGTAAAGTAGTAGACCCAGGCAAGTACCTGGCCAAGTACAAAAGCCAAAACCAAAGACAGAACAATATCGACAGGGGAGAACACACCCTGTGAAATAGAAACACCGTCCAGGATTTCCCAAATTTGATTCATGATTTTTTACATTGAATATTGCATTGGAATTAAAGGTGCACAGAAACCCAGCGTGCAAGCTCTTTTGATTGAGGTGGCATATTTAGACATTGATTGCTGCTCTAAGTTCAGGCATTTGGCCATTTGACTTAGCCAGACAGGATAGCGTCCGGTAAATTTGATTTCAAGGACAACGCCTTTTAAATTATGCCTTCGCCAATTTCGGCCGTTAAGCGATAGTTCGGATGAATTTTTGATATTGTAACAAAGATCCCTGTCAAAAGTTACCCTGACCCTGTTTTCCGAGTCGTTTTCGTAAGCCTGCCGCATATATCTGATTCGGACGACAGGTCCTGCGTTTATACTGTGCATATACAGTTGAAACTGTCTGAAAATCTCTTCGTCAGCTTTATTCTGTATGGGGACATTTTTCCCAGCAAGTAAGTCAACGATATCTGAATGCCTGATTCTGGACCTGCTTTTCATAATAATACGATTTATTCTTCGTTTAATCTCGAGGAAACATGGATAATCGTGGTTGTCGCTATAACTTCTAATTCGCAGTTTAAAACGGTTTTTATGCCCTTCCAGACTTTCTCTGCAAAGTCTTAAATTTGCAGAATCAAGGTATAAGCTGACAATAGAGTAGGTATGGCTTGGCTGCAGTTTGCAGTAATGGTCGTAGTGTAGATATGGTTTTATAAACCTTGTGATAGCGGCAGCCTGAGCTTCTGTTATAACATATTTTATTTCATGGCGACAGCGAAGGCTATTGTCGACTATGCCGGGTGTAATTTTTGAAATGCTTGTATTCTTTTTGTGATGATGCGCAGTGCTTTTGCGCTTTTGTGAGTCTTTAAGCAGTCGTTTTGAACTGCTTTTTTGTCCTTGTGTGTGTCTTAGTAAGTCTTCGACCATAGTTATCTTACTCTTTCAAGTCTATCAGTTCAACAAAACCGTGAACTGAAATTCGGTACTGAAAATGCTGTGTAGAAAACATACCCCATGTCCTCCTGAGTCAGCCTATGACAGGCGAAGAATCCCACTTTCTCGCAAGAAAGAGATTCCGAAACGACGTCGGTAACTAAACAACATAGTTTCTTCACTTTCCTTCGTTTGCTTCGACGTTGCTCAGAGCAAGCAAGCTCCCCACTTCGCCACAGGCTACGCGGGGCGGACAGAACAGGGCGTTCAGAACGACATGTTTTACAAGTTCTCTACAGAGCACACTTGAAAACTTAGAACCCTTCTCCATTTCAGCGTTGTCGGGATATCAAACCCTCCAGTCCGATCCTTGCAACATTACCTATTATAACACATAAACCCATTTTAGGTCAAGGTATTTCTAAGCTTAGACAGGTTTAAAACGCATTTCCAGTTATGGGACTAAGCTTTTGTTTAGATAACTGCTTGTAAATCAAGAACTTATCTCTCAGTGTTCCCCTTTTTTAGGGGTTTATTGTCCCGGGTGAAGGTGTATCAGCTTGCCAGTTGATAACATCATTGCCGTAATCAGAGCTTACTTTTCTGGTCAAGGAGTAATTACCATTTCCATCCGGTTCTGTGGGCCACGGAGTCTTGTCATTGTAGTTAACTCTGTCCACACGGATATACTGACGCACAGCCTGATTATCCACATCACCTGGCATAGAAATTTCAACTTTCTCGCCACCATTGCTCAAATAACCTTCGTATGGTCCAAGAACATCAACACCGCCCGGCATGGAGCCATATTTGCTTGTAAAAGCAGTCGGGTTTTTAACGACCATAAGGTAGCCGCCGGCAGGTATTGTAACAGGGGGGTCATCAGGGAATGTGAAGTCAATACCATCGGTAAACTTCCACGGTTCAGAAGTACTATAGTCATATAAAGTTACAGCAGAATCGCTTATATTGTGTAACTCGATATACTCTTCGTTCTGATTGCCGGAATCGGGATTGTACATAATTTCGTTAATAACGATTGGGCCGACTTTTGGTTCGGCATTTGCAGAACCGGCAGTGTTCGAACTCATAGCAACAAAATTAAACGAATCATCAGATTTCTGGTATCTGCCAAAGGCAATATCTGCCTGCGAGGCACCAAAATCTTCTTTTTTACGGAAGCCGGTAAGAACCCCGTCCTCAGCAGAGGATAAACATACCTTCTCGCCGTTTTCGCTTAGTGCGAACTCACTAAAATGAGTATTCTGATAGAAGACAATATAACCATTGCCAGATATGGAGGTTCCGGGTGCAATTTGAGATTTCTTTAAGGTTGTTTCATTGCTGTCGTTGTCACTTAGGTACCAGCCGCCGATATCTATCGACGAACCGGTCGTGTTATGCAATTCAATCCAGTCGTGTGGTATGGTGTCAGAATGAGCTAATACCTCATTTATAACGATGTCACCTGGATTCGGTATAATGCCATCATCGCCTGCGTCAGGGGAGCCGTCTTTATATGCACTGGCTCGCCATGAAGCTTTCACATCCCATGAATTAACATCCGGATTGGATGGGTTAATTATTGTAAGTGAGAATCCCTCGCCGTCTGTAATGTCACGCCAGCCGTCTTTGTAATCAAAATCGAGAATCTCTGTTCCAATGGCGTCGTCGAGGTCGATTTCTTCGCCTCCGTTACTAAGCGAGGCTGAATATTCACCGGCAATATTCATTCCGGTGCCGTATTGAGCCTCGAAGGCATTTATGTCTTTTACAACGAGTACATAGTCACCGGCGGCGAGCGACATATCGGGGAAGGTGAAATAGACACCGTTGGTGAGGCTTACAAGGTTCAAATTCAATGCTGTAGTACCGATATTCTGTAATTCGATGAATTCTTCATTCGGGTCGTTAGGATTGCCGGTGTCCTGTGGATGATACATAATCTCAGTGATACGCAGCTTTTCAGCTACCGGCCCGATAGCAAAGACAGTTTCATTCAAAGCACTCCATTCACTGCTATCAAGTACACGGGCTTTAACCTGAGTACTCGTGGTTAACGTCACTGGGCCTGTATAAGCAGAGGCAGTAGGTGAAACATCCCCAGGAGAACCACCGCCTGCAGAAACCTCCAGCTCGGCTGATATAAGGAAATCAGAACTGGTGTTAGATACGTTCAAGCCTTGAATAGCAAGCATGTTGCTGCCGGCCTGCAAGTCGCCGATATGGCCGGATATGTTAAAGGCAGCAAGATTAACGCATTCACTATCGCTGCGTTGATTGGTAGAGTTGGAATTCCACGCAGGTGTACCTGGTGCCAAATGTTCGGCAACTTTCACCCCATTGATGTAGGCAATAAAGCCGTCATCGTATCGTATATTCAGTGACATTGAAGTGTAGCTTGGTAAATCGCCTGCATCCACGTTGAATGGAATCCGAATATAACTGGTGCTGTTGGTATTATACATACCAGATTCGACATCGATGTTAATAAGGCTTGCGTAATTTACAGGATCACCAGGATTTCTTTCGTAGCCAACACCACCGGTGCCGAGTGTCCAGCTTGAATCATTAAAACCAGGAGTATTCCAGGAAGATATAGAACCGGTTGGAACAGTAACACGTTTCGAGGCATTTTCTGATACCAGGGTGGTAGTAGTGCCTGATGCTGAATCTCCGGATATTCGCGGGTCTGAGCCGTCAAGTGTATAATAGATTGTGCCCGAACCGTTAGGATTAGTCATCGTCAAATTGAAGCCGCTGCTGACATAGCCGCCATGTTGATTATATGTAGGTGGGTTAGTATTGGGATACCAACTATCATTTCTTAGCTGACCAATAACAACACCGATACGTGTCGGGAAGAAATTGCTGATAAGAGTGTTTACAGTAGGCAGCCAATCATCGTTCCTTGTTTTCGGTGTTGAAGTCTTGGAATCACCCCATCTTGCGGATTCTGCTATTATAGCAGAATCGATTTGATTCTTTCGAGCAGTAATAGTTGCGACAGCAGTCGATGCCACCAAGGGGCCGTCATTGAAGAAGTGTTTATATGTACGGTCTGCAAATCGCATACGATACTCGGCATTGGCGGTAAGCCTTTCATGCAGCCATTGTGGATTGAACATTGAAAACGCGCTGGTAAAATTATATGGCCCGGTTACATCAATGCTCCGCCAGAACCAGTCACCGCCAACATGAGCGAATAATGAGTGTTCAGCGTCATGTCTAAAGAACTTCCAGCCGTCTTGTCCATTGCGATTGTAAAGCGCATAAAAGTTATTTACACCACTAAACCAGATGGTTATCGGTGAATCGAAATCGCCTACATAGAAGGTGTTAAGCATGTAATCGATAAGGTTATCAACATCCAACTGGACATTGTAAGCAGGGTTGCGGGTTCCATCAGGATCCAGACCCTGCACCTGATAATATGCGCTATTGTCGGCGAATCCGGCAGTGGCGGCATCCCACAAATCTTCATAGGCATCAAGAGTACCATCCGTAGCTTCGATGGTGTATGTAGGCTCGTCTGGCCAACCAATAGGTTTTACCACATCATAATCCTCGGCATTGCCGCCGAAATATGATGCTGCATAGCGTGCTTCAGGGCGCTCCTCTGACTGGTAGATACCCCAGTATTGACCATTTATATAGAGATGGTAATAACGGCTGCGGGTATAAGGCTGTCCCATCTGACCCTGAGTGTCACGAGAGAATACCTCGCGGAGCATTGTATTTTGAGAATCGCCATTATAACTCCATGAATAGTTCTGGGCAGTGCGAAGGTCCATTTTCTCAAACTTATCAACACCCTCATTGCCAAACATAGGATAATCCAATTCAGCATCTCCATAGTCGCTCCTGAAGAATAATCGAAATGCGTGCTTGGGGTTATCTGGATGGCGGCTCCAGCCGCCACGGATACGAAGGCCTGCATTAACCTGGAAACCTTCGCTGTCATCAGGGTTGATTAACTCTACTGATGTCGGTCTTTCCCACACATCACCATGCTGTTCGGCGTTTACATAAATGCCAGTCGAAGAATCGAACAAGTTGTCCAAATCTGTTACTAACGAAATTGTAGGTATTGCCAGCAGTGCGTCATCAACCAATCCTATATAATCACCATCATAGACCACATCCGGGTCCATTCCATAATCTATTTCCTGGCCATTAACCGAGCCTGTGGGCCATCCCTGACCGGGTGTACCAGACTGGGTTATGACATCGTCGAGGAAGAGATATGTCTGAGTATCAATATTAGTAGGCATCCATCCGGCTTTGAAGGCTTTTGCACGCAGGCATGTTGTACTGTTAATTAAAATAGGAGTTGAATATAAAGAGCTGGTTTCTGTTGGTTCGCTGCCGTCGATGGTACAACGTATCTCTGCATCGGTGGTATTGCAATTTATACCAAGATTAAACGATGAGGTGTAAAAACCTTGGTCATGACTGAATTGGGTATCCGCTACAACATCGACATAAGCCCCACTGTTTGGCTGCAGGGGGGTAGGAGTGGCAAAGAACCGTAAGATACTGCTGGCATCAGGGTAACGGCCATAGGAAATGTCGGTCACCTGGTCACCAAAAGAGATACTGTCAATTAGTGAGATACCGTCAAACTGGAACAGACCAATATCTTCGCCGCTAGCACTCAGTTTGAAGGTAGCGTGTAAGGTTCCTTTGCTGGGTGTATCATCGGCCCAAATCACCAGATAGCCGTTAGGAGCAATAGTAGTAGCAGAAGGATTATTTGTAGGTATTTGCCATTTGTTCGGTACTGCAAGGTCGTCTGTTAAATACATACCGCCGATATCAATAGCAACTGTATCGGCATTGTATATTTCAACCCAATCATTGTAGTCTCCATATGGATCTGCATAAGCAGCATTATTTGAAGCCATAAATTCATTGATAGTTAGAGATGTGACAGTTTCTGTCCAGTTTTGCGCCAATGCAGCAAAATCGTCCATATTGACTCCCATAAAACCGTCGAAGTCTGCACAGTCAGGGCCGGAACAGCTTGGGTCCAGCCATTGCGCAGCGAAGATTTTGAGGTCATGGAAATCTACGGTGCAATCCTGATTCAAATCACCAACAGGGCAGATGGCCTGGGCAGGACTTACAAAAAGTGTGCACAAAAATAATACAGATAACAAGACCTTTGCAAAATTAAGCATTGACCTCCTCCTTTGGTTAATGTGAACAATTTATTATACCAAATTTTATGCCTTAAAACAAGCCTAAAACGACACATAAAGGGAATAGACATATCTGAAACAGCATTTACGGCCTGAAAAACACAAAATATTCAACGTCCCATAATATATGTTATGTTTCATTCAGGTTTTCTGTAAATATATTAATTATGCTGACATGACTAACATGAGCCATGAAAATCGGTCAGTTTGAGTTAATTAATGCTCTGGAGACTGGTAATTTGCTTTTATAGCCTGATTTGTAGTATCTGTGAGGTTGTCCCACATGGCCGATGCTCTATCCAGGAGGCCGAGATTTTGCAAAATAATCGAGATATTTACCGTGGTATCTGTGGATGCGAAGTTATCATGCATATATTGTTCGAGATTTAACAGAGAAGATGCGAATTTTATCTTGTCGCAATACAATAAGGCTGTTTTGTAATGTAAATTAAGTGTGTCCTGATTAAGACAATTATCGGCAACGAGGTATTTTTGAGCCTGCTGCTTTCTGTCAGTTTCAAATAAACAAACAAGTAATTTGCTCTTTGCCCTGTTGAACATGGGATTTATATCCAAAGCGGCCTGGAATTGATTCAGGGCATCTTCAAGCTGGTTTACGCTCATCATGAGAACCCCGAGTCTGTAATGCAAATCCGGGTTGTTCGGACGCAGTGATATCTGCTGTTGATGTGCTGCAATGACAGTGTCTATTAGATTGCCCGAGTTGGTTGACTGATAATGAATAGCCTTTTCTTCAAGTCCGGCTTTGAATTGTAAAGTTGCTGCCTGAGCAAACAGCAGTGAGCTGTTCGGCTGAATAGATGCCGCAAGCGATAAGGTTACAAATGCCTCATAGGAATTGCCTGCCATTTTTTGAGCAATTGCAAGCCCTATATAAGCGTCGACAATTTTGTCGTTAATTTCCACAGCTTTATTAAACTGCTTTGCGGCAAGGGATTCATTTCCAAGTTGTAAGTATTGAGTGCCGAGTTTTATGGTTGCCTCAAGAAAATCTGGACAGATATTGAGTGCCTGTTCATAGTAATAAATGCTTTCCTGTATTGAATCTAACTTGCCAAGAATGTCAGCTCGTTTTAAGAGCAAATCAGGTCTCGGGTCATGAGCCTGCAGAATGTTATCGATATGTTCCATTGCGACATAAAGTTGGCCTTGGTGAATCAGTTGGTCAATTTCGTTATTTTCGGTGTTAAAATTATCAGGGTGTATCAAAATTGCGGTGTTGAATGTCTCGACGGCCTTTGAGAAATCGGCATGTGCAATGTATAAATGTCCCAGAATGATAAGGGATGCAATATCATCCGGATATTCATTTTTTAATAATTCATATTCGAGTATGGTTTTTTCGATTTGAGCATTTTTGAAGTAGATGGCAGCTAATCGCTGTCTCGGCAACTGTAAGTAGTTTTTAAACTTCAGGCAGTCCTGATAAAATTCGATTGCTTGTGGCTGTTGTCCGAGTCTTTCGTGGCAATGTCCCAGGGCATAAAGAGCCATGGTATTGTTTGGCTGTCGTGTGTAGATAGAATTCAATTCTTCAACAGCATTTTCCAGCCGATTTTCCTGGAGATAGATTGCAGCAGCAGCCATTCTGCCTAAAATGCATGAAGGGTTGTCAAATAGATAAAGCCTCAACTGCTCTTTTGCGGCTTTGGTTTTCATCTCAGATACCAGTGAGCTGACTTTAGTGAGGGATTGAGACCGGCCAGGTTGAACGTTGCCGCGTTCTTTTATCTCGTTTAGCCAATGCCAAATCAACTCGGCAGTATCAGTGGCGATTGCCCTGCCGAGAATTTCCAGTAAAATACTCATACATCACCCTTCTTTATGTAAATAAACGATTGAATATGAGTTACACAGAGGGTATCGACCATATAATTTGGAGTGTTAACATGAGGTTTTGTAAATAGTTGCAGTAAATGATAATTTGTACGGATTATATTGCGGTTGTGTGTGCTGTATGGATTGTTCTGGTTTTAGTTGCGGATTTTGGGACGTTTTTTTGCTAAGCTATAGATAGTTCTCTGAGGCTATTTGATTATAGGTCGCAACCCCCTGCCAGTAGTTAAAAAAGTTACCAGCGAAAATATGAATTACTTTTGTGCATGTTTTTCAATCTCGCTTAAGTATGCTAATGTTCTTTCGAGTTTGTCGCTTAGATGTTTTAATTTGAGCATGGTTTTAACCCGTGTCAGGAGTTCAAGTTTGTTTACAGGTTTTGAGAGGAAATCATCGGTGCCGGAATCGATACCACGTTCTATGTCACCGAATTCATTAAGTGCAGTCACCATGATGACGGGGATATCAGTAGTTTTCGGGTCGTTTTTTAACTTCCTGCAAACCTCGAAGCCGCTCATTTTTGGCATCATAATATCAAGCAGGACCAGGTCAATCGGCTGGTTTGCTATAATGTCAAGCGCTCCGGGCCCGTCATTGGCGGCTACAGTATGACAATCCAGGTCTTCAAGATATGCCTGTAACAACTCCAGGTTTTGCTGATTATCGTCAACAACAAGTATTACAGGTGTTTTTGTTTCATCCAACGGATGCACAGAATCTTTCATAAGCAATAACTCCTCATATATCAGCACATAGCGTATAGTTTATAGCGTATAGTTGCAATTTTAATTTTGCAATTATTTTTGTACAGCGGTTAAACACTTCCTGTCAAAAATCAGTTGTTTTTTGCATCTGCTTTTTACGGTCATCGTAATCTTCTATAAACTGTCTAATTTGCGGTTTGATAAAGATTTTTTCGATGTCAATTACGTTTAATACGGCTTCAGCACATAGAGCGGAGGTCTCGGCTGCAGGAGCCTGTGTATCGACGAAAAAAATCTTTTTACCTTTTATATTGCACAATCCTCCGCCGTTTCCACCCAGTGATTCAGAGCGAATCGAAACGTTATTTTCTTCTAACAAAGCCAGAAGTTGCTCTAAAATCTGTTGTTTGTTCATTTACTTTATTTTGTATGTTTTATTGCGTAATATTGTCGTTTTCCAGGTTCAAGAAAAAACGTATCAAAGGTCGATATAAAAATATAGCTTTGAACCGGCGTTTTACCAACTATTACCAGGTTCAGGTCGTAGATTTTATATCAGGAGCAGAGAATTGACAAGTATTATTGAAAAACGGCAAAGTTTGCACAGACAGTTAAAGGCACACAGCCATGAAAATACTGGTCTGAAATATCAGATTGGCCAGCTTCAGGCACTGGCAAATATCGGAACAACCACATGTATGATAGCTCATGAGATTAATAATCTTCTGACCCCCCTGTCGAGTTATGCTCACCTTGCATTGAATAATCCTGACGATAAGGAATTGACAGAGAAGGTTCTGCAAAAAACATTTAATAATTGCCGGCGGGCTTCCAAGGTTATGGAAAGTATTCTCGGGGTAGCAAACGCAGAGAGCCGGAAGAAAAAACACTGCCGGCTTAGAGATTTAGTTGAGGAGATATTTAATTGTTTATGTCGCGACTTTTCAAAAGACGGTATTATAGTTGAGATAAAGATTGCAGCAGAGTTAACGATTTTTGCTGTGCCGGTAAATATTCAACAGGTTATAATGAACCTGATACTTAATGCCCGTGATGCCATTCTGCCGGGTAACGGAACGATAACCATTGAAGCTGAAGAGTCTGAGGACTTGGTTTGTATAATGATTCGTGACACTGGGGCAGGAATTGAGCCTAAGAACCTGGATAAGATTTTTGACCCTTTTTTCAGCACGAAATCCAGTCAAAAAAATTCTACTCAACCGTGCGGTTCAGGCCTTGGCCTTGCCTTTTGTAAGAAAGTGGTGAATGAACATGGCGGGACAATTTTTGTGAAATCAGAACCGAAAGTTTCAACGACATTTGAAATAAACCTGCCCAAAAGTCAATAAGGTGATGTGTAAGAGTGGCTGAATTTTATCAATATATTGGCCATATCGTTTTGATGCTGCTTCTAATTGTTTTTTCTGCGTTTTTTTCAGGCGCAGAAACTGCATTTTTTAATTTATCCCGTCGGCAAATCAAGCTTTTGAAAAAATCGAAGCATAAGCTGTCCAATTTATCAGCGAGTCTTTTGGATAATCCCAAGCAGTTACTTAGCTGTTTTTCATTCGGTAATATGACGGTTAACGTTTTATTTTTTGCTATAAGCAGTGTTCTGGTAATGAAAATCGAGCGTAATATAACAGTTTCAGCAGCAGTAGTTACAGCGTTTTTTTCATTTTCCATGCTCGTATTGTCAGGTGAGATATTGCCAAAATCGATGGCTTACAGTAATTCGCAGGCATTTAGCGTGGTTGCGGCATTGCCGACATTTCTGTATCTTCAAGTTTTCAAGCCTATAAATTTTGTGTTTAGACTCCTGATAATTGAACCGAGTCTTCGTTTAATTTTAGGTACTGTAAAGAATCCAGAAAGCATTAGTTCTGAGGAGTTTAAGCTTCTTATCGAACAGATAAGAAAACGCGGGTTGATTACCGCAGATGAAAATAAACTTTTAAGTGAAATTATTGAGCTTGGTTTCCTTAAAGTGCGGGATTGTCTTTTTCCGCGTGTTGATATGATGGCCTGCGAAGTTACCGATTCGCAAGAACATGCTATTGCGTTAATGCGTGATAATAATCTGACTAAGCTGCCTGTTTATATCGAATCAATAGATAATATTGTTGGCCATGTTTATTTAAGGCAGCTATTGCTAAATGCTGATAAATCGCTGGATAAATTGGTTCAGCGAGTTAATTATGTGCCTGAGCAAAAGAAGGTTGAGTCACTTCTGGAATTTTTCCGCGCAACCGACACAGATACAGCGATAGTTGTTGATGAATATGGTGGTATTGCCGGGTCAATTAGTCTTGAAGATATTGCAGAGGAGCTGCTTGGCCCTATTGAATTAACTAATAGGATAGAGCCTATAGAGCAAATAGGTCCTTTTGAATATCGCCTTGCGGGTGATTTGAGTATTCATGAGTGGGCACAAAGTTTCAGGATTGACCCTGATGAGACGCGTATAGTCACAATTGGAGGGATGGTGACAGCTATTTTAGGCAAGATCCCCAAATCTGGCGACATTGCAAGAACGCAGAATTTAAAATTTACAGTTGAGCGTGTGAATAAACATCGAATCGAGACATTAATTTTAACATTTGAGCCGCTGGGAAATAATGATTGAGAATATAGTGCTTATATTATTGTTCATATTTTCGGTGATACTGGCAGGCCTCTTCGCTGGCAGTGAGATTGGTATGTATCAGCTCAGCAGGCTTCGTTTGCGGCTTGGGGTAGAACACAATCGCATTTCCTTTGTTATACTCTCGAAGGTTTTGCATGACGGCAAAGCATTGCTTCTAACTATTTTATTGGGAACTAATCTTGCGCATTATGCAGCGACGAGTATTGTAACTCTTATCTTGTTAAGCGGTGTTGAATCGGAACATACAACGGAATTATTTGCTACGTTAATCACAGTGCCGGTATTGTTTATTTTTGCGGAATTGATTCCTAAAAACATATTTTTTTACCGGTCTGATAATTTAATGCCTCTGGTATCCGGAGTGTTGTTTGTTTTTCAGAAGCTTTTCACATGGTGCGGCTTGATTATGGTTCTGAAGGCATTTTCGAGTTGGTTTGCAAAACTAACAGGCTCGGTTGCCATATCCAAGGTGCCAATTGGAGCGACACGACAACCTTATATCAAGGCGATTTATCAGGAGACCCGAGAAGAAGGATTTCTTAGTTCGACACAGACTAGTATCCTGGGCAGGCTTGAGGGCATTTCACATCTCAATATAAGGTCGGTTATGACAGGACTTAATAAGGTTCAGATGGTTAGCAGAAATACTAATCGTTCAAAACTTTTGAAAAAATTAGAGTCAAGTGTTTATACATGGTTGCCGGTGTATTATCTTTCCAGGTCTAATGTTGTAGGCTATATAAATATCTATCGGTGCCTGACAGCTTCAATGGATTTTAGCAGTTTAAAAGAATTTTTAGAGCCGATACGCAAACTTTCCGGCAGTACAAGCGTGATAGATGCAATCAGTATTATGCAGCAGGAAAACCGGAAGATTGTCCTGGTAACCAAAAGCGGTAATCTTGGCAGGCAGCGGCCGATAGGTATTATAACGATGAAAGACCTTGTCGAGGAATTGCTTGGTGAATTAGCTGAATGGTAGAAATTAGACGACACATTTCAATGTTATAATCAAGGTTGAGTGTTGTCGATAATAGTTTTTGCGATGCTGTTGATAACCTGACGTGTTATACCATTAGTTCCATTGGCAAGTATTGAAAAAATATAATCACCTTTTGGAGTTGTACAAATGCCTGAAAATGATTTGACACCGTTTATATTGCCTGTTTTACCGAAAAATTTTCCTTTGTATTTTTTTTCTTTAAAATGTTTTTTAAGTGTTCCATCTATCCCCCCTATCGCCAGTGAGTCTTTATAAAGTTTGGAATATTTGCTCTTATACATATCCAATAAAACCTTTGTTATAACATTGGAAGATAGTCTATTGTTCCTGCTCAGCCCGCTCGCATCGTCAACGTAAAACTGCTTCCGGTTTATACCAAGCTCTGAAAGGTAGTGGTGAATGACGTTTCGCCCCCCTTCCCAGCTTCGGTTTATTTTATGTTTTGAATTTTGCGCATCTATAGTTTTAAGCAGAGCTTCTGCGGCAAGGCCAAGGCTGTCTTTATTACATCGTGATA
>CBDVDM010000036.1:0-14839 GCA_965372745.1 uncultured bacterium
AGCTCTGGTTTTGTAAACCAGTGGTTGTCGGTTCGACACCGAAGGAGCCGCGAAGCGAATCCGACCGTTGGCTTTTTTGTTTGTGCGAGCTTATGCGGTAGGCTCTAAAATACTATTGCTGCATAGCCGACGCTTTCGGTACTTGAAGTGCCCATTTTAGTCTGCATTATTTCGTTGCTGTTAGTTTGTGCCAAAAGCAGGCCATCGGTTTTTCCAAGTTTTTTTGCAGCGGCAATCGCAGCAACGGCAGCACCGGGGCCACAGGCATTGTGGTTTTCGATAGAATTTATGAATAGTTTCTCCGGTTCGAGTTTTAAAGCCAGGTCGATAAATTCTTTATCATTCACATCATGTGCCCAGTTTATGCCATCAATACCAACGCCTTTAGGGATAAAGCCATAGCGCGGGCCGTAATGGGTTAAATCGGTCGAGCCGATACAAACAATTTTTTTGTTCTTCTCAGAACTTATAATGCCGCCGAGAGTCTCTCCCAATTCTATTGCCTGGCTGGCAGGAGGAACGATAATCGGCAGTATCTTTGCACCGGCAAAAAGGTGCTGAATAAAAGGTATCTGAACTTCGATACTGTGTTCAGACGCATGGGCACTAACGTCGCCGGCAAGAGACATCTGCTTTAAGACAACAGCAGCCAATTCTTCATCGACAGCTATTTGGCCAAGCGGTGTTATCCAACTGCCTCTGTCAAAAACTGCAGGATTTTGACCAAAATAACTATGTGCAGCTCCGAATATTACGAAGGTATTGACCTTTTGCTGCCTTTCTTTTATGGCAGAGAAAACCATCGCTGCAAGCTCACCACTAAATGCCCATCCAGCATGCGGAACAATGCCCGCCACTATCCTTTCGGGCAGCAGTCTGTTTGAGAAATCAGTCTTGAGATATTGGTTGATTTCACTAAGGCATGAATCGTACTGGCCAGGGTAAAATTGGCCTGCCACAATCGGCTTTCTCGTCTGCATTTTTGCCCCACCTATTTACTTGCGTTTATGATATATTTTTGTTATTATCCTATATTCTGATATTATTTAGAATTCAACGTAGTATTGCAAAACAAAATCAGGAAAAATATATGGCTAATAAAAAAACCAGCCCTGTAGCGGTAGTAATGGGTTCGGACAGTGATATGCCCGTTATGCAAACCTGCATTGACCAATTAGAGGCTTTCGGTATTAAGCCGGTGGTGAGAATAATTTCTGCTCACCGAACGCCCAGAATTGCCGCTGATTTTGCTCAGACCGCAGCAGATAAGGGCATAAAGGTAATAATCGCTGCTGCGGGTATGGCTGCCCATTTGGCAGGCGCTTTGGCTGCACAGACAACTTTGCCTGTTATTGGTGTTCCAATGGCTGCTAAAGAGGGTATTAACGGGCTTGACGCTTTGTTAAGCACAGTTCAAATGCCCCCCGGTGTGCCGGTGGCGACGGTGGCTATTGGAAAAGCAGGGGCGAAAAATGCAGCGGTGCTGGCAGTGCAGATATTGGCATTGGCTGACAGCGACTTAGCTCAAAAACTTGACGAGTTTAAAAAACAACAGGAAGAAAAAGTCATCGAAAAAGATTCTGCTTTGAACTAAATTAACGATCTCGATAAGGCTTAAATCCAACTGCTGTACATATTCCAATCAGCAACAGCGATAATGTGTCAGGTTCAGGTGATGCTATTGCCAACTCGAAATTTTGAAAAGTTCCGCTGTCGGCATAATGGGCATCAAGAATTCTCAATTTCCAACTTCCGTATATATTTTCACCGTTAAAGTCAGAAAGCCTTGAAGTCTCGACAGGTTTGAATCTGCCGGTAAATGGTGCTATGCCATCCTTAATGTAAACTAATGCGTCGTCGTCAAAAATTGTCTGTACGTAATTTTGCCCCTTGAAAAATTCGGTGTAAGGGTCGTATGAAATCAATTTCACACTTGTTCCCGATGGACTTTCAAGATAAATATGTAAATCAAATACATTTGGATGTGTCAGGCTGATTTTCACGTCAAGGTCGTGAATAATCTTGTGATAGGGAATTCCCAGTACCGCATCATGCATAGGTCCTTTGCCGGTTTGGAAATGGTCGTTGGCTGGAATCGACAGATTAAAGTTGCCGCCGTAAATGGATGCCGGAAGCGCAAAGGCACAGCCAAGCCCTGCCTCCGCCAAAATGATAATAACGACAATTCTTTGCATTGTGTGGGGGGCACCTGTACCTAAGGGCACCTGCCTAAGGTCAGGCTGGTTCAAAGATGGCTATTTTATCTCAACGACTGAGTTATGTTCTCCAAAGGGATTCATCTCTGTTATTTTATTATACGGGTCCTGTTGCCATTGACCATCCACAACCAGACGGTAGCGATGTTTACCGGAGGGCAGCTTGATTTTGGTCTGCCATATACCACTGTCGCCTATTTTTTCCATCGTGGTTGCCTGCGGCTGCCAGTTATTGAAGTCACCGGCGATCTGGACACTTTTTGCACGGGGATACAAAGTCACAAAAGCTACAGCGTCACCTGCTATGTTGACTCCGTAATAATCTGAAAGTTTTTCACTGATAGTGGCTGGTACAAATTCCGGCTCTTTTATCTTTGGCATTTCTATGTCTTTTATTTCAGGCTTTGTGGCCTTGAGCAGTTCATCGGCGGTACTGCTGATAGCTTCAAGCTGACCAGCCAGAGAATTGACCATCTGGTGACGCTGCTCTCTTGTCTCGGAGTCAATTACCTCTTTGGCCAGTGTTCGGAAATCCAACTGCCCCTTGCTGGCCGGGTCATATTCACCTATGGGTTGACCAAAGCTGGACGCTTCTTTAATCTTGGTGTTGAAATTAACAATTGTCTTAAACATCTTGTCGGAGAATAGAGATTTTAACTCACTAAGAATCTCCCGTGCCATTTTTGTTCTTATATCATACATACTTGCCAAAACACGGACATTAACATGCTGGTTGCATCTTTCACAAAGAATGTTAAGTGTCTCAAGCTGCTTACTCAACCCGTGCAGAGCAAAGTATCCCGTTTCAACCGGAACAATAACATCATTTGCTGCACGAAGAGCATTAAATGTCAATAGGCTAACAGCCGGGGGACAATCAATTATTACGTAATCGAATTCACCTTTGTTATCAGCTAAAATATCTTTAAGACAACACTCACGATCCGAGATACCGGTCATCTGCGGTTCGAAGGCTGACAAATCTATCGTTGATGGAGCTAACTCGAGATTGTCGTTAATCTGCCATAATATTTCAGACAGTCTTATTGGTTCATTTCTGCTTTTGCTTATAAGTACATCATAAATGCTTTGTTCAATCTGGTCTTCAGGCACCGCCAGGCCAACTGCACAATGTGACTGCGGGTCCATATCAACAAGCAATGTCTTTTTGCCAAGTTCAGCAAGTGCATTTGCCAGGTTTATTGAGACTGTTGTCTTACCGCATCCGCCTTTTTGATTAACAATTGCTATAGTTCTCATCATTTTCTGTTCCTGTTAAGAAATAGATTTTCGCTACCAACCTCTTTATAAAAGTACCTTTTTAATACTGTTAACACTTATCTTTAATAACCTTGTCGGCAAGAATACGTAAAAAACTTTATCCTTTTATGGGACCAGCCGATAAAAAAACACCTTAACAGTGTAATTAAGCAGGGTTTTGCCTGGTATTTAGGGGGCGGTATATGCAATTATACGAGTGATAATGCGCATTTTCAGCGTTTGTAAAGAGGCTGACTGGTCATTTGAAGTTAGAGATATCTTCGAGAGTTTTTCGTATCAGGTCTAAAAACTCCGCAGCGTAAGCGCCGTTCGTAACCTTATGGTCAACAGACAGTGTCATACTCATAAGCTTACGAATTACAGTATCACCATTGTCACAGACACAACTGTCGATAATCTGGCCGATACCCAATATACTGCATTGCCCCGGTACAACGATTGGAATAAATGATTCCACTCCGTAAGAACCTAAATTGCTGACAGTGATACAGGCACCTTCCAAATCGGCAGGCTGGAGTTTGTTTTTATTTGCCTTTTCGACAAGCCTGGTGCTCTCGTGAGCAATCTCAGTAACATCCTTTTTACTAACATCCTTGACAACAACAATAACTAAACCGCTTGGGACCGAGACCGCAAGGCCAACATTAATGCTTTCGGCAAGCTTTATAGCCTGGCCGTCTAATTGACCTGTCATAATCGGAAACTTCTTCAGGCCGGAGGCAACCGCTCGCATAATAAAATCATTGTAGGAAACTTTAATATCGCCTGACCTGTTTAATTTCTCCCGAAACTCAACAAGGTCGGTAACATCAACATTTACTCTCATGTAAAAACATGGCATTTCATGCTTTGACTGCAACATGCGCCGGCCTGTGATTTTTTGAAAGCCACTCAGTGGTATTACTGCCCCGGGTTTAATCTCAGCCTCGGATACCGGTGGGACTGCAGACTCCAGAACATCAGTAGCATTGATTTGTGTATCATATTTCATCCTGTCGTTATTTTGATTGTTGCGGGAGGTTATCTTTGCTTTTAAGGAATCAATTATTTTTTTGGAAACTTTTTCGTCTTTTTGTCCTAAAATTAAGACCACATCACCAACAGTCAAAGTCTGACCTTCTTCAGCGACAAGTGCCTTGACGGTTCCGTTTGCCGGTGATTCAATATCCATGGCAGCCTTGTCAGTTTCAATCTCGTAGATACAACTGCCTTTTTTTACTTCATCGCCGAGCTTGACAAGGTATTTGACAATGATTCCTTCTTCCATCGTCTCAGCTAATTGTGGCAGTTTGACTTCGACCATTTACAAAATCTCGTTTATCAGCATTATTTGTGTTATTTTTTACATATTTGAACTAACAATCCTCGAAAAAATATAACAAACATAACTTCATCAGTAAATCAAAAAACAAACAGTTGGCATTTTACTGCCATTTTAGTGCCAAAACTGTGTTGACGCACCGTGCGCATTTTGTTATAATCCGCTGTAGTAATAGGGATATGCCTTTGTCCCTCGAGGTGTATTTACACTGACCATGAGGGATTTTTTGATGTAGGCCCTTCGTGGGCATAAGGAGATTAAATTGAGTACTGGTACTGTTAAATGGTTCAACGAGAGTAAAGGGTTCGGTTTTATTGTTCCTGACGATAGCAGCGAAGATGTGTTTGTACATCACTCGAATATCGATTCATCAGGCTATCGAACTCTTAAGGAAGGTCAAAAAGTCGATTTTGAAACGGGGCAGGGACGCAAAGGCCCGGAAGCTGTAAACGTTAAGCCACTTTAAGTTGCTCGCATCACACTTTAAGATTATTAAACTAAAAGTGTTTTTAGCTTTTTTGGAACAATCCTTTCGTGATTCTTAAGGCAGAGAAACATAGCGCCTGTTGTACGTCCGGAAAAGGAGTAATGATACTTTGAATCCTGATTTCACACAGATAGCTCTATATATACATATTCCTTTTTGCACTCAAAAGTGTTGCTATTGCAGCTTCTATTCCGAACCTGTTGCAAATCATACTCCCGCGATTCTAATCTCTGCGCTGATTAAAGAACTTGACAAATTCGCCGACGCAACTGTTCGTACCGCCTACATTGGAGGCGGCAGCCCAAGTTGTCTGGCTGCCGAACAACTTATAAGACTGACCGAACATATTGTCACTCTCTGGCCTGACATTGCTGAATTTACCATCGAGATAAATCCCGGACAACTGACAGCTGATACATTAACCATGCTTTACAGCATCGGCGTAAACAGAATATCAATCGGAGCGCAGTCTTTTAACTCCAGCGAACTCGAATTTCTTGGAAGACGGCACACAGTCGATGTGATAAAGACGACAGTTTCAACCGCTAAACAAATCGGTTTTGAAAATATCAATCTGGATTTGATTTTTGCAATCCCGGGTTCGACAATTGACAGCTGGGCCAATAGCCTAAACACTGCCGTTGGTCTTGATGTTGGCCATATCTCTGCTTACAGCTTAACTTACGAACATGGTACCTTGCTCGAAAAAATGTTGAGACTGGGCCAGGTAGAAGCCATTGACGAAAAACTTGACCGTCAGATGTATGAATTTGCGATTGATGCGCTGACTGCTAATGGTTTTGTCCAGTATGAGATATCGAACTTTTCCAAACCCAAATTCCAATGCCGGCACAACCTGACCTATTGGGCAAACAAACCTTATATTGGTATTGGCCCGGCTGCAACTTCATTTTTAGATGGCAAGCGAATCACAAATGTTGCTGATATTGAAAAATATGCATCTGCCATTGAGACCGGCGACGAAATAGTTGACCAAACGGATGTGCCTGATAAAATCGAATATGCCTGCGAAACTGCGGTTCTGAATCTTCGCCGAACATGCGGTATTGACATGGCCGAATACAAACAGCAAACCGGCTTTGAATTGATAGAACTTTTCGCTGAGATAATTGATAAATACAGAAAAATGAAACTTCTAAAAATTGAAAACGGCAGGCTCTTTCTTGTCCGCAGCGCCTTGGCTATCGCCGATTCAATCCTGTGCGACTTTGCAGTCATTTAACCGCGTGGTTGTTTTTACATGCCGACAGTGTTACAATACTGTTTTGTAGAATTGCAGGTAATTTATATATGAGTACCAGACATATACGTAATTTTTCGATAATTGCCCATATCGACCACGGTAAAAGTACGCTCGCAGACCGCATGCTCGAGCTGACCGGGCTGGTCAGTGAACGGGACAAAAAAGACCAATTGCTCGATGATATGGACCTTGAACGCGAACGCGGTATCACCATAAAAGCCTCAGCTGTCACTATGCCTTATGTTTATGAAGGCAAACAATATATGCTGAACCTCATTGATACTCCCGGCCATGTCGATTTTCATTACGAGGTGTCAAGAGCGCTGGCTGCCTGCGAAGCGGCGCTGCTGGTAGTCGACGCAAGCCAGGGCGTCGAGGCTCAGACCGTCGCAAATGCCTATCTAGCTCTTGAGACAGACACCGAGCTTTTAGGCGTTATCAATAAAGTGGATTTGCCTGCCGCTCAACCTGACCGTGTGGCGGAGGAAATAGAGCATGTAATTGGTATAAGAAAAAACGAGTGCTTTCACATAAGTGCAAAGACCGGCCAGGGTGTAAAAGAGCTTCTCGATGCGATAGTAACATTGCTTCCCCAGCCGAAGGATGAATCTAATGAGCCGGCTGCTGCCTTAATCTTTGACAGTCACTGCGATGAATATCGAGGCGTGATTTGCTATGTGCGCGTCTTTGCCGGTTCGCTGAAAGTTAAGCAGAAGATAAGATTTATGGGCGCCGAAAGAAGCCATCAGATATCTGAGCTTGGCAAATTTACACCGAAGATGACAGCGACTAAAGAGCTTGCTACCGGCGAGGTCGGATATGTCATAGCGAATATAAAGCAGTTAACGGACGTCACCATAGGCGACACCATTACAGATGAAGACAAACCAGCCGTTAAACCGCTGGAGGGCTACAAGCCGCCGATGCAGATGGTATTTTCTGATTTTTATCCCGGCAATAATACCGATTATCCGAAACTGCGCGCCGCCTTCGATAAACTTGCAATAAACGACGCAAGTTTTTCATTTACACCACAAAGCTCACCTGCGTTAGGGTTCGGATTCAGATGCGGCTTTTTAGGACTTTTGCACATGGAGATTATTCAGGAACGATTAGAGCGCGAAAATGATATAGACGTTGTTCAGACAGCACCTACGGTAAGTTATGAGATTGTCACCAAGGACGACAATGTAAAACGAATCGATTCGCCCAGCCAGCTGCCAGATGTCAGCCACATCGCCGAACTTCGTGAGCCGTTTGTAAGACTTGAAATCATTACTGGAACAGACACTATAGGAGCGGTAATGAAATTAGCAGACGGCAGACGCTGCAAACTTTTGAAAACCGATTATCTAAGCCCGACCAGATTACTGCTTGAATACAAGGCCCCGCTGGCAGAAATTGTCTATGACTTTTACGACCAACTGAAAGGAATGAGTAGAGGCTATGCAACGATGGACTACGAATTCACCGCCTTTGAAAAAAGCAACCTTGTCAAAATCGACATCCTCGTCAACAAGATAAAAGTTGATGCCCTGTCGCTTATCGTTCATAAAAACACCTCTGTCGCCAGAGGCCGAAGAATCATAACACGTCTTAGAAAAGCCATCCACAGGCATCAGTTTGAAATCCCACTCCAGGTCGCAATAGGCGGCAAGATTATCGCCCGCGAAACTATAAAAGCCTTCCGCAAGGACGTAACATCCAAACTTTATGGCGGTGATATCACCCGTAAGATGAAAGTATTAAAAAAACAAAAAGAAGGCAAAAGAAGAATGAAGAGTATTGGCTCGGTACAGATACCACAAAAAGCCTTTATGAGCATCCTCGACACCAGCAAATAGTATTTAATCTCCAACCCTTCTCAAAATTGTATAGGCCGGCAGAAACTCTTCGACCAGTATAAATTGTGAGTTGTTTGCAAACTCGACTTGTTGGCCGTCTTCGGTTGTTAATGTTTCAGGCAGTGTGGTTTGTGATAATTTACCATCGACAGTTAATACCTCAAGCGTTTCACCGGCGTGGATTTTATTTCTAACTTCCAAAACGCATTTATCATCGACTTTTCTTTTCAGCACATTACCGACAAAAATGGAATTGGATTTTGATACAGCTTCGTGAATTTCATAATCTTCCGGGCCTATCGAACCTTTCATAAATCCTTCGCTATAGCCTCTGTTGGGCACACGGTTCAAAAGCTCAAGACCCTCCTGCTTTGTAAATTTTCTGCCGTCAATTACCTGTCGATAGAACGATACCACCGAAGCGATATAATGAATCGACTTCATCCTGCCCTCAATCTTGAATGATGTCACTCCGGCTTCTATCAAAACAGGGACGAATTCAAATAGTGCCAGCTCTTTCGAATTGAAAAGATACAATCCTCTTTCGTCCTCGAATACCGGAAGGAATTCACCGGGCCTTTTCTCTTCTACAAGCATATAATTCCACCGACATGGGTGCTTACACTCGCCACGGTTGGCACGATGACCTGTCAGGTAATCACTTATTGCACATCTGCCTGAATAGGAAAAACATACCGAGCCGTGAATAAAGACCTCGGTCTCAATTCGGCCTTTAAGTTCTTTCTGGATTGTCTGTATTTGTTCCAATGACAGCTCTCTTGCAAGGTTGACTCTTTTTGCTCCCATTTGCTTATACACTAAAGCTGCCTGATAGCTTGTTGCGTTGGCCTGCGTACTGATATGCAAATCTGCATTTAATTTCAGCTTTGAAATTTGCGACAAAACTCCCGGGTCAGAAACGATAAAGGCATCAGCACCTGATTCGTCCAGCTTTTTGGCAATATTGATAATTTCATCATATTCATTCGAGAACGGATAAATATTTAGTGTAACATACCCTTTTTTCCCGTGTGCATGTAGAAATTCCAGCCCCTCTTTGGCCTGGGAAAAGCTGAAATTACCCGCAAAATTGCGCAGTGACCCGAATTCAGCACCGAAATACACTGCGTCGGCTCCATAGCGAACCGCCCACTTAAGTTTTTCCAGATTGCCAGCTGGCGCCAAAAGCTCCGGTTTCATAAAAATTCCCCGTTGAAACTCATAATCTCTGACAAGATTAACATTGCATTAACTTACAATCAAGTACAATGACTGATTCGACAGTCTCTTTATTTTATAGTAAACTTAACACTTATGGACAAAGACCTTAAAAACAAAACATTGCCTGAACTCGAAAAACTGGTTACAGAAATGGGGCGGAAAAAGTACCTGGCTCAATATGTCTTCAATTTTATCCATCAAAAAAACGCCAGTAACATCTCCGATATAACCTCACTTGGCAAAACCTTCCGCCGGCAGCTAATCGAGCAGGGCTGCTACATATCACAGCTTGAAATCGTTAAAATCTTCAGAGACCCCGACAAGACAGTTAAATTTCTTTTCGAGCTGTCCGACAAGAAACGAATCGAAACAGTCCTCCTGTTTGAAAACAAAAGGACAACATTATGCGTCTCGACCCAGGTCGGTTGTGGGATGAACTGTTCGTTTTGCGCAACAGCTAAATTAAAACTCGACCGTAACCTTACTGCTGCTGAGATTGCCGACCAGGTATACACTGTCCAAAAACAAGGGTCTAAAATCTCGAACGTTGTTTTTATGGGCATGGGCGAACCCTTGCAAAATTATGACAATGCCATAAGAGCGGTTGAAATTTTAAATCACCCTGCCGGCAAAAAGATAGGAATAAGACATCTGACTGTCAGCACCTGCGGCCTTGTACCGGAAATCCTGAAACTGGCGGAAGAGCAAATCAGGCCTCGACTTGCAGTTTCACTGAACGCTGCGACCGACGCCGTCAGGAATAAGATAATGCCCATTAACAAAAAATACCCGCTCAAAAAACTTTTTAAGGCTATTCAAAGCTATCAGTACAAAACCAGGCAACGTGTCACATTCGAATATGTTTTAATTAAGGATTTAAACGACAAGGTGGCACATGCGGATTTGCTCATAAAAAAATTGCGCGACATAAGCTGCAACGTGAACCTGATTGAATACAATCCGCATCCGGGCTGTAAACTGCTCGCCAGTAACACAGAAACGATAGAACGCTTTGCCAAACATTTAAAGGACGCCGGTATAAAAACAAGTATACGATTAAAGAAAGGCCAAAGGATAAAAGCTGCATGTGGACAGCTTGGCGCAGACCGTCTTAA
Organism: uncultured bacterium; assembly: GCA_965372745.1. Lineage (GTDB taxonomy): Bacteria > Planctomycetota > Phycisphaerae > Sedimentisphaerales > Anaerobacaceae > VRUG01. The sequence continues at coordinate 10,750 of CBDVDM010000036.1, forward strand.
AGGTAGACAGTAAATGAAAATCCTTGCACTTGAACCATACTACGGCGGAAGTCATCAAGCCTTTATTGACGGCTGGCGAGCTAACAGCAGGCACCAGTGGGAACTTCTGACACTGCCGGCTTATAAATGGAAATGGCGTATGCGTCACGCCGCTGTAACCTTTGCCGACCAGGTAAGTAAGCTCACCGATAAATCTCAAAACTGGGATGCAATTTTTTGCTCTGATATGCTGAACCTGGCAGAGTTTTTAGGCCTTGCACAAAAACAGATTCAAAATTTGCCTGCGATTGCTTATTTTCACGAAAATCAACTGACCTATCCTGTGCGTGTCGAATCTGAACGTGACTATCAGTTCGCAATGACCAATTTAACGACCGCGTTAGCTGCAAAAAGCGTCTGGTTCAATTCCGCTTTTCATAAAGAATCTTTTTTAGATGTCCTTGCGGAATTTCTCAAACGTATGCCGGACTTTCAGCCAACAGAAGCGATTGAGAAAATCAGAAACAAATCACAAATCCGCCCGCCGGGTATTAACGAAATGTCGCCACGAGCAGGCGAGAGAAAGCCCGGGCCTGCAAAAATATTATGGTGCGCCAGATGGGAGCATGACAAAAGGCCAGAGGATTTCTTCGAGTCTCTAAAGATTTTAAAGCAGCGAACCGGCAATTTTCGAATTTCTGTCACAGGCCAGCAGTTCAGAGATATTCCGGAAATCTTTAAATGGGCAAAAGAATATTTCAAAGACCACATCGACTGCTGGGGCTATCAGCATGATAGAATCCGATACGAACAAATATTAAAAGACAGCGACATAATAGTCTCAACCGCTGGACATGAGTTTTTCGGCATAAGTACTGTCGAGGCAATCGCCGCCGGTATTTACCCCGTTTTGCCAAAGAGATTATCTTATCCTGAAATATTACAGCTCGATAAAAACAAACAGGCTCAACAGTTTTTCTATGACAGCGGTATCGGCGCTTTGGCAGACAAATTAGCCGATTTGATTCAGCGAATTGAAGAAAATAATCTTTGGGTTAATGACAAGTCCATCGCAGCAAAACTAACCGAGCATTTTCAATGGAAAAACCTGGTACCTGTTTTGGATAATGCCTTGGAAAAGTTGCTTTAAGATTATTGTTTCGGCAGCTTCATAACTCATTCCGGTTTCCCGTATAAATTAGCTTCTTGAAAATCTTTTTGCCAGGCACACCACAAACAATGCCATCAAAAGTCCTCCAACGATAGCTTCGGACATCGCCAGATACCTGTAAAAACCTTCAGCTGAAGGATACAAATCACCATAACCTAATGTTGTAAATGTTATCGTACTAAAATATAACCCCTGGAAGAAAGACGATTCTATGTCACCTTGCCTGCAAATAAGTGCGCCAGGTTGTGAATAAAAGAGTGCGCAGAAAATAATGACCAGCGCGCCAACCACCAGAACCCTTACAGGTCTTTCTCCATAACCGAAAAGCAATTTGCCGAGCAGCAATTCCGGCAGCAGTCGGATTGATGATGTTAAGCGCAATACTTTTCTAAATCCCGACAGACTCTCATAGTTTAAACCTGTAAATTTTTGCCAAAGTCCGGCACAGCGTTCGTTGTAAAAGCATTCACCAGCCAGACGATAGTAGCCTGCCTCCTGGGCTGATTGTTTGACAAACCGCCAGAAACTTTCATCATCACCAAATCTTTTTCGGCCGAAGAAAACCGATTCATAAGCAGGAACAGAGCGGCTCGAGGCATAAACGCCGTTGAAATCTGTCCGGTCTGCAAAGCGAGTTCCTGCAAAATTGACGCCTTTTGCAAAATGAGAATTTGTAAATCTTGCTGTCTGCTTAAACTCTGCGTTGCTGAAAAGACAATATCCTGCGAAATTGACTGTCCTGAATTTAGCGGCCTTTTCAAAACGAGCGCCTTTAAATGTCGCAACACTGTCAAAACTACAGCCGTCGAAGCTCCCAATACCTTTGAATACGGCATTTCTAAAGCGTCCTTGCGATTTAAATACCGAGCTGTTAAAAACAACATCTGATTCGAATATCACCGCAACGCTGTCCGGCTCGGACCAGGCGGCTGCAAAGACAACATTTCCCTCGAACGTGCACTTATCGAAAACAATCGACTGTGAAATTGTTAAGGTTTTTACGTCACCCTGCTGCTCGGTCGCAAGCTTTTCCGTCTGGAATTTTTCAGCCTGGTCAAAAAACCGGTTTATATCCAGCGTGCCGGTAATAGTACAACTGTTAAAGCTGATGTCATTTCCGTCAGCTATCGCCTGCAGGAGCTGTCTTGCCGAGATACTTTGTTTTTCCCGCTTAAATTCCATCTTATACCAATTCCACTTAAAAACTGCGACTTAATCCGCGGTAACTTGTTTTACAAAAATTAGTTACAACCGTTAGACGCGCATTTTATTACTCTAAAGGGTATTAATCATTTTTCTGTAGAAGCTCGATTATTTCCGCTTTCGTTGGCAGAGCTTCCATCGCCCCGAATTTTGTGCACACCAATGCCCCTGCTGCACAGGCGAACTTAACCGCTTTTCTTGTGTCTATGTTATCTTTGACCGCACAATATGCCGCCAATGCCCCGGCAAAGGAATCGCCGGTGCAGGTCTGGTCTACAAGCTCAATTTCAAATGCCGGTACATGGTCGGCGCCATTCCTATCAACGATTATACAGCCTCGTTTTCCCATTGTTATCACCGCACAACCTACACCGCGGGCAACAAGGTCTGAACCTATCAGCTTGGCGGTATTGATATTGGCAGAAGAGTGCTCGGTTATATCAGCAGCTTCATAAAGGTTCGGAATGAGAATATCAGCCTCGAAATATTCTGCCGGCAACTCACCGACCTCAGTACCTCTTTGGTCCAAAGGCCTTGCAGGATTTAAAATTACCTTCGTACCATGAACCTCTGCAAGACGAATCGCTTTTATTATCGAATCCTGTGGCAACCGCCCGTGAATCAGACATATGTCAGCTTCAGATATGATATGTTCAGCTGTTTCAATATCCTGAGGGTTTAATGCGTTGTTGGCGCCGGAGATTATACAACTGGCATTATCACCTGCAGAATTGACCATCGTTATAACTATGCCGGTATTTCGCGGCTCTGCTGTAAAGACAAAATCCGTATTGACTTTAAACTCAGCAAGAGACTGCTTGACAATAGAATTAAAAGGGCCTCCGCCGATTTTGCTTATAAGATGAACTTCACAGCCGCAAAGAGCCGCCTGGGCAGCTTCATTAGGGCCCGGGCCGGTTACTGTATAAGAAAAACCTGTACCGTTGACAGAGTGGCCGGCCAAAGGCACATCGCTGCACCTTATCGCCATGTCAATGTAAGTACCGCCTATTACTGCAACTTTGGCTACATTGGTTTCCATTCAAACCTCAAAAATCCGTTTCGAATTTAGAACACTTTAATATAAACCGCTTACCGCCCAAATGCAAAATTTTTTTATCTCTTCTACAGGAACTGCCGATAAATCCTTTCGAAAGGAAAAATATGAATAGACTTACCTTTTTTGCTGTAATATTGATAATGGGTTTATCAGCTGGGTGCAGTTCTGATATTATAACCACCGACCGGCTCAAGGCCGTTGAACACAAATGTGTTTATGTCGCACCGATTCAATCAGCTGACCGGTATGTTGGAAAGGTAATTAGTGATGTTATCGAAAAGGAATTCGTAAGAAGAAACTTTGCAATATGCGGGCCTGAAAACGCTACCGTCATCATTACAGGCTGCACCTTCATGACAGTAAGAGCCGCCGCCAACGCAGGCGAACTAAGGTCAAATAAGTCCGCCGCCGCTAACCAGGCAATCGACAGTATCAGCGTGAAGGTTAGAGACAGGGACGGTAATCTGCTGGCAACGGCATCTTATAATAACAAAGAACAATACACCGTTGGTAAGCTTGCAGCCGAATTCGGGGCAGCTTTGGCAAATAAACTCAAATAGCCGTCGTTCGTATCTTGTATTTCGTTATTCGATGAATTCAATATCCAACTCCCAATACACAAAATTAGGCATTGGTTATTCGATATTCGTATCTCGCATGTCGCCTGATTTCTGACC
>CBDVDM010000037.1:0-14197 GCA_965372745.1 uncultured bacterium
TATATTCCACAAAAAGCCAATGTATACGCCTCGAAGAAAAATGCCCAGCAGGCACATGAAGCGATACGTCCGACAGACATTGACCTGACACCGAACGAGATAAAGCCGTTTTTGAGTGATGAACAGTTTAAGTTGTACGATATCGTCTGGCGTCGCTTTGCAGCGTCTCAGATGTCGAGTGCAAAATGGGACGTGACAAATGTCGAGATTTCAGCTCAGACATCAGTTGGTGAGTGTCATTACCGAACGACAGGCAGAGTTTTGATATTTGACGGATTTACGAAGGTGTGGTTTACAGCATCGAACCATCCGCAATTACCTGCAATGAAGGTCGGCCAGGAACTGCAAGCGGTAAATATACAGTCTGAACAGCATTTCACAAAGCCGCCGGCAAGGTATAATGAGGCGTCACTCGTAAAATCACTTGAGAAAGAAGGAATCGGCAGGCCAAGTACGTATGCTTCGATTATCAGTACGATTCAGGACCGTAAATATGTAGAGCAGCTCAAGAGGAAGTTTTACGCTACCGACCTTGGTGAAGTAGTGACGGATAAATTAAATGAATATTTTCCAAAGATAATGGATGTCGAGTTTACCCGTCACATGGAAGAGCAGCTTGATAAAATTGAAGAGCAGCATCTTGACTGGGTAAGTGTCCTGGACGAGTTTTACGGGCCTTTCAAGCAGAACCTGGAGACGGCATCGGCGGAAATGAAACATGCCAAGGCCGAGGTAAAGCCGAGTGAATATACCTGTCCGGAATGCAAAGCAGAGATGGTATACCGATTCGGCAAAAACGGCAGGTTTTTAAGCTGTTCGGATTATCCGAAATGTAAATACGGATGTCCGTGTGACAGGGACGGCAAGATGCTCGAAGAAAAGGTCAGTGAGCACAAGTGCCCTGTATGCGGTAAAGATATGATAGAAAAAAACGGAAGATTCGGAAAGTTTCTGGGATGCTCGGGGTATCCGGAATGCAAAACGATATTAAATATTGATAAGGATGGCAATGTTTTGCCGCCTAAACCGCCGCCTGAACCGACGGGGATAAAATGCTATAAGTGTCATAAAGACAAAGGCGGGGAACTGGTTATCAGGCAAAGCAAACGCGGGCCATTTTTAGGGTGCAATAAATTCCCAAGATGCCGTACGATAATAAGTATCAAGAACCTGGATGAACTCAAAGCTCTGCAGGAAAAGGGAGTTTGGCCGCCAGGTACGTATGAAGAAGCGGACAAACTGCTTGGACGCAAAAAAACAAAAAAGAAAGCTGCCCCGAAAAAAAAGAAAGTTAAAAAAAAGAAACCTCAATAGCAGCATAATCGTATCAATAGAGAATGGGTTATAGCTTAGATGGGGCATAGTCGAATGGATAAGAAAGACCAGATAGATACACAACCGCTCGAAACAGTAGAGCCGCTCGGCAATCGGGTATTGATACGTAAGGATGAGGACAAGAAACAAACAAAGGGTGGGATACAGCTACCAGACAATATAGAGATACCGACAATAACGGGAAGGATAGTAGCGATATCAGCAGAGATTGAGAATTCACCTGATATACCACTTCGTCAATATGATAAAGTATTGTTCAATCCCAAGGGTGCGATACCTGTAGATTTTGAGGGCGACAACCGGCTTTTCGTGGTAGAGGTTGAAAACGTTGTAGCAGTTTTTCGCAAGTCGTAAAAGCTGTATATAGAGGTCTCGGTACAATAATCATAAAGACCGGAAGGCAGCCATGCCTTCCGGTCTTTTTAGCCTCCTTCATAGGAAGCATTCGGGGGGGGGGGGGGGGGGGACAATTTTAAAAAATTAAAATTTTTGTTCAATATTAAAAACAAAAAAATTGATTAAACATTTTTAACCTGGAAGTTTTATATTTTATTTAACGAGTTGCGAACAAAGCCCCAAGAGTCATCAAAAGTACCGTTGCCGGTTCAGGTATTGGCTCCGGTACAGGAAAATCATCGTCCTGAGGTGGCTCCGGTACAGGAAAATCATCACTCTGCGGTGGCTGCGGTACATGGAACTCATCTCTCTCTGGCGGCGGCGACGTGACTGCTCCACCCTTCCCGCCTTCGCGACGTCTCGGAATTAAACCATGAGCCGGGCGGCTTGTTGCAGCGGTCAGAACGATAAGGAATTCATGCGAGACTCTTTCGAAAACGGCGATAACAATTTTTGGTCCATCAAGATGTACTATCGTAGAGCTTGAAGTCGGGTCGACAACATCACCGAGCCAGTAAACAAACTGGTATCCCGGTTTTGGTACAGCAGTGATTTTGACATCAGAAGCAAACGCCATCCGGTGTACACCGATATCAGGTGTTACATAACCACCATTCGGAGGTGTCTGCTGAATCAGGAAAGAGACGGTATCATTTCGGCCATACGTCGGACTCATAACAGCAGAGATAATAGCCGCTGCCAAAAGCACCACCTTAACCTTGACAAATTTTAAATCAATGCGTTCTATTTTATCCCCCTGCTATTAACACATCACGAAGTTACATTTCGTCTTCTGGAAAACAGCATAACAGAGCCTAAACCCAGCAAAGTCAGGGTAAATGGTTCAGGTATAACATCCGGAACAGCCAGCAAGTCATCGTCAGGATGAGTAAATTCATAATGTCCAACAGTCCATTCCTGGTTACTGCGCAGGATAAGGAACAACGAGTGCTCACCTGCAATTATGTGTTCGCCGTCATAATTAAATTCCCAGACGCCCTTTGTAAGAGTAGGATTGAAATAAGACTTGGTAGCATCGACGCCTTCGGCACCTGGGTCACCGGGAGAGTCGCTTACCGTGCCGATATCAGATGAAAAATCAGCTATGGCACCCTCGCCAATATCAAAAACACTAAAATAATCAATTATAGTCGAACTTAAATTGTCGGAGAAAATCTGGTAAGCGTAGATGTATCGTCCTGAACCAGGTGCGGTGTCGCCAAGGGCGGCACTAAATTCGTCTCCATCTAAATCGAATGTGTCATAGACGGCGAAATCGATGTGGCCTGCACGTCCTCCCCTATAAAAGTAAGAAGTACCCTCGTAGTAAGAACTGACCGGCAGCAGTGAAGCCGAAGCTGTGCCTGCTGTCAGCAATGCGAGCAGTGAAATCAATAATACAGCTTTTCTAATCACACCCATAATAAACCCCTTTAATTCACGAATACTTTTTACTCATTTTTTTAACTGGAAATTATACTTTTCGTTTTTTACGCATAAATATATATGAGGCACCGGTTACCATCAGAGCGAAAGTAGCAGGCTCAGGTACGCCGGTAATTTCGATGTTATCAATAAGGAAATCAGCTCCAACTCCATAGAACTTATCGTCGAAATCATTGATTTTAAACTGAACAGAAGAGCGATTTTCAATGACTGCGATTGACGACAGGTTTAATTCAAATGGATTCCAATCTTCATTCCGCGTAATCGGTTCATTATTCAGCACTTCAATCCAGTTTAGACCGTTATCAATGCTGTAATCAAAATCAAGCGAATTTGGTCCAACATTTGAGCCTGAATTTTCTGACCAGTAATCCCACCTGATATTCAGGTCATAGAAACCGGTGGTGTTTATAGTAATAATTATGCCTCCATCATTGTCACCGGCTTGAGTAGGGTCATTCCAGGCAAGAGCCTGGCCTGGGGCATGATATACACTTAGCGAATCAGTATATCCGGTACCATCTTTGCCGTTATCGTCATAATCACCTCCGCCTGCAAGAAGAGTAGGAGCACCGACAACATTGTTGGCGGCAGGGTCTGTGGTGAAATTTTCAGCATCAGGCCCGAATGTCCAGATAGCCATTTGCGCTGCATCGGCTTGAGTGCACAATACCAGTAAAGGTATGAATGTGAGAAAAAAAATACGCTTTATCATTTTGCCCCCAAAATTTTAATACTGTTACTATTTTACTATTTGTTTTTTTAAGCGCGTATATTCTGCGCGGTTTTAAACGAATGGGTTAGCCGGCAGCGAGACGAATCATCACCGGCACTATGGTCAGCGTTAACAACCCCCAATTCTTTATATGTACAAAGAAACAACAAATAGAAAGAACAGTTGAAAAGAAGTAAAAGCTAATTCACTGCGTGCTGTTTTTTCAACCCCCAATTCTTCTTGATGTTATTAAACCAAATAGACAATATAAAGTCAAGCTCAATCACGAAGCTACGTATCTTGTTTTCAAATAAGCCGTATTAACAGCCATTCATGCAATATAAAGAAGATTTTATGAGACAGTTTTTTCGGGGCGGTGTTAAAATTTTTCGGCACAGCTTTAATCACCGCCGAGAGGTTTTGATTTTCTGATAGGCTTTTGCTGGACAAACCGGCTTATATTTCTTATAGCCTGTTTTAGACGCAGTTCGTTTTCAACAAGAGCTAATCTGACATAATCTTCGCCGTTTTCGCCGAAAGCCCTGCCCGGAGCTACCGCAACTTCTGCATGTTCCATGAGGTCCATAGCGTAATCGATGCTTCCCTTGCCCTTTGAGTGTTCTTTTGGGACCTTTGCCCAGACGAACATAGACGCCCTTGGAGATTCGAGTTGCCAGCCTATCTTTCTAAGTCCGTCTACGACGATATCTCTTCTGGTCTGGTAAATCTTATTCTGGGCCTCGATATGCTCATCGCAGTGCCTTAGAGCGATGATACTGGCAATTTGTATAGCCTGGAAGATGCCGTAATCATAATAGCCTTTTATCGTAGCAAGATATTCAATCATCTGTTTATTGCCTGCGATAAAGCCTACGCGAAAGCCAGCCATATTATAGGGCTTGGACATTGTGATAAATTCCACGCCGATATCCTTTGCTCCCTTAACCGAAAGAAAGCTGGGAGCTTTGTAACCATCGAAACATGTCTCGCCATAAGCGAAATCATGAATGACTGCAACTCCGAACCGCTTGGCAACATCGACAACAGTTTCAAAGAAGCCCTCATCGACGGTCATAGCTGTCGGATTGTGCGGGTAATTGAGAATCAACAGCTTGGGCCTGGGGTACATATGTTCGACTACCTCTGCAATAGTATTAAGAAACTTTTCGTCATTTCCCAGCGGCACTGAAACCACATTTGCACCGGCAAGAGCAACAGAATAATTATGTATAGGGAAAGTCGGGTCCGGCACGACCGCAGTGTCACCCGGTCCCATCATTGCCAGACACAGATGGCTAAAGCCTTCCTTCGAACCAAGACAGGCAAGGACTTCGGTTTCCGGGTCAAGTTGAACATTCCAGTTTTTGAGATATTTTTTCGCAATTTCTCCGCGCAGATTCTTTATTCCGCGCGAGGCGCTGTATCTGTGATTACGAGGGTCCTGTGCAGCTTCGCAAAGTTTCTCAATGACAATCTTCGGAGCTGGGTCGATAGGATTGCCCATACCAAGGTCAATGATATCAGCGCCGGCCTGTCTCTTTGCGAGCTTAAGAGCATTTAATTTACCAAAAAGATACGGAGGCAGCCTCGTAATTCTTTGAGCAGGTGTTATTTTAAACTCGTCCATTTTTATAACCTTACAGTCTATGTACAATAATTTCTAATACAAATAGTTTATATCAAGTGGGCAAATTTTCAAACTATTTTATGATAGAATCGAATTGTTCATTTAAGATGAGCTTAGAACCTTCTGTAAAGATTAACACCAATGGCCGAGCCTTGATTAGTAGCGTATGAGTAAGGTAAGACCTCGAAGCCTGCAAGCTCGAGCTTTTTGTGGTTTCCTGCAACAGTATGGCCGATAGTCCATCCTAAAGCTACACCGAATACCGTATCAGAAGTCCAGTGGTCACCGGTGTCAATCATCCTGTAAGCAACCAGTGATGCGAGGATATAAGCAGGCACTCCGACCTGAGGCCCGTAAAATTCATCGAGTACCGAGGCGACAGCAAAAGAACTTGAGGTGTGTCCGCTTGGCCAGGCCCAACGATTTCCATTCGGAGTAGAGTTGTGTCTCATTCCCTTTAGTCCGAGAGTTACCAGCCCTGTAGCAGATAGCGCTCTTATCATGGCCCACGAACGTTGCCTGTTAAAATCATCGTTATTTTCGATGCTCAAGGCATACCAAAGTCCGGCGAGAGCAAAATGTGTACCGGGACTGCCGATGATGTTAAAGCTTTCATCAGTAAAACCATTGAAGACTTGAGGCCTTTTTGATTCACGGTCGAGCCTGTCATCGACGCCGTAGTTATGCATTGCGATACTGGCAGCACCTGTTGCAAGCAGAAAGTTTATATAATCACTGTTTGAAACGGTATCGGAGATATCTTCAAGCATCTGGCAAGGTAAATTAAGCAAGTCTTTTTCGAAATTTTGTCCAAGCGGACCTTCAGTGGAATTTTGCATGGCAACGATGGGGACTGGAAAAAATGTATTAACAATCAAAATTGAACAGGCAATTCTCAGCCAGCTTTTGTCGAAGTATCTTAATTTCACTTGGCAAACCTCTCTCTAAGTACTGCTCACTGGTATTATTCCCACTCAATCGTTGCCGGCGGTTTGCTTGAGATGTCGTAAACTACCCTGTTAACCCCCCTGACCTCATTGATAATCCTGCTTGAAATAACGCTTAATACCTCATGCGGGATTCTTGAGAAGTCAGCAGTCATAAAATCAGTAGTATCAACCGCCCGAATCGCAACGACGTTTTCATAGCTTCTCTCGTCACCCATAACTCCGACAGTTGATATCGGCAAAATCACCGCCAGAGCTTGCGATATTTTTCTATAAAGCCCGGCGGATTTTATCTCATCAATAAGTATTTCATCGGCATTTCGCAGGATAGCAAGCCTGCCGGCGGTAATTTCGCCGATTATCCTGACGGCAAGTCCAGGCCCTGGGAATGGATGCCGCCAGACAATATCCTCAGGCAGACCCAAATACTTACCCACAACACGAACCTCGTCCTTGAATAAATCCCGCAAAGGCTCGATAAGTTCAAAGCCAAGCTGCTCTGGCAGCCCTCCGACATTATGATGGAGTTTTATATTTGCCGCAGGATTACCGTCTTTGGAACCTGATTCAATGACATCAGGGTAGAGAGTGCCCTGGGCAAGGAACTTTGCATTCTTAATCTTTTTCGCCTCGGATTTGAAGGCCTCGATAAATTCAGCACCGATTATTTTCCGTTTTTCTTGTGGGTCAGTAACGCCTTTTAAAGCGGTAAGAAATTGTTTCGACCAGTCGACAACTCTCAGGTCGATATGGAAATGGTCTGCAAATGTTGAGACGACCTGGTCTTTTTCATTTTTTCTGAGCAGGCCGTTATCGACGAAAATGCAGGCAAGCTGCTTGCCTATCGCTTTATGGAGCAGTGACGCAACAACCGAAGAATCGACCCCGCCGCTTAGACCGCAAATGACAGTGTTACTGCCGATGCGTTTTCTGACAGACTCGATAGTCTCGGTAACGAAATCAGACATCTTCCAGTCGCCGGAACAATTGCAAATGTTATAAAGAAAGTTCTTTAGAATGATAGAGCCTTTAGGCGTATGTGATACCTCCGGATGGAACTGGACACCGAAGAATTTTTTCTGTTTGTGTTTTACCGCTGCACAAGGACAACTATCTGTTGATGCAAGTGTAATAAAATCGTCTTTCAATTGGTCAACCTGGTCACCGTGACTTGCCCAGACGGTTGTAGAGTCGGGCATAGATTCGAAGAGGTCGGAATGTTCGGTAATAGAAAGAGTTGCTCTGCCGTATTCGTGTTTGTCTGCACGAATGATTTTAGCTCCGAGGATTTGACAGCCTAATTGCATACCGTAACAAATGCCAAGTATAGGAACATCAAGATTGAAGATGTTTTCATCGCATTTCGGAGCACTCGGGTCATAAACGCTCGCCGGGCCTCCTGAAAGTATGATTCCTTTTACGCCGAGTTCTTTGAGTTTCTCAGCGGTGGTATCTGAACGGCAGATGATAGAGTATACATTTTGTTCTCGAATGCGTCTTGCGATGAGCTGGCCGTACTGGCTGCCAAAATCAAGGATTGCAATCATCTCACGACTCATAATTCAACGCTCACTAAATTTTATTCACATTATTATACTTCAAAAGGTTCACTTCCTGAATAGTTAGGTGCTTCTTTTGTAATTTGTATATCATGCGGATACGATTCGTTGAGCGAAGCAGCACTTACCCGTACAAACTGTGCTTTTGTTTTTAGTTCTTCGATATTTTTTGCTCCGCAGTATCCCATACCTGCCCTCAGCCCCCCTACCAGCTGATACATAAAGTCACTCAGTGTGCCTCGATAAGGTACGCGGCCTTCCACACCTTCGGGGACGAGTTTGTCAGCTTTGGCGGTATTGTCCTGGCCATAACGTTCAGCTGAGCCTTTTACCATTGCGCCTAAGGAACCCATACCGCGATATTCCTTGAATTGTCTCCCCTTGAAGATAACAAGCTGGCCCGGGCTTTCCTTTAATCCGGCAAAGAGCGAGCCGAGCATCACAGAAGAAGCCCCAGCTGCGATAGCTTTTGTAATGTCACCGGATTGTCTTATCCCGCCGTCTGCGATGACCGGTATGTTATGCTTTTTTGCAACTTTCGAACAATTTATGATAGCTGATATCTGCGGTACACCAACGCCCGAAATAATTCTTGTGGTGCAGATGGCACCGGGGCCGATACCGACTTTTACGGCATTTGCACCGGCAGCAATTAAATCTTCAGCAGCCTGGGCGGTAGCGATATTGCCTGCGATGATATCAATTTCGTATTTTGATTTAATATTTTTTACGGTATCGATAACATTTTGCGAATGACCGTGTGCGGTGTCGACAACAATTACATCAATCTCAGCTTCAATAAGAGCGGCAATTCTTTCATGGTCGTTTACGCCGACGGCGGCACCTGCAAGCAATCTGCCTCGCTTGTCTCTTGCAGCACGTGGGAACTGCTGGACACGGTCGATATCTCTCATAGTGATAAGTCCTGCAAGCTCGCCGTTACCATTGACCAGGAGCAGTTTTTCGATTTTATGTTTCTGGAGAATTTCTTTGGCCTGTTCGAGAGTGGTACCAGCTGGACCCGTGACAAGATTTTCTTTTGTCATTACCGAATTTATTTCAACATCATAGTCCTTCAGGAACTTGAGGTCTCTTCTGGTTAATATTCCAACGAGTTTTTTGCCCTCAACAATCGGGATTCCGGAAACGTTTTGCTCGTTCATCATGTCCCATGCTATTTTAACCGGCTCGGCCGGCGATAATGTGATGGGGTCTAATATAACACCGTTTTCAGAGCGTTTGACCTTTACAACTTCTCGTCTCTGGGCCTGTATCGAGAGATTTTTGTGGATTATACCGATGCCCCCTTCCTGGGCAAGAGCGATGGCAAGAGCAGCTTCGGTAACGGTGTCCATGGCAGCCGAGACTACGGGGATGTTTATAGTAATATTGTTTGTCAGCTTGGTAGAGGTTTCAGCCTGACTCGGAACGAAATCGCTTTTTGCAGGTATCAGAAGAACGTCATCGAAAGTAATACCATCGGCAATAATCTTGCTATTTCCCATAAAAGCCTCCATGTAAATCAGCCACCCAGTAATATTAAGCGCATGAGTATAATATTGTTACAGGCATCAGTCAAAGATATTTTGAAATGAAAGATAACCTGCGAATTGTTCGGTTTAAAGAAAATGCTTGATTCTATATGCTGTTTCGCTTAAACTCATGTGATTTTTTGAAGTCAATTATTTATATTAAGGAGGCAACAGGCATAAATGGCAAATGTTAATGAAATATTGAAGGAAAAACTGACGCATGAACACTACGAGCGTCTGACGGCTTTGGAGAACCCGAAGCTGCACGAGTTTATATCAGATGCTATCGAGCTTACAAATCCGAAATCGGTTTACGTTTGCACTGATTCTGCGGCAGATATTGCTCATATACGCAAACAGGCAATAGCACTCGGAGAAGAAATAGCCTTAAAAACAAAAGGCCATACCTGTCACTTCGACGGTTTCCGCGACCAGGCACGTGACAAGGCAATGACTAAATATTTGCTGCCGGCAGGTTCCGGCCATGATAAAAATCTAAATTCAATTGAAAAGATTGAAGGGGTAAAGGAGGTCAGATCGTTTTTAAAAGATTCGATGTCAGGGCGAGAGATGCTCGTATGTTTTTTCTGTCTCGGTCCGACAAATTCTGACTTTTCAATTCCGTGCGTACAGATAACAGATTCGCCATACGTGGCCCACAGTGAAACTATTTTGTACCGTTCTGGATATAAACAATTCGAAAAGATTGGAGCATCAGGTGACTTTTTCAGGTTTATACATAGCGAAGGAGAACTTGAGAATGCCGTTAGTAAGAATATAGATAAGAGGCGGGTCTATATCGACCTGGAAGAGAACCTGGTATACAGCACAAACACGCAGTATGGTGGTAATACGATAGGCCTGAAGAAATTAGCACTTCGGCTGGCTATTCAAAAGGCCTCCAATGAGGGCTGGCTTGCGGAACATATGTTTGTGATGGGTGCGCATGGACCAGGCGGTCGAGTGACATATTTTGCCGGCGCTTTTCCGTCGGCATGCGGCAAAACGTCGACGTCAATGCTTCCAGGACAGACAATTATCGGTGATGATATCGCTTATCTGCGTAAGAAAAACGGCGAGATGCGATGCGTAAATGTCGAGAAGGGAATCTTCGGAATTATTCGCGATGTGAATTCCAAAGATGACCCCATTATCCATGAAGCGTTGACAAATCAGGGAGAGGTAATCTTCTCTAACATTCTGCTGGACGAGAACTTAAAGCCGCACTGGCTCGGCATGGGCTGTGAGCTGCCAAAGCAGGGAGTCAATCACAGCAGTCAATGGCATGAAGACAAAAAGGACTCGAATGGTAATGTGATTACGGCATCACATAAGAATGCAAGGTATACCCTTAATATAGCTGATTTGGTTAACCGTGACCCGTTAACGGATGAGCCGGAAGGTGTCCCGGTCGGAGGCATTATCTACGGAGGTCGAGACAGTGACACATGGGTACCGGTTGAGCAGGCGTTCGACTGGACAGAAGGGATAATACTAAAAGGAGCATCGATTGAGTCGGAAACAACGGCGGCAACACTGGGCAAAGAGGGAGTAAGAGTGTTTAACCTGATGAGCAATCTTGATTTTCTATCGATACCTCTCGGTAAATATATTCAGAACAATCTTGATTTTGCAAAAGGAATTGAGAAGCAAACTTCGATATTTTCAGTGAATTACTTTTTGAAAGACAAAGAAGGTAACTACTTAAACGGAATCCTCGATAAAAAGGTCTGGATGCTCTGGGCGGAACTTCGGGTTAACGGTGAGGCTGACGCAATTAAAACACCGACAGGCTTTATACCTGAATACGAAGATTTAGCGGGTTTATTCAGGAACGAGCTTAGCGAAGATTACAGCCTGGCGGCGTATATTGAGCAGTTTACAATTCGTGTGCCGGAGAATTTAGCGAAGATTGAACGTGTGGAAAAGATTTATAGAGAAAAGGTTTCTGATACACCGCAGATTGTGTTTGACACATTTGAGCAGGCCCGCAGGCGACTGAAGGCTTTCAGCGAAAAGCATGGTGAGTACATTTCGCCATTTGATTTAGAAAGTGCCTGAATCAATTAGTACTCTATCAAGGTCGGATTAGTGGCTGTCATTGCAAGCCCATGATTTTAATCAGAGCCGCGAATGTTAATGAGCGGTATATTTAGCCTGCCTGTCCTCCGAAGTATATCTTTTACGAAGGATGGACGGTTTCACCGCAGGTTTAGACTTACAAAATCATCGTTGACAGACTAATAGGTGTGTTTAGTTCGTTAAAAACACAGGTTGCTTCTTAAAAACCCTTTGAATTATGTTAAAATGGGCAAAATTGCACGGGCACGTCTACTGCAACCATTATTGCCAATTTAGGCTTCCTTTTTAGTGCCTGTTTTAGCTGTTTAAAGTACTTTTGCTTTAAACTGGGTAATATTTCCGCCAAAGTCCTATAATTTCCCTTGATTTTTCCAACTAAAAACGGTAGAATACTCGCAAGGATGGTGAGGCAGGGTTTGTCCAGAGCAATGCGGCTTAATCCTGTGTGACCGGAAAGCTGTATACAAGTGAGAGAGAGTTAAGTAGTCCACATAAAGGTAGGGTGATGAGACAGGACTCGAGTGGTAAGGCAGCTCGGCGTGCGCTGGCAAATCTCAGGAACCCCTCAGCAGCAAATGGACGAGGGGTAAGTGTATCAAGTCAGCGTAAGGCGAACACTATTGGCCAGGAATTTATTGGTCAGTCTCCGGCATTTGATTCGATTATCTCGATGATCGATATGGTGGCGATGCGCCTCTGTTCTGTTATCATAAGCGGTGAGACCGGGGCAGGCAAAGAGATGGTGGCCCGCCAAATTCATCTTCGCAGCGACCGCAGTGACAAAGTTTTTGTACCTGTTGATTGCACCACTCTGACCGGTCAATTATTTGAAAGTCAGTTATTCGGCCATGTTAAAGGTGCTTTTACTGGAGCGGTATTCGATACATTAGGCTTCTTCAGAGCCGCCAACGGGGGCACAATTTTCCTCGATGAAATAAGCGAAATACCACATGAACTACAAGCGAAACTTTTACGGGTACTTCAGGAAAACATTGTAGTACCTGTGGGGTCAACAAAATCCCATCCTATCGATGTTCGCGTGTTATGTGCAACAAACCGGGATTTAGGGGAACTGGTGCGGGAAAAACGGTTCCGTGCTGATTTGTATTACCGGCTGAACGTTGTTGGAGTTGAAGTACCTCCGCTGCGTAAACGCAAAGATGACATCCCGCCTTTAGCAGAATATTTCCTGGCAAATCAGTCGCTGTTTTATAATGAACCCCCAAAAGTATTACTTTCCGACACAAAGAAGCTGTTACTGAATTATTCATGGCCTGGTAATGTTCGTGAGCTGGCAAATGCGATAGAGCGGGCGTATGTCTTGAGCAAAGAGCGTGAGATTAAACCGGATGCGATGCCGTTCGAGATGATAATTAATGATGTTACAGCAGCACGACAGGAGCTTCCGACACTTGACGAGGTAAAGCGTAAGATAGTACTTCAAACCCTTACGTTCACTCGCGGCCGAAAAATGGCTGCGGCAAAAATACTTGGTATTGAACGTCGTCGTCTGAACCGCCTTATTGAAAGGCTTGATATCACCCTACCTACAAAGGGCGATGGCGATTAATAAATATTGGCGTAGGCGCAAAAAGCTATGCGGCATTTTCAGCAGAGCCTTACTGCCGAAAATTAGTAAATGCGTTTTGAGGAACTGATTGTCATAGTAACAAAAACCAGTGCCGCGAAAGCAGCTATGACAATCAGTTCCATCAGCCAAATAATGTCATTCAGGGGATTACACCAAATCAAGTTAATTATTGCACCACACTGTCATTCCCGCGCAAGCGGGAATCCAGTTCATAATTCAATATTCCCTCCGTCATCGTGAGCGACGAGATACGAGATACGAACGACGCGAAAACAGACCGTTTTGGAACAAAACGGTCTGTTTGAGTGATAACCCAAATCAGGGCTCGGTATCGTTCGATAAATGTACCAAAAGCGTCGCTATTCCCGTCCAGACCACCTTCTGTCAACTCAATCTCTTCGTCCTATATTACTGTCATAACTGGAGTCTATCCTCAATTTTTTCGTTATATCCTAAAAAAATAATATCCAAAAAACAAAAGATTGTGACAGGAAATTTTTCATAAGTATACCATTATGGCCGGTAAAATCCAAAGTGGTCGTTTTTTTATAACGAATGTAAACATAAAAACTTGCCTTAAAAACTGCCTCTTTCAAACAACCATAATGGTCGGTATACAATCTTGTACTATATTTAATGTACCTATTATATGTATAACTTAAGTATCTTGCTTCCAGGAAGTTATAAAAAAGTTTTCCGGAAAATACCCTTTGGCACGCGGCTCGCTAAATAGAAAAGCGGCGAGGCGGAAAAGAGAGACAACAAAGAAAAAAGGAAATAAGTGGTAACACGTTTACAGGACACAGGAAAATGATCGCATTTATTGAAGCAACAGTTTTGACAGTCGGGCTTGATGATAAAAGTGAATTATTAAAAGACTTGCCAATAAACGTATTGAAGATGCAGTCGGGCTTTGAAGCTGCACGCTCTTTGAAAAAAACAAAGATAGACAGTGTTATCAGTAAGT
>CBDVDM010000038.1:0-13050 GCA_965372745.1 uncultured bacterium
TTGTGATAGCAGCTCAAAAACAACTTGGCTCAAATGTAATTGTGACACAGCCTGTGCGGTCGAAATGACAAACCGGTTCGGGATAATTATTTCAGGTTTTTTCTGATGACGACGGCGGTGGCGAGGGTTTTTTCCGTGCCGCCGTGCCGGACAGTTATGGAAATCTGAACGTTCTTTACACAAGCTGCGCTTAAGACTTTGGTAAATGTCATGGCAGTAACGTTCTCGCAGAGCAGGTAATCGTCGTCGGAGAGGTCGTCGTTTGTAATAAGATATAAAGTGCCGGCAGAGGAATTGTACTGGTATGTAATATTTTGACCGTCAGCGGTATTGAAAGTGCATTGAGAAGAGGATTCTGTTGTATTAACAGATGTTGCAGTGCGAAGCTGGGCTGTTATTCGGATAAGGGCCTGGCGGGCACTGTTTATCGAGTCAAAGATATCGGAATTCTGCTCGTAATTAATAAAAGCGGCATTGAAGGCGACGGCAACAGCAGCGAGAATCATAGCTGTCACAAACAAAGCGATAAGACATTCTGCAAATGTAAAACCTGAGTCGTGGCTCGTCGCTCGTCGCTCGTCGCTCGTATCTCGTGTTTCGTGTCTCGTAGTTTTCATTTTAAAATATCCTGTTCTGAGCAGGGCGCAAATTTATAGTCTTGCTCGAATCCAGCTTGCAGAACTAATTTCAGTAGAATTTTTGAGAACTTTTACGGTGACTTTGACAAAATCACTTGTATGGTCGGTAACGATTGTATCGAAGTTTGAAGCACTTACGTTCTGGAGTGTTACCTGTTGGCTAAACTCACTAAAGGCGCTAAGAGTTGTTCTGTCGGCAGCGATAGGCGGAGAGAAGGCAGCAGTGTCAAAGTCGTCGAGGTCGTCATATACAGCTAAGGTTTCACCTGATTCCGGGCCGAATGTTGCAGTGCCGGAATTAGGGTCGATGACAGGGAGCATCGAGCTAAGCTCTCTTATCTGTTCGATGAGAAATTCGGCAGTAGACATGTCGACACCGGCGCTATTGACCTGTGTAGAGTGTAGATTGGCGGTGATAAGTGAGACGATAGTCAGGCCAACGAGCAAAACAGCGATAAGCACTTCTGTAAGCGTGAAGGCTTTTTTGTTTTTTTTGTTTGGCATATTCGGCCTTTCGTACCCTTTAGGGTAATAAATTGCGCGTTTAGTTTTTATAAGTAACAATCAACAAGCAGCTTATCTATTGATAAGGCGCAATTATTAAACACAATTGGTATCAGTCGTTATTTGCCGCTGACAAGATTTGACATCTTGAATATCGGCAGCAGGATACTCATAGCGATAAAACCAACGAAGAATCCCATTATGACAATCATAATAGGTTCTATCATGGAGACGGTAGCTTTGATGACGGTCTTTAGCTGCCTTGAGTAGTAATCTGAAATGTCTCTTAGTACATCGCTGAGAGTGCCGGAGTCTTCGCCACTTCTAATCATTTGTTTGACGTTCGGCGGCATTAATGTGTACCTGTTCAGGCTTGCAGCGATTTTTTTGCCCTGCCTGACTTCGTCATGTACACCGAGCCACATGTTCTCGTAAAGTACGTTTCCTGAGATATTGGCGGTTATTGATATGGTGTCGAGTATTGGTACGCCTGCTGCAGTAAGGACACTCATAGTATGCAGGCTTCTTGAGATGTATAAGTTTTTGCAAAGCGTTTTTATCAGCGGCAGCAGTAGTTTTGTTTTGTCCCACCATTTTCGGCCTATAACGGTACTTATGAAGTAGAAAAAGCCGGCGATTAAGGCAGCTGCGACAAGTAAAACGATATACCAATAACTTTGCATGAAGGTACTGGATGCCATAAGCATTTTTGTTGGTAAAGGCAGCAGGTGCTCTTTTCCGGCAAAGATTTTTACAAATTTCGGCAGCACGAAACAGAGCAGGAAAATAACAACAGTTATTGCCATTACAGCTATAATGACAGGGTATATCATTGCACCTTTTACCTGAGAGCGTGTTTCGGCTTCGGCGCTGAGGTACTCGGCTAATTTCTGGAGCATTTGACTTAATGAGCCGGAGATTTCGGCGGAAGCGACCATGTTTATATACAGAGAACCGAAAACTTTGGGATGACAGGCAAGCGCCTGAGAGAGGCTTTTTCCTCCTTCAATTTTGTTTTTGAGGTCAAAAACTATCTTTTTGAATTTCTGATTTTGTATTTCAGATGCAATCGAACCGAGTGAGTCCTGAATGCTGATGCCAGCACGTATCATAACGGCAAGCTGGTTTGTGAAATCCATGATTTCCTTTTTGCCTGGTCCAAGATCGATACGGAAATTCAGTATTTTGTTTAAGATGCTTTGCTCTTTGCTTTGTTCTTCGATTTTTACATCGGAGCGCCAGCTGTCAGGTTGGTGGTCATGGGTCAGGCTTTGCTGATTGACGTCAGCAATTGTCGCTGCTGCACTATAGTCTTGTGAGTCATTTGTGTCGAGCATCATAGTCTTATCTCTTTAAAAAAATTACCATAATTTTCTTATGTACAAACAGCTTCAAGTTGGGCGGCAGGAGCAAGTTGCTTGTCCATCTTTGCAGGGTTTGTCGAACGCATAACTGCTTCTTCTCTTGAAATATAGCCTTTCTCATACATCTCGACGATACTGTTATCCATGTTAATCATTCCGGCCCGTCGTGAGGTTTCGATAATGTTTGGGATTTCGTAAACACGACTTTCCCGGATGCAGTTTCTGACAGCGGCGTTGCAAAGAAGGATTTCCACACACGGCACCATGCCCGGTCTGTCTACACGCTTGAACAGGGTCTGTGAGATGACCGCCTGAAGCGTGTTGCCGAGCATTGTTCGAATCTGGTTTTGCTGAGAGCCGGGATAAATATCAACTATACGCTCTATGGTTTGCGGGGCGTTAACTGTATGCAGGGTGCTAAAGACGAGGTGGCCTGTTTCGGCGGCGGTGATTGTTGAACTTGTTGTTTCGAGGTCACGCATTTCGCCGACCATGATTATATCTGGGTCCTGACGAAGCACGTGCCGCAGACCTGAGGCAAAAGCAGGACAGTCAGAACCGATTTCTCTCTGTTCGATCTGGCTTTTATCGTTTCTTAAAGCATATTCGATAGGGTCCTCGATAGTTATGATACGCTTTCGATATTTTTTGTTTATAAGTCCGATCATGGCGGCTAACGAGGTACTTTTGCCGGAGCCGGTGTGCCCTGTTACAAGGACAAGGCCCCTTGGCAGATCTGTGAGCGATTTTACGATTTCCGGTAAATGTAATTCGTCGATTGAAGGTATCAGGTTTGGAACAATTCTAAATGCAATTGCAAGAGTTTCACGCTGATAGTGAGCATTGACACGGAAGCGATGTCCGTCATCGAGGTATGTCGAGAAATCAAGGTCTCTTTTCTGCTCAAGTACACTGAACCTGTCAGGCCCGATTATATCGAGAATCATTTGCTTTACGTTTTCGTTGGTGACAGGTGGAAAGTCAAGGTCGAGCAGCTCGGTATTTTTCCGTATTACCGGCGGCATGCCGACATTGATGTGAATGTCACTTGCATTTTTATCTACCGCATAAGTCATAATTGTTTTAATACTTGTCATATGTCATTACCTTTCATTGTTATCTTCAGGTTGAGACGTAGAGATTTTTTCTTTATTGGTTTCATCTTCTTTTTTCGCAGATGCTTCAGTGACACGCAGAACTTCATCGATAGTAGTCAATCCCTGTTTTACTTTGTCGATACCGTCGTCAAATAAAGTGATGCCATCGTTTTCGAGAAAGGCCTGTCTTATGCCGGCGGCTGAAGGGTCCTTGTTAATCAGGTTACGGAACGAATCATCGATGACCAAAAGTTCGTAAACACCGATTCTTCCGGCATAACCGGAATTTCTGCAGTTGTCACAGCCGGCACCATAGAAGAGCTGATTCTTATTGATTCCCAAATTCTTTGTATATTTGAGTATGTTTTCGGGTGCTTCGTATGGCTGTTTGCATTCTGGGCAGATTTTCCTGACCAGTCTTTGCGCCAGAACAGCATTTAAGGCAGCAGCGATTAAATAATTATCGATACCAATATTTACCAGCCTTGTAATACTGCTTGCGGCATCGTTTGTATGAAGAGTCGAGAATACGAGGTGGCCGGTCAGGGCTGCCTGTACGGCGATACGCGCAGTTTCGTTATCACGAATCTCGCCAATCATCATAATATCAGGGTCCTGCCGGAGCAGACTTCTAAGTGCTGAAGCGAAAGTGAGGTTTATTTTTTCGTTTACCTGTACCTGATTGCAAAAGCCAAGCTCATATTCGACGGGGTCTTCAACAGTAGAAATGTTCAGTTTTTCACCGTCCATCTGATTGATAGCTGAATAAAGTGTTGTGCTTTTTCCAGAACCGGTAGGTCCGGTGACAAGTAAGATACCATGAGGCATACTTATCTGCTCGGTAAATGCCTGCGTGATATTCGGCGACATTCCAAGCTGGTCAAGGCCACGTATGATAGACTCGCTGTCGAGAATACGTATAACAACTTTTTCACCGTGACTGGTCGGCAGCAGTGAGATTCTTAAATCGACTTTTCTGCCTTTTGTTATTACGGAAATCTTTCCATCCTGAGGCAAACGTCTTTCCGAAATGTCGAGATTTGACATGATTTTAATGCGTGAAACGATGGCTGGATGCATTTTCAAAGGTGACTGCATAATTTCGAAAAGGATTCCGTCAATGCGGTATCTGATTCTTGTAAATTTGTCCTTCGGCTCGAGGTGAATATCGCTGACATCTTTTTTTATGGCATTTGTAATAATATAGTTAACAAATTTAATAACAGGTGATTGTGCAGCCATTTTTTCAAGGTCTTCAAAGTCGTTTTCCTTATCCTGAACGATCTCAACATCGGTCATATCACCAATGATTTCATCGAGCTGGAAATCTTTTTCGTCGTCTTTGAATTTTCCACAAATATCTTCAATGTTTTTGTATGAACATATGACGACTTTGAGCTGCTTTTTTGTTTGTCTTTTTACGTCCTCAATGGCGAAGATATTGTCAGGTTCGCAGGTTGCTATCAGTAACGTCTCATCAGTAACGCTGACAGGGATGATACCGTTTGATTTTATAAAATCAATATGCAACAACTCAAAGGTTTCTTTCTCGACCTGGTCAGGCTTGATGTGCCTGAACTCCATGTTGTAGAGTTTAGCTTCTGCCTGGAGGATGTCGTCAGTATTTACGAGTTTTGATTTTAATAAAAATGTCTTAATATCTCCTGCATATTCACCGGCAGTATCATTGTATTGTTTTCTCAATTTGATTCGCTGGTCGGGATTTAGCTTCTCCATCTCTACGAGGACATCGATAATGTCACGAGTTGTAGAAGCTATATCAGAAACAGCCTTGGCGTCGGTTGGTTGTGGGGCATAAATTTCGCTAAGTCCTGGAACAAGCTGTTGTTCAGACTCTGATTGTAATTGCGAATCTGCCTTAGGCTGACGTTTTTCCATGCCTTTTTGAAGCTGTGCCGAAACCTGTTTTATTTTTGACATTAGCTCAAGTTTCATTCTGATAACCTTAAGATAACTTTCATTGCTTCGGGTTGAACTGTCGAGTCCTGTCGACTTGTTTGTGGTTTCCATTCGAGAACGACATTTGTATCAGCGATTTTAACAATTTTGAAACCTCTTATATAATCACCTTCATACAGAAGTTTATAATCGACCATGCAGCAGTTTCCAGAGTCAGTAGCGATAATACTTAGAAGCTGCATATTGTTTGCCTGCTCCATGATTGAGATGCGTTGCATCATGCCGGGTAAGATTTCAAACTCTCCTTTTGTATTTTCCTGTGTATTTGACCAGGTCTCTTCGGTCGTAAAGGGATTTTTAATCAGTTCGTTGGCACTAATCTGTTGAACATTTGCAAGCTCATAGAATCTTTCAGCAATTTTGTTGGCACCGTTGAAGGTTTCAGCGTTTGCTTCGGTGAGTCTTGCGATAGCCATATCGAGTCTTGCCTCTTCAATATTGATTTGTGTAGCGACAGCGGATTGTGGAGATGTTTTTTTAATAATGAACAAAAGGCAAAACAGTGACAATACGAAAAGCGTTCCGAATATTACGGTACTCTCAAGAACCTGTTTTTCCCTTTGGGCCGCTGTAGACGGTTGTTGTGGGTGAGTATCCCGGCATGGTATGGAATTTTCTTTGGCGTTTTTATGATTGAGCAGATTGCGAGCAGAAGTTTTCATATTAGAAACAAATGTTCCAATCGGCAAATTTTTAAGTTCCAAACCTTTTAAGAAAGATAACATAAGTTAACTCCGGTAAAGATTAATTACTTTTAAGAACCTTGAAAAAAGATACTCACAATAAAATCAGCAGAAATTTTTTCACCTTGTTTGTCTGAAGTCTGCCCCAGTCTTGTCAGATTCAATTCGCGTATTTTTACTATTCGCGGAAGCTTTTCCAATTCCAGAAGAAACGAATAAAAGGAATTGAAGTCACCTTCGAGTCCCATCTTTAATGGTTGCTCTATATAACCTCTGTCGTTGTTTTTCTTTTTCAGAGTCCGTATTGTTTTTGGTTTGAGTCCCTGTTTTTGAGCGATAACAACGACCTGTTCAAGCACCTCGTGAATTTTGCTTTTAGGAGGCAGTTTGCTTTCAAAAAATGCAATTGCCTTTTGCAGCTGTTCGATTTGCTTATTTAAATATTTCGCAGCAAAAACAGCGTTTTTAGATTCAGCTAATTGGCTTAACTGTGTAAGCTTTTCCAATCTAAGCTGTGCCAACTGTCTTTGTTCTGCAATATCAGAGCTTACGGGTTTGACTATATACTGATAAGCAATATATGTTAAAAACAGTAATAGAACGAAAAATAAAGTTTTTCTTGAATTATTAGTCATAATTTTGCCCTAACTTTAGTAATATCTTCATTCGTGACATAAGCATCTGGTTTAAGTGAGGCTGTTAACTTGAACTGTCTATATTTTTCAGTTGTGCTGTCAGCCTGAGTAGTGTTTGCTATAATTGCACTTTTGGAGCGTGAACTTATTATGCGCTCTTTTGATTCGACGAGTGCAATGTTATCAAGCAGTGATGTATTGCTTAATCGCTCGATATAGGTTGCAACCTGAAGATCACTCGGAGCTATACCAACAATAGTAATATGAGTGAACGACATATATTGTGGACTTTGCTCATTTGCAACCGCTTTCTTAGCCATTTCCATTTCATACTTGTTTGTATGTTGTGTATTTGATGTTAAATAATCGCCTGTTTTCTGTATGATATTCAGTTTTAAAAAAGAGACGCCCGGAGGGAGATTATTTGTCAAAAGGGCCAGTAGAACACTTCTTGGGACATGTTCAAGCAGTTCTGATGTAACAAGAGCGGTTTTCGTCATTTTTGCCCTTCTTGCCTCGAACTCCTCAAATTTTTTAATATCCTCCTGGACGCTTGCCATTCTAAAATTAACAAATGTCTGCTCTTTTACAGATGCTCTTTGTTTAATTTTGACTGCAGAAAAAGCTGCTCCCAATGAAGCAACTACCGCCGCCAGCAATACAAGATACATTATGTTTATCCTGTACGATTCTTTGCTTTTGATGTAATCATCAGGTACGAAATTTATATTAAGCATTTTTAAATCATCCTAAGAGAGGCTAAGGCCGAAAGCGGTGGCCCAACTGTATTGTCTTTGTCTTCTATCCACGCCGCATTCATAGGAGTTGTCCATACGAACAGCAGCAAGGCAGTCTCCAAGCTGTGCCGGCATATTCAATTTTCTTGCAATTGTCGCACAGTAATCTTTTCTTATATCAGAAGGCTGATTGCCCGAAAGAAAGACCAACCGTTCAATCTGTGCGCCCTTTTGCATGGAGCAGAAGTATCTTTTGCAACTGACCAGTTCAGATACTAATTTTGAAACTGCATCATCGCTATCGAGTGTTTTTGAACCAAGAGCTATTGAACAGGCAAAAAGCAGTTTACGGGAACGGCAGATAACAACATTTGAACAGTGTGGTTCTATGTCGATGAGTATGACGATTGACTGAAGGTCAGTTTTACGTCTTCCGAAGAATTGTGTATAGCAGTTTGTAAGAGCGGCAGGCCAAATGTTAATGGCTTTTACCTGCAGATTCGCCATTTCGAAAATTTGCAGATGCTTATCTATAATTTCTTTTTTACTTGCAACAACAAGAACACTGTCATTTTCCGTGGTGACATACTTTATAATAGTTTTATCAGGGTCGAATGGCAGCTTTTGCTTTATCTTAGAGAAGACAGCATCGTCGAGATTTGTGTTATTAGTGTGAGCAACTTTTATGTAGTCGACGAAGACCTGGTTTGCTGGGATTGCGGCAACGATTTCCTTGCCTTTAAATTTTCCGTTTTGAATCGCGGCGAAAATGCTATCCGCAGCCCATGTTTGCCATTCTGTGGATTCCGGCTGTATATTATCAGGTCGATTTATCAGGGCGCCTGCAAGTAAGCTGATGCCTTTAGGGCTATTCGTAAGCTGTGCCAACCTGATGACATCGTCAGTCATATCCAGGCCGATTGGATACGTTTTATTTTTTAACAAGTTAATCATAAAAATTGCCCTGTAATACCAGTTCTACGGGCTTATGACGGCAAAGCCGTTTAACATTGAAATCACACACATTACCGGCCAAGGACACCCCAAAGTCGGTTTTAGGTTAAGAGGTACGGAAACTAAATAAAATATAGTTAACAACCCTCTACAAACCAAATATATACAAAGCGGATGAGATTAAATTGGAGTGTATATTTGCTTGAGTGGCGGGAAATATTTTATCTTCCGATAAAAGCAGCGATTGTGCCGAAGGTGATAATGAATCGATGAATATTGTTAAAACTACTTGAAATTGATGCGCTGAAAGAATCGCAAATATTTTTTGAAAAAAGTTAATATCTTTACGTAAATAGAAACTGGTTAAAATTTACAGTTGTTTTCAGAGAGTTTTTACCGGATGTACAAAGTCATTCTTAGATTAGCACAAGCAGTGTGAGCAGAAAACGTTATTCAGCTTTGAGTTGACGTGTCATGAGTTCGTCAATTGCAGTCTGCACCGGCTTATTCTCAAATAGTACCTGGTAAACTGATTGCGCAATCGGCATCTCGACGTTATGTTTTTCGGCAAGAGCAATAACGGATTGGCAGGTGCTGATACCTTCGATAACCGATTCGGTGGCGTTTTGAGCCTGTTCTACGGTTTGGCCTTTACCTATTCTTTCGCCGAAAGAGCGGTTCCTGCCCCTTGGTGAAATACATGTTGTGACTAAGTCTCCAAGTCCGGTCAGGCCTGCGAATGTCTCAGCTTTTGCGCCACATGCAACACCAAGGCGTGTAATTTCAGCAAGGCCTCTACTTAACAGGGCGGCTTTTGCGTTGTCGCCGGTACCGATGCCATCGATTATACCTGCGGCTATAGCGATGACATTTTTGGTGGCACCGGCTAATTCGACGCCGAGGATGTCAGTATTCGTGTAAACCCGAAACCAGTTTGTACTGAAAGTTTGCTGCAGCTGTTTTGCTAATTGTTCATCGTTGCAGGCAGCGCATGCGGTGGCAGGTAATTTTTTAGCCAGTTCATTGGCGATTGTCGGACCGCTTAGTGCAATTATTTTATTATCTTTGCCAAGTACATCCGTAAGTATCTGGTCGGGCAGCAGGAGAGTTTCATTTTCAATGCCTTTAGCCACAGTGATAATGGGAACAGATGGCGGGACATATTGTTGTAGTCTGTTCCAGACTCTTCGCATGAACTGACACGGTACGGCTGAGACAATAAGGTCTGTGCCGGTCATTATGAACCTGTCATCACTGTCAAAGATGAGTGTTTGCGGCAGTTTGTAGCCGGGCAGAAATTTTATGTTTTCGTGTGCTTTTTCGATTTGCTTTAACTGCTCAGAGTCATAACCCCAGATTCGTGCGGATATACCCTTTTCGCAAAGAAGCATTCCCAGAACGGTGCCCATGGCGCCGTCGCCTATTATTGAAACATTCTTGAACATATGAAATATTAAACCAGCCTGATGAATGAATTGCAACAATTGTTTTCTATGACAGGTGTATGAAACAGGTACAAAGTCGAAAAAAAAGATGATGAAAATTTTTCCAGAGCAGTCCGATAAAATGGAGAGCTATTTTATCTAACTCTGTTAGAGAAATTATTAAAAACAATTTTAACGCATTTTAGCGGATATTGAATGATTGATTGTAGTAAAATAAAGTAAATAACCGATGTGGAGTTTGCTATGAAAGCGGTTCGATGTATATGGAAATGGTTGTGCGAGTTTTTGCAGTCGAGCAGGAGCCTGAAGACCGGAGTTGATTCGCACTGCTGGGAACACAAAATCGAAGTTCTCAGACATCTGTCAAGCTAACTTCTTATTCCCGCAACAAAAGGAGGAACCACGCTTGTGGTCTAAATCGGCATTTCAGTTACCGTTTCGTTTAAGCACCGTGAATTAAAAAAAAAGAAGGTTAGCTGCGAATTACTTCAAGCTTGTTGGGGCAAAGTTTTTTTAGGCCTGGTAACTGATTTCGTCCGAGTTTTGCGTCAATAATAACGAACCCGTCCCTGTATTGCTCATCAACGATTGTT
Source organism: uncultured bacterium (assembly GCA_965372745.1). Lineage (GTDB taxonomy): Bacteria > Planctomycetota > Phycisphaerae > Sedimentisphaerales > Anaerobacaceae > VRUG01. The sequence continues at coordinate 10,631 of CBDVDM010000038.1, forward strand.
CCATGTGCACGGAGGAAGCTTTGGACTTTACCGTTTGATTGCCTGCTGGAGACATGTAAAAAGAGTTCTTCGCCTTTGTGTTTTTTTATGACAATATCAGCAAGTGACTCTAAGCCTAAAGCTGTTTTTGCAGATACGCAAATGGCATTAGGATATAATGTCTGCAGCATTTCAAGCTGACCGATGTCTCTTACAATATCGGTTTTGTTAAAGACCTTCAGAACGGGGGTGTCGCAGCAGCCGATTTCCGCCAGAACATTATTAACGGAATCAATCTGTTTTAGTGTGTCGGAATTTGAGACATCGATGATATGTAAAAGCAAGTCGGCGTTCACGGCTTCTTCAAGAGTAGCTTTAAATGAAGCAATTAGCTGATGAGGAAGATTTTTCACAAAGCCAATGGTGTCACTTAATAGTATCTCGGTACCGCGAGCAGGTTTCCATTTTTTTGTTCTTGTGTCCAGTGTGGCAAATAATCTGTCTTCAACAAAAACACCGGCGTTCGTTAGTTTATTCAGCAGCGTGCTTTTGCCTGCGTTTGTGTATCCGACGATGCAGACTTTGAACATGCTCTCCCTGCCTTTAATCTCACGAATTTTTCTTTTGTCGATATTGGCAAGCTCGCGTTTTAGCTCGGTGACCCTTTTATTGACGAGACGGCGGTCGATTTCAAGCTGTTGCTCACCGGTACCCCTTGTTCCAATGCCGCCGACGGCGCCTGCGGCAGTACCGCCTGCTGCACCTGCTACCGAGTCGAGATGTGACCACATTCGGGTTAGACGCGGATATGTGTATTCGAGCTGGGCCAGTGAGACCTGGAGTCTGGCTTGTCTGGTCTTTGCTTTTGTGGCGAAGATGTCGAGAATCAGTTCGCTGCGGTCGATGACTTTGATTTTGATTATAGTTTCGAGTTCGCGAATCTGGCCCGGCGAGAGGTCGTTATCAAATATTACGACGTCAGCATTGAAGCGTTTTACCCGTTCGGCAAGTTCATTGGTTTTTCCTTTGCCAATGTATGTGGCTGGGTTAATATTGCGCAATTTCTGCTGAAACCGGTCTACAACAAGAGCTCCAGCGCTTTTGGCCAGTGCAGTAAGTTCAACTAAATCATCCCCGCTGTTGGCGGCCTTTAAGATGGCAGCTACCAGAATAGCACGTTCTTTTGTGACTCTCAGGGTCTCACGCAGCTTTTCCAATTGAAACTCTCCATTATTAGAAGCTGGAATATACGCTCTTTATTTTACCATAATTTGCTATGTTGTTCAATTGAATGGGTGTATTCAGGTAAAAACGATGAAATGACAGCCTGATTCTGCAGTTTTTTTGGCAAAGAAGCATTTTTTGATGAAAAAGTTGGTTTTTTAACCATTTTGGTAGGTTTTTTGTATTGAAAAAATATAAAATCTAAATTATAATAACGGGCTATAAAAATTTTGACGAATTATATATAAGGTTTTGTATTTTAACCGGTTGTAAGTTTTTAAAGATTGAAAGGGGTATTGAAGGGATGTTAAAAGTTAAGTCGCGAACAGGAGAATCGGTTCAGCAGATGGTAAGACGGTTCAAAAAACTGTGTGAAAAGGAAGGTTTGATTCGGGATATTAAGCGTAACAGCTATTATGAAAAGCCTTCTGAGATAAACCGTCGACGTATGCGTAAGGCTCAGCGGACAGCCCAGGCAGACAGGTATTAACAGTAGTTTTACTGCGAGAGTTTTTAAGAAATCAATCCGGGCAGTTGTTAATTGAAAACAGTTGTCCGGTTTTTATTTATCGACAGGCCAGAAGACCAAGTCGCCTTCGTCAGACCATTTTTTGATTTTGCCGTTTTCATCTTTTGCAACCTCGCCGCCGTCATCTATGAAGTTTTGTCCAACGCTATACAATATAAATCCGTCATCGGTTTTTCTGTAAATTAATGGTTTATTACTCCACGTTTCTATCACAGGCTCATTTAATATTTTATACGAATTACGAATTAGTTAATGCGCTCGTGTGTCACTTCAAGCGAGCCGTAGGCGAGTGGAGAAATCTATTAAAAAAACAGATTTCTCCACTACGGGCCACTTCGTGGCCCTTCGGTCGAAATGACAACAGCACACTTAATAATCGGACTTGGTATTAGTGGCTTGAATTTGCTTGCAAAGCCGGCTTTTGGTTATAGAATAGTCAGAAATCCGTTGACAGTAAATTGTATCGTGTGAAAAATGATATATTCCACAGTCATAGGGACTCCTTACGGAGGACGCCTAATTGCGGAAATACCACATACGATTACGATATACGAAGCACAAATAAGGAGCAGTGGCAGAGTGGTTGATCGCGACGGTCTTGAAAACCGTTGTGCCGAAAGGTACCGGGGGTTCGAATCCCTCCTGCTCCGTTAAGGAGGGATGAGAACACCCGTAATGCGCAGCATTA
>CBDVDM010000039.1:0-12625 GCA_965372745.1 uncultured bacterium
TCTGTAAAATCTGTAAAATCTGTATTCTGCAAACCGCCACAACGCTTTTATCGGCCAATCAGAGACTCGGCTTTACAAATTGAACCTAAATGTGGGAAATTGAGTGTAAATTTGTACAAATTTGCAGTTTCAATCCGATATGGCTGAATTCGCCTCTAATTTTGCACCGTAAAGAAAACAATTCCATCTTTTTCTTCGGAACCAATTACCCCCTGTTCCTGGAGATGACCTATATATTTCAATGCCTCATTTCTTACCATACCAAGCCCGGAGCATATATCATCCAATGAGCAAGGTCTGCGTTTTAACATCGAAAGCACGCTCTCGATTTTACTGTCCAGGTCAAGGCCTGAAATTTGTTTTTGTTCGACGTGACCTTGAATGTATCTGCCGACCTGTTTTGATGAAAAATCCGCTATAATCTCACACTTTGCCCCCAGCTCTTCTGCAACAGCCTCCAGCTTTTGCCTGTCTACCCTCTCGATACCCTTTTCAGTTGTCGGCCTAACTGCCGTGTTAAGCTGAATCTTATCAGGACAAATACACTTTATAGTTTCCTTGATTTTGGCAATCTGCTCAATATCAGTATTAAAACCTTTGACCAAAAATACCTCAAGCCATATCTGTCCGCTAAATTCCTTTCTAAATGCTGTTAACCCATTAATTAAACCTTTTATACTCAGGGTCCCATGCGGACGATTGACTCTCCGGAAAGTCTGCTCGTCACCGGCATCCAAAGACGGCAGCACCACATCAGCCTTTGCACAATCCTCACGAACCGCTCTTTCTGTTAATAACGTCCCGTTAGTCAAAACAGCAACAGGTATATCTGTGATTTTCTTTATCTGCTCGATAATCCGTCCTAAGTCAATATTCAAAGTCGGTTCGCCTGAACCACTGATAGTGATAAAATCAGTCTTTACACCTTCCGCCAATCTATCCTTCAGCTCATCCAGAACCGATTCAACATCAACATACTCCTTGCGCTCAACAGACAACTCAGTAGTTTTGCCAACCTGACAATAAACACAATCAAGTGTGCAAACCTTGTAAGGTACAATGTCAACCCCCAAACTAAGTCCTAACCTTCTCGAAGGCACAGGGCCAAATATGTATTTCTTTTCTTTAACCAAGTTTGCTACCCACGTACGATTTGAAAAATCTGTTTACAAACCTTAATTAAATCCTCAACCCACCCTATCGGCATGATACAGGCTGCGTCTGATTTGGCTTTTTCGGGCTCAGTATGAACTTCGATAAAAAGCCCGTTTGCACCTGCTGCAATCGCGGCTTTGGCTAATACCGGCGCCATCTCCCGCTGACCGGCACTTGCATTACCAAGCCCGCCGGGCTGCTGAGTGCTGTGTGTCGCATCAAAAACTACCGGACAGCCCAGATTCTTCATTGCTTCAATCGCCGTCATATCATTAACAAGCCGATTATAGCCGAAAAACGTTCCACGCTCAGTCAGTATTATATTGTCATTATCACACTGACGAATTTTCTCCACTACATTTTTCATCTCCGCCGGCGACATAAACTGACCTTTTTTAACATTGACCGCCCGGCCTGTTCTCGCACAGCTGCAAAGTAAATCTGTCTGCCTGCACAGAAACGCCGGCACCTGCAAACAATCAACAACTCCGGCAACAGCTTCAACCTGACCAGGTTCATGGACATCGGTCATGACCGGCAAGTTGGTTTGTTTGCGAACCTTTGCAAGAATTTCAAGTCCTTTTTCCATGCCTGGACCACGATAGCTGGATATGCTGCTGCGATTTGCCTTGTCAAAACTTGCCTTGAAAATAATTCCTATGTCAGTTTTGTTACTAATCTCGACCAATTTATTCGCAATATCAATACAGGTATCCTCACTCTCAATAACACAAGGCCCTGCTATCACAAAAAAAGAGGCATCCACACCAATTTCAACAGGCCTTAACACCGCTGATAAACCGACTTTCGAGTCTCCTACACCAATTTTAAAGTTAGCTTTACTCATATTACAAATCCTACCTTAAATTGTTTTTTAGCCAAGTGCCCTGATTATTCGTGTGCGCAAACCAGCAGGTTTAGCTCCTTCAGGAACCAGTACATTTACCGCCTGTGGTATTATTTTAATCTCGACCGGAAGCGCCGGGCCTGGGTCACCGTCAATTTCCGTTTGTATTGCCTTGCTGTCTGAACTTATTTTAATGTGTTTACCCTGCTGATAAATGACATCCTTACAAGTTGAATGTTTCTTTATAATTGTCATCAACGAATGCTTTACCAGATGAAGTTGAGAAGCACACTTATAAATACAGATATCCAACAGTCCGTCCCCAAAATCAGCCTGATGTAATATCTCAAGTCCTACCGCATATCTCGAAATATTACCGACAAAAACCAGCCCTCGCCCGTTGAAAATCTCATCATCGTCAACTACAACTCGCATCGGTTCGAATTTGTACGTCCAGAAAGTGCGCCAAATAGGCCAGACATAATCGAGATGGCTTATATGTCCCTGTCGCTGCTTGCTTACACGCCTTACTATTTCACCGTCAAAACCAAAACCGGTTATAGAAGTAAAGCATCTGTTGTCTATAATACCCAAATCCAAAGGCCGAATGAAACCTGCCTCGAATGTCTTTATTATAGTCCTTAACTTTTCATCAAAACCCAATTCATTCGCCAGCAGATTTTCCGTTCCACACGGAACTATCAGCAACGATTTGTCACTTCCCTCCAGTCCATGAGCAACTTCCCGAATAGTACCATCCCCGCCTGCAGCAATTACCATTGCACATTTGTAATCCACCGCAGCATCAGTCGCCAACCTGCGGGCATCTTCCAATGACCTTGTTAGATTGACCCTGACATCAAAGCCCCGCTTAACAAGATAATTTTCAAACTGACGGCTGACAATATTACCGCTGCTTGCCCCGGACTTGGGATTTTCGATATAAGTAATATAACCATCTTCAGGTTTCATAAATACCATCCCAACGCCAGTCTCAAGCTTCCCGTTGAAGTTTTTTTCTAACCATCTTAGAGTAACTCTCTACAATATGAGGCAACTCTTCCAACATTAAACGTTTTTGAACCTCTTCTATTTTCTCCTCATCAGGTCCTTCTATTTCCACGAATTGGCCTAATAAAGTCACTTCGTCAAGACAAACCTCACAACCGTTAAGTTTCCAGACGGCTCTTTCTTTCTCAACTGTTACAAGCTTCTCAAATCCAACTGCCAGGATAATCTTCTCGGCTGAAAGTGCATCGCCAACTTCAACTTCTATCTCCTGCCTTTTTTTGAATTCGTGTTTTTCCCTTTTGCCTTTGTAGGTTAGAATTGCTTTTTGATTTTCGCCGACAATTTCGCGACGCAGCCTAAGCCCCCTGTCAGATTTTCTTAGAATCTGTTCCGGAAAATCAAAATAATCGTCTGTCTGCTTCAATTGGGCTACAAATTGTGCACCTGCACTTGATAGCCTATTCGCTACCTCGTCTAATGAATCTACTTTCAGCTTTGCTTCGATTTCTATATTCATTTAGTAACAATAAATAATATTAAACAACAATATTTACCAGCCTGGACTTGATAACAATAATCTTCTTCGGCTGCCTGCCATTCATAGCCGCTATCACTTTTTCACTGGCAAGTGCCTTTTCTTTTATCTGCTCTTCGTCGGTATCGGCAGCTACAACTATTCTATCCTTTATCTTGCCAAGCACCTGCACAGCTAATTCAATTTCTTTTTCTTTGACAAGCCGGCTGTCATATTCAGGCCATGATTCATAAGCAAGAGTTTTGTTATGTCCCAGCTTTTCCCAGATATCCTCCGCAATGTGAGGGGCAAACGGAGCAAGAATCTGTGCGAATTTTTCAACAACTGCTATAGGCCTGACCGGTTGTTTACTCAGATGATTTATAAAAATCATCATAGCGCTTATCGCTGTATTAAACCTGAAACCTTCGATATCGTCTCCAACTTTTTTAATGGTCTGATGTAACAAGCGAGTAGTTTCTTCATCGGCCTGTGTCTGCTGAACCGCAGAATCGAGCTTACCGGTTTCTTCATCGACTGTCATCTTCCAGGCCTTTTGGAGAAAACGATGCACCCCTTCCACGCCCTGCATACTCCAGGGTTTTGCCGCTTCAAGCGGCCCCATAAACATTTCGTAAAGCCTCATCGAATCGGCACCGTAATCAATTATAACCTTATCGGGATTGACAACATTGCCGCGGGACTTGCTCATCTTCTGGCCGTCCCCACCTAAAATCATTCCCTGATTGATAAGCTTCTTGAACGGCTCTTTGGTGCTTACATAGCCAAGGTCATAAAGAACCTTGTGCCAGAACCTCGAATACAAAAGATGGAGCACGGCATGTTCGGCACCGCCGATATACAAATCAACGTTCATCCAGTACTTCTCTTTTTCTGTATCCCAGCCCTTTTCGTTGTTATCAGGGTCAATATACCGCAGATAATACCAGCAACTGCCCGCCCATTGGGGCATTGTATTGGTCTCACGTCGGGCTTTCGTACCGTCATTTAGCGTCACTGTCAGCCAGTCTTTGGCATTGGACAACGGCGGTTCTCCCGAACCGGAAGGTTTATAATTATCAACTTCAGGCAATTGCAGGGGCAGTTCATCTTCCGATATCGCAATTACTCTTCCGTCCTCTCTGTGCAAAAGCGGGAAAGGCTCGCCCCAATATCGCTGTCTGCTGAAAAGCCAGTCACGTAATTTATAATTAACAGCTTCCTTGCCTAAGTCCCTCCCTTCTAACCAAGCAGCAATTTTTTCCTTAAATTCAGCCGTCGACAAGCCATTAAATTGCCCGCTGTTAATCGCCATGCCGTCACCTGTAAAGCAAAGCTCACCTTTCTTAACCAGCTCCTGCTGCTCAGTATCAGAAGGCTCAACTACCTGAATAATTTCCAGCCCGAATTTCTTTGCAAATTCAAAGTCACGAACGTCATGTGCAGGTACGGCCATAATCGCACCGGTACCATAGCTTATTAAAACATAGTCACTTATCCAGATTGGAATCTTTTCATTATTAACAGGGTTTATTGCATAAGCACCTGTAAAGGCGCCGGTTTTTTCTTTGGCAAGGTCGGTCCTGTCCATATCACTTTTGCGGGCAGTATCCTGACGGTATTTTGTTACCTCTTCAATTTTATCACCGGTGGTAATTTTATCCACGAGCGGATGCTCGGGCGCCATAACCATATAGGTTGCGCCGAATAATGTGTCAGGCCTGGTCGTGAAGACCAGTATGTCCTCATCAAAACCGTCGACTTTGAAAACAACCTCAGCACCGATACTCTTACCGACCCAGTCGATTTGCAGCTTCTTTATCGATTCAGGCCAATCAACATCAGCCAAATCATCAATCAACCTGTCGGCGTATTTCGTTATACGCAGCATCCATTGACGCATCGGTTTTCTAATTACCGGATGTTGGCCTCTTTCACTTACCCCACCTATCACCTCTTCGTTTGCCAGAACCGTTCCCAATTCAGGGCACCAGTTCACTGCAACTTCAGCTTCGTATGCGAGCCGGTGAGCATCAATATATTCCTGCTTTTGGTTTTCACTCAGGCCATCCGGTATAATAAGTCCATCTATCGGTTTTGCCTTCTGCTCGGTCTCGTCGAAATAAGAGTTAAACAATTTCAGGAAAATCCACTGCGTCCACTTATAGTAATTCGGGTCAGTCGTATTTACTTCCCTGTCCCAGTCATAGCTGAACCCCAGTGATTTAATCTGCCTGCGCATATTGTCAACATTGCTGCAGGTAGTATCAGCCGGATGCGTACCTGTCTGCACGGCGTACTGCTCTGCCGGTAATCCAAAGGCATCCCAGCCCATCGGATGCAAAACATTGAACCCCTTTGCACGTTTATAACGTGCGACTATGTCACTGGCGGTATATCCTTCCGGGTGGCCAACATGCAGACCCTGCCCGCTCGGATAAGGAAACATATCCAAAACATAATATTTAGGCCTAGAATTATCGCAATCGACAGCTTTAAACGTTTTATTTTCTTCCCAATACCGCTGCCATTTCTTCTCTATCGAGTTGAAATCATAACCAGCTGTTTTCTTCTCACTCATCTGTCCAAAACTCCTTCGGTCGGCTCTAACGGTCTGTTAACTATGATTTTGCGAGTCAAAACCTGCGGTGAAACCGCAGGCTAAATATAGGCATCTTAAAATCCGGTTTAGCAATAAAGCTGCTGCCATTTTAGCTAAACATGATAAACCGCTAACACAGAATTGGCAAGGGCTTAATTTGGTTTTAAGCCGACTGCAATAAAGGCTGGAACAACAACACTAACCCTCAGACTCAAAAAAAACCTTCCAGAACTTCAATACACTTTCCTTTTCAAGCTCAGGCGTAAACCCTGCCGCTGTCGAAAGGGCATTTTGCCGAATAGTTTTTAGGCAAGGGTCATTACTTCTAACCTTTTCTACCAACTCGGCAAGTTTTTTACTTAAGTCAACAATATTCATACTCTCGATGAGTACAAAATTCTGTTTTTCGCCCGAGTCAATAATAAAATCCTTGCCGCCTACCCCGTCAAAACCTATACACAAACAACCGCAAGCCATAGCCTCCAGGATAGGACGAGGAAATCCTTCCAATACCGAAGTGGTTAAATATATCTTCGACTCACTGAGTATCTGTGCATACTCTTCCATATCAAGGTTCTCAATGGCTGCAAAATCTATTTTATGTGAAGATGTGTCCCTTGATTTTACTATCTTTTCTATCACCGTAGAAAGCATATCTTTTCTTTTTAGATAAGCAATCCGGTCACGTTTTATGTCAGGGTTATATTTGAATAAATCATGGTCGATAGATGAACCGATAACATGAACATTCTCAATGTTCATGCTCCAGCGGATAAACTCCGCCATATTCTCGTTGTTAGCCATGACCCAGTTTATCCCGTAATCTTTCCAGTTCTCTCCCTGCGGCATAGACTTAAAGATATAAGCAAAACTAAGTGATATAATTACTCTTTTGCCGGAAAACGGCAGAAGCTTTTTCATAACAGCAGGGGAACTCTCCGGAATTACAATCACATCATCAGGACCAAAACGATGTGAGTCAGCATCATACACTATCGGCACATCATTCTCGAACCAGCAAAGCTTAAAGTCCTTATTAGTGTGCATAATATAGGCATCAAAACCGCCCTCACGCAATATCTCCACATGAGCGTAAAGCCTTTTTATCCCGCCTGACGGGAAACTACAGTCCGGACATAAATAAAATATTCGCATTATTACCTTTTAACCGGAAAAATAAAATAAGTCTGTTCATAGCAACTGTGAGACGAAAAATCATCTTTTCTCCAGTGCTTTATACAACTGAATTATTCTGTCAATGTGATAATGTTTCGCTCTTACATACGCAAGCTCAGAATACTTTTTATACAATTGACCGTCTTTTTTCAATGCCAAACACCCCTCGACAATCTCGTCGAGATCTTTGGCCGGCATAAAACATCCATCCATCTCACGAACATAATTCAGTTCAGGGTACCCGACTGTCGGAATCTTAAATGAGCCGGCATTGGCCAGCTTTAAAGGATTCTTCAGTTCAGGCGGTATACCGTCAACAGTCTTAACGTTCCTGAATGTTATTTGTATATCAATCTGCTTATAGAAATTGCAGATATCTTCTCTACTCAGCGAAACATCGTCAACAAATAAACAGACAAAATTCAGACCGACGGACATTAATCTTTCTGTCAACTCATTGACATTTATTGTAAAATTATACTTACTGCCAACATAACCTGCTCTAACAACAGATTCTCTGTCTCTTATAACATTTTCGAAGTTGCAATGATGCTGCGGAATTACAACTATATCATTATCAAGCATTTCTGAAATATATTCCTTAGCTGAATTATTGATTGCTATAATATGAATATCCCGATGTTGCTGACCAAACTGTAAAAAGTTTTCGCTGTCAATTACATCCAGATAAAGGTTCTTAATTCTTTCCGCTCTTTCAAACCATGTTTTGACAAGAATAACCGTATCATCAAATGACACATTTGGTGGGTCACATGGAACGTTCAAATACTCTGCTACCTGTTTTCCTCTGATAACCGAACTTGCCCACTTCCGATTTGTTACAAATACCAAACCCATCTAAAACAATCTCAATTTATTATACGTTCAATTTGATTCTTTCATTCTCCACATCAACTCCCTGTAACCGACACCATCGATACCACATCTGCCTGTAAGCCGATTCAACATTGCAAGCAAATCCCTTTGAATAACACAATCCGCTCGCAGCTATTCTGCTTCGCATGGTTCTTCGCAATGTAGAAAGCGACTCAGGATTCTGCGCCAAGGCAATGGCCTTATTAACATATTCATCACCTGTAGAGGCAGCAAAAAACTCCAGCCCAACACAACTCAACATACTCAACCCAAACCGCGAAACATGACACCGGCCAACCAGTGAAATCGTCGGAACGCCCATCCAAAGCGCTTCACAGGTGTTCGTGTGGCCGTTAAAGGGATAGGTATCCAGTGCAATATCAACCTCACTATATAAATTCAAATGTTCGGCAAGACTCTTCCAGCCGCCTATTTCAATTCTATCCCGCTGAACACCTGATTGCTCAAATCGATTCAGCCAATATTCTCTTACTCCTTCATCGTCACCACCTTTGAACCTCATCATAAGGCGAGAGCCTTTATTTGCATTTAATATACGGGTCCAAAGCTCTATAATCGGCTGATGAATCTTACAGCTGTTATTAAATGATGCAAAAGTAATATAACCTTTCCGCAGTGCAGGAAGTAGCGATAACGGAGGTGCAAAATCCGGCGGTCTGTAACAGCTAAACACATCCGGCAAACAAAATAACTGCTCACTGTAATATGCTTGTGACTGCTGGGGATTGGTAATGCTATCCGTCATACGATAGTCGACAGCCTCCATCCCCGTCGTATCGGAATACCCAAGATATGTCACCTGAACCGGTGCCGGTTTATATGCCATAACACCCAGTCGATTGTCACTTGTATGACCTGCCAAATCCACCAGTATATCAATCCGGTCTTCTTCGAGCAGATTTACGACCTTTTCATCATCAATACCGTAAATATTGCGATACCGGTCAAATTTGGATTTAAACCGCTCAGTAACATTATCCGGACAGGCAACATTGCCGTACCCGTAAATCTCGACTACGTCCCGGTTATGACCATCCAGGAGAGGCTCAAAGAAAAACGCCACCGGATGTATACGAAAGTCCGGAGAAATATAACCAATCCTTAACTTGCGGTCAGGGTCAGTATTATTGCTGTGTGTGTTTTTTGCCAGGTTGGCTGGTGCATACTTTTCCGCCCACTTTTTATGTTCTTCAAATAACATCTGCGGATCCAGCTCAGGTAATTGATGTAATCGAAACAGCAGGTTCGAATGCGCCTGGGCATTGTCAGGCATATGGTCTATCGCTTTGCGCAGCAAGTCAATTCCTTTTCGTATCTGTCCGGTCTCCATCAGTACCCGTGCAAGGTTCGCCCAGAGTTCCGGCCGATGAGACTCAACCTCAATTGCCTTTGTTTGATATTCCAATGCCTCGGTCAATCGACCCATATGCTGATACAAACTTCCAAGTTTATTCAGCGTTACAATGTCAGAACTCTGCTTAAGAATATTTTTGTAACATTGCTCGGCCTTGCTTTCTTTTCCTGCTCTGATAAAAAGCTCTGCAAGCTCATAAACCAGCTCTTTGCCGGAATTATCTTTTTCAAAAAGCTCCTGCACAACTTCAATAAGTTGTTCGTTCAGCAGATTCGATACATCAGAACCCCTGCCAGTCTCAATGGCGGCTTTTACAGTTTTAAGCTGCCGGCTCACCAACAAAATGTCGCTATTTACACTTCCCATAATAAATACTGATGTCCTAATCCATACATCACCCTGATTCAAGCCACCGCTGCCACATCCTGCGATATGCCGATTCCAGACTGCGGGCAAAACCTTTGGCATAACATAAATTACTGTCAGCAATCCTGGCTCGCATTGAAACTCGAATCCGGGCAAGTGATTCAATATTCGATGCAAGCGCTACAGCTTTACTTACATACTCTTCAGGATTCGACGCCGCAAAAAACTCCAGGCCGACTCGGCTAAGCACACTAAGTCCAACTCTTGACGCGTGACATTGTCCAACCAGTGAAATCACCGGCAGTCCCATCCACAATGCCTCGCATGTTGTCGTTGTACCATTATACGGATATGTGTCCAATGCGATATCCGCTTCGCTGTACAACTTCAGGTGTTCATCCGGACGTCCCCACCCATAGATAGTAATCCTGTCTCCTGCGATTCCAAATTCTTCAAATCGCTGATAGTAACGTTCGCTGATTTGCCTGTCGCCTCCGCCTTTGAACTTAAGCAGTAAACGTGAACCATGACTTGCTTTTAGGATTTTAGACCAAAGCTCAATAATAACCGGATTTATCTTACAATTATTATTGAAAGAACCGAAAGTTATAAATCCATTTTTCTTGGCTGGCAAAGAAGCGACAGCAGGTGCGAAATCGGCCGGCCTGTAGCATAAAAATCCATCCGGCAAAAAAACTAATTGCTCAGTATAAAACTTCTGCGATTCGGCTGAATCCGCCAATGCATCCGTCAACCGATAATCAATTGCCTCAACACCGGTCGTATCAGGGTAACCAAGCCAGGTCACCTGAACCGGAGCAGGCTTGTACGACATAGTGACAAGACGGTTATTTCCTGTATGACCTGCCAGGTCTACCAAAATATCTATCCTGTCATTCTCGATAAGGTCAGCTGACTTTTTGTCGTCCATTCCGTAAATATTGTGATAACAATCGAACTTCTCTCTTAGACGCTCAGTCACACTATCCTGAAACTCCACATTGCCGTAGCCGTAAACCTCCACAACACCCCTGTCATGGCCATCAAGAAGTGATTCGAAAAAATATGCTACCGATGTCCTTCGAAAATCAGGTGAGATGTACCCTACACGAAGCCTTCGTTCAGGATTACGATTGTTTGAGTGGTCTTTCTTTGCACGCCCTGCAGGGGCAAATACCCGGCCCCACTTCTTATGCGCTTTAAAAAGAACTCCGGGGTCAAGTGTAGATAATTGATGCAGATGGAAAAGCAATACAGAGTGGATTTGTGCATTTTCAGGCAATTTTTCTGCTGCCTGCTGCAGAAAAGTCACACCCTTTTCAACCTCGCCTGTACTTATCAGCAGCCTTCCAAGATTTGCAAAAAGCTCCCCCCTATCCGGTTCTGTCTCTAAGGCCTTTCTCTGATACCAGAGCGCATCTGAGAGCCGACCCAAATACTCACAAAAACGTCCCAGCTTATTATATGCTGCTGCATTTGGACCATGCTTCAGGATTGTATTATACCACTGCTCTGCCTTTTCAAACTGTCCTCTATTAACAGTGTCTCCGGCCTCAATAAAAGGTTTCGGCATAACATCCATGTAAAGCTTTGAATTAATCACTATGAAATCTTAGCAAATCCTTATTTGTTTTTCAATTACTCAACCGGACTCAAGCCATTTATACCACATCTTCCTGTAAGCCTGTTCCACTTCACCTGCTAATCGTCGCGAATTACACAGCGTACTATCAGCAATACGTTGTCGCAATGAGTTTCTAATTTCTGCAAGACATTGTTGCTCTAAAGCAAGCGAAACCGCCTGGGCCACATAATCTCTTGAGTTTAATACCGCAAGTTTTTCCAAACCCAAATGACTAAGTATACTAAGTCCTGTTCGTGAAAACTGATGCCGACCAGCTAAAGAAATAACCGGCACGCCCATCCATAAAGCCTCAAAGGTCGTTGTAGCACCGTTTTTAGGGTATGTATCCAGTACAATATCAATATTATGATATTGCTCTAAATATTCCGTGTATGAACCCCAGCCTGCAATCTCAATCCTATTTCTATCAACTCCAAGTCTTTCAAACTGCTCAAAATAGAAATCCCGCACCTTATTATCATTTCCGCCGGAAAATTTAAGAATAAGGCGACTTCTTTTGACAGCCTGGAGTATTTCAGACCAAAGCTTAATCATTACCGAATTTACTTTTATGCTGCTGCCTAATACACCAAATGTAATGTAGCCATTCTTCAAAGCCGGCAGTGAACTTACCGGCCCAGCTGCCTCTGATGGCTGATAACAATAAAAGCCGTTTGGCAATAATACAGATTCTTCCGTATAATGTTTCTGAGACCATGACGTTTCTGAAAATCCATCCGTTAAACGATAATCAATCGCCTGCATACCAGTTGTATATAGATATCCCAGATAAGTCACCTGAACCGGAGCAGGTTTATACGCCATAGCAACAAGATTATTGTCCGAAGTATGACCTGCTAAATCCACGAGAATATCGATATGGTCCTCCTCAATCATCTCAACAATCGATTGATTCTCAAGACCACGAACGTTTCGATAATAATCAAACTTGTTCTTAAGACGTTCCGTCACATTACTGTGAACCCTCACATTACCATATCCATAAATCTCAACCGCATTTCTATCATGGCCATCAAGAAGCGGCTCGAAAAAATAAGTCACAGGATGTGAACCGAAGT
>CBDVDM010000040.1:0-11969 GCA_965372745.1 uncultured bacterium
AACATATCGACAAAAAAACAAAATCATCTTTGAACTATAATTGCGACACAGCCTGTGCGCTCAGAATGACAAAAGTAAATAGGTGAGTCCCGATAAAAGGCTTCGGGATAAAATCCGGTGACCGCCACCACACCAAATAAAGGTCATGACCTAAAGGAACCTGGCCTTTTCCTTTGCAAAGAATTTGGTTTGACAGGTCTTGTTATAGAGATTAGGCTATCGTCTATGACAAAGCAGGAAATTAAAGACAAATTGTTAGAAGCGGTCGAACATGACCCCCATCTGGCTGATATTAAATCTGTGGCGCTTTTTGGCTCCCACGTTAGCGGCACGTCCAGAGAAGACAGTGATGTAGATGTGTTGATAGATTTTGTTCCAAATGCAGTTATAGGTTTTTTTGCCCTCTCCGACATAAAGAATAATTTTGAATCTTTTCTTGAAAAAGCGGTTGACCTGCTTACACCTCAGGCGATAAGTAAATACTTCAGAGATGAAGTGTTGGCACAGGCTGAGTACATCTATGAAAAATGATAAAACTTATTTGATTCATATTCATGATGCCATTGAAATTATCAGAGAATACATCAAAGGTGTAACCTATGATGAGTTTTCATCTAATAAAATGATGATAGATGCCGTGGTAAGGGAATTGGAAATAATAGGTGAGGCATCAAATAACCTTAGCCGGCAGTTTCAGCAGAATCACACCGATATTCAATGGCGCCGAATGAAAGATATGAGAAACTTCCTGATTCATGAGTATTTTGGTGTCAACACAAAGGTTGTTTGGAATACCTGCCAAAATGATGTACCAATACTAAAAAGCTTTGTTGAAGGAATACTCGACGATTGACTGTCTACTTGATTGAAAGTTTATTCTACCCCTTGCGGCGGGGGTAATGTTCCCATATTTCTAACCCGTTAACATTTTTTCAATGCCTGGTTGAGGTCGTAAATGATGTCCTCAGTGTTCTCTATACCGACCGCCAGCCTGAATAGCGTATCAGTAATTCCCAACTTGTATCGTTCCTTTCGCGTGTAATCGTAATAGCTGATTAGGGCAGGGTGTGTAATAAGGGTCTCGACACCGCCTAAACTCGGCCCGATGAAACAAAGCTGCAACGAATCGAGCAATTTTTTAGCAGTCTTCAATGTCCCTTTAACCTCGAATGTCACCACACCTCCGCCTCCTCTCATCTGCTGTTTTGCGATTTTATATTGAGGATGGCTTTTCAAAAACGGGTAATAAACCCGTTCTATCTTCCGGTGACCTTCCAGAAACTCCGCAACAGCCAGTGCAGTTTTATTTTGTTTTTCTATCCTGAGAGGAAATGTCTTCAAACCTCTAAGCAGCAGATAACAGCAGTGGGGGTCAATCGTGCCGCCCATTGATTTATGAAGATTCCGAACAGGCTCTATAAGTTCACTTTTACCAAGCACTGCCCCTGCGAGAATATCGTTATGACCGCCCAGATATTTTGTCCCGCTTTGCAGAACAAGGTCTATACCGAACTCAATCGGCCTTTGATTAAAGGGCGTGCCAAAGGTACTGTCGATAAGGGTCAGGATTTTGTATTTATCAGCAATTTTCTTTAATTTCCCAAGGTCAAAAATATTCAGGTAGGGATTCGTCGGAGACTCGGAAAAAATAAATTTTGTATTTTCTTTTATAGCTGCCTCCAAAACCTTGTAGTCGCCGAAGGGCACTATAGTACACTCGATAGCAAATTGTTTCAGGTAAGAACGGCAGAATTCCAGCGTCTTTTTATAGCTGTCATCGGTTATAACAATATGGTCACCAGACTGCACCAGAGACAGGATAGTTGTTGTAATAGCGCTCATCCCCGACGAGAAAACCACACATTCCTCTGCACCTTCGAGGTCCGCCAATCTCTTTTCAGCAATCTTGGCGGTCGGTCCGCCGTACCTGGCATATTCATAACGGTCGATTCCTCTTTTGGTATAATCCTCGATGGCCTTGGTGTTCTCAAATGTGAATGTTGAGGTCTGAACAATCGGAGTGGTCAGAGAATCTGCGTATTTCCTTCGAGGTTCACCTGCGTGAATTGCACGAGTGGATATCGATTGTTTGTGTGAGTTATTTACTTTTCTTTTTTGTGATTTGGCCATAACTACCTCTCATAAACAATGTGTTTTATCAATATATTAAATTGTGACAACAATATAGGTTTTTTCTACAATTTTGCAATCAATATCTGCCTGAATTTATTTAAGCTAATATGAGTCTGATAATCACGATTATAAATCCTGTTCAGCTTTAACTCTGGATACCCTTTGCAGCCATTCAAAACGTCCGAGAACATTATAAAAAAATCTCTTCAAATTTGGATAGCAAGCATCTTTTTATTATATTTTGCTTATCGTATCTTTAAATAGGTTTTTTCTTGTACAAAAAGACAAATTGGACTCGATTAGGGGGGGGGCAGAAAATGATTGGGATAGAGAAAGTTACAGGATATGATTATACCGTAAAAAAGATCAATCAAAATAGCGATAATCTGAAAATAACACAGGAACAAACAAACCAACAGGATAACACATACAACGACGTTGCCATTGCAGAAATCGAAAATCCGAATTTGACTAATAAACCCAATAGTATGCTGCAAAAAATCAAGGAGGAAATCAAGGCTATCAAAAATTATGACGGCTTTCTGCTTGGTATACATGAGCAGATAGAGCAGGTCACAACCAATATGCAGTTCAAACTTGAGGATATCCTGCAAGTCGAAGAACGAATAGGTCAGTTAAATGATGCCTCAGAGTTGGGTGCTTTTACATTGCAAAGGATACTTAGCGAGGCTTATAAAGCGTTAAGATGTCAGGCAAATACAAATTCTGAAAAAGTTTTAAACTTAATCACCAAAGCATCATTATAAAAACCGTCCGAGAATAACATTTCATACACAGCAGGATAAAAGTATTGGAAAAAATACGCTGGTTATTTTTGCACATCTAAGTAACTTTTCGTACTCTTTAGATAAAAAGTGGTTGAAGTCTATCATCGCAAAGGAAAGAGACTTTAAAAGTGTTAGAATCAGTGGAAAAATCAAAAGAAAGCGACTGCTGCCATGAATCAGCAGCCATTGCAACCGCCAACAACTTTAACCATGACATTTATGATATTCAGTTGAGCGAACACAATATTACTACCGCTGTTTTTCTGGTTCAGCACTTTATTGACATCACGAACAAAATCCGCGATGAATTTTTAGTGATTGAATCGTTAGTAATCAAAGTAACACAACGGTATTGTCCCGACTCGAAAAAAGCAAAACTACAGCACCAACTTGCAGGTATGATTAATAATGTCAACAACATAGTTAACGATACTGTATACGCCGGGAACAAACTATTCACTACTGACGGCCAGGTCATGTTTTTTTATATCGGACAGGAACAAAACATTGCACTATACCCAAAAAATCTAAGCCTTAATACTGAAGAGTTAGACCTGACTAAAAATACCGGCAAAGCCATGGACTTTATCACTAACAAAACCAAACAAGCCGATGAGTATATCGAATATTTGAATCATCAGGCCAAACTGCTCGTTAGTATTATGTTAAACATCGATTATAGAATTGCAGCGACAGAAGGTGTCAAACTGAAAAACTTCAGCGTCCTGACCGCCAAAAAGTTAAACAAAATCATATCATGGGAAATTGTCAAAAACCAGCAAACCTCCGCTGCTGCACAATGGAATATCTTATCCGATACTGCTGTACACTTACTTAAATAAATCATACTGACCGTTTTGGTTTAAGTTGCAACTGTAATTGTTTTATCAACAGCAACATAGAAAAAATTGCCAATCGAAAGATTAGTAATGACGAAGGACGGAATTGGGTAAGCAGTTCCTATAATATTGTCGATGGTGGATTAGGGACGGCGAAAATGGGATTTGGTGGGATGATTGATTTTATGATAATATTTCTGGAAGCTGAGAAGTTGACGGCGTTTTTGGCCGAAATAAATATTACCAGCGAAATGGTGAAGCGAAACTGATTGAAAGTATTGGTCAGAACCGGGGTGTTTAAAATGTACGATTCAGAAAACGAGGTTACCGTTCACAGGGTTATTGTTATAGATGACAATCCGGAGATTCATGGTGATTTTAAGTCTATCTTTCAGGAAGATGTAATAAACACCTGCGACGTGGATGAAATGGAAGCAAGTATCTTCAAAGATGCCCCTTTTCGCCACGAAATAGATAAAGACAGATATGAGCTTGATTATGCGTTTCAAGGAGAAGAAGGTGTTAAAAAGGTAAAACAGGCGGTTGGCGATGACCGTCCTTACGAACTTGCTTTTGTTGATATGCGTATGCCGCCGGGGTGGGACGGTCTTGAGACAATAGAGCATATATGGAAGATAGACCCGTGTGTGCAGGTTGTAATCTGCTCGGCTTACTCAGATTATACATGGGAAGAAGTAATCAGCCGGCTCGGCCATAAGGGCAGTTTGCTGATTCTTGAAAAACCGTTCAATAGTAGAGAAATTTCTCAGTTGGCCTGTGCTCTGACGGAGAAATACATTTTGAGCAGGAAGGTAAATTCAGGTTTTAGGGACCTGGATGAAATTATAAAGCAAAAGGCGCATAAGCTTGAAATAGCTCGGATTAACGCAGAAGAGGCAGAGAAAATACTTAACGATATTATAACAGGAGAAGATTTGCCTAAAGAGATAAAGAACAGAATTCATAATATTCGTGAAAACAGCAGTAAACTTTTATCGGCGATAAACAGTGTTTTTGGAAATTCACCTCAACCGGAAAAGGCCGGCTTCAATAAACCAGGCAGCAAGTCAGAAAAGTGATATATTCGTGTATTGTGGTTAGTGAATCGTGATTCACGATCACCTCAATTCATAATATTTCACATAATCATATTCGGCGTATACCGGCAGGATATTCTTGTCGAACTTGCCTGCCCAGTCGGTAAGATTGCAAATCCAGATGTTCATCATAATCTTTTGAGACAGGTCAGGGATATTGTCGGCAGCGGTATGCATTAATTTGCCGTCGATATACCATTTTATATATTTCGGCAGCCATTCGAATACATAGATATGAAAATCTTCATCGACAGCAAAATCCAAATCGTAAGTAACCGGTTTGAAATCAGGTGTTTTATTCCACCAGTGGGTAAACTGCATTTTGCGTGTATCTCTGCCCAGAACTTCGATGTCGATTTCGTTCCAGCGGGGATGCGATGGGTCTTTGTAGGTGAAAAATGAGGAAACGACGCCGGAACCTGATGCGAATTTCATTCTTACTTCGAATTTTCCGTAAAGGAAAGAATCCCTTGTGCGATACTCGGCACCGGCGTAGAGTTTTCCACCAGCCGGCTCATCGGTAAGATGCAGCTTCATGATTCCGTTTTGAAAAGTCACGTTTTTTTCGACGAACCTGGAGTCGTTGACACCAAAGGTATGTGCAGCTTTTTCCCAGCGGGCAGAATCGAACGAATCAAAATTGTCCTGCCAGAGCAATGTCCATTTGCTGTCTTTATCACAGCCGGTGATTAAAGTTGCTGATAAAATTAAAAGAGTGGTAAGTGTCAGATTGGATTTTTCCACAGTTTTTTCCTCATTACTGATAACGATTAGTCAGATTTATGCAAACGGTATCAGAGATTATCAGGAAATTCAAGGAAGGAATGATATAAGCGGATTTATAATTGACCATTCTGGTGTATGGGTTTAGTATGTGTCTATGGAAAGCTTTTTAGCAGACAGGGCTGGTTGTATGGATTCGAGCGGGATACGTAAGGTATTTGCGCTTGGTGCGAGTTTGAAAGACCCGATAAATTTGTCGATAGGTCAGCCTGACTTCGATGTGCCGCAAGAGCTTAAAGAAACAGCTATCAAGGCGATTCAAAAAGGCCAAAACAAGTATTCGCAGACGGCAGGCGTAGTGGAATTAATTGAGAAAATCGGCGGTAAGATAAAGGCTGAGACCGGCTGGAAAAAACCTGAAGTATTGATATCGAGCGGTGTGAGCGGGGGACTATTGCTGGCGTTTATGTCACTTATCAATCCGGGTGATGAGATTATTATACCAGACCCTTATTTTGTGATGTATAAGCATCTGGTGAATCTATTTGGCGGCAAGTGCGTGTTTGTGGACAGCTATCCTGATTTTGAATTGCCGGTTGAGGGGATTGCAAAGGCAGTGAGTGATAAAACGAAGCTGATAATACTGAATTCGCCCTGCAATCCGACAGGTGCAGTTTATACAGAGCAGCAGGTAAGGGCTGTGGCAGAGATTGCGGCGCAAAATGGAATAATCATTTTGACTGATGAGATATATGAGAAGTTCAGTTACGAGATGGTGCCACCGAGTATTGCGAAGTTTTATGAGAGGAGTATGGTTTTGCGTGGTTTTAGCAAGGCGTATGCGATGACAGGCTGGCGGTTGGGGTATGTGGTCTGCCATGAGTGTCTGGCAGAGGTAATGGAAGCGATGACGATGATGCAGCAGTATACATTTGTTTGTGCGCCGACACCGTTTCAGATGGCGGCGATTGCGGCACTTGATATGGATGTGAGTGCATACGTGGCGGAGTATAAAATTAAGCGTGATATTATTTATGAAGGTTTGAAGGATAAGTTCGAGCTGTGCAGGCCTGAAGGGGCGTTTTATGCCTTTGTTAAGACGCCGGATGGGATGACAGGAACAGAATTTGTTGAAAAGGCGATAAAAAATAACGTGCTTATTATACCGGGTAATGTTTTCAGTGAGAGGGATACGCATTTCAGGATTAGTTATGCGACAAGTAATGAGAAGCTTCAAGAGGGGATAGAGGTTTTGCGCAGATTGGTATAAAACTCAAACTGACCGTCGTTCGTCGCTTGTGAATCGTATCTCGTTAGTTAAGGCCGACTTCATCGGCATTACTTAAATTTTAGACTAAGTATTTACATAAATTTTCGAGGAGTTTACGCTATATATAGTATGCCGAAGGGCAAATTCTGAGGTATTTTTAACAACCGGCAAAAGCGAGCTTGACGTGTTGAATTAGAGACAGTACAAAACGCTCATCCGTTTGATGTGGGCAGGAGTGAATGAAAACAAGGGGGGTATAAAACGTAAAGGGTATATATGATTAAAGATATGCTGTTCGGGACGATAGGTGGATTAGGCTTGTTTTTGTTCGGCATGGGGTTGATGTCGGACGGGCTGAAGAAGGTAGCAGGCCAAAAATTGAAGGGGCTTATCGGGTCTTTGACAAAGCACAGGGTAATAGCGATGATGGTGGGTGCATTAACGACATGTCTTATACAATCGAGTTCAGCAACGACTGTGATGACGATTGGTTTTGTTAATGCAGGTCTGTTGAGTTTGAAACAGGCTCTTTGTGTCGTTCTCGGCGCTAATGTAGGAACAACATTTACAGCGTGGCTTGTATCTGCACTTGGTATCGGTAGCTTGAAGATAACAGCATATGCGCTTCCGGCAATCGGAGTCGGATTTTTGCTGCGCGTCATCGGCAAAACTCAGCGTATGCGCAGCATTGGTAATGTAGTGCTTGGGTTTGGCTTGCTGTTTATCGGCATCGGATTTATGAAGGACGGTTTTGCACCTTTGAAAAGCAGTGATGATGTTCGGGCCGGGTTGATATGGCTTGGCCGTAACCCGATACTGGCAGTGCTGGCGGGTACTGTGATAACGGTATTGCTTCAGAGCAGTTCGGCATCGATTGCGATAATACAGGTGCTAGCGTTTCAAGGGGCGTTCGGTAACGACTGGGAACTGGTTCTTCAAGTGACAATACCGTTTATCCTCGGTGACAATATAGGTACAACAATAACGGCGCAATTGGCGGCACTCCGGGCGAGCAGGAATTCAAAGAGAACTGCGATGGGGCATACTATATTTAATGTTATAGGTGTTCTTTATATGCTTCCGATAGTGTGGACCGGGCTGTTCAGCAAGATTGTGATGTTGGTGTCACCATGGCAATTAAATCAAAGCACGATAATGATACATATGGCTATAGGACATAGTTTGTTTAATGCGCTCAATACGATAATCTTTTTGCCGATTATACAGTGGCTTGAAACAATAGTAATGAAAATATTGCCGGTGCGTGAGGAAGAGCTGGAACAGAAACCGGTTGTGCTGGAAAAACATTTGCTTGCTACACCGGAGATAGCATTGGAGCAGGCGAAGCGTGAGATAATTCGGATGGCAGAGCGAGCAGAAAAGGCAGTCCAAAGAGCGATTAAAGGATTGGTTGAAGATGATAAGGGCGAGCTTGTGAAGGTGATGCATGCAGAGGATTTGATTGATGAGTTCCAGCATGAGATAACGTCGTATCTTGTTTCTCTTTCCCGTGAACAATTGTCCGATGTGGTTGCGATTGAACTGCCTGCATTTTTGCATACGGTTAACGACCTTGAGCGAGTCGGTGACCATGCGGTGAATATTGTTGAAATAGCTGAGCGTAAGATCGAACAAAAACTATTCTTTAGTGATGATGCCTTGAGAGAAGCAGAAGAATTGCGAAAGGAAATCGCTGAAATGTTTGAGAATATTTTGCCGGCATTGAAGGAAAATGACCTTGAGCGAGCAAAACGTGCGTTGAAGAACGAAGAGAAGCTTAACCAGATGCAAATTGATTTACGTCGGAGTCATGTTCAACGGATGACTGAGAGGCGTTGTTTGCCGGAAGCAGGATTAATCTTTATCGACCTGGTTGACAATGTTGAAAAGATAGGTGACCATCTGACAAATGTTGCACAGGCGGTAATCGGAGGTTTGCAGTGGGACGGGATTGAACCAAAAAGTTCTGTTAGTGATATATAGTAAAGTGTTGCAGGTAGGTTAATATGAGGATAGACTAATAAATATGAAGAGTTCGCTATCAAAATTTCTGCTGGTTTTTTCCATTTTGTTTTTGTGGAATGTGGATTGTAAGGCCGGGGAAGTTAACGAGGTCTCTTTGCAGTTACCTCAGGTAAAAGCTACGGTAATAGTCTGCAAGGGGATGATAGATGATGGACTTTATAAATCGATTCGCCGGCGCACAGACGTGGCATTAGGAGCCGGTGTAGAATATCTCATATTTGAGATTCAAACATACGGGGGGCTGGTACAATCTGCGGATGACATATCGAAGTATCTAATCCTTGATGTTGGAAAAAAAGCCAAGACAGTCGCTTATATAACGAGTGAGGCGATATCGGCGGGAGCGATGATAAGTGTTTCCTGTCAGGATATAATAATGCTCGAAAACACGACGATAGGAGATGCTGCGCCGATTATGATTGGCGGGAAGTTGGAAGGTGTTGAACGAGAAAAACAGGAAAGTTTTGTAAGGGCGACTTTTAAACGCGCGGCCCAGGCGAATAATTATCCAGAGCCTTTGCTTGAAGCAATGGTTAGTGTACAGAATGAAGTGTATCGGGTAAAAAACATTGAAACCGAAGGGTATGAGTTTTTTGAAGAGAGTAAGCTGCCGAGTGATGCCAATGGATACGACCTTGAGAATAAAGAATTAATTGTTAAAGCAGGTGAGTTACTGACATTGACGGCTGCGGAGGCGTTTGAATACGGGATAACTCGTGCGGTTGTAGACGGCCAGCAGACGATGCTTGGGTATTTGGCAGAGCGTGACGGGGTTGTGTTTGAAGGTGAGCCTGTTGTCCTGAAGACAAACTGGTCGGAAGAGATGGTTCGATGGATAAATTCTCCGGCGGTGATGGGTATCCTGGTGATGATAGCACTTTTAGGTGTGTATATTGAACTTAATACGCCCGGGGTTGGTTTACCTGGGCTTGTGGCTGTGATATGCTTTGTGATAATAATCGGCAGTAAGTATCTTGTGGGGCTGGCGAACTGGGTTGAGGTTGCGTTATTTACTGTTGGTGTGATACTGCTGCTTGTTGAGATTTTTGTGATTCCGGGTTTTGGGATAGCTGGTATCAGTGGTATTCTTTGCGTATTGGCAGGTCTGTTCGGTATGCTGATTAAGAATCCGCCGGACAGGATACCGTGGCCAGAGACTAATCTGGACTGGCAGATATTTTCTGAAGGGGTTTGGGGGCTGGCGATAGGCTTTGTCGGGTTTGCTGTCTTGGCGTTGGTTTTGGCGCGGTATGTTCCGAAGCTGGGGTTTTTGAGCGGATTGATTTTGGTTCCTACTGCTGCAAAAAAGGGTGATGAGATTGAGGTTAGTATGACTGCACCGCCTGAAAGAGAAGTTGTTGGTGTTAATGTTGGTGATGCTGGTGAGGTGCTATCGACGCTTCGACCAACGGGAAAAGTGAGGTTTGGTTCTGCAATAGTCGATTGCGTAGCAACAGGTGAATTTATTGAAAAAGGAAATAAAGTCGAGATAACGGAAATTCATGGTAACAGAGTTGTGGTTAAGATTGTTAATGAGTAAAATGGTTCTGTCTGACAGAGTAGTTTGGAGATTGATTTTGAGGATTTAGTAATGGACTGGTGGGTAGTTTTTGCAATATTTCTTTATTTTGTTACAGCTGCTTTGATATTGGCAGAGATATTTATACCAAGCGGAGGGCTGATAAGTATATGTGCGATGGCATGTCTGCTTGGTGGAGTTATGATATTTTTCAATCACAGCATGACAATGGGTATAGCCGGCATTGGGGTTGCAATTGTGATGATACCAAGTGTGGTGATAGCGGCATATAAAATATTTCCGAAAACACGATTCGGCAAAGCTGTCACGTTGACACCTCCGGAAAGAAAAGCAGGTGACGCTATACCGGATACGCCGCAATTAAAAGAAATGGTTGGAGCAGAAGGAGTTGTTGTTACTCCGCTTAGACCTGTGGGGATGTGTGAATTCGCCGGTCGCAGATTAGAGTGCGTAGCAGAAAGCGGTTATGTTGAGAAAGAAAAAAGAGTAAAAGTAATCCATGTTGAGGAAACACAGTTGACGGTTCGAGTGCTGGAAGAAAGTTAGAGAAAGGGGCAAAGAAATGCAGATATTAACAGGTTTGATGTTGGCGGCAGAGAGTCCAATGAGGATCGTTGGATTGGCACTTTTGGTAATCATCATTGTCGTTGCAGTAGTATTTTTTCTATTGTTTTTAAAGTTTTTCAGATTGTGGTTACAGGCAAAACTGTCGAGGGCGGATGTTAAGTTTTCAGAGCTTATCGGGATGTGGCTTCGGAAGGTTGATATTCGAACGATAGTATTGAGCAAGATAACAGCTGTCCAGGCAGGCTTGACAGTAACTACCAGAGACCTTGAAAGTCATTACCTTGCAAGGGGCAATGTTCCGAATGTAGTCAGGGCGTTGATAGCTGCAAACAGGGCGAATATTGAGCTGACGTTAAAGACAGCAACGGCGATTGACCTGGCAGGTCGTGACATTTTGGATGCTGTTCAAACGAGTGTTAATCCGAAGGTGATTGACTGTCCTGACCCTGAAAAGAGCAGGGGGACAATAGATGCGGTTGCCCAGGATGGTATTCAGTTGAAGGCCAAGGCACGTGTGACAGTCAGGGCTAATATCGAGAGGCTGATTGGCGGAGCAACAGAAGAGACCATTATAGCCCGTGTAGGTGAAGGTATTGTTACTACTATCGGAAGTGCGATAACATACAAGTCGGTTTTGGAAAATCCGGATAATATTTCGAAGTCGGTACTGACGAAAGGTCTTGATGCTGGTACCGCTTTTGAGATACTTTCAATAGATATAGCAGATGTTGACGTTGGCGAGAATGTCGGTGCACAGTTGCAGGCGGCTCAGGCAGAGGCTGATATGCGGCGTGCAAAGGCAGAAGCTGAAAAACGCAGGGCAATGGCAGTTGCCCGTGAGCAGGAGATGAGGGCATTGGTTGTTGAGAATGAATCGAAGGTGCCGCTTGCGATGGCAGAGGCGTTTCAAAAGGGTAATCTTGGTGTAATGGATTACTACCGTATGAAGAATATCAACGCAGATACATCGATGCGTGATTCAATAGC
>CBDVDM010000041.1:0-11337 GCA_965372745.1 uncultured bacterium
CAGAGCCCAAGCGTTAGCGAAGGGTATATTTAATATCATTCCTGACTTGTTCAGGACAAATTGTGGTTATTTGCCCGATGTTTTTTCGGACAATTTGTCTTCAATTGCCTGATGTTGTTTCAGAATCCATTTCGTTTAGCCCTGCTGCTTGCGGCAGGGGTCGTCGTTATATTTAGCCTGCGGTTTTACCGCAGGTTCAGACCTGATACTGGAAATGGATTGTGCATGTTGTGGGTTATTGCCTGCCGCGAACAACATTATCGAAGAGTTTCACGTGGTGTTTTTCCATTTCGGTTTGCCCTGTCAAGAAGGGCGGGCTTTTTTTAAGCAGAAAGTATATCAATCATTTCATCAGTTTTATCGCAGACCACAAGTTGAGCATTTAAAGCTTCAATGTAGTGTTCAACCTTTTTTACAGCATCATGATTAGACTCATCGACAAATTCCATTACACGCTTCTTTAGCTTTTCGATAGATAACCGCATGTTTTGATTAGAGGTCTTCTCCTTTTTCGCATCAAATTTGCGCCCAAATCCACCAATCATAAAGGAGTGCGCCAATCTCTGAAACGGAAACAATGCTGTAACTTTACCATAATTTTTTACCATACGTGAGAACATCTTTTTCACATACTTGTCTTTGCAGTTCTTTGCATAACTGCAAACTACAGGATCAACTTCGACAAATGGTGTTCCCCTCTCATCTGCTTCACGTTTAAATGCTGTTATCCCCTCTTTTTCTTTCGAACACGCTTCCTGGTAACCAGAACCGATGAACTGGGTATCAGTATGATAAATCGACCCTTTCGTGATATACCCTCGACACATTATTCCTTTTGCCAAGAGATTTATTACTACCCCCCAACAATGGCTGATTAAGTTAATCAATCCTGCGGGTGATACTTCACTAGATACGATCATACAATCTGATATCTGTGTTAACTTAAAATTGAGGTCACGTTGATGATATTTACTTTGAGGGCAGGTGGTTGGGCCGTATTTTATGAATTTTGCCACATCATCTGAAGAGCCAAGATTTCTCAATATTTCCATCAGTTCTGGTAAGGGTATTCCTGTCCCGTTCTCAGCAGCTTCTACCAACTGTTTGAAGCCAAGGACATCTATAAATCCGATAAATTTTTCCTGAAATTTTATGCTACTTAAAAGCAAAAAAACAAATTATAGTTAAACAACATGCTATCAATTTAGTTTACCGGAAATAGAATGTCAACATTCTTGTATGGTTGGCCCTGCGGTCTTGTCTTTAGCCCTTCATAGGTGGCTAAAAATAATCAGCGTTAATCTGTGTTAATCCGTGTCAAAAAACTTTGTGTCTTTGTGCCTTAGGGTCTTGGTGGCCAATTTTGTTTTGAACATTTTTATTTGTAATTTTGTGCTTGTTTCGCCTGCCCCCATGCTTAGATTTGGAAACAAATCTATAGGGGGATTTAGGTATTGGAATTTTGGATTTCAATTCTCTTTAATCTGTGTAATCCGCGTTTAAAAAAACTTCGTGTTCATTCGTGGTTAATTCTCTGTAAACTCTGTGTCCTCTGTGGCTAAATTCTTTTCATTTTAACTTTTTGACTTTATTTAATCTGCGTAATCAGCGGAATCAGTGTTTAAAAAAACTCTTTAATTTTTCCCTGCTGTCTTCGTGGTGGTTTTCAATCATTTGCGCAAGCGCGTTTTTCTCTCACGTCAATTTTTGGGTCATTTCACATCAATTTGAGTGTATTTTATGTCAATTTATGCGAATTTTTGTAACTTTTTGTTACTTTTTGCGCGCCTTTTTCGGCAACTTGCGCAAATAATCGCGCCCAATCTGCCCATCTTGCCGATTTGGAAAAATATCACCCTCCGCTTATCGGACGAAAGAATCACCTTATGAAACTATCAGCTTTAAAATCGGTTCATAGCCGGTAACTTGTCTTTCATTTTATCAGCTTGATAATTTCATCCAGGTCGCTCGGCGCTTCTACCGGTGGATTACTGAACTGCCCCTGCCTGTCCTTGTGGTAACTGACAGTAACATTAGGGTCTTTAAGTACATGACCGGTCAATACACATGCAACCCGCTCATCTTTGCCTATGATGCCTTCGGCGAGCAAATGTTTCAACCCCGCTATTGTCGCTGCTGACGCCGGCTCACAGCCAAGCCCATATTTACCGATAATAGCTTTTGCGTCACAAATCTCTTCATCAGTCACTTCCCGCACAACACCGTCACATATATCAATAGCTCGCAGACATTTTTTCAGATTTACCGGCCTGGAAATCTCTATCGCAGATGCACATGTATGCGGCGAAAAATTGCGGGCGGTCAAAGCTGCGTAATAGTCATCGATTATCTTTTGGTCAACGTTACCGTTGTTCCACACAAGTTTTTTATTGTTGACCAAATCGAAAAGCGTATCAGCACCGGTAGCGTTAATAATCGCTATTCGAGGAATCCGCTCAATCAAACCAAGCTCTTTAAGCTCAGAAAACGCCTTTCCGAATGCGCTCGAATTACCAAGATTTCCCCCCGGCACCACAATCCAGTCCGGCAACTGCCAGTCCAGCTGCTCGATAATCCGATACATTATCGTCTTTTGCCCTTCAAGCCTGAACGGATTCAGCGAATTCAAAAGATACAATCCGAGCTTGTCGCAGACCGCCTGTACCTGGCGCATACAATCATCGAAGTCACCAAGTATCTGAATCGTCTGTGAACCGTAATCCATCGCCTGGCTTAGCTTTCCAAAGGCAACTCTACCGGATCCTATAAACACCGTACTTTTTAATCCACAGGTATGTGCATATAAAGCCATTGACGCCGACGTGTTACCGGTTGAAGCACATGCACATGATTTGGCACCCACCATCATGGCATGGCTAAAGGCAGCAGTCATCCCGTTATCTTTAAACGACCCCGATGGATTGAGTCCCTCATATTGCAGGAAAAGACAATCGGATTTCATTCCAAGATGCTCGGCAATTGCGCTGTTCTGCTCAAGTATTGTCTGGCCTTCACCAATAGAAACCTTATACCTGTCTTCGCAGAAATTAAGAAGCTCGCGAAACCGCCACACACCCGAAAAATCAAGCCGATTATTTCTCGTCGCCCAGCGATTAGCAAAATCGCTCAATTTACCCGGCACTTCAATTCTGTCCCAGTTGTATCGTGCATCCAGAAGTTCACCGCATTTTGGGCATTTAAAAATAACCTCACTGCAATCAAACTGTGCCTTGCAGGCCGGGTTAATACACTGTTGATAAACTACGTCTTTCGATGTACTCATAGAAAACTCCTGTTTCTTTTGCCAGACAATTATAAATAATCAGAGGTGATTTTGATATAGAAATTAGTGTGAATTTGCGTTGATTTTTTCAATAATTGCAGGCAATTCACCAAGCCGATTTATTCTTTTTGCTCCTTTAGGCAGGTTCTTGTTGGTATTTGTGTAAGCATTTTTTAATACTGCATACATCTCAAGCATTATTGCAGGCTTTATGTCCATATTTATACGGTCGCCTACATACATAATGTTAGGCATCCTTTCACCAATTCTGTCCGCTGCTTTTATAAAAATTCTCGGGTCTGGCTTGCGAAAAGAAAACTGATATGAGTAAAGCCTTACATCAAACAATTCTAAAATGCCAAGCTGCTGCAAATGCCTTTCTAAAGAGTTGCTGTGAACAAATGTATTGGACAATATACCAAGTTTAAGTCCCTGCTGTTTTAATCTGCCTAATATTTCTGAAATTTCCGGTTTGGTTTTACATTCTCTGCTCAAAGGTTCATACCAAAGCCATGCAAATTCCTGCCATTGCTCATCATTTAATTGAACACCTTTTTTTAAACCGATTTCTTTCAGCAAGCTAAGTGAATCAAAATCATTGCCCGTAATACACGAAATCAAATTGTTAAGCCGAAGTGACAATAAACTGTGCCAGCAGTATACCCGAAAATTGCCAACAGGCTGATTATGGCTCTTTAAAAAATCATAGGATAAACGCGCACCCTGCTTAAAAAACTTGAGAGTATCGAGCTTGCCAAAATTCAGCAATGTCTCACCAAGGTCAAATAATACCGCTTTGATTCGATTAGCCGGCAAGGTTTTTTACCTTAATGGTGGAATATCTTTGCCAAACGATTCTTTAACCCAATCGAACATCTCTTCGTCAGATATAGCAGAAACCCTGTCTTCTGCGTACTCAGCGTCAATTCTGTCTTTTATCCTTGTTACGCGAGGGTCATGTTTGGCAACCTCAATTTGATATCTTGATTCTATCCAGTGTTTGATGCCTGCTGCTCCGGTCTTATCAGTAATAGCTACATTGACCGGACGATTCAGAAGTTTCTTTGTATCGAAGCAATTATATATCTCTTCATTTTTCAGCAGTCCGTCAGCATGAATACCTGCGCGTGTAACATTAAAATCTGCGCCGACCAAAGGATAATTACCCGGAATATCGAAGCCTAATTCGGCCCGTGCATATTCGGCAAGTTCGGTTATCGCTGAATAGTTCACGCCTTCGGTAATGCCTTTAACCTGTGCATGCTCGACTACCATAGCCTCAAGAGGAGGATTGCCCGTCCGCTCGCCAACTCCGAATATCGAGCTGTTGGCAGAACTGCATCCGTACAGCCACGCCGTTGCCGCGTTTATCTGTACTTTGTGAAGGTCATTATGGCCATGCCATTCAAGCCATTCAGGCGGTATCCCTATCTGACGCAATCCATGAATAAGCCTGGGGACACTTCTCGGAAGAGTCGCCCGTGCCCATGGCAAGCCAAATCCCAACGTATCACAAAGGCGGATTTTAACCGGCCTGTTATACTCTTTGGATAATTTCAATAGCTCAACAGCAAACGGAAGCACAAAACCATCATAATCTGCACGGGTTACATCCTCAAAATGACATCTGGGAATAACATCGTTGTCCAAAGCAGCCCTTGCAACATCGAGATATGCATTCAATGCCTGTGCCCGGGTTTTTTTAAGTTTCAGGAAAATGTGGTAATCACTTGCTGAGGTCAGGATACCGGTTTCCTTAAGTCCCATTTGCGAGACAAGCTTAAAATCTTCTGCAACTGCTCTTATCCAGCCGGTTATTTCAGGATATTTATACGCCCGCTGTTGACAAAGCTCGACAGCCTTTCTGTCTCGCTGTGAATACAAAAAAAACTCGCATTGACGAATCAGCCCTGTCCCGCCGTCAATTTCATGTAATAAGTCGTATATTCGCAGGATTTGCTCAGGCGTATACGGCGGCCTGGCCTGCTGTCCATCGCGAAACGTGGTATCGGTTATCCAGATTTTATCAGGAATATCATATTCAATTGTCTTATTGTCGAAAATTACTCTCGGAAATTCCGTATAGGGAAACATCTGCCTATACAGGTTAGGTTTTCCGACATCTGCAATTTTATGCTTTTTCTTCGCCATTGTTTATCTCCGGTTGCATATTTATAGACCACCCCCTCCCATAATTGCCGCAATTACAGATTACGGCTGGTGATAATGAACATTATAGTATAGCTGTTAACCCGTTTTGTTCAAGGATAAAATTTTACCCCTTCTACACACTTCGTATATGAAATTTTTGTATTTCTGTGGTATTTTAGTGCCATGTTTGAATTCTTAAAAGGAAGACTTGTAACTGTTCGGATAATCCTTTTATCAGCTGGGCTGGCTTTGGTTATTATTGGAATAGTGAACATTTATTCTCTTGGGCATCCCTGCCAGTCAAACCCCGACGAAAAAACACCCGCCCCTGCTGTCAACCGACAGGTGCAGGCAGGTGAACTTGCCGGCTACTGGAAAAAACAATCCCAGTTTGCCGTTGTGGGTATTCTGGGCTTTTTGGCAGTTAACATGATAAACTACAGACGCCTGGGAATGATAAGTCACTGGCTTTATGCAATTGCGCTGGTCTCTTTAGCCATTTTACTGCTTGATAAATTTATTGACCTTCCATTCGTGCCGGTCATTAACGGAACTCGAAGATGGATAAGATTTTCCATAAAAGGTTATGGGCTGCCCGCAATTCAACCCTCGGAATTTTGTAAGATTGCTTACATCCTTGCCCTTGCCTGGTACTTAAGATATCGCAGCAATTACCGGCACTTCAGCGCCTTGATAGGACCTTTTGCTTTAACGCTTTTGCCTATGCTCTTGATTCTGCTCGAACCGGATTTGGGAACGGTACTTCTGATGATGCCGGTTTTGTTTGCCATGCTCTTTATCGCAGGCGCAAAAGTTAAACACCTTGTAATAATTATACTGCTGGCGGTTTTAACAAGTCCATTTTTATGGCACTTTATGAAAGATTATCAGCGCAGCCGAATCAGCTCAGTAGTCCTGCAATCAAAATGGATGCAGAAGAAAGCTGAGCAGTACCCAGCGCTTGGCAGAATTCTTGTCGGAAGGCAATTCAATGCAAATAAATGGTCAAGAGATGAAGGCTTTCATCTGACTCGCTCAAAATACGCAGTCGCTTCAGGCGGAATAAACGGGTACGGATTTCGACAAGGCCCATTTGTTAAATACAACTTTTTGCCTGCAAGGCACAATGATTTCATATTTGCCTCAATCGCACATCAGAGCGGGTTCAGGGGGTGTATACTTGTTTTGTCGCTTTACGTTATTATTATTGCCTGTGGACTGGAGATAGCAGGAAACAACACCGACCCGTTCGGGAAACTGCTTGCAATAGGGATAGTGACAATCTTTATCGTTGAGGTTATCATCAATGTCAGTATGACTCTTGGGTTGATGCCGATTACAGGATTGACTCTGCCCCTGGTGAGCTATGGCGGTTCAAGTTTATTAGTCAGTATGATGTTTATAGGGCTTTTAAATAATATCGGAAGGTGCAGGCCCTTTACCGTTGCACCTAAGTCTTTCGGATAACAGGTATGGTAAAAGGCTTTAGACAAATTGCTTCTCTTACTACCATCTCCAGGGTTTTTGGTCTTGTTCGGGATACAGCTTTTAGTCATTTCCTCGGTGCCGGCTGGCTAATGACCGCCTGGACTATGGGCTTTAAAATACCGAACCTTGCACGAAGACTTTTCGGCGAAGGCGCTGCTTCTGCATCTTTTATCCCCGTCTACAGCCAGCAGATTCACAAAGACCGGCAACAGGCGAAAGAATTAGCAGACACCGTCGTTACTGTCGTTTTTGTTTTACTTGCGGTGCTCGTGGTGATTGGTGAATTGATTTTTTGGGGATGCCGCAATTTTTTTGATGTAAACCATGGCACGCAGTTAGGCCTTGCCCTGTCTGCAATAATGCTGCCTTATATGATTTCCATCTGCATTGTTGCAATTCTCGCCGGAATTCTTAATGTTCACAAACATTTCGCTGCACCTGCCGCTGCACCTATCGTGTTAAACATATTTATTATCACAAGTCTTATGCTTACCGGATGGGTATGGAAAGTCCCTGCCCAAGTTCAGGTTTTTTGGGTTGCAGCTACTGTCATTCTTGCCGGATTAGCTCAAATCGGACTTCAAATCCGGCCTCTGCGTAAAGCCGGTATTACAATCAGACCCGCATGGCAGGTGCATTCTGAACCTTTTAAAAAAATCATTGTCCTGATGGTGCCTATGATATTAGGCCTGACCGTTACTCAGATTAACACCCTGGCTGATGACGTTATCGCACTTTCCCTTTCCAGTGAGCAGGGGTATCCGCTCGACTGGGGAGCTGTCTCATATCTTTATTATGCTCAAAGGCTTTATCAGTTTCCACTTGGAGTGCTTGGTATCTCATTGGCTACGGCGATTTTTCCGGTTATGAGCGCAGCCGCCGCCAGAAAGGACATGCAATCTCTCAGCAATACTATTTCACGGGGTATAAAGGCATCTGTGTTCGTTGCCCTGCCTGCAACAGTCGGTCTGATTCTGGTAGCCAAACCCCTGGTGTCAGCGATTTTCGAACATGGAAAATTTACGCCGGAAAATACCGCTGACACTTCCCTGACGCTTATTTTTTATGCACTGGGATTGAGCGGTTATTTTGCCCAGCAGGTCTCAACACGGGCATTTTATTCCATGCAGAACTCGAAATTGCCGGCTATGACCGCTTTAGGGGCGGTTTTTGTCAATATCGTACTTAATCTTATTCTGGTCTGGCCTATGGGCACTGCCGGCCTTGCACTTTCTACCGCTATTTGTTCGTATTTACAGGTGGTAATCCTTGTTTTTATGCTGAAAAAACGGTTTGGCAGCACACTATTGAACGGTTTTGGAAAAACCTTAGCAAAAACGCTTCTCGCTGTAGTTATCATGTGGCTTACAGGGGCAATATTAATGTTTATGATGAGGAATTTACCCGATATCAGGATTTTTAATATTCTAAGGCTCGCTGTTGTTGTCCCAACTGCTGCTGGAGTTTATCTGCTGACAGCAAAAAGCCTGCGAATGTCGGAACTCAGCCTGATTACCGGCTCAAAACATCACCAAAAATAGGAAAACAACAAGATAATTAAACAATTTCCCGTAAAAAACGTATTGCTTGGCAACTGTTCCGCTATTATTTGGAAGAGCTATAACATAACCTGTCGCATGTTAATAAAAACAGGAGACTGTCCCTAATTTTAAAACCTTTATTATGCCTAAAGCAAAAAGACAAAATGCCCGAAAATACGTTAATAAGGCTGTTTTTTTATGGTTACCGGAGCAATAGATGCTTAAGGGTAGGATTCTACTAATTTCTTTTGCACTTCTTTTGTGTTCTGTGGTGGTAAATGCCCGGGAACGCAGAGATACTGAAGAGCTTTTTTCGCCTTCTGTTGGCCGCAAGTTATACGAATTAGCGTATGAAATTGCTCACGATATCGCTCGTGAAGAAAAAGAAAGCCAGCCTGCCGGTGCCAATGTCGACCAGGCTATCATCTTCCTGAAAGCCACTGCCTTGCTCGACAAAAGAGCAAAATATATTCTCCCTGAGATGATAAAACTTGCTGCCCACCAGAACTTTCAGCAGGACCATTCACCATTAGTAACTCAACTGCTCGGTGATTATATCGATGAAAACGCCGACCTTGAAGTTACAAAAGACGCCGTTCAATATTTACTTGAAAAGTTGAACTTTCGTGAACAGCGTCAAATGCTCCTCACCGACCTTCTACAAAATTTCGCAGGCAAAAACACCGGTTTTGATTCCGAATTAGCGACACTCATCGGTTCGCTTACGGCTGAAACTGCTAATACCGAAGCAGCACAACATTTTTTCATGGAGGCGTACAACACCAACAAATACAATAGACTTGCCTTCAAAAAACTTATTGAACTTTCAGCTCAACAAATAGACCCCGCTTTTTATATCGAACATCTAAGGCTGGCATTAACTGAGAATCCATTTAATATCGATGATGCTCTGGCCTTTGCACAATATGCCGAACAACTGCAACTCTATGAGACTGCCGCTGACGCATACGGTTACTGCACCGCTCTATTCGAATATTTACATCCATCGGAAAATCTGCCACCGCAAATTTACATACCCTGGGCGATGACAAACTATTATACACAGAGAAATCAATACAAATGCCTGAAGATTGCCGAAGATGTTCGCCGAACAGGACAGTTTGATTTGGTACTTGAGGCGATAGCTGCAAAAGCAGCCATCAAAAATGGGGATACCGAACAGGCAAACAAAATTTTGAAGCAGGCGGAACATAAAGCGTTAATGTTACTCGAACCCGGTGACAATCAAGCTGTACAGGTCAGTCATGAGCAGCTTGCATGGTTCTATTCTTTTGCCTCACCTGATGCCAATAATGCACTCAGCTGGGCCAACAAAGCCTATTCCGCTGAGCCGAATTCCCCAACGGCAGCTGCACTTCTGGCATACGCACTTGTCAGTAATGGTCAGTTTGACTGGGCAAAAACGCTTATAGACAGTTATCAGCCAACTCCTATATCAACCCTGGTCAAGGCTCAAATCGAACTGGCACAGGGCCAAAAGGATTCAGCTTTTACAATTTTAAAGTCGGCAATAAATGACAACCCCGGTTCGCTGGTTGCCGAAAAAGCAAAACAGATTCTAACAGCTAACGGCGGAGAATACGTGCCTCCTGTTGACCCTGATATTGTTTTGACTTTGATAAGAAGTAACTTTCGCCATAGAATTGTTCCTGAATTCGTAACGCCTGGCAAGCTAATATCTGTCGGGCTTAATGTGCAGGGCAGCAGCTTTACATACGGCCAGGAATTCAAAGGCTCCCTGTCTATAACGAATATCTCTGACAACCGGTTTATTATCTCCGACTATGCCATGTTTACAGGAAACATCAGGGTCGACGCTGATATTACCGGCGACCTGAATGAAACAATACCCAATCTCGTTTCCATGAAAATTCGACCTTCATTGCCGATAGAGCCCGGCAAAAGCGTTATTGTGCCACTAAGGCTCGTTACCGCGGAACTAAAACATATCCTGCTCACACACCCTCAGGCATCTTTGAATATAGAATTTACTGCATATATCGACCCTGTCGTAACTACCGCCAATAAAGTAATTAGCAGACTCGCTGATATTAAACCGGCAAAGATAACCGTTACTCGCCCTGCTGTCGAAATCACCGGCAAATTTCTGCAAAATCGCATTAACTCACTCTCGAAAAGCAGGCAGGGACGAGAAAGAACAATACAACTTTTCATCGGGCTTATGCTCGAACAACAGGCTATGGCAGGGAGCGAACCACTTTACAATTTTATATACGCTGACTGGATGCCGGAACTGCTGAAATCCGGATTATCATACGGCATTTCGCAGAGCAACTGGGTCACTAAAGCACAGGTTATGGCGGCAATGACTTCGCTGCCTATGGACTATGATTTAGTCAATGCAATAGCGGCAAACCTCGACGAGTCACATTGGCCGGCGAGGATGATGGCTCTCTATCTACTTTCCAAAACCGGAGACAGCAATTACAATAAGGTTCTGGACTGGACTGCCAAATACGACTCACATGAGCTGGTAAGAGAAATGGCTGTTGCCCTGGGCGGCAAAATGCCGCCTGAAAAAGAACCTCCCGCCATACAGCAAACACCCGCTGAACAGGCCCAAACCGACAGCTAAGTAGTATCTGTTGAATTTCAAAAAGATTTTTGTTGTAATATCACGGCAATTTTGTACTATTCCACGTTTTAGAGCACTTTAATATCACAGTTGATGTTTTTGGAAAGGGTTATGTAAATGGCAGCTAAGATCGATAGCGAAAAATGCAACGGGTGTGAAACCTGTATAGCAGAATGCCCAAGCGAGGCAATAAGTATGGTTGATGGAAAAGCTGTAATCGATGCCGATGCCTGCATTGATTGTGGAGTTTGTGTTGA
>CBDVDM010000042.1:0-10742 GCA_965372745.1 uncultured bacterium
CAAAGTGGAGAACGTATGGTTCCTTATTTCTGGAACATTTATACACTATCGGATGTGGGTGAGTACGACCACAATCAGGTTGCAGATGTCACTGCTGTAGACGGAAATGACATTTGGATATTATCAGATTCCAACACCTGTCCGGATGAAGAGGGCATAATAGGTCACCAGGTTTTGGATGCTGAGGGTCTGTATGATACTAACTCTTATAGCTTTAGCGTGTATCTTAGAAACCCAAATACGGTCGTCCCGGCAACCGTCAAGATAGGTTTTGACTACTATGAGACCAGTGGTTACCAGGACGTCATTGGTGAGGACGTCGATGAAGTTACCGTTCCGGCAGATAATACGTGGTACAAATATAGCCATTCGGCCCTGAAGTGGTTAAACTCAGGAAAGATGGGTGTCAAGGTTAAAGTTCACGGTGCAATAATTCATGTTGACGATGCTGTTCTACACGATTTAGGCGTGGACATGTGTGGTTTGGCAGGGCGAGAGGCTACCGACCAACTCGGCTATTTCCCGCGTTTACCAGGCGATCTGAATGGAGACTGCAAGGTGGACTTCGAGGATATGGAGGCAGTCGTAGAAGACTGGCTCGAAAGCGTCATAATACCCTAATTTGCTTTGTCCGTAATAGCAGGTTAAATTATGATGTAGTAGTATAGCCATTTTTAATGGTGTTAGTTAAAAGAAGGATACAGGCTGTGCCGTTTTGCGGGCACAGCCTGTTTATTTTCAAAACATTTCCCACCCAAAAGCAAACCTGAACAATTACAACTTGTTTTGTCAGGTATGAGGCAGATTTTACACTTGAAGTTCAGTTACTGCTGATTATAATATGACTTGTTAAATGCGGGCGTAGCTTAATGGTAAAGCTCCAGCCTTCCAAGCTGATCATGTGGGTTCGATTCCCATCGCCCGCTTTCTCTTTTGTGTTTTATTGCATGTTAATACACTTGAGTATGCTATCTCATCAATCTTATTTACTCAAGCTGACCGATTTAATACATAAAACTGCTTATACCAAGTCCGTTTATTAAGTGCGCTGTTGTCATTTCGACAGAAGGGCCACGAAGTGGCTCGTAGCGGAGAAATCTGTTTTTTTAATAGATTTTTCGATTCGCCTACGGCTCGCTCGAAATGACACACGAGCGCATTAACTAATCGTAATTCGTATTAATTCCTTATCGCACAAGATAGTTAAATTAGTTGCCGACACAGTCGGCTTCAACTAACGAGATACGAAATACGAGTGACGAATCCCGATTCGTCGGGACTCAAAACGGTCGGTTTGAGTGAGTTATTCGATGCCGGCATGATAGCTTTGCAGGGATTTTACAGGGGCATGCCCGGCTTGTCCTGCAGCTATTCCGGTGGCGGTTGCAGCAGCGGCGGCAGTAGTGGTTATGTATGGAATCTTATATTTGATAGCAGCCTTTCGGATATAAGAATCGTCGTGTTGGCTTTGTTTACCTATCGGTGTATTTACTATCAGTTGAATCTGTTTGTTCTTAATAGCATCAATAATATTAGGCCGGCCTTCATGTACTTTAAGAACACGTTCAGCTTTAATCCCTTTGTCAGTTAGATATTTTTGTGTTCCTTCAGTCGCCATAATGTTAAAGCCTAACTTGCTAAATGTTTTAGCTGTATCAGCAATTGATGTTTTATCCGGGTCGGCAACTGTTATTAAAACCGAACCTTTTGAAGGCAGTATCTGCTGGGTAGCTTCCTGGGCCTTGAGAAATGCCAGGCCATAGGAATCTGCCAGACCCAATACCTCGCCGGTGGAACGCATCTCAGGCCCGAGCAGCGGGTCAACTTCCTGAAACATATTAAAAGGAAATACTGCTTCTTTTACTCCGAAGTGAGGAATCTTCTTTTGCTTTAGTTTCAGGTCGCCAAGTTTTTTGCCGA
The DNA here is from genome assembly GCA_965372745.1 of uncultured bacterium. Classification (GTDB taxonomy): domain Bacteria; phylum Planctomycetota; class Phycisphaerae; order Sedimentisphaerales; family Anaerobacaceae; genus VRUG01. The sequence continues at coordinate 1,921 of CBDVDM010000042.1, forward strand.
GCATAATCTGAGTTGCTGCTTTTGCCATTGATATTCCACATACCTTTGAAACTAATGGTACTGTTCTTGAAGCTCTCGGGTTGGCTTCCAGTACATAGACCGTATCGTCTGCGATTGCATACTGCATATTCATCAACCCGACAACGTTAAGCTCGGTTGCTATTTTCTTTGTATATTCGCAGATGGTATCGATGTGTTTTTGCGGAATCGATACCGGCGGTATCACGCAGGCTGAATCGCCGGAATGTACGCCGGCAAATTCGATATGCTCCATTACCGCAGGGACAAACGCATCGTTTCCGTCGGCAATGGCATCTGCTTCGGCCTCAATTGCATTAACGAGGAATTTATCTATCAGGATAGGCCTTTCCGGTGTCACGTCTACCGCAGCAGCTACATATTGACGCAGCATTTCTTCATCGTGTACCACTTCCATTCCTCGCCCGCCAAGTACGTATGACGGTCGTACCATTAGTGGATATCCGATTCGCTCTGCAATTTTCAGTGCCTGGTCGAGATTGCTGGCCATGCCGGATTCAGGCATCGGGATATTGAGTTTTTCCATCATTGCACGGAATTGGTCACGGTCTTCGGCCATGTCAATTGTTTCCGGTGTGGTTCCTATTATTTTAACGCCGGCCTCTTCGAGCTGCCGTGCGATATTCAACGGTGTTTGTCCGCCAAACTGGACAATAACTCCTTCTGGTTTTTCTTTTTCATAGATACTTAAAACATCCTCTACCGTCAGCGGCTCGAAATACAGCTTATCGGAGGTGTCATAGTCAGTTGAAACTGTCTCGGGATTACAGTTAACCATTATGGTCTCGAAGCCCTCGTCTTTCAGGGTGAAAGCTGCATGTACACAGCAGTAATCGAATTCAATGCCCTGTCCGATTCGGTTGGGGCCGCCGCCTAACACCATAACCTTACGATTGTTGGTTGTACCTACTTTATCAGGAGCATTATAGGTTGAGAAATAATATGCTGCATCTTCTACCCCGCTGACTGGTACAGGTTCCCATCCTTCGACTACACCAAGTTTGCTTCTTTGTTTGCGGATTTTTTCTTCAGTGGTACTGAGTATTTGAGCGAGATAACGGTCGGAGAATCCATCTTTTTTGGCCTGTGTTAAGAGTTCATCCGGGATAGTTTTACCCTTGTATTGCAATATTTTTTCCTCAAGCTCGACAAGTTCAGCCATTTGCCGGATAAACCATTCTTTGATATGTGTTCTTTCGTGCAGCAGCTCAATAGAAGCTCCTTTACGCAAGGCTTCATACATTATAAACTGACGCTCGCTTGTGGCGATGCTTACCATGTTCATTAATTCTTCCAGCCCGAGCTTGTTGAAATTCTTTGCGAATCCCAGGCCGTACCTGCCGTTTTCAAGGGAACGAATGGCTTTTTGGAATGATTCCTTATAATTTTTACCAATGCTCATTACTTCGCCGACAGCCCGCATTTGTGTTCCGAGCTTGTCTTCGGCACCTTTAAATTTTTCAAATGCCCAGCGGGCAAATTTAACCACCACATAATCGCCTGATGGTGTGTATTTTTCGAGGGTTCCATCACGCCAGTATGGAATTTCATCAAGTGTAAGACCGCCGGCCAGCATTGCCGATACCAGGGCGATTGGGAATCCTGTTGCCTTGGAAGCCAGTGCCGATGACCGTGATGTTCTGGGATTGATTTCTATTACAACTACACGGTCGGTCTTTGGGTCGTGAGCGAATTGCACATTTGTCCCGCCAATAACTTCGATTGCATCAACAATATCGTAAGAGTATTTTTGCAACCTCTGCTGCAGTTCCTTACTTATAGTCAGCATCGGAGCTGTGCAGTATGAGTCACCGGTATGTACACCCATAGCATCGACATTTTCGATAAAGCAAACCGTTATCTTTTGGTTTTTAGAATCTCTGACAACCTCCAGTTCCAGCTCTTCCCACCCGAGAACGGATTCTTCGACCAGAATCTGGTCGACCAGGCTGGCGGATAATCCTCTGGCGGCAATAGTTCTTAGTTCGTCAACATTATAAACCAAACCTCCGCCGGTTCCACCCATAGTGTAAGCGGGTCGGATTACTACCGGATAACTAAGTTCGTTGGCGATTTTTTCAGCTTCTTCAATGCTGAACGCCGGCTCACTCTTTGGCATTTCGATGCCCAATTTGGTCATTGTTTTTTTGAACTCAATTCTGTCCTCGCCGCGTTCGATAGCGTCAATCTGGACACCGATTACTTTCACACCGTATTTTTTCAATACACCGGTTTTGGCCAGTTCTAACGAGAGATTTAAAGCGGTTTGACCTCCGAGATTTGGCAGCAGTGCGTCCGGCCGTTCCTTTTCGATGATTTTGGTCATGGTTTGCAGATTTAGAGGCTCAATATATGTTACGTCTGCAGTACCCGGGTCTGTCATAATCGTGGCAGGGTTGGAATTGACTAACACTATTTCATAGCCTAATTTGCGAAGAGCTTTGCATGCCTGGGTGCCGGAGTAGTCGAATTCACAGGCCTGACCAATAATAATGGGACCTGAGCCAATAATCATTACCTTGTGGATGTCATTGCGTTTAGGCATAATAAATCCTCCTGATACATTATCTTATCCAAGCCGTAGGTTTTTGTAAATTCCGAGGATTAGACCAAAAAAAAATTGTACTGTCAAACAAGAAAAACTAACAAGCCGAATAAGAATATTAAATAAAAACTTAAGTCCCTTGCAACAGCATTCAGCAAAGTTATAATCAGACATGCTCTAAGTTCTGCAGAACCAGTTTGAAAATGTAAGATGTTTAGAGAAAAGGAGAAACAGTGGATAAGCAGGTCAGTATTATGCCGTGTCTGGATATGCAAAACGGCAGGGTGGTTAAGGGTGTTCATTTTGTTGATATTCGCGATGCAGGTGACCCGGTCGAATGTGCAAAGGCCTATTGTCAGGCTGGGGCGGACGAACTTGCCCTTTTGGATATAACAGCTACTGTTGAGAATCGTACAACGATGCTCGAGGTCGTCAAAAGGGTGGCGGAAGTTACAACCATTCCATTTACTGTTGGCGGGGGTATTTCTGATATCGCTTCAGCGGCAGCGGTTTTGGAAGCGGGTGCCGACAAAATATCAACCAGCAGTGCCGCTTTTCGCAAGCCTGAGATTATTAAGGAAATGGTATCAGAGTTCGGCACAGAGAAGATTATCGTTGCTATAGATGTAGATATAAACGAATCACTGCCATCAGGCTATGAAGTCTATATCGACGGCGGGCGAACCGCTACCGGTATTGACGCTGTAGAGTGGGCAAAAAAGGTTGACGCTTTAGGGGTTCCTGTAATATTGCCGACCAGCAAGGCCGGCGACGGGGCCCAGACAGGATACGATATTCCCATTATCAAGGCAATGGCTAATGTCTGTTCTGCCCAAATCGTAGCATCAGGAGGGGCCGGCAAAATGGAAGATTTTTATGAAGCAGTTCAGGCTGGTGCGACAATATTACTTGCAGCGTCAGTATTCCACTTTCATATTATCGATATACCACAATTAAAAAGCTATCTGCAAAAACAAGGCGTAACAGTAAAATAGCATATCCAGAAATCATGCTTTTTTAGGTACACAGCAGCTATATTTTTGCGATGTTTTATAAGAGCATGTGCATATAACTAACCCTAAAAAAGCAAAAATGCCGTTTTGGGCCATTCAGCGGGGCACAAAAAATATCGTTTTCTAAATTTTCGGTTTGACATTTACATTACGCTTCTCTATAATGTTAATAGACTTGATATAGAAGGAGATCGATTATAAAACTGACTACAAAAAGTGAATATTCGATTCTGGCACTTATTTATATGGTGAGGAACGATAGTAAAGATTTTATAAAAATAGACGAAATTTGTTCCGGTTGCGAGATTCCCAGGAAATACATGGAGCTTTTATTTACGATTCTAAGACAGAGCGGCTACATAAAGACCAGGAGAGGTACCGGCGGCGGGTATAAATTGGCAAAGCCGGCATCAAAGATAACTGTCGCCGAAATAATAAGGCTGATGGACGGCGCCCTGGCAGCAACCGAGTCTGTAAGCAGGTATTATTTTTCAGATACACCTTTGGCTAAGGAAAAGAAGATTCTAAACGTGTTTAAGGAAATCAGGGATTATATTTCAAAAAAACTGGAAAATTTAACGCTTGCTGATTTAGTTTGAGCGGAATGTGGAAAAATGAAAAAAATATTGAGCAGTTTGTTGATTGTCAGTCTTTTATTTGCTGTTGGGTGTCGGGAAAAAAACCGGGAAGATTTAGAAGGAAAACAGTTACAGGGAACAATGACCTTGTCAGGGGCATGGGCACTTTATCCTATGGTGGTTAGATGGGCCGAAGAGTTTCAGAAGATTCATCCGAAGGTAAGGATTGATGTAGCCGCCGGAGGGGCCGGCAAAGGAATGGCTGACTGCCTGGCAAAGGTTGTAGACCTGGGTATGGTTTCACGTGATGTTTACACTGTTGAAATCGAAAAAGGGGCATGGTGGGTTTCCGTGACCAAAGATGCGGTAGTACCTACGATTAACGAAAATAATCCTTCGTTAAAAGAGCTGCTTGCCAAAGGTATTACTAAGCAACTGTTCATCAATATATGGATAACGGGAGAGGCCGGGAACTGGGGGCAGGTTACAGACAATAATGAGAATACAGATGCCATTCATGTCTACACACGTTCTGATGCCTGTGGTGCTGCCCAGGTCTGGGCCAAATTCTTAGGCAAAAGACAGGAGGACCTTCTTGGTGTTGGGGTTTACGGAGACCCGGGATTGGCAGTAGCTGTTAAGAGAGATGTTCTTGGGATTGGGTTCAACAATATCAACTATGTTTACGATTCCAAAACCCAAAAACAGGTTGAGCAGATAAAAGTTCTGCCTATCGATATTAATGGTAATGGACTGATAGATAAGGATGAAGATTTCTACGACAGTCGGGACGAAATAGTTAGTGCCATAACAACAGGAAGATACCCATCTCCGCCGGCAAGAGCGCTGCATCTTGTTTCTCATGGCAGGCCAGAAAGGATGGTTGTGTTGGAATTTATAAAGTGGGTTCTTACTGACGGCCAGAAATATATTCCCGAATCCGGCTACATTAACCTGACCGAAAAGAAAATCGCCGAAGAACTGAAGAAACTCGAAGGTAATGAATAAGAGATTATTAAAAGACAAACTTGCCGGCAGGTTTATGCTGCTGCTGACGATTTTCGCAGGGCTAATTGTATTTATTATGGCCATCGGATTATATCAGAGGTCAAGGCCGATTCTGGCGATTAAATCATTAAGCGAGTTGTTGTTTTCAACGTCCTGGCATCCTTTAAAACAGGAGTTTGGCTTTTTGCCATTTATCATGGGCTCACTCTGGGTGACTGGAGTAGCTGTTGTTATTGCAATTCCTCTTTGTCTTTTAACTGCAATTTTTCTTTCTGAATATGCACCAAAATTTGTGCGGGAATGGGCAAAACCCCTTATCGACCTGCTTGCCGGTATCCCTTCAGTAGTCTACGGAGTCTGGGGAGTTTTGGTTATAGTCCCGCTGATAAAAGACCACATTGCACCTTTCTTCGGAACTTTCTCAACCGGCTACAGTGTGCTCGCTGGCGGCATCGTTTTGGCAATAATGGTCTTTCCAATAATCATTCACGTTTCCTTAGAGGTTTTCAGATCCGTACCGTTTGAACTCAGAGAGGCTTCCTTATCATTGGGTGCAACCAGGTGGCAGACGGTAAAGTATGTTGTCATACGCAAAGCAATGCCGGGTATTATCGCTGCGATTGTATTAGGCCTGTCACGTGCCTTCGGTGAAACGATGGCCGTCCTTATGGTAGCCGGAAATGTAGCAAAGGTTCCATCTTCGATACTTGACCCTGCATATCCTTTGCCGGCATTGATTGCCAATAATTATGGCGAGATGCTGTCTGTTCCATTATACGATTCTGCCTTGCTGCTTGCCTGTCTGGTTTTATTACTGGTAGTGTTGTTTTTCAATGTTATAGCGAGAATCGTTCTAATCAAAGTTGAAAGAAGTATACAGTAGAATGGATAAAAGAAAAATAGAAGAAAATTTATTCAAGGGATTAATGATTGTCTCTACGCTCATTATTCTTTCGAGTCTTGTGCTTATATTAGCCACGGTTGTTATAAAGGGGCTGCCCGCGATGAACCTGGCAATGCTCACCCAGTCACCCAAAGGCGGATTCTATCTGGGCAAGGAAGGCGGAATATTAAATGCCATTGTTGGTTCGCTTTATTTGGCGACAGGGGCAACATTCTTAGCTATTCTGATTAGCCTGCCTGTTGTCCTGTACCTCAATGTATATGCCAGAAAAGGTTCTCGTATAATAACTTTTACACGCTTTTCTCTTGATGTTTTATGGGGAGTTCCATCGATAGTTTACGGTGCTTTCGGCTTTACGATTATGCTTTTCTTTGGTCTCAGGGCCTCGCTCTTAGGTGGTATTATTACTGTTTCGCTGCTGATACTGCCTATTATGACCAGGGCAATGGACGAGGTAATAAGAATGGTACCGAAAGAACTTTTAGAGGCATCATATTCTTTAGGGGCGACCAGGTTAGAGACGGCTTTGAAGGTTGTGGTAAGGCAGGCCATGCCTGGGATACTGACCGCTGTTTTGATTGCCTTTGGAAGAGGTATCGGCGATGCAGCTTCAGTAATCTTTACTGCCGGCTTTAGTGATTTTATTCCGTATTCCCTGTTCAGACCGGCGGCTACCCTGCCGTTAGCTATTTTCTTTCAACTTGGTACCCCTTTTCCTGAGGTACAGGACAGGGCGTATGCCTCTGCATTTATACTCACTGTAATTATTTTAATAGTAAGTATAACTTCCAGAATTTTAACCAGAAGGTTCACCAGGCACGTTATAAAGTAGGAGGCCAAGATGGAATCCGGGACACATATAAGTGTGCAAAACCTGAACGTTTTTTACGGAAATCAGCAGGCGTTAAAAAATATCACTATTGACATCCCGGACAAAAAGATAATCGCTATTATTGGTCCATCCGGCTGCGGCAAGACCACGCTTTTAAAGTCGTTTAACCGCTTGATAGATTCGGTAGACGGCATCAGGGTTTCCGGCAAAGTTTTAGTTGATGGAGAAAATATCTTTGATTCCAGAATAGATGTTACTCGCATCAGAAAAAAGATGGGTCTGCTTGCCCAGAGTCCATACCCTTTGCCAATGTCAATTTATGATAACGTAGCTTATGGCCCGAGAATACACGGATTAAAAAACAAAGAGAAACTCAACCAGATAGTTGAGTACTATCTTAAGGAAGCGAGTCTTTGGGATGAGGTCAAAGACAGGCTGCATTCACCGGCATCAAGAATTTCGGTAGGACAGCAGCAGAGACTTTGCCTGGCAAGAGGATTAGCAGTTGAGCCTGAAATTATTCTTGCCGACGAACCAACCTCTGCACTTGACCCGAAATCTAGCATACGTATCGAGCAAAGTTTCCTTAGACTAAAGAGTAAGTACACGACCATTATTGTCACCCATATCTTACGCCAGGCAAAAAGACTTGCTGATTATGTAGCTTTTCTCTATTGCGGCGAGTTAATAGAACACGGCACAGCGGAAGAGATTTTTGAAAACCCCAAAGAAGAAATGACTAAGGAATATATGAAAGGAACAATAAGTTAAAAGACAGGTATAAATTTAAAAAAAGCAACCTGGAAAAGTACGGCACCAGACAAAGCACAAGTCCTTGTATTACAAAGGGTTACGAATGGGCGGTATAGGACTTGAACCTACGACCTCCTGCGTGTCGAGCAGGCGCTCTAGCCAGCTGAGCTAACCGCCCCTAAGTATTGTTATATTAACAAGCTATAAATGAAAATCAAGAATTTTTTAAACACTGATTTCGTAGATTTCGAGATTTAAAACAGGAGGGTTGGGTGCTTTGGGCGCGATTATTTGCGCAAGTTGCCGAAAAAGTCGTGCAAAAAGTAACAAGAAGTTACAAAAATTCGCACGAATTGACATAAAACGTGCACGAAATACACCAAAATGTACATAAATTTACATGCTATGAAAATGAACTTGCGCATTTGATTGAAAACCGCCACGAAGACTTTAGACGATAGACTTTAGACAATAGACAGTAGATGGAAAAACTAACAACTAATTTTAGCCACAGAGAGCACTGAGAACACAGAGAAAAATAAAAAATATGTAACCACGAATCCTGATACATCGGGACGAATTTACACGAAGTTTTTTAACCACGGATTTCACGGATTGACACGGATTGGATATGGCTTCACAGCCATTACGAAAATGGCTTATAGTCCAAAGCATTAAACTTTCTCTCGATGCAGGCATCTGTGAAAAGTTTTCAGCTTTGTCCTTCGGCTGGCAAAAACAGCCGGTGTGAAGCCGAGAGAATGCGTATAATTTACTATTTACTATTAACGATTTTCTATTAACCCATTCGACTCGCTATGCTCGCTCCCTACTTCGCTATAGGCTGCGTAGGGCAAGCAGGGCAGGCAAGCCTGATAAGAAGACAATAGACTTTAGACAATAGACAGAGGACGGACGACAGAAGACAGAGAACGGAGAGCGGTGCTGGCGGAGGCGAATAAACTGTTGTGGGATTGTCGGGTTTTGGCTGTAGATTTATAAATAAATCTGTATATAGGGACAAGTTGGGTTTATAATGGTTGGATGTTAAATAAGTCAAACTGGCCGAATGGTCAGTTTGAGAATGCAAAAATCAAAACTAAAAATGCAAAACTAAGGTATCCGCCTGCGGCGAATGACTGATTTTTAT
>CBDVDM010000043.1:0-10604 GCA_965372745.1 uncultured bacterium
AAATAAACAAAAAACAGTTGACTTTGTTAGATTTTTTGTTAAAATGCACTGGATGTTAGATAGACGCCTAACATTGATGGGGATAGAAATAGCCGAGATTTTAGAGCATTTTAAGATTTTCATCCATCATCATTGAGGCTTAAAAGTTGTTGTCAAATACAACTTTAGAAAAACGTAAAAGTCAGAAAATACTTTACAAAAGTCCGATAATAACCAACAATGCCAACTAATTACAGCTATCAAGCTTAATTGGGGTGGAAAAAAGTAACTTGAAGCAGATTTCTGATTTTTTGTGTCTTTTCGTAGCTATTTTCTCAATATGCGTCAATCTGTTAGTTATCCCCAGGGAAGGGAAAATCAATGCAGCAGCTTCATGCCAACATCTCGTCAGACGGCCTTAGAGCCAAAAGCAATTACCGCGAAAGAGTAGAATTGTTACGAAACAGGGTCGAGCTGCTCACCGGCAAAGACAAGCTCATTATGACAATGTATTTAAGCAACGGAAACACTTACCGCCAACTGGCCCAGTTGATAGGAATCAATGAAGCTAACATCGCCAGAAGAATACATAAGCTGACAGAAAGACTTATCGACGGTGAATATATCAAATGCCTTAGAAGTCGTGACAAGTTCACTAAAGCCCAAATGGATATTGCAAGAGATTACTTCTTAATGGGACTGTCTTTCAAGACAATTGCAGACAAAAAACGTGATAGCTATTATCACATAAGGCAAACCGTTTTAAAAATTCAACAAATTATCAACCCCTAACGATACTCTTTGAAGCAATGCAGACTTACAATCTTTGCCGACAATTTGCCTTACATGCAGACCTTACCGACAAGAGCGCATCTGTAATGCGCATGTTCGGCCTTACAACTGAAAAAATAGCCACACAGAATGTAACACACAAATGCTCAGTCAAAATAAAACCCGGTGACATTGTTTACATTACCGGCCCGAGCGGTTCCGGAAAAACCGTTCTGCTGAATGAGCTTGAAAAGCAGATTGACACTGCTGACAAAATAAATCTTTCCGGGATTAAGCTATCTAATGACAAGGCCATAATCGATTGCATCGACGCTGATTATCTTACAAGCCTGCGTTTTCTAAGTACGGCGGGAATAAACGATTGTTTCTGTGTTCTTAACTGTCCTGCCAGGCTAAGCGATGGACAAAAATGGCGGTTCAGGCTGGCAATTGCGCTATCATCCAAAAGAAAGTTCATCTTCATTGATGAATTCTGCTCTCAACTGGACCGAATCACCGCTGCCGTCATTTCGTATAATGTTTGCAGATTCGCCAAAAAGCACAACGTGACATTTGTTCTTGCATCAAGTCACGACGACATACTCGCAGACCTGCAGCCTGATGTACTTTTAATAAAACACCTGTCAGGCCCAGCCGAGGTCATCTACAGGGAAAAAAGATAAAACCAAATGCAAAAGTGCAGCGTTACTAAAAAACTGAAAATTGTTCCAGGCAATCTTGCCGATTACAAGGCGCTTTGTCATTTTCATTATCGCGACAAAAGGTTAGGGCCGTTTAAAAAGATATTCACTATAAAACCTGCGATAGCGGTTATTGTCTACACTATGCCGACGCCGGCGATGGAGCTTCGCAATGTCGCATGTGGACGGCTCTTCAATGGCCTTGACAGAAAAACCAGAATCACACTTATTAACGATAATATCTGCTGTATAGGCCGGGTCATTATCGAGCCTCGATACCGGGGCCTGGGACTTGCAAGCAGGCTTGTCAGCGAGACGATGAAACTTATGAATGTGCCGATTATCGAAGCTGCTGCGGTAATGGGACATGTAAACCCGTTTTTTGAAAAGGCCGGCATGACAGCCTATAAGCCGACCGAATCTCCCGCAACAAAGCAGCTAATCGAGGCTTTCAGCCTAATCGGTATCGAAAATCACGCATTGCTTGACCCAAAAACCGTCCATGAAAAAATCGATTCCTTAAGCATACCTAACTGTAGGTTAATCGAAACCCAGATGCAGTATTTTCTGAAGAAATACAACAAACAGCGTTACCTGAGTCACAGCATCGAACGCACGCGATTTGTACTGAGCAAGCTCACCGAAAGGCCGGTTTATTATATATGGTTCAATCAACACGAGGAGCTGATTCTGAAATGACCGACACCAAATCACAAATTCAACGCATTGAATTAAAAAAACTTATCGCTCATCCAGACAATCCAAACCGGATGAGCAAAGACAACTTCAATAAGCTCGTTCGCAACATCGAGCAGACAAACTGCTATGAACCTCTAATTGTCAGACCACTTCCTGACAATGATAATTGTTTCCAGCTCATCAACGGCCATCATCGAAAAAAGGCCATCGAAAAACTTGAGATTAAAATTGCTGACTGTATTGTTTGGAACATTGATGACCAGCAGACAGATGTCCTTTTGATGACGCTTAATCGTCTCGGCGGGTCGGACATGCTCGGCAAAAAAATTGCCATCCTGAAAAGACTCAACGCGCAGATCGAAACAAAAAACCTGGCGAAACTCCTGCCGCAGAGCAGAAAACAGATCGAGCAGTTGAGCAGCCTGAAACTTCCCGAAAAGCCTTTAAAGCAAACTGAATTTCCCGCAACCCCGCTAATCTTTTTTGTAACCGACGAGCAAAAACAGACCGTTGAAAAGGCAATGTCACTTATTGATACAGGTGAGAAAATAAAAGCAAAACGCAGCGCCGCCGCCTTGAACAAAATCGCAGAACATTTCCTGGAGTGCAATTAATGACTAATCAAAAGCGATTGACCAAAAAACAATTATCAGTGCTGGATGATTTATTTTCATCTGATATGAGCGCCGAGCAGGTTCTGCAAAAACACAATGTTACGACGCCTGTATTTAATAAATGGCAGGCCGATGAAACCTTTGCCGCTGAATATGACAGCCGAATAGCCAGCCTGTACCGTCAAAGTGAATTTATCATCGCAAAGTACGCCGGCCTGGCTGCTGCAAAATTGGTTCAGCTTACAGAATCTAAATCTGCCGAGACCGCCCGCAAGGCCTGCCTGGATATAATCCAACTGCCGAAACTGCTGACAAAAAAACAGCCTGCACCAGCAGAAGCCGACAGCGAAAAGCAGACTCAGCAATTGTCACCAGAGACCGCCGGCAGGATTTTAACAGCTTTGGCCGAACAATAAATACCTGATTGCCGGATTATGCCTGATAGAGAAGGTATACACACGGCCCAGACAATTTAGTTGATTTTCCGTCCCTGATGGGTATAATGCCCTGCCAATGTTGATAGATTTAAACGTAGCTTTTAAGGAGATTATCATGACAGTTAGAAACGGCATTTTCGTAATTTTAGCATTTGCTATGACAATGGTTTTCACAGGCTGTGAGGCCGAGCAGACTCAGGTAGCCTCAAGGCCATTAATCAGGAAAGCTACACAGGCCGAATTGAAACTAAAATATGAGCCTGGTCAGACTGCTGCGTACAAATCTATAACCGAATTTCGAAAGGACTATAAGTTTGAGCAGCCATCATTAAACACAGTTACTGAAAAACTAACGATAACTGTCAGCGAGATTACTTATGACCAGACCATAGAAGAAGTTGACGATAACGGAGATGCCGTCGCAAATATTACCATCAGGGGCTTTAAGTATAATGCTCACAGCCCACAGGGTATGCAGATTGATTTCGACAGCTCCAAAAATACCGAAACAGATGAATCTTTGATGAAAGTCCTCGGCAAAAGTTACAAAATCAAACTGGATACCGCCGGACGGGTTCTTGGAGTAATCGATGCCAAAGATATTCGCAATGCAGTCGAGACAGGAGATGCGAAAAAGATTGTACAGGTAACCTTCAACAATGAAAACATCAAAAAAGCTCATTCGGTTCTATCTTTGCCTGATACTAACCAGAACAGGATACTCGTCGGTGCCAGCTGGAGTATAGTAAAGGCTTCGCCAAAGGGAATGTTTAAGCCTAAAAATTACGAGAAGATTTACACGTTAAAGAAGATTGGCAAACAAAAGGGTAAAAATGTCGCTATCGTTGAGATGTCGGCTATTCCAACGTCAAAAAGACCTGAAAAAGAGATATCGGCAGATGACCGGGGCCTAGGCCTTTTTGAAAAGTTGTTTACCAGCTCTGATGATTATACGGGCAGATTGGTTTTAGATATTGATGACGGCAGTATAAAGAATTACAGGGAAAAACTTACTGCTGTATGGATAGCTGCAGAATCTTCTGAAGAACAGAGAACTGACAAAGGGCCGGATGTATTGACGATGGGATTTACCTGGAGTCACAGCATTGAGGCCATTGATTAAAGGTTTTGAGTTTATGAAAATTGCGCTCGGTTGCGACCACGCTGGCTTTGCGTACAAGCAAACCATAAAAAAACATCTCATCAAGGCCGGACATGAGATTATCGACTTCGGTACAGATTCTGACCGGTCTGTCGACTACCCTGATTTTATTCGCCCGGCCGCACAGGCTGTTGCCTCCGACAATTGTGAACGCGGTATTGTGTTAGGCGGCTCAGGAAACGGCGAGGCAATGGTCGCGAACAAGGTAAGCGGTATCAGATGTGCATTGTGCTGGGACCTGCGTTCAGCAAGGTTCAGCAGAGAGCACAATGATGCCAACATGCTATCACTTGGCCAGAGGATGATTTCAATAGAGACAGCTCTGGAAATTGTCGAACTTTGGCTGAACACAGCTTACGGCGGCGGCAGGCACCAGAAACGCATCGATAAAATAGAACAAGCCTGACCAACGCCATTACGCGCTGCATGCTTAACAATCATTTCAAATAAAGGGGGGAACTTATGAACGAACTGACTTTACCACAGCTTGAATCGGGTGACATTAAAAAAGCGTCGCAGATTTATGAAAAACTTCGCCTGTATGTCCCACAAACAAAAACCGACCTCAAAAATTACGTTAAGGCCTTTTTGGGTTTGTCTGTCCCGGATAAAAGAATCTGTACCGGGCACAACACTCCCATGGACTATCTCTGGCACTGCTTCAGCGCTGATTTCTCCGATGTTACCAGGGTAAATGCCGACGCAGTTGTCTGGGCTAATCGAGGCGGCGGAAAAACCGAATTAGCTGCCGTTGCGACACTGCTGGATTGTATCTTTAAACCAAACTGTCAGGTTCGAATCTTAGGCGGCAGCGGTGAACAATCCGCGCGAATGTATGATTACCTTGTGAGTTTTTTATATAACGGTTTTGAGAATTTGTTAGCCGGTGCTGTATTGAAAGGTAAGTGCAGCTTTGTTAACGGCTCGAAGGTCGAGGTGCTTACTCAATCTGCAACAAGTGTTCGGGGCCAGCATGTCCAGAAACTGCGATGTGACGAAGTTGAGCTTTTTGACGAAGACGTTTTCGCTGCCGCCAAATTCACGACTCACAGCACTGATAAGGTGATATCGGCAATGGAAATTATCAGCACAATGCATCGGCCTTATGGTTTGATGCAAAAAGTTATTTCGTCAGCCCAAAAGTTGAATATACCCGTCTTTAAGTGGTGCCTGTGGGAAGTAATCGAAAAATGTACCGACCGCAACTGCTCTTGCTGTAAGTTAAATGATGATTGCCAGGGCAAAGCTAAACGCGCAAACGGCTATCTGAAAATCGATGACTGCATAACGCAGATGCAAAGGGCAAGCAGAACAGGCTGGGAGTCGGAGATGCTCTGCAAGAGACCTAACATTGAGAATGTTGTCTTTGGCCAGTTTGATCCAGCCGAGCATATAAAGCCGATTGATTATGACCCTAATCTGCCATTATATCGAACACTTGATTTTGGTTTTGTAAACCCTTTTGTTTGCCTATGGCTCCAGGTTGACAGCCAGGGCATTATACGAGTGATTGATGAATACCTACGCAGCAGGGCTACAATCGCAATTCATGCAGAACAGTTGAAGACGAGAACAGCCTGTAGCGAGGAGCATGTGGCAGCAACATTTTGTGACCCTGCCGGTGCTGCGGCAAATGATGTGACCGGAACGAGTTCTGTTAAGGAGTTGCGAAGTTTGGGTATGAATATAAGGTATAAGAAAAGCGGCATACTCGAAGGCATTGAGCTTATTCGCAGAGCTATCAAGGCCGGCGATGGAACAAGCAAATTTATCGTTTCGCCTAAGTGCCCGAGATTAATAGAAGCGATGCGATGTTATCATTATCCTGACAGCCGTGCAGCAGCGGCCGCTGAGCTTCCTGAAAAGGACGGCATTTATGACCACCCGATAGATGCGCTTCGTTATTTCTTTATCAATTATAACCGACCAGCAAAAACCATCAGCAGAAGATATTAATTTCGTATCTCGCTTCACGAGTTATGAGCGCATAAAAAAACAGGACTGGGTCGCGGAGGGAGAGGAGAGAGCGAGAAAAACCCCAGTCCTGTTATAAATTTAATATTTTTTCATGTCACTTCTACAGGAAAAAATTCACACTGCAAATATTTAGTTTTCAAAATTTCAACAGGCTGTTCTGGTTACACAGGTAACTTTACGCAGTTAAAATCACATAGGCCCAAACGCCGAATTTTGTAAAAAACAGGGCCGAGACACGGAGGGAGAGGAGAAAGCGAGATAGTCCCAACCCTGTATAAAGTATTTTAACACACCTAAAAACCCATGTCTACTACTTTATAGCTTTTTCGTAAAAAAAAGTTCAAACTATTCAGAAAAAATTGTTTTTCTCTAACCGCTCAGGATAATAGTAACGATTATAGTGGTTAGGGTATCTGGCAAAGCCTCCGAATGCCAGTCATAAAGCACTATATCGAAACTGTCTCAGATAAAAGTTTATTTATGCTCCAGCCCTGAGTAAAATGTAGCCGTTGCAGCGGACATCCTGGTCACGTCTTTGATAAGAGCCTGAAGCTGGCGCTTTTGTGATATTGAATTAACACTGTTGCTTTAAAGTTTGCTAATGGAAAATAACAACGGATTTGTATGACTGCGGGAAAAAAGTTAATTTCATTTTGGCTTATCAGTTTTCTTCTGATTCTTTTTTGGTCAGGTTTCCATCCCCATGATTATCTTACCTGGATACTCGAAGTAGCCCCTGCCTTAATTGCTGTTTGCCTTTTGATAATCACTTATAGGAGATTTAAATTTACACCTCTGGCATATTGGCTGATTTGGATTCATTGTATCATACTGATGATTGGCGGCCATTACACTTATGCAGAGATGCCGTTGTTTAACTGGCTAAAAGACGTTCTCAATCTTAGCAGAAACCATTACGACCGCTTAGGCCACATTGCTCAGGGTTTTGTGCCGGCAATTATCGCAAGAGAGCTTTTAATAAGAACCTCGCAGTTAGCGAAAAGCAAATGGCTTTTTTTCGTGGTGGTTTGTATCTGCCTGGCGGCAAGTGCGTTTTATGAACTTATTGAGTGGCAGGTCGCCTTGCTCGGCAAAGCAGCTGCAGAACATTTTCTGGCGACTCAGGGCGACATCTGGGATACACAGGCCGATATGGCGATGGCGCTGGCAGGAGCTATTGTTTCTCTGCTTGGCCTGAGTAAAATCCATGATAAGCAATTATCAGCTTATTGTGATTTGCAGCGGAAAAATAATTCCTGAACCACACTCTCATCGCAAGAATAAGGATTTTGGGTAAAGAAATTTTCCTGTTTTGTGGGAAATTTCCTTGTATTTTATCGGGCGTTGTATATATTTGAACACAGGTTCAAAGGGTGATGAAAGAAGGAGGGTTCAGGTGAACAACTTGAACCCTTTGTTATTTAACTGTTCTACGAAATAAGGGCGACACTCAAATTGACTAATACCAAGTCCGATTATTAAGTGCGCTGTTGTCATTTCGACCGAAGGGCCACGAAGTGGCTCGTAGTGGAGAAATCTGTTTTTTTAATAGATTTTTCGATTCGCCTATGGCTCGCTCGAAATGAGACACGAGCGCATTAACTAATCGTAATTCGTATAATAGGTCAATTTGAGCTATTTATCCTTCGTCGCTATCTACTGCATCTACCGCAACATATTCTTTCTGGCCCTCACTCAGATATGTCGTCGACACACTCGATTCTTCCGGCTCATCATCTTCCATATCGGAATAGCCGTCCCTTTTATCAGCATCCATTTGCTGTTTTATTTTCTCGTATTCTTTCAGCGTCATCATCACCTCTCTGGCCTGGCTGCCCTTATACTCACCCAGAATCCCGCTCGCTGCCATCATCTCAATTATCCTCGACGCTCTGGCATAGCCAACACTCAATCGCCGCTGTAACAGCGACACGCTGCCGCGCTGTGTCTCAAGAATAATCCTCGCAGCCTCATCGAACATATCATCTTTCGCCGCATGGCTCGCATCTATCCTGCCCAACTGCTGAAGTTCAGGATGGAATTGAGGCTCCGCTACCTCCTTGAGATGTCTAACGATTCGCTTCACCTCAATATCATCAACAAATGTCCCTTGTGAACGAATAAGGTCGCTTGTACCTGGCTTTAAAAACAACATGTCACCCTGCCCTAACAACGCTTCCGCCCCGTTCTGGTCGAGAATAATCCTGCTGTCCATCCTCGCTGCGACCCTAAAGCCTATTCTCGTCGGCATATTCGATTTGATAAGACCGGTCACCACCGTCGCCTGTGGTCGCTGTGTCGCCAGTACCATATGAATTCCAACTGCTCTGCTCTTCTGGGCAAGACGAACAATAAACGACTCTATCTCTTTAGCTGCCGTCATCATCATATCAGCCAGCTCATCGATAATAATCACAATATAAGGAAGCTTCTTTGGTATCTTCGCCGCTTCCTCTTCGCTGCTCGGATTGAACCTCTCAATCACACCTTCGGGGCCGAGCATATTATACTCCGCAATATTTTTCACACGAGCTTCGGCCAGCAGTGCATAGCGTTCATCCATCTTCTGCGTCGCCCACTCAAGTATCTGCGCCGCCCGCTGTGTCTCGGTAACAATCGGACACATTAAATGCGGAACGGTATTAAACGCCGTCATCTCTACCATCTTCGGGTCAACCAGAATCATCTTCACCTCGTCAGGCCGCCTGGTAAGCAGTATCCCGACGATAATGCTATTGATGCAAACGCTCTTGCCCGAACCTGTAGTACCGGCAATCAATAAATGCGGCATCGCCGTCAAATCTGACACCAGCGCCTCACCTGCCGAATCCTTGCCAAGAAACAGCGGGATTTCCATCCGCTCCGGCCTGCTGCCTGCCAGCTGTAACAGGTCCTTCATCCGAACCTTTTCCTTCTCACTATTCGGAACCTCAATTCCTATCGTGTGCTTGCCAGGCAACGGCGCAACAACGCGAACCGCACCTGCACCAAGCGCTCTTGCCATATCATTTGACAATGCACCAATCTGGCTTACCTTCACCCCAGCCGACAACTCCAATTCGAACATTGTCACAACCGGGCCGGTATCTGCCGCCACAACACGGGCATTTATATTAAACTCACTCAAAAGCTGTTCCAGTGTTGCAGCTTTCGCCTTGACAACCTTACCCTGCACCGCCGAATAACCGAACTCCGGCTCTGCTAACAAATCCAGCGGCGGAAGCTCATAGTCCTCATAGCTTTCGGGAACATAAGACTTGCGAACTTTAACTTTCTTCTGCTCTTGCGGCCTTAACGCAACCACCTCAGACTTACCGCCGGGCCTTACCGAACTGTCAACCTTTAATCTACCAGTGATTGGCTGTACAATCGCAGGCTTACGCTCTGCAGATTTTTGTCTCACCTGCAGCCTCCTGGCTATCCGACCCAGCATCTCCGAATGCTTTCTGGCAGCCGACCATACAGGTACCGCCAACCCTGCAAATCTCAAAATTCCCAGGCTGAGCCATTTAAAACAATACAATGCCGCAGTGTCAGCCAATAAGGTTATGCCGACGAGCCATATGCTCGCGAGCAGCAAAAACGTGCCTAATGTCGCAAAATGTCCACGCAAAAATTCCACCGCTCCAACACCAACAAGACCGCCCGAACCGGTTGGAAAACTATATATACTATGAGGCCAAAAACAATAAAAACTGCCCGATGCCGCAACTGTCAACAGCAGCAATCCAACCACGCGCAGCAAAACCTGGCTTATTTCAATCCTTAACAACCTCGCTGCCAGATAACAACTCGCAACCACTAAGAACACAAAAACCCCAGGCCCTATATAATAAAGCAATTGATAAGCACAAAAAGCACCGGTCGGCCCGCACCAGTTCTCTGCCGGACTGTTATGAGGATAAGCAAATTTGCTCGGCCAATCGCCAATATCAAAACTTACACAGCTGCAAAAAACTATCACTAACGCACATAGCAAAAAGCATTTTACTGCAATCGGATATGATTTTACATCTTTCACGTCACTTTACCCTTTCGAGTCCGATAAAAAATATCTTTATAACCACTGGCAGCTTTCACTTTTTACCAAGCCAAACTTACATCGGCAGCACCTCTGCCTTTTCTGCAAAATTAACCGCCCAAATTTCCTGCGCCCGCAGTGCAATTTAAAAATGACTATGACGAAGTAAAGCTTGCCTCTCGTAGCCTATGGTGAAGTGGAGAGTTTATCGAAAGGATGGAGGAGCATGTCATTTCGACCGAA
>CBDVDM010000044.1:0-9913 GCA_965372745.1 uncultured bacterium
GTGTTGGTGTCGGTGTTGGCGTCGGCGTCGGCGTTGGAGTCGGTGGTGGTGTCGGTGTTGGTGTCGGCGTTGGTGTTGGTGTTGGTGTTGGTGTCGGAGTTGGTGTCGGAGTCGGTGTTGGTGTTGGCGTTGGTGTTGGTGTCGGAGTTGGTGTCGGAGTTGGTGTCGGCGTTGGCGTCGGAGTCGGTGTCGGTGTTGGCTCTGGTGTCGGTGTTGACGGTGGTGTCGGACAATCACCGTTTGGACAGCCTCCTGTATATTCTTCCTCGACTGTTATTGTGCCCGTAGCTGTTTTGGGATCGCCAACTTCTGGATCCGATTCGCTCTTAGTCGTACTACTCTTGAAATTAATTGTATCTGCATGAACTTGCGGATTTTTAGGGAAACCAGGTAGAGTAATGGTACCGCCAGCTAATATATCAATAGTTGCCTCGGCCAGAACATGGCCTGTGGTAGTAGCGTCGGCCAGTATAGGTGCTTCTGCAACTATATTGCCACCAGCCCAAATAACAATCTTTGCTTTTGTGAAATTCTCACCATGAGCCCAGGCTTCAACAAATTCATGTATAGTTATATCTCCATCCTGGGCAAGGAGGCATATTGTCGTCTCGCCCTCATCGGGTGTATCCGGGACTGGATTCATTTTTAAATAAGCTGAACCGCCAGAAGAGGTTCCATAAAGTTCGATGTCGCCTGCAGAATTAACAATAATAATTCCATCGCCTCGTCCTGTAACCCTGAGAAGTCCCGTTTTTTGGGAGGACTGTTCTTTTGGCTTACCAACAACAATATCACCGCCATTGGTAGTTGTCAGCCAGATGCTGCCTGGATAATCTGTTGTTGTCGAGCCGGTTTCGAGATTACCAATTATTAGACCGCCACCGCCGGCCTGCATAATAATATCGCCCTTATTGGTGTAAATTTTGTCATACAGGTCTTCAAATTCAATCCAGCTGTCACTGTCGGTAACAAACAATTCTATATTACCATCTCCACCTTCAATTAGGTCATCATCAATATCTTCAATTAGGATGCTATGGTCAGCCTGTAGCGTAAAGTCTGCCCCGGATTGTGATATCGCTTCGATATCCTCTTCATAGAAGGTGTCAATTGCTCCTAAATTTTCGCCATCAGCAATGACAACATCTACAGGGTCGATAAATAGCGTACCAGCGCTCCCATTTATGGCTGAAACATCTACGGTTCCGGCAAAAAGGAAGTGCTCACCACTAATTTCGACAAAGCCTCCATCTCCGGCTTCGCTGCCGCCTTTAGCTTCAATTTGTGCTGCCTTGTTGAAAAAGGTTGTGCCGGTCGAATATGCGATAATCTCTCCGCCATCACCGTTTATTCCGGCATTTGCGGTTGTCAGGCTGCCATCTCCGAGAACAACTTCATCTGTTGCTGTTAAGGTAATGCTTCCGCCGCTACCATCGACGCCGTCAACATTTAGTGTACCCAATTGTTCTACCCTGCCGGTTCCGCCTTCAACCCTGACAGACAAAGTCTCCAGTCCATCGATAGCTCTTGAAAAGATATCGCCGGAAGCCAGAACTATTTCGCCACCTGTTGCATTTATTATACCTTCGTTAATTACATTTCCCTGACCTACAGTATCTGAAAGCTCAGGCACAGATACAGAGGCAACCTCAACAATAACGTTACTTCCCGGCTTGCCAAGAATCACTTTATCTCCGGCAATCATTGCAACAAATCCACCTGTGCTGGTTATTGTGCCGGTGTTAAATACATTTTTTCCAATAAGAGCAACATCATTGGCAATAATATCACCCTGGTTTATTACAGCTCCGTTGCCGCCGGAAAATTCATATTGGCCGTTTAGAAAATCTTCGTTTGTTATGTTAAGACTGGAAGCAACCAGCTGATTAACATTAACAACAGCTCCACCACCAAAGATGACGCCGGCAGGGTTAACAACAAATACCCTGCCATTGGCTAATAAGGTACCGCCAAATTGTGTCGGCAGGCCTGAGATTATTCTGTTTAATACCGCGGCGTTGCTGCTTGTCTGTAAGAACTGAAGAATTTCTCCATGGATAGTATCCAGGCTTCCCCAGTTAATTACGGCATTGTCCGAAGTAATGTCTACAATCGTATGGTTAGCGTTGTAATGAACCGTCACATCGCCATACTGGACACTATGGTCACTTACCGCCAATACTGCTATAGGAGCATTGAATAACAGGCAAAAGACCAAAGAACATGAAATTAAATTTCTTAAACGATATTTTTTCCAGATTTTTCTTGTCTCAATCATTTTTTTACCCTGCCAACTTTAAATTTTGTCAATGAAAGTTATTAAACTTACCTACCCTCTTTTTTATTCCTTACCACTTAAATACTAAGTTAACTCCTACACGGCCATTGCCTTTGCCAGTAGCGGCTGTATCACGAAGCGGTATGCCATAAAAAACTCCGCCATTGAAATTGTCGCCAAGCTCAACAAGAATACCCATGCCTACCGAATAAATCGTTGTATCGCCAATCTCTCCGGCAAGCGGGTCTTTTATGCGAGCTCTTGCATAATCAAAAAAGGCCAGTGGAGCGAGTTTTCTTAAAAACGGTTTCTTTTCGTCTTCCGTATCGGCCATGTTGTTTGCTTCATTATATTTCACTACGTCATATTCATACTGTACCGACCATAATGCACCGTCGTCAGCGACAGTATCGCTCTCCTCATATCCCCTGACGGTGTATAGTCCTCCAAAAACAGACATTTTTGCAGGTACCAATCTTGTATTGGTACGTTTGTAGTTAAAAGAACCAAGAAGTCTTTGGATTTTATCCTTATCCAAAAACCGCTGATGTGAAGCAGAGAAATTCAAAATTATGAAATCCGGGTCTGCACCGGTTCGTGCTTTATTAAATGCTGCAAGATTGGAGCCTCCGCAGCTTTGGGTGCGATTAAACCCGAAAGAAGTTTTTGTCATATCATCAGAGCGATGAATTCTTATTCCCATGCCCCACGTGTCTATATCCAGGTCAGAGCCAAGGAATTGAGGGAATAACGAAGGTGTGACTTTACTTTCCTCGTGTCTCAGTGAACCGGTCAAATCAAAGAACCATCCTTCGATTTGTGCAGCGTTGAAACGAAGGTCGCCGCCCCACATTTTGCCATTTCCTACGAAGTCGATATTACCAGGTGCATCAACGTCAAATTCAGTTCTCGCGGCATAAAGGTTAAGTCGCAATCGAGGAGTGAAAAGTGGGAAATTATAACTGCCGAATACGGAATAATTGTCTTCAAAATTTTCGTCAACAGGTATTTGGCTGGTAACGGTAAGAGTATCATCTCTACCAGTAAGGTTTGTATTAATGAGGCCTATTCTTGGAGACCACTTTCTGTCGCTGGTACCGGCGTTGTCTATCTGGATAAAATAATGCCAGGGATTAGCTTCGTAGATGTCATACTCAATCCCGATGGTCTTTTCTTCATCACCTTTGACTACTTTGGCGGCTACGTATCTATCCGGGTTCTCGTTGAGCAGATTAACAAAGTCTTCAAGCTCTTTCTCATTAGTTACTACTTCTCCCGCTTTTACCGGCGACCATTCATCAAGCGTTGATTTAAGAAGATAACCCTTCTCAAGTTTATTTTGGTCAGGGTCATAGTAATTGACACTGACTTTAGATACTTGAGCCTCAATTATCGCGACAGGTAAAATCTGGTCATGAAGTTTTTTGTCTCCGGTAACAACTTCGTTCGGTACGTATACATAAATACCCGCATAACCACTGCTTTGATATACGGAAAGAAGATATTGGGTGAAACCTTGAATGGTTCTTGCAGATATCTTTCTATCGAGTCCCGGCTGATTTATTATGTCTTTAAGAATCCTGAAATCATACAGGTAGCGACTTTCAGCCTGTTCGAGAGGTTTATTGGATAAGTTGTATATTAAAGGTAAATCCTTTAAAAGCTCTTCAGTTGAAATCAAAGTGTTACCCTTAATCAAGATTTGCTTTACTGTAAATTGCCGTGTTGTATCTTCAGGTAATGTCAGCTTTTCAATTAGCTTTTCATCCTTAGCTTTTGTTTTTTCAACCTCTTTTTGTTTTGCCTTTTTGGCCTCTTCTCTCTTTTCTTTTTCAGCAGCTTCTCGTCTTTCTTCTATTTTCTCTGCAGCCTCAACCTTTTTCTTTTGCTGAGCGGTACCGCTGAAAATAGGCAGACTTGCATCGTCAGCATGAGATTCACTCAAGCCATAGAACAAGCAAGAGACAAAAAGCACAGAATAAAAGATTGCTCCTCGATTTTTCATTTTATACAGCTCCCTAAGGCTTAGCCTTGTAAAATACAATATTACCATTTTTTTATTAAGAAGTCAAGACAAACTACCTAAACGGCCAAAATTCCCCATTTTAACGTAGGTACTGGAATTATTTTAACCAGGACTTTCCGTCGCAAAAATGAGAGTTTTGGAACGATTTTCGAGCTATAAGACAGGTTTTTAATATCATCAGACCAGGTTGTAGTTCGTCTATTGCTTAACATAATTTCTCCCGGAACCGCGTGGGACCTCTGAAAAATTGCCTTATCTCCACAGAAGACCTTATTTACAGGGTCACAAAGATAATTTTAAGGGTAAAAATTGTAGAGTAAAGAGATTTTTCTTTTTTTTTCATTTTTTTTACGGGCTGCCAATACTGGTAACGTGGTTTTAAATTAGTTTATACAAGAAAACTATCCCATTTAAATACCGGAAAGATTTGTCTGACCTATCAAAAATAAGAGTTATTCAGATGTCTCGATACTCAGTACAAGAACCTGTATAAAAAGATTTAATCTTTATACTTGAGCAAAAAGGAAAGGCCATAGAACCCGGACACAAACGGATAACGATTTATCGACAATGTGAATTGCCGTGGTTTGGCCGGGTACAAACCGGTAACATAGGTTACAGATTATGCTCAGGACATGGATACCCAGGAGATTTTTCAAAAAAGTTTTAGTTTTTATGGCGTGTTTTCAACGTGGTATTATTTGATTGCGCATGTTATAGGACGTTCACCTTTTTGACTGCTGCCCAGTGAGTTATTCGTTGACAAAATGGCTTTGTTTTGCTATTTTGTTAGTAAACAATCAGGCAGGGAAGTACCCTCTAAAAATATATGGATGCGTAAGTCGGAGCTTAGGATATTATGACACATTGCAGCCTGGAGTAGATGAGGTTGGCAATTGTGTTTCATAGTTAGTGGGTAAGAAAATGGATATTAAAGAAACATCGAACAGGCCGAGTGCAAAGACCCGTAATCGATTTGGCGAGGTCCTTGTGTCTAAGGGTTTGTTAAATAAAAAAAGTCTTGGTGAAGCATTAAGTGAGCAACGTGACAACGGAGGGCGTCTTGGAGAGGTGCTTTTAAGGCTTAAGGTAGTCAGCGAGGCAGAAATAATCGATGCTCTTGCCGACCATTTTTCGATGCCTCGATTCAAACTGGATGATGTTAATGACATAGATCTCGAGATAGCAAGGCTGCTGCCGGAGAACATCGCCAAGCGGTTTAAGCTGATTGCTATTGGTGATGCTGACGACAGTGTTATTGTAGCGATGACAGACCCTCTGGATGTAGTTGCCCGCGATATTGTTGAACAGAAACTCCTTCGGCCGATCAAAGTCGTTCTGGGTACACACGATGAAATATTTGCAGCGATCGAGCGGATATATCACGGTTCGGACGTGGAAGAACAGCGTCTGCGTAATCTGGTAGAGTTTGAGACGAATCCACTTTCAAGTGGAAACGACCTGCTAATCGAAGAGATTACTCATGCTGATGCAGCTGAAGCGGACATTACCGAGACCGATACGTATAAAGAGGCCGCGGGCACAGCACCTGTGATAAGGTTTGTGGATTTATTGCTTAGTCAGGCAGTTAAGAGTCGTGCAAGTGATATTCATATCGAACCTCAGGATAAGTCAATGGCTATCCGTATGCGTATCG
Source organism: uncultured bacterium (assembly GCA_965372745.1). GTDB lineage: Bacteria > Planctomycetota > Phycisphaerae > Sedimentisphaerales > Anaerobacaceae > VRUG01. The sequence goes on from CBDVDM010000044.1 coordinate 5,962, forward strand.
ATGGTATTCTGACCAAAATGGTACCGCCGCCACGTAAAATGCAAGCAGCGGTGCTGGCACGTGTGAAGATTCTTTCTCAGATGAACATAGCTGAACGTAGATTGCCGCAGGACGGCAGGTTTAAAATCAAAGCTCCAGGCAGAGATATTGATGTTCGGGTTTCATCTATTCCCACGATATATGGTGAGAAGATTGTGATGCGAATCCTTGACAGTAAGGCTGTTGATTATGAGCTTGATAGACTTGGTCTTGAGCCGGATATGCTTAAGCAGTTCAAAGAGGTTCTTTCTCAGCCTCACGGTATAGTGATAGTTACAGGACCAACAGGTAGTGGTAAGAGTACGACACTATACTCGGCATTGAACTATCTGAAAGACCCGACCAAAAATATAACCACAGTTGAAGACCCTGTCGAGTACAGGTTAGGTGGTATTAATCAGATACAGATCAAGCCTGACATCGACCTTGATTTTGCATTGTGTCTGCGTGCTATCCTGCGCCAAGACCCTGATATTGTGCTTATAGGTGAGATTCGTGACAAGGAGACGATGGAGATTGCGATGAAGGCTTCGCTTACGGGCCATCTTGTATTAAGTACATTCCATACCAATGATGCTCCCAGCGCAATCAGCAGACTAAGGTATATGGGACTTGAGCCTTATTTGCTTTCTTCGACTATCAATCTTGTGGTTGCTCAGCGTCTTGTAAGGCGGATATGCCCGAATTGCAAAACTCCGTACGAGGCTGACCCGGAACTTATTGCCAGTCTTGCCATTGACCCGAAACGTTTTGAAAATGCTGTTTTCTACCATGGTGCGGGCTGTCAGATGTGTAACAAGACCGGTTATCTTGGCAGATTGCCGATATTCGAATTTCTGATGATGGATACAGATATTCGCCAAAAGATAGTTGACGGTGGTACCGAGGCCCAGATACGGGCAATGTCGCGTGAAAAAGGTTATGGCAGTTTGCTCGATAGTGGTGTTAACAGGATGCTTGATGGATTGACTACCGCTGAAGAAGTGCTTCGAGTTACCTTCGCTGACAATAATAACAACAGCTAAGCAGTGGTTACGGTACTGCGAATGCAAATGCTTTGACGTTTCGTCTTTTTTTTTGTCTGCTGAGCCAGTTTCATCAATTCCACAATGTTGCCGATTTTTTCATGATTATTTTGCATATCCGTATTTCTTCATTTGTACGTTTATCGGGCGTTATACTTCCATGATACAAAAAAAGTAATGTTGATTTCATTAGAAAACAGTAGCTAAGGGCGATTTTACGTGTAATATTTTAAGATAGCTCCCTGCAAAAAACGCATCCTTATTGCTAAAATCGTTTTATGTTAAATGTTTTTTGAGCCGATATTTATGGTAATTGCGGAAAGCGGCTAAGATTTTGGCTGTATTTGTGGGTATAGAGCAATTTAATTTTTCGTGTTCGCTTTATGCCTGTTGCGTCTTCGGCCGGCGGTATCAGATTTGCTCGCAATATTTCAATATTGCTGTGCAATCTTCTTTGCCAGCCTCGTCCTCACGACGGCCTAAATGCGAACAGAAAATATTAAAGTGCTCTAGAGAGCGGTAAGATATAGATGAGAGAATTTAGTTATACAGTCAGGGACGAGTCAGGCCTGCGCCATGAGGGTACCCGCAAGGCTGTTTGTCAGCATGATGTGCTGGCGTGGGCGAGAGATAATAATTTTATCCCGATAACAGTCGAAGAATTAGGTCTGACAAAGAAAAAAAGACAACGCCGAAAACATGGCAGGGTCAACAGCGCTAATATTGCCAACTTCTGCTGGCAACTTGCTACGATGATGGAGGGCGGAATATCGATTATCGAATCGCTGGACACGATAGCAGATGATATGGAAAACGTAAGGTTCGCCAGGATAATAAGAAATCTCGGTGTGGGTATCCGAGGCGGTGAGCCCTTTTCTGATTGCTTAGCGGAGTATCCGGATGTGTTCGACAAGCTTTTTCACGGTATGATTCTTGCCGGTGAATCCAGCGGGTCTATGCCTATGGTGCTTCGGCGATTAGCCGATTATTATGATAATCGCGACAAACTAATCAAAAAGGTAAGAGGAGCTCTTGCCTACCCTCTGTTTGTGATTGGATTCATATTTGTCATTGTTACCGTGATGGCGGTCTATATTATTCCGCAGTTCCGAACGATATTCGATACGATAGGTGGAAAACTACCTGCTTTTACGACGGCGTTTCTGGCGGTTTACGACGCTATTATGAGCAATATGCTATACGTTCTGCCGGGACTTATAATTGCTATCATGGTCCTGGTATGGTACTGCAGGACGAAAAAGGGACATGAAAAATTAGGCAGGTTTACACTTTCGCTGCCGTTGTTCGGCAAGATAATACTGATGGCGTTTATGGCGTTGTTCTGCAGGACAAGTTCTGCGCTGCTGTCGGCAGGTGTTTCTGTGCTGGATTCGTTCGATATATTAGGGGCAATGTCAAAAAACGATGTGATAAAACATGCGATATTTATCGCAAAAGAGAACATTGTCAAGGGGTCGAGTATATCTTTCAGCCTTGCAGCAGCTAAGATATTTCCGAACCTTGTATTAAAAATGGTGCGTGTCGGTGAGCAGGCAGGCTCACTGCCGGAGGTACTGGACAGGACCGCTGATTATTACGAGCGAAAGGTCGAGGCGCTGATAGACACGATGACCAAACTGCTCGAACCGGCACTGATAATAATTGTAGGAGGTATAGTGCTCGTAGTAGTTATCGCCCTGTATCTGCCGATATTCTATCTCTCAGATGTACAGGGGTAATGCGGACTAAAAATCCCTTGTTAATTTGGGTAAATTACTTTTATTCATGTTTTTAAGTAAATGCCGGCTGGTAGTTATCCGATAAATAGAAAATAAGGATTTATATTGTCTAAGTGAATGTGATTTCAAAAAGTCAATAGTTTAAAAAATTGTCAATATTGTTTAGGAGAACGAAAATGTTAAGTAGAAAAGGCTTTACACTGATTGAATTGATGGTGGTGATATTGATAGTTGCCATTCTGGCCGCTGTGGCCATCCCAATCCTGCGCGGCCGTATCGACGCTGCCAAGTGGTCTGAGGGCAAGGCCGGCGCTGGTACTATTTCGGTGGCACTTCGTGCCTATGAGGCAGAGGGCCGCGACCCCAATGGCCTTACTTTGCCCAGTGACATCGGTTTTGCAGATGGCGATCTTGATGGTACCTACTTTATTGATGGGTGTTATAGTTTTGAAGTCCTCGGAACCAATACCTGGACCATTTTTGTAGATGCTACGGCCAGTACCAGAGCAGCTGCCCCTACTAATCCTCCAGATATGACACTTACTGTTACCAGTGGAGAAGGTATCTGGACTCCGAACTAATTTTGAGAAGTTAATTTTGTTTTTCCAAGTATGATTAAAGATTTATAACTCGGCCGGGGCCTTCGGGGTTCTCGGCCGGTTTTTTTATTGCATTTCTTTGAAATGCTGATATACTGAATTGGCTTTGAAGGGACAGCGGAACATGGGGAAAACATCGAAAAAAAGCCGTTCTGGTTTGACGTTAATCGAGATAATGGTAGCTATTACCGTAATCATAGTCGGTGTATTGGGGGCGATGATGTACCGCTATCACTCCGCATTGGATGCCCGCAAGGCCGATGTCAAGATTGGCGCTGCACGCGTCGGCTTGCTTCTGCTGGAGGACTGGAAAGGCACACATGGAAATACCTTGCCCCCGACCAGAGATGAAACCGGCCTTAAAGTCACAGGCTCAGGCGGAAACTATACAGTAACGCTTGAGGGAGGAACCGGGGCAACATACTACGCGGTATTACCCGCCACACCAACACTGGTTACACTCAATGGCGTTGAGATGAAAGAGCTGCGGGTTGAGGTGTTCTGGAGCAGGAGTGGTACACCGAGTGCGGAAGATAATGACGGCTCGGTT
>CBDVDM010000045.1:0-9816 GCA_965372745.1 uncultured bacterium
GTTTTAAGCAGAGCTTCTGCGGCAAGGCCAAGGCTGTCTTTATTACATCGTGATATGCAATCGGTTAATGATGTTGTGTACGCCGATAGTTGTTCGAAGTTGCAATCATAGTCAATTGTTTTTTCGACGAACAGACCTTTTGTGGCTATACCATTTTCGGCTAAATGTTCAGCTAAGAGAAAACCAAAGAAAGCGGCAGGTCTTTGGATTGCGACAGTGAAAGGCCCCTGCTGTTTTTTGCACCTGCCTTTTACGGTAATATGATTTATTCGGCTGTTCCTATAAGCACCGACAGCACTTTTACCTTTTTTAATTGGTATTACCTTATTGACAATATTAACGTAAGTAGTTTTAGGCTCTGTGGTTATCGTTATTTCACCATTTACGTTTCTGGTTGTTATATCGATACAATTTGCGTTGAAATTAAGCCCTGAAACCTCACAGGCATACCATTTGTTGAGTTGTTCTTTTGGCCAGTTTGGATGGATAAGCCGGTCATCGAAAATCGTAGTATCAACAACAATATCTTCGATTGTTGTTATGCCCTTTGCTTTTAGTTTTTGTGTGATATCATCCAGTATCCAGTTTTGTTTTCGATTGTATTTAGAATCCGTAATTTTGTCGCCTAATAAAGGATCACCGCTTGCGATTATGGCTAAGGTGTTACCGCAAAGACCGACTTTAGTTTCGTAGTTAAAGTTACAGCCTAATGTTTTTAAGGCGGCAGCAGTAATGATAAGTTTCATATTTGAAGCTGGTATGAGAGGGACATCAGCGTTGTGGGCATATACGGTCTTGCTGGTATCAACTTTTATGATATGTATAGAGAACCGTGCTTTTTCCAGAGATTTTTGAGAGATGATGCTGTTAATCTTTTTGGACAGATTCGCATGGACAAGAGTCGGTAGTGTGATGAGCAGAACAACAACAATTAGTAGTTTTTTTAATTTTAAACTCATGAGTTTTTTTGCTCAAGAAAAGTTTCGAGGATTTGTGCAGCAGCGACGGCGTCGAGACGTTTTTTTTTCTTTTTTGTTGTTAATTCAGCAGGGGCGATTTTTTCTTCCGCTGCAAATGTCGATAATCGTTCGTCCTGAAAATAAAGGGGGATATCGAGCTTTTTTCTTAATTGTTCCGCAAACTGTTCGACAATTTTAGCCTGACGGCCTTTCGAGTCATCCATGTTTAAAGGCAGGCCGAGAACGATTGCATCAACATGTTCGGAGTCGATAATTTCTTTAATTTTTTTTATGAGTGTGTTTTTGTCGGCCTGTATTACCTTGAATGGTGACGCTAAGATTTCGCTGCGGTCGCAGATAGCCAGCCCCGTTCGTTTGATACCGTAATCTATAGCAAGATACCGCATATTTGCCCGTTATAAATATTTATGGCCTTTATTTTGTTCAATCATGTTCAGTAGTTCTTTTAGTCTTTGGGTCTGGTCAACGTGGCAGACTAATGTAGCATCAGGGCTATGTGCTACGACAATATTATCGAGACCCATACAGGCTATCAAGTGACCGTGGTCCTCGGTAACGATGATACTGTCCCTGCAATCGAGAAGTTCGTTAGAGCCTGCGACGACAATGTTGTTGTTTTTGTCAGAGCTTATGAAATCAGCTAAGGCGGTAAATGCACCCATGTCGAGCCAACGACAGTCGAGCTTTATAGCATAGACTTTATCAGCTTTTTCCATAACTGCGTAATCAATGCTGATTTTGGGAAGTTTGACAAACCATTGTTCAAGGGTTTGCTGCCGGTTGGGAGTATCCCAGTCAGCTTTTATTTTTTGCAATGGTTCGACGGAATCGGGGAGAAATTCTTCGAGTTTGTCCAGAATAGTTTTTGCCTTCCAGACGAACATACCGGAATTCCAGAAGAATTGTCCGGTATCTAAATATTGCTCTGCTGTTTGTTCATCGGGTTTTTCCTTGAAGTCTTCAACGGTATATATGTCGTTTTGACAGTTGGAGCATTTTTGCGGATTGATGCATTTAATATAGCCGAGCTGAGTACTTGGAAAGGTCGGTTTGACGCCGAATGTAAGAAGACTGTCCTGATTCTCGTTTACAAAGACAAGAGCATCTTTGATTGCCTGCTGGAGAACCTGCGGCGGTTCAATCAACTGGTCGGCGGTAACGACAGCCATTGTGGCATCGGGGTCTTTTGTCATCAGGATTGTAGCAGCCAGACCGATTGCGCCTGCGGTATCCCGCACGTCTGGTTCAGCGATGATGTTCTCAGGTGCAAGCTCAGGAAGGTTTTCACGAACGATGTCGACATAATTGATATTGGTTAGTACGATGATATTTTCCCTGTCAAAAACCGGAGCCAAACGGTCGAAACAGTGATTAAGCAGGGTTTTTCCGTCGAGTAATCTCAAAACCTGTTTCGGACGTTTTTTTCTGCTTAGAGGCCAAAGTCTTTTTCCGGTGCCGCCTGCCATAATTACAACGTAATCCATATCTCAAATCCTTTCAGCTAATCAGCAACAGTAAAATCGGCATAACAATTACTAAGAAAGTAGAAGTATTTACCAGCCAAAGAGCACTTGCCAGTCGCGAATCCAGACTAAACACGTTGCTCATAGTCACCATGAAGACAGCGGTTGGTGCAACTGACATAACAATTACAACTTTTTTAACAAGAATATTCAGGTCAACGCCGGTCAGAGCCAGTAGCCAAAGAATTAAAAGAGCTATAACCGGCGTTATGATAAATTTTACCGCAGAGAGGATAAAGTACAAGTTTATATAATTTTTGAGATGTGCAGGTTTAATTCGCAGTCCGATAGCGAAAAAAGCGAGAAATGAAGCGGAATAGATAAGAATATCAATTATATGAAATTTGTATACAAGCTGTGGAGATTTGGCGTTTGTGAGGTTTAATACTATCGCAATAATCGAGGCTAATACGGCAAGGAGGCGAAAATCAAGGAGATACAAAAGTTTAAATTTAGGATTCCGGTCAGTTTTGGTTGAATTAAGCTCGTAAGCCTTTAACATCGGGAAGAAGATTAAATAAGCGGCTGGCACCCATAATAACAGATAAATATTGGCAACCGCCAGTCCGACTGTTCCGAAAAGCACATAGCAGACAAATGCACCGCCGGTATATCCGATATTGCTCAGCCCCCCTGCCAGGGTAAGAGTCAATCGGGTTTTGTGGTTGAGGTTAAAAAGAGAAAAAAGTTTTATCGAGAGAAACGAAATTGTTGTCATTAGACAAACGCCGATTAGAGGCAGCCAGATTAGCTGGCGGGTCAGTTTCATTCGCCAGATTACAAACAGTGCAATCGGGCTGTTGAAACAGATTAAGACCGCGGTCATAATTTTCTTGGCGAGATTTTCGGAAGATACTGAATGCTTAGAAGCAAGGTATCCAAAAAAAAGACCGGTTACCAGGACAGTGAACATAATAGCCAGTCGGATGGCTGTGAGATGTTCAGCAGAGATTAAGCTTAAAATTTTCAAAGAAAATCCGGATATCAAATCAGAAAGTCTCCATCAACTTTGGTAAACGGCTGGATATGCTCGGCTAAATCCTCGAAGCCCTCTTTTCCCATCAATGCAAATGTAGCCTCTTTACCAAGTTCGACTGCTGGCTGGTCGTAGGTATTGATATTGAATAATGCTCCGGCTAAGGAAGTTGTTACCTCGAATAAATAAATGAACTGGCCGATAGTATAAGGATTAATTTTGTCGAAAAGAATGGTCAGGCATGGACGCTTGTCCTTTAGCAGAGCAAATTCGGTGGCCTTTTTCTCACTGTTCATTAATAGGCTCAAGTCGGAAGATGAAAGGTAGCCTAATTCGGGAGCAGATTCTGGAGCCGGGCCTATTGCCAGAGGTTTAACGAAATCTTTTATCTCAAGGAAAGTAAATAATTTATCGTTCGGGCCTTCGCGGTATAGCTGGACCTGGCTATGCTGGTCGGTTGTGCCAAGCGCCTTTATCGGAGTTGGCCCGATGTTGACAGTTTTGCCGGACAGGTCTTTTGTTTTTCCGAGGCTTTCAGCCCAGAGTTGGCGATACCAGTCAGCGAGGTCCTTGAGATGGTAGCTGTACGGCATTATGACCGAATTTCTCTTTCCATTATTGTAATAGTGATAGTTGATGGCGGCGTTAATTGCCGCAGGGTTTTTGTAAAAGTCTTCATTGCTTACGGTTTTGTCCATATCGCGGGCACCTTCCAAGAGTGCATCAATATCAATACCACACATTGCGGCACTGAAAAGGCCGACAGCACTTAGGACAGAAAATCTTCCACCAACGCCATCGGGAACTTCAAGTGTTTTTAGATTGGCATCGTTTGCGATTTGACGAAGGGTTCCCTGTTTTGGGTCGGTTGTTGCAACGATTTGGTTTTTAAGGTCGTCGCTGCCGAGTTTGTCAATGAGCATTTTGCGAACGATAAGAAATTGGCTTGCGGTCTCAGCGGTTCGGCCTGATTTGCTTATGATATTGAAAATAGTCTTGTCAAGTTTGTCAGCAACCCAGTCGAGGAATGAACCGAGCTGAGCAGGGTCGATATTATCGAAGACGAAAAGCCGTGGACCTGAACGCTGGTTCCGGTCGATATTATACATATAAGGATTCAGGGCTGTCTGCAGCGAGATGTTGCCAAGTGCGGAACCGCCGATTCCGAGGACGACAAGGTTTTCGCAGCCGCCTTTTAATTCGGCAGCAAGGTCTTTTACCTGTTTGGCGGTGTTATCGTTATAAGGTAACTCCCTGTAGGGAGTTTTACCGGTTTTTCTTTCATCATTTACCTGTTTAATCAAGGGTATCGTTTTTTCAGCAAGTTGCTTAAACTGGGATTTTGTGATTCCATGTTCATCGCCGATTACATCTGCCATGACATTTTTATAGTAGAGTTTAATTTGACTTTTAGTCATTAACATCCTCCTTTATAGCCAATAAGTTATACTATTTTTTCAAGGTTAGCGTATTTTAGCATCAGGGTTTTTGTTTGTCCTGTATTAAATTGGATTTCTACAGTGCCATTTGTGCCGGTATCGCTAAATTTCTGGATTCTTCCGAGGCCGAATTTAGTGTGTCTGACGAGTTGGCCTTTGGAAAACTGCTGAGCTTGCCGGTCAGAGTAGTCGTATTGACCGATGTCTATATCATCATCGTCTTGTTCATGATACTCGTTTTCTTCGGTTGAATCTGTCAGGATGATTCCAAGTTCGTAAAGAAACGGTGATGGCGTGGTCCGCAGGAATTGGCCTCTTATGGTCCGGTATTTTGCAAAACTGATAAAAAGCCGTGTTTTTGCACGTGTAATACCGACGAAAAAGAGCCGGCGTTCCTCCTCGAATTCGTCTTCATTTCCGGAACATCTTTCGTGCGGAAGCATGCCGTCCTCGAGACCGACAATAAAAACGTTTTCAAATTCAAGCCCCTTTGCTGCATGAAGGGTCGTAAGAGCGACAGCACCTTTCGATTCGTCGTATGTGTCCGTGTCACTGAAAAGAGAGATTTGCTGGAGATAATCAAGCAGCGTGGGTTGCTCGGCTTGCTTGTCATATTCGTGGGCGGCGTTTATAAGTCCGTTAACGTTTTCCAGGGCGTCCTGGTCTTTTGCAGTTTTCAGGTAATTTTCGAGTCCGGATTCGGTGAAGATTTTTTCTGCGAGTGGTCCGACATTATTGTCTGTGTCTTTTTTGAATTGCTCGAGCATATTTACAAAGACAGCGATTTTAGCTTTCGGTGCATTGGAAAGAGCATCAATCTTGCCAACGTTTTTCAAGGCATCATAGAAAGTAATATTTTTTGAACGGGCATAGACAAGAACTCTTTCAATAGTGGTTTTTCCAATTCCTCGCGTGGGCGTGTTGATAATTCGTAAACAGGCGACTTCATCCTGAGGATTGGCGAGGATTTTTAAATATGCGAGCAGGTCGCGGATTTCTTTTCTGTTGTAGAACTCGACTCCCCGGACAATCTGATATTGGATTTTGTTTTTTATAAACGCTTCCTCGATGGCCCTGCTGGCAGCGTTGACCCTGTAGAAGACAGCCACATCCCTCAGTTGTGTGCCGCTGTTCGTTAAATCCTTAATCTGTTCAGCAACAGCCTGAGCTTCGATGCGTTCATCTTCAAAACCGGTAACTGTAACGTCTCTGCCCGATGGCCTTGTTGGTATAAGGATTTTTTGTTTCCGGTTCTGATTTTTAGCAATTAATTTATCAGCGATTTCGAGGATGTTGGCGGTGCTGCGGAAATTTTCTTCGAGTTTGATGACAGTTGCATCAGGGTAATCTGTTTCAAAAGCCAGGATATTCCTGATGTCGGCCCCTCGCCAGCGATAAATCGACTGGTCGGGGTCGCCGGTAACACAGATGTTATTATGGGTTGAAACTATTGCTTTTGCTATTTTGTACTGTGCATGGTTGGTGTCCTGGTATTCATCGATGAGCAGGAACTTATAGCGGTCGCCAAGCTGTTGACAGATGTCATTGTCATTTTCGAGCAGGAGAGCGGCTTTCATAAGCAGGTCGTCAAAGTCAAGAGCGTTATTTTCATCCAGAATATTCTGGTAATGCCCGTATATTTTTGCCAATGTGTTAGAGAAGAAATCTTCTGCCTGTTTTTTAAAATCATCGACAGCAATGAGTTTGTTTTTCAGGGTCGAGACAGCTTCGAGCATACGGGCAGGCGAGAAATTGGTGGTATCAAGTTCGCAGTTTTTTATTGCCTTTTTTATACACTGTGTTTGTTCAGCCGAATCGTAGATGCTGAAATTTGAATTTATCCGGGCAGTATGTGCGTATTGTCGAAGAATCCTTACACAAAGAGAGTGAAAAGTGCTGACATGAGCACCTGCTGATACACCAAGGGCAAAGGTACGCTGCCGCATTTCTTCTGCTGCTTTGTTTGTAAATGTTATCGCACAGATATTATAAGGATTTACTCCTGAATCAATTAGCGCTGCAATTCGATATGTAATTACACGGGTTTTGCCACTTCCCGGGCCTGCGATTATGAGTAAAGGACCATTTTTATGAAGGACGGCATTTCTCTGTGAAACGGTTAGTTTGTCATATTGCATGTGTTGTATCGTGTCCATTGGTGCTATTTAGATTGTTCCATTTGCCTCAGTATTTTTTGCTCGAACTGTTTAAACTTTTCTGCAAGGTCAGGTCTTTCAATTTTGATTCTCTCGATAAGGCTTTGTTTCAGATTAGGTGGATAATATGGAGAGTTTACAAAGTCCATAAGAGCAAGGAATCTTAGAAATTTAAGGTCCGGCAGCATGACTCTTTCTTCGCCGCTAAAGCCGTCCCTGTAATGCTCATAGACTTCCTTCGCCATTTGTTCTCTTCCAAAACATTCATCATCGTCGTGCATTGCATATCTAAAGTAAGCTTCCTGCAGCAGGGCCTGAATTATTTTCTGTGCATCATGGATACCAAGACCGCCTAATTTGTCTCTTATTCGGCTTCTTGTAAAAACGGCTACAGGGACATTCAGGTCAGCTGACGGATAGAGTGTTTTAAGCTGGTTATAGATTTGTTGTGCTTTTGATTGCAGACCGGCGAGATAAAAGTCGACGATGGCATTTTTGAGCATATTTTTATGACCTGTTGTCCATGTCTTGTATGCACCTTTTTCGCCTCTGAGCTCTTTATATTTTTCTATCACAGCCATTACAGCATTATTGTATGGGTCAAACATTCTAAGGTTTTTGCGCAGATATACGGTTTTAGTCTGAATCGGCAAATCAGACAGTCTGTCACCGGGCTGGATTTGTGCATTCTGCTGTGATGGTGCTGGAATGGAATAAATAAATATTTTTCCATTGTTAAACAGATTTTGCAAACTGTGAATAATGATACGGTCTGTATTCGTCTCGTCTATTGAGAATTCATCTTTTCCTGCGATTTCCAGACCCTTTACAGCCCAGTAGATAGCGTGAGAGTCCGGATGTCTCCAGTCCAGCGGGAGATGCCTGTTTGGGTCGTCATAGTCAACCGGGCCATAAGTGTTGTTGATTTGCTTCATCGAAACAGGCTCGAGTTTCCATGTGTTTCGCAGCTCATGTGCCTTTGCAAAAAGGTCAAAGTTCCTGAGAGCTTTTGTGCCTCTGAATTCGTCAATTACACTAAAAACCTGTGTGTCGAACCTATTTGGGTTTTGCCTTAAAGATAAATAATTCTGTATCAGTGTATCTTTGTCGTCAAAGATTGGGTCTGATTCTTTTAAAGCCTGGATTAACGGGATGATATTAGAGTCATTGATGATTTGTTCCAAGTCAGTCGGTGTTTCGGCAAGGGCGTCGAAAAAGTCACTGTCAGCAGGTTCGAGCAGCGGTTCCATCATGGTCGCCAATTGCAGCTTATAGTATTTGTGAGCATCATCCATTATGCCGCCCATCTTGTGCTGGAAAATCCATGCAAGGGACCTGTACAGGATGATACTTTTGGGGTTTAAAGGTATGCCCTGGTCCCTCAGTAGTTCGTATCCGTTTTTGACCCATCTCCATCTTTCATGCGGTTGCTCTGCGGGCATAGCGACCGAGATATTGTATGCCATATTCCATGCATGGAAATCCCAGACTGAAGCGAATCTCGGCTGTAACGTCGTAATCCATTCGGCTAATTGTTTTGCATCGAAGAATTGGCCTTCCATTTTGAGCTTATCGGCTCGCATCCATAAAATATCAACAACAAGGCCTCTGAATGCCCCCATTGCAACAGTTGCAAAGGCCAGTGAAGGCGGCGCATTTTCCAAAGCGTCATTGCTTATAAGCTTCATTTCATGGCGTTTTGCATTTATATAATCCATCTGGGCACCTGCACCGATTAGTAAAGCTGCAGCAAGAAGTGTCGCTGTGAAACAGATTATTAAATTTCGCAAACGCATGAGTTTTTAAGTTCCAGGTATTTACGGGTTATACAATAACTTTTGCAATCTCTTTATAACTGAAAATGATTAAGCCAAAAATTAATAATATTAAAGCTTTAAAACAAACCATCATGGCAGTAACTTTAGCTAATAATGTCCATGATAACAATCTGGCTGGTACCAGAAATTTAGCAGGTGTGAATGTGTCAAACCGGGGTAAAAGGAGCACAAAAGGTCTGACTGTAAAATTATAAATTATGCCTGTTTCTTCGCTAAGTAACTCGAAAGATTCCAGGCAGAAACTGCTGGTAGTGCCTGTAAAAAAGACAGCAAGCGAAAGTAGAATCGCAACCGGAAATGAAAGAAAACTTGCGGCAAATATCCCCAGACAGGCAAGAAAGACAAGACGCAACAAAATTAAAAGGACGGATTTTATGAAATTGGCGGTGAAAGTATCTGCCTTGTAAAGAACTTCAAGTCCGTCTTCCGGAGGGAAGATAACGACAGTGTTATTTAATGGTATATTTAAGAACCTGACAGCGAGGTAACCGTCCTTTGCAATTGCGTCAGCAGGTACCTGGATTTCATGGAAGGTGCGTATGATGTCCTTTCGGTCGAAACGATAAACCGGCGTTTCAATACTGCCGTATTTGAGTTGTCTGATGTCGCCGACATCGAATCTGCCAAAGACATGCAGGTCCGGCGGATTGACAGAAACGTCATATTTGAATCTGATGAATAAACTCTGGTTTGCTTCGAGCGGTTTTACATTTTCGAATTCCCAGAGAAGTTCCTGCGCCGGGCCGGCAGCTCTTTGGGCCATTTTTTTCTGGCTGGTCAACTGGGCGATAATTTCCCTGCGTGACATTCCAGGCGGCAGCTGGCCGGTTGTGTCTAACTTTTTGTAATGCTTCTGAACTTCCTTTGTAACATCAATTTCAGGCGGAGTCAGGCTGGCGCGAGC
>CBDVDM010000046.1:0-8778 GCA_965372745.1 uncultured bacterium
TTGAACTTGCAGCGAAGCTGGAGACGGAAAAGCATCAATCAATCGCGGTGGTTAATCTTTTGATTCTGATAGACGGGCTGAAAGAAGTCCGACTGGCAGATTTGGCGATTGCAAGATTAGATGATGATAGTATGGTGATTCGCTACTGGGCGGTTCATGCTGTTACAAATCCGGGTATTATCGCGAAATTAAATTCCGAAAAAACGAAACCGGCATCGGAAATTACTGTCAAGTTGTTGCAGCTCGTCGAGAGCAGCAGTGATGAAATACTGGTTCTGATGTCGAGATTCGCTGTCGGGATTGACGTGCGTGAAGGCGAGGAGCTGTTGCTTAAGATTGCGAATCTGCGAATCAGTAAATATGCAAACTGGGATGTGGAATACGAACATCTTGATAGCGTTGTCTTGAATGGCCTGTGTGATAAGCTGGCTTCTTCGCCGAACGGCGCAACAGTTGGTAGAAGTTTTGGCCGACTTTATTCGTGCGTAATACAGAGATATGTCAAGGGCAGAAATATTCTAAGTGCGGCTCAAAAGGGAAAACTGGCATCGGTATTGACAGAGATAGAGAGAAGCTGCGTCAGCAGGATTCTGGAAAAACCACAGGCGACGATTAAAAGAGCACTCGAACATGAGGATATAACATCACTTTTATTAGAGCACAGCAGATTACTCGGCGACCAGACCAGGGCTGGACAATTGGCGGAAAAACTCGGTTTCGATTATGGTACAAATGCTGACGGCAGCAGACGTATCGAACCGCCTGGGTTGCCTGACCCACCTGAAGAATTGATTAGTGGTGATTAAATACGCGCGACACAATACACAACGGACAAATATAATTAAAGCAAATGAACTTTAAGTTAAAGTTTTTAAGCGTTGCATTTGCGGCGATGTTGTTGATTATTGCAGGATGCGATAGTTCAACGTCAATCGTTGACAGCAACGAAGTTGTTCTGTATAGTGCGTTAGCAGCCAAGGTGAGGGGGCTCGACCCGGGTGATATCGGAGATACGACTTCATCTCTGGTAGCCAGCCAGATTTTTGAATGCCTTTACCAATATCACTATCTCAAACGTCCGTATGAGTTGATACCTGCACTTGCTGAAGGTATGCCGGAGGTTAGTAATGACGGTCTTACCTTTACTATAAAAATCAAAAAAGGCATTCATTTTGCAGATGATGCCTGCTTTAAAAGCAACAAAACAAGAGAACTAAAAGCAGGTGATTTTGTTTTTGCATGGAAAAGAATAGCCAATATTAAATACCTTAGCAAAAACTGGTGGATTTTCGATAACAGGATAGTTGGGCTCGATGAGTTTCGTGAGTATACCAAAACCTGCAAAAGGACAACAGATGTGGATTATTCCCGCCAGGTTGAAGGATTGCAGGCGAGTGATGATTACACGCTCGTTATAAAACTCAAAAGAGCGTGGCCGCAAATAACATATCTTCTGGCACATCTGCCTACCGCTCCAATTGCAAAAGAGTCAATCGATTATTATGGCAGGGATATTATAAATCACCCTGTGGGGACTGGGCCTTTCAAATTGAAACGATGGCACCGTGGAAGTTATATTGAGCTGGTTAAGAATCCTAATTTTAGAGATGAATTTTATCCACACGGAGGGGCGGATGCCGGTGTGCCATTACCGATGGTTGACAAAATCCTGATGATGATTGTGCAGGAAGACCCACCGAGATGGTTTCTGTTTGTGCAGGGCAAAATTGATGCCTCAGGAATTCCTAAAGATAACTTTAACGAGGCGATTGACCAGAGGGGTGGATTGACAGCCCTGATGCAAAGGCGAAATATCCATCTGCGTGTGTTTCGCGACCCGAGCACATACTGGCTCGGCTTCAATATGGATGATGAGCTGTTAGGCGGGAATAAACCGTTGCGGGAAGCTATAAGTTGCGCTGTTGACCGAAAGAAATACATTGAGTTGTTTACTAATAATCGAGGCGAGGTGGCCTATGGCTTTGTCCCTCCATTGCTGAAGGCATATAATCCGGGAATTGGAGAAACGGTCAGAACGGGATATAATCCTGAAAGAGCCAGGCAATTAGTTGAAAAGGCAGAGGAAATTCATGGAGGCAGATTGCCTAAACTGACGCTTGCGATGCCGGGGACGGATGTGGTTTTCAGACAGCGCGGAGAATTTCTTAAACGCTGCTTTAAAAGTGTCGGGCTGAGCGTCGAGATTGACTATATGGATTGGCCTACATTTCAAAACAAAATCAAAACTAAAAGCGCACAAATGTTTTCGCTTGGGTGGATAGCTGATTATCCCGATGCGGAGAATTTTCTACAGCTTTTCTATAGTAAGAATTCCTCGCCCGGACCAAATAATTTTAATTATTCCAATCCCGATTTCGACAGGCTATATGAGCAAGTCTTAACTATGCCTGACAGCCATGAACGCACCGAGCTTTATCGTAAAGCTGAGCAGATAGTTGTTGATGACTGTCCCGCAGTATTTTTGATGCATGGCGTTGCCTTTGTGCTGTATCATGATTGGCTGTACAATTATAAGCCTCATGCATTTGGATACGGGCTTAGTAAGTATCGCAGAATCGACAAGGCGAAACGTGTCGCTTACAATGAGCTTTTCAGGACGAGCAAATGATTACATATATCATACGCCGACTCTTTTATACGGTACCAATTGTATTTGGCGTGTTGCTGGTTACTTTTGTGTTGTTTAATGTTGTCGGCGGTGATGTTACCGACCAGATTGCCGGAAAATCAGCCTCCAAAGAAGTCAGAGAAGAGATACGCAGGGAATATGGCTGGGACAAACCACTGTTTCTTGCCTGGGACAATCAGTTTTTCGCCTATCTGAAGAACGCTGCTACTTTCAATTTCGGACGTTCATGGAGCGACCGCGAATTGATAATCGATAAAATCAAGCGTGGTGCCGGGCCGTCACTTTCATTGACAATCCCAATGTTTTTCGGGACAGTTGTTATTTCGGTCAGCCTGGCGTTGATAGTGGCGTTTCTGCGCGGAAGCGTAATTGATGTTTTGGCGGTTCTGGTTTGTGTGGCAGGTATGAGTATGCCTTTTTTGAGCTTTATTCTCTTTGGGCAGTATTTCCTGGCATTTAAGTGGGGCCTGTTCCCGGTGTTTTTCTGGCCTGATTTATCGCCTTTGCGATATGTTGCTTTGCCGGTACTTATTGGTATTGTTGCAGGTTTGGGAAGGAATCTGCGCTTCTATCGAACTGTGATGCTCGACGAGATGCGCAACGATTATGTTCGTACCGCTTTTGCGAAAGGACTCGGCCCGGGACGTGTGCTGTTCAAGCACGTCCTGAAGAATGCGATGATACCAATTATTACGCAGGTGGTATTGGCTATACCATTTTTGTTTCTTGGTTCGCTGCTGCTTGAGAGGTTTTTTGGTATTCCGGGATTGGGGTATTTGATGATAGAGGCAATAGCAGCACGTGATTTCCAGGTTATCAGTGCAATGACCTATATCGGGGCTGTACTTTTTGTTGTATTTAATTTGGTGACAGATATCTGCTATTCACTCGTTGACCCGAGGATTTCTCTTGAATGAACAGCACAGTATAATTGAGAAAAAACTGCCCAAAGGCCGAGGGCTTTGGTCTGATGGATTTCGACGGCTTCGTAAGCGCAAGCTGGCGATGGTCTGTTTTGCGATAATAATAATATACTTACTGCTCACAGTGTTTATCTATGCCGCAGAGCTTTGTGATTGTGAGATAGGACCTACAAGATGGGATGAAAAAGTCGGCAGCGAGTATGAATCGCCAAGTGCCGTGAATATTTTAGGAACAGATTTTTTGGGACGCTCGGTTCTTAGGAAGACCCTGTACGGCGTCAAAATTTCAATGACCGTTGCTCTTTGGGCTTCTGTTATCAGTATGGTTATAGGCGTTCCTCTCGGTGCAATAGCCGGCTATTTCCGTGGCTTTGTCGATGAAATAATTGTATGGCTCTACACAACTTTGAGTTCAATTCCTTATATCCTGTTGATATTGGCCTTTGCATTAGTGCTGAAGGACAAGACGATAAATTTGAGATGGGCGGGTTTGGGGGTTTTTGACCTGAGTGGAATAACGGCAGTCTATCTTGCTATCGGCCTTACCAGCTGGGTCGGTATATGCCGATTGATTCGCGGCGAGGTGATAAAACACAAAGACCGCGAATATGTTCTGGCGGCAAAGTCGTATGGATGCAGTAACAGTCGAATTATATTCAGGCACATCATGCCCAATGTTTTTCATATTATTATTATCAACTTCTCACTTCGCTTTGTAAGTTTCATTCAGGCTGAGGTGATATTGAGCTTTTTAGGCCTTGGCGAGAAAAACCGCCCGAGCTGGGGAGCAATGATAGACACAGCCAGATTAGACCTGCCAAAGGGTTACTGGTGGGAAATGACAGCGGCGACTGTGGCAATATTCCTTATCTCACTGGCGTTGAACGTTTTTGGCGATGCCATGAGAGATTCTCTCGACCCGAAACTAAGGATTCAATAGATTTATGAATAACAATGGGACGTTATTATCGCTTAAAAATCTTTCGACGCACTTCTTCACCGAAGATGGTGTTGCAAAAGCGGTGCAGGATGTAAGCCTTACAGTAAAAAAAGGCAAAACGTTTGCACTGGTCGGTGAAAGCGGCTGCGGTAAAAGCGTGACGGCACTGTCTATTATGCGGCTGATACCGTCTCCGCCGGGCGAGATTGTCAGCGGTGAAGTTCTTTTCGGTTCAGGAGATTTGCTCGAACTAAGTGAAAAAAGAATGCGAAGTATCCGCGGCAATAAAATTGCAATGGTATTCCAGGAGCCGATGACCAGCCTTAATCCTGTTTATACGGTTGGTGAGCAGATTGTCGAGGCTATAAAGCTGCACCAAAATAAAAGCCGTGAAGCTGCATGGGCTGATGCGGTCGAGATGCTGCAGAGAGTTGGTATCCCTGACCCCGAGCAGCGTGTCAGCGAATATCCGCATCAAATGTCCGGCGGTATGCGACAGCGCGTGATGATAGCGATGGCAATTAGTTGCGAACCTTCACTTTTGATTGCCGATGAACCGACAACGGCTTTGGATGTTACGATACAGGCACAGATTCTGGACTTGCTCGACCGGCTGCAGGAGCAGAACCAGATGAGTATTTTACTGATAACACATGACCTGGGCATTGTAGCAGAGCGTGCAGATGATATTGCGGTTATGTATGCCTCGAAAATAGTTGAAACATCAGATGCGAAATCACTTTTTACTGAACCTCTGCATCCTTATACGCAGGGACTTTTAAAGTCACTGCCTCGATTAGGCTTCGAGGGTCGGAGGCTGCATACAATTGCCGGTAATGTGCCTGAACCGTTGAATTTTCCCAATGGTTGTAAATTTCATCCACGTTGTCCGATTGGTTGTGAAGATAAACAATGTCAAACTATTGAGCCTCAACTTCGTGAGGTTAAACCGGGCAGGTGTGTGGCCTGCTGGTATGCGCCGGACTATGAAACAAAAGAAGAAACTAAAGATTAAGAATTAAAATATGTCGGACACAAACGGACATTTATTGAAGGTTGATAATTTGAAGACCTATTTTTCAATAAAGAAAGGTCTTCTGCAGCGTACCATCGGCCATGTAAAGGCTGTTGACGATATCAGCTTTGCGATTGAATCGGGGAAAACGCTTGGTCTTGTAGGTGAAAGCGGCTGCGGCAAAACGACCGTTGCCCGAAGTATTATTCGCCTGATACCTGCAACGGCAGGACAGGCGGTTTTTGAGGGTGTGGATATTTTTAAGGCAGGCAGGGAGCAGTTGCAGCAGATTCGTAGAGATAT
The DNA here is from genome assembly GCA_965372745.1 of uncultured bacterium. Lineage (GTDB taxonomy): Bacteria > Planctomycetota > Phycisphaerae > Sedimentisphaerales > Anaerobacaceae > VRUG01. The sequence goes on from CBDVDM010000046.1 coordinate 5,832, forward strand.
TTCCCTTATTTTTCAGGACCCTTACAGCTCATTGAATCCGCGAATGACCGTTGGCAATATCGTTGGCGAGTCTCTGAAGGTCCACAAGGCAGTTACAGGCGGCGACCTTGTCGAGCAGGTTACTGAGCTGTTGAAAAAGGTTGGGTTGTCCGCCAGCCACATAAACCAGTATCCCCATGAATTTTCCGGTGGTCAGCGTCAGCGAATAGGTGTCGCAAGGGCCTTGGCATTGAATCCGAAACTGGTAATCTGTGATGAGCCGGTAAGTGCACTGGATGTATCGATTCAATCTCAGATATTGAATTTGTTGAAGGATTTGCAGGACGAATTCGGCCTGACATATCTATTTATCGCTCACGATTTGGCTGTCGTTGAGTTTATATGTGATGTTATTGCGGTAATGTATATGGGCAGGATAGTAGAAAAGGCCTCGTCAAAAGAGTTATATAAAAATCCGCTTCACCCTTACACCCGCGCTCTTATGTCAGCCATTCCTAAAGTAGATACTGTTCAGCGGGGCCGGCGAATGGCATTTGGCGGCGAGGTTCCGAGTTTGATACAGCCTCCTGCCGGCTGTCCTTTTAATCCGAGATGCCCCCTTGCTGACAGCGAATGCCTAAAACAGATGCCGCTGTTAACCGAAATCGATGAAAACCATTTCGTCGCCTGTTTTAAAGTAAAAGAAAAAGATAATAAGTAAGTAAGAGGTTTTGTACGGATTCGTTATGCCACAATTATTTTTTTGAAAAGTATGCCAAATTATGCATAATACGGTATTATAGGGATGAATCTCTATGTAAAAAGGGGCAATAATGCGTCTAAGTGTAAAACAAAATGGTCAGCCTACCAGAGACTTCCAGTTTTCCAAAGGCCCTATCTCCATCGGCAGAAGACCCAACAACCTGCTGTCTTTGCTTGACAAGACAGTTTCAAAAGAACATGCGGTAATCTCTGCCGCCGGCGGTGGGAAATGGTTTATCGAAGACCTGGACTCAACCAACAAGACATATCTAAACGATAAGCCAATCAGTAAGGCTGAAATAAAGACGGGCGACCGTATCCGCATAACCGATTTTACCATTGAAATAACTTTCGAAGAGGCTGATACCAAAACCGATGTCTCAGGCTCTTTGGAAGATACTCAAACCGGTGCCCCGGTTTCTTTGGAAGATACCAAAGCCAATAACTCAGGCTCTTTGGAAGATACGCTCAAGATCGAGGCGTCGCTGAAGACTCCTCAACACGAGACCGTAGTTAGAAGACCCGATGCTCATCATGCTCCTGCTATGAGGTTAGCTGCCAAAAGGCTGACACAGTTTTCATACGCCACCGAAGAAATATGCAAGGCCAAAGACCTCGAGGTCTTACTGTCGACCCTTTTGAAAATTATATTGAACCAGTTCACCGCATCACGCGTATGGTGTGCTCTGCGGGACCAGCCGAGAGGCCCGATTGTTCTGGAGGCCGGCAAAAAACGGACCGGCCAAAAAGTCGAACTAAACGACCTGCAACTCAGCGAAAAAATCACAGAGGCAATGGAAAGAGGCCAGTCCATGGTTATGCCGAGTGTTTCAGCTAAAATGGAAGAGAAGGAACGAATACGCTCTGCGATGATTGCCTGTGTTAAGCGTCCGAAAGGCTGTTTCGGCGTGTTATATGTTGACAACGCCATGATACACGACCATTACAGTCTAAGCGACCTGGATTACCTGATGCTCCTTGCTATGCACACCGCTGCTGTATTGAGAAACCACGGTATTGACAAATAAAACCAATTCAATTTAATAAGCGCGCTTTGCATAATGACGATTCTCCATAGGATGCCTTACGGAATTTACATAATCGGCTTACCACTCCTTTGCCGGCGGGAATCTTTCGCAGTATTGACGGAAATGTCAATAAAAATACTCGACGCCGATTGGTAAATTTGAGATAATCAATCGAAAGCTGTTTTAATAGTAAGGTATGGGCACAATTACAATGAATGAAAAAACGGGTATCGAGATAACCAGCGAAGGCGGGACTGCGATAGTGACTTTCAAGTCAGCTTCGATAAGTGACGTGGAAGGGATAGCTGCAGCCTCGGAGCAAATAGATAAATTTATTGAAGCAGATAAGCCGGAAAAAATCATAGTTGATTTCAGTCAGGTAAAATTTTTCTCCTCGCAGGTGTTGGGGATGCTTTTGGAGATGCGAGGCAAACTTAAAGCATACGATGGCGAGGTTGTGATAAGCTCAATCAATCCGCAGTTGTACAGGGTGTTCAGGATTACGAATCTTGATAAGATTTTCAAATTTTTCCCGGACAAAGAAAGTGCTATAAAAGAAACCGAGACAGATTAAATGGACTTGTTTTTGAAGAGGTGACAGCGATGCATGTTGCAAAACAATTTTCGATTTTCATGGTTAATAAACCGGGAGTGTTGGCTCAGGTACTTGGAGAATTTGAGCGAGCTAAGATTAATATTGTGGCGATGACCATGATGGACACGGTCGAGCACGGTGTTATGAGAGTGGTCTTTGCATCACCTGGAAAAGCTAAAGAGGTTTTGTCAAAAGTAAATATGCCTTACAACGAAACAGATGTGCTGTGTGTCAGCTTGACCAATAAATCCGGAGCTTTATCAGTGGTTGTCGAGAAATTGGCCAGGAGCCATATAAATATTTCCTACGCTTATTGCACTGCTGGCGCCAAAGGCGGACGGACGACCGGCGTTTTGAAGGTTGCCGACGTGAAAAAAGCGATGAAAGTTTTGCAAAAGAACGTTGGTACAAAAAAGAAATCACAGGTAGTCTTGAGACGGTCAAAGGCGACGAGAAAGTAGTTGACAGGCGTGTTGTATAATTGATATATTATCCGCTTTAGATTTGGGGCCGTAGCTCAATTGGTTAGAGCATCGGACTGTCGATCCGAAGGTTGAGGGTTCGAGTCCCTTCGGCCTCGTTG
>CBDVDM010000047.1:0-8692 GCA_965372745.1 uncultured bacterium
TTTAGCTATGAAAATCGCTTTCTCCGCACGCGGCTTAAGTATCCCTTCCGGCGGTGTACACCAATTTATTAAATCACTGATTCCAGCCTTAGCCAAACAAAAAGGTGATGACCAACTGTTTGTGTTCTATAACAATAAAAAATTTATGGGGCTTGCTCCAGACTGCTCGGAAATTGTAATCGAGGGTAACAATAAGCTGATTTGGGACCTGATAGTCCTGCCTAAAAACCTGCACAAATTTAAAATCGATGCGGCAATCTTCCCAAAAAACATTGTCCCTTTCCTCGCTGGATGCCGGTGTTATGCGGTAATACACGATATGGCCTATTTTGACCGAAAACTAAATGCTTATCCACTACTTGACACAATTTATATGAGAACAATGCTGCCACTTTCAGTTAAAAGAGCTGCCGGTATCTTTGCTGTAAGTGAACATACCAAAAAAGATATCATGCACTATACAAAATGCAACCCCGAGAAAATAACTGTCACTTACGAAGCTGCTGACAAAATATACAAACCAATAAAAGACCAAAAATTCCTCAGTCTGATTAGGAAAAAATATAATCTGCCCGACAAATTTATACTGTATGTAGGTTCACTGTCACCAAGAAAAAATGTTATCAGGCTTCTAAAGGCATTTTCACGCATCCGGACTCGAATACCACACAATCTCGTACTAACCGGTTCAAAATCATGGAAAGATGCAGGGGTCTATAAAACCATAAAACAGCTAAATCTTGGAAACAGAATAAATCGGTTAGGATATGTAGAACACGAAGATATGCCAGTTCTTTACAATTTAGCTGACTGTTACGTTTACCCCTCATTGTACGAAGGTTTCGGCCTGCCTGTCCTCGAAGCTATGCAATGTGGATGTCCTGTCACCACCTCAAATACTACCAGCATCCCGGAAGTCGCCGGTAACGCCGCGGTTCTTGTTAATCCACTCGACACTAATGCAATAGCTGATGCCGTCTCCAAAATCTTAATAAACTCTAAATTTCGAGAAAAACTTATTTCTGCCGGTTTCGAACAGGCAAAAAATTTCTCCTGGCAATTGTGTGCAAAAATCATACTTGATACCATTAGACAAAACACTGCCAACAATCAAAAGTACTGATAGAAAATACTGTTGAGATTGTTATTGTGCCCCTTCTTTGGCTTCATCTAAGCTAATCCACCGCCTGGAAACGTCATGCGACAGGCCAAGCTTATAGAAAAAATAACACGCCCTTTTAGCTATTGCTGATGTAAGATTCGGAAATATCGTAAGAACAACGGCACCAAAACGCCAAAACCACGGCAACAAATCCCCGAAATCTTTTATACATTCACGGGCATCAGATTTGAAACCATGGAATATATTTGTGACAAGGCTGCGACGAATAATTTTACTTGCACATGGCCTGAAAACCACCAGACACTCTTGCTCTTTTGCTATCTTCAAATGCTTTCCTAATAATTTCCGAATATCAGTTCCTCTCTTGTTTTGCAATCGTAGCCTTGTTGAAATAACATCTTGAATTTCAATATGCAATATCGCCAAAGGCTCACAAATATAGCCTATTCGAGGATAACTATAAGCTATTCGCCACCACATATCTAAATCAGCACAACGAAGCCATCCTCCTTCAAAAACACCACAATTTTCAAATACTTCCCTATGAATAAGCATCGTTGTTGTAAATAGTTGACATCCTTTATTCACTGCAGCAAAATAATGCTCAAAATAACTATTATTAACAATTAATCTGGTCATCTCAGCCGGATCATTTGCATGAATTCTTCGATCTCCCGACCGCTTATAAAAATTTGCTCCACACCACCGCAGTTCAGGATTTCTTTTAAGAAGCTCTATCTGCTTTTCAAGTCGCTGAGGCAGCCATTCATCATCATGGTCAAGAAAGGCAATCCATTCACCATTTGCAGCCGCAATGCCCGTATTTCTTGCCGGACCATCTCCCGCATTTTCCTGGTAAATATAACGAACCTTTGAACCGTAACTCTTTACTACTTCCCCCGTATTGTCTGTAGAGCCGTCATCAACAACGATAATCTCGTAGTCACTGTACGTCTGTGCCAAAACGCTGTCTATCGTTCGCCTGATAAATCGACCTGCATTAAACGCCGGTATTACTACACTTATCGCCATATATCTCTTTCCATCACACTATTAAACCGGTTTAATTACACAGGCAAAATGATGATACACTATATCTTTAAACTTATTAAGAAACAGCAAATTCAAAATTTTAACTGCTATCGTTTTTATATTACGCTCGGGTTCCAAGCCTTCTATAATAAGTAATTCATATCCCAATTGCGGAAACACCTTAACAAGACTGTTATAGGTAAAAAATCTTAGATGAGTCTTATCAAGTATCCCTTTGGCCTTGTAATCCCAGTTCCCGCGAAACACTAATTCGAAAAGATTGCGACAATACCGAACATTCGGCAAAGATATCACTACCACACCATCAGTAGTTAACTTCTTCTTAAGTTCAACCAGTAATGTATAGGGGTCGACAAGATGCTCTAAAATATCATTGCATATCACACAATCAAAATAACCGTCAGGAACATCTTTCAATACTTGATTTACATCTCCGTTTATCACCTTATGGAGTTTTGAAGCTGCAATTTCAGCCGCATTGGAATCTAATTCCACACCCCAGCACTCCGCGTCAAAACCGGTCTTGATTAGCTCTGAAAAATTGCCATTCGCACAACCCAGCTCCAGAGTCTTCTTAACTTGTGCAGGTATATAATTAAGCATAGGCTCACGTCTGTTTTCATAATATCTCGCCGACCTGTCAGACACATCATTGATTCGTTTCACTATAATCCCCTGCCGGTATAAATTCACTCAACCAGGCACGCACTTCTATAACTCAAACTGTGCCTTTAATTTAGTCCTGAAATAAACCTCAATTATAACAGCTCGGCAAAAATATGCTATCACCGTTGCAACCGCCGCACCAACCATACCCATTACAGGTACAAATAATAAATCTAAAAGAATATTCAGCAAAACCTGAATCAGGTTAACGGTTTGAGTAAATTTGTATCTCTTGAGAGAATGAAGAATAGGGTCATAAAAAATAGAATATAACACGGACACCGAACCAATCAGCAAAACCCTTAAGACCAAAATCGAATCTTCATAAGTGTTCCCATAAAAAAACCTGAACATGCTCGGGAACAAAATGAAAATTATCGCGATAACAATAAAACCTAAAATAAATATTTTAGGCCTTTTGCTGTATAGATAGCTTCGCATTTTAGAACGGTCACCGATATGCTCGCTAACAAAGGGAAGAAAGTAACTATATATAATGAATGTCAACATAACTACGCCTTTAAAAACTTGATAGCCAAGATTGTATTTGCCGATATCTTCCATCGAAACAAAATATCTTAGAACTAAATTGTCCCCCCAATTTATGAAATATACCGCTGTTGCACCCAACATAATCCACTTGGTGAAATTAAACATCGTCCTAAACTGCTCCCTATTAAAATTTAAAGGAAGCAACAGCTTAAAATCAACTGTCCTGATAAAAATGATAATTAAAACGCACGCCGAGAGCAGATAGACCAGAAAAATAGTCCGAAGATTAATTAAATCGGTAAGATAGAGTACAAAAATTAAGGCCAGGCTTGAAAAACCAAAAATCAGTTCCGCAAACGAGTTTTTTATCCTCTCACCCAATGCCATGAACAGATTACACAGAAAAGTCTTTAATGCAAGTCCGACAAAAGCCAACATAACAAAAAATAAATCCACCCTGTTTATTTTCGCAAACAACATTATCTGTTTGCCCAGAAAAAGTGTTATCACCGCAAATATACATAAGCTCAAAGCAAAAAATGTACATTGAACAGAAAAAGACTTGTTTATCTTACCGCTTTCTGCCCGCTCCTGAATAGCATGAACAACAAAAGGCATCTGTGATGATGATATCAATAGCGATGAGAAAAAAAATACTATCATTTTAGCCAGGGAATACCTGCCAAACAAATCAGGGGAGAAAAACTTCGCAACCACTAATGGCCCAACCATCCCAAGAGCCTGACCTGTGGCACTGAGAAAGCCAAACTGCAAAAGCGTCTTGCCCTGACTTAACTCTTCTTTAATCCTTCGCAGCATAACTATCCTGGCATCCTTAAACCGCCGACAAATCACCTGCCTAACCAAAGATTATTCTTAATATATCATTATAAGTCAGATAAAGAAACAGCGACGCTAACAAAATCAGGCCGGCATACGTTATTACCTCCTGCAATTTAATACTGATAGGCCCGCCCTTTATCTTCTCAATTATCAAAAGAACAAACACACCGCCGTCAACAACCGGAATCGGAAGAAAGTTTATCACCGCCAGGTTAGCACTGATAAACGCAAGCAGATACAAAAACGTCACAAACGACTGCTCGACAGCCTTATAACTCAACGTCGCAATACCGACAGGCCCCATCATCGACTCCAGGCCGACACTTCGTGCAAACAACTGCTTGACAGTGACATAAGTCTGAACAATAAACCACACACTTTTCTTACATCCCATCACAAACGCCTGCCCGATGTTATCTGCCTTGTAAAGACGCTCCATCGGCTCAAATGCGATAAAATCAGCCACTATTGATTTGACCCTGAGCCCCTTTTCTACATCACTCAAATCCACAGTAACATCACCAGCTACCTTCTCATCCAAACGATAATCAATCGCAACACGCTGGCCGGCATTTCGCCTAAACTCTCGTATTATGTCATAAAAGCTCGAAATTCCCGCGCCGTCAACCGCTGTTATCATCGCACCTCGCGGTATATCCAAAGCCTCAACTCCCCCTTCAGCCGATATCGTTTTTGCCACAACAGGATGCTCAGCGTCATACGACACCACTATACCTATCACAACCCTCTCTGAGCCGTGCGGCTTTTTCGGAACAACAGTCACCACAAACTCTTTTTCAACTCCACCTTCAGCCTTTCTGAGCACTCGAACCTTCAACTGCTTATCTTCGTGCGCCTCGGTAACTTCTCGAAGCTCGGTATAAATGGGATTCTCAATGTCGCCGACAGCCAAAATAATATCGTCGACATGCAAGCCATTGCTATCTACGCCAACAGAAGATAATGTCACTTTTAAACGAGGCACCATCGAATAGATATGATTAAGGTCTGATTCTGTATTGACCTGCACATCTGCGTGACTCAAATCAAGTTTTATACCGGATTCGACAAATTCTGTTTCACCTGCCCGCCGAGCTGCCAACGTCACCTCCGACGTAAGTGACTTCTCAACCACCTCCATAAACTCCCAGTGACTTCTTACCTGCCTGCCCTCAACATACCTAATCTCGTCACCAACTCTAAATCCGGACTCTTCTTCCACACCATCATCTATAACTGCGGCAACAGTCAATGTCAAAGGCCAGCCAATACCAAACACTCGAAGCGGCATATCGTATCTCTGCTCTGCTGCAACAGAGTAATCTTCCACAGCCCCATTCTCGTGCCTTACCTTTAACGACACTTTCTCTGCCTTATCCGACAACGCCGCCGCTGCCAGTATATTCATAAACTCAAGGCTATCGCTTTTACCTCCAATTTCAATTATCTCATCACCAGCCTTTATACCAGCCTTTGCCACCGGCGATTCCGGCATAACAGACCCTACTATCGCCGGAGGCCTATAGATACCAACCATGTAAACAATCGTCATTATCACTATCGCAGCAATCACGTTAAAGACAACACCAGCGACTATCACCAGCATCCTCGCCAACACACCCTTATTGCCAAACGACCGCGGGTCATCATTTCCCTTGTCCGCACCCGTATCATCCTGCCCCAGCATCTTCACATAACCTGCAATCGGTATCAATCCAATCTGGTATTCGGTTTCACCTTTACCGCTCTTTTTTAAAGGCAGCGTAAAGCAAAGTAAACCGTCACCGTCATCTTCGCCTTCCTTCGGGAAAAACCGAGGCAGTATCCGAAACCTCAAGCCGTCCGCTGTCCTTCGAATACCAATAAGTATAGGCGGCAAAAATATCGAAAACGTCTCAACCTTTATATCACAGGCCTTAGCAAAAATGAAATGGCCGCACTCATGAATAAACACCACTACGCTAAAGCCCATAACCGCTATAACAATATTCCACGATTTCTGAACGTCCCTGCTAATCACATAACCCAACGCCGCAATCGCAGTCACCAGTAATACGAACCGCGAAAAATTCCTGAACTTATCCAATGCCTTTACCATCAAGTTTTCCTTTTCATTTTTTACTTTTTAGAGCACTTTACTTTTTTCTTTTACATCCTCTCTCGCCCATCTGTCTGCTTCAAGCAATTCAGCCAAACCGACACCTGTTTTGACACTATGTCTACTCAAACAATCTTCAATCAGTTCGACAATATCGACAAATTTAATATTACCCGCCAGAAATTCTGCAACCGCCTGCTCATTGGCCGCATTAAACACCGCCGCTGCCGTCCCGCCGGTTTTCGCTACATCAAAACCAAGTGACAGTGCCTTAAAAACCTTCAGGTCAGGTTTTTCAAATGTTAATTTTCCCAACTCGTCAAATTTGAGCCGCTCTGCTATACCCTCCACACGTCTTGGAAAAGTCAGCGCATACTGAATCGGCAGTCGCATATCAGGTGTCCCCAATTGCGCCATCACCGAACCATCTACGAACTCCACCAGCGAATGAACTATCGACTCAGGATGGACCAGAACTTCAATTTTATCCACACCCGTCTCGAACAGCCACCGTGCCTCGATGACCTCCAACGCTTTGTTCATCATCGTCGCTGAATCTATTGTTATCTTTGGCCCCATATTCCAGACAGGATGCGCCAATGCCTGCTCTACTGTCACATCAGCCATCTCTTCCAGGCTTTTGCCTCTAAAAGGCCCGCCCGAGGTCGTCAGGATTATTTTTTCTACTTCCTCCGGACTTCCCGCCTGCATCGCCTGAAATATCGCACTGTGTTCGCTGTCAACCGGCAGAATTTCCGCTCCGTTTTCCCTAACTGTTTTCATCAGCAACTCGCCTGCGATTACCAAAGGCTCTTTATTCGCTATCGCCAATCGCTTACCCTTTTTCGCCGCCGCCAGTACCGCCCCTAATCCTGCCGCCCCCACCACTGCTGTCACTACCGTATCAACCGCCTCCAATTGAGCAATCATCTCAAGGCTCTCTGCCCCGCCCAATATCTCAACACCTGTTTCGCCGACAAGTTTATTTAACTTATCAACTAATTCAGCCTTTGTAATCGCCACAACTTTAGGCCGATACTTTCTAACCTGCTCTGCTAATAATTCGACCTTACTATGCGCCGTCAGTGCAACAACTTCATATCGCTCTTGGCCAAGCGAATTTAATGACTCAATCACACGTAAGGTATTTTGCCCAATCGAACCTGTCGAGCCTAATATCGCTATCTTTTTAGTCATAGCGACGCATTATAACCATTCGACCCCCAAAAACCACCACAAACTCAGAGCTTCTGTCATCACTTTTAGTCTACTGTCTATTGTCTACTGTCTATTTACTCGTCGCTTAAACCCGAAACATCACCGCCAAGTTCTTTGATCTCATTGTAACAAACTGCAAACCGTTCATTCAATGCTGCTATCGCCTTATTTAGACTTTCAATTTCCTCCATCAATGCCTGCCCTTCTTTTTCAAGAATCTGCGTAACAGGTGCGTCTTTCATCTTCACCATCAGCTCATTAAGCTCAGATTTTTTTGCCACGACAGCATCCTTATACTTTTTTGCACTCGCCTTCAACTGCTCGATATCCAACTTCTCAGTTTCAGCTTTTATGTCACTTAGCGCTTTTTTCACATTAACTTCGAGTTGCACCTTCGCTTCTTTTACCGGCTCTGTCTTTGCGCCTTCAGTCTCAGCCTCCTGCCCCTTCTTTTTACATCCTGTCAATCCGACAATACCAAATACCAGAACACAACATAACGCCATCTTAATCGTACTTCTCATTTGCATTTACCTCCAGTAAAAATTCATTACAATTGATATTACTAATGTCTATCGACTATTGGCTATTGTCTATTGTCTACTATCTATAGTCTACTGTCTATAGTCTACTGTCTATAGTCTATTGTCTACTTGCTGCTGTTTCTCTTAAAGCCGCAATTTTATCGGCCCAAACCAAAAAATTTCAAACTATTTATTAAGCCTAACCTCTTTTGTGCCAGCCGGTTATGTTTATGTGCAACTTTAAAACCTTGCAAAACCTTGTAAAGCCGGTATAATTGGTACCACTGTTCTGGAGGGCTACAGGATGTTAGCTGACAGCAAAAAACATGGATGGGCACAAGAGCACGCCTGCAAGCTGGAGTTCCGTTTTGAGCAATGGCAAAAGCCGCTCGGAATTGACAGCGATGAATATATCAAATACCTGGCTGAAGAACTCGAAAGCTGTTACGACGACCCGTTGCAGAAGTCACTCATTGAGTCAATATCATAGACGACTTTTGCCGAGACCCGGAACATCTTCCGCAGGGCTATAGACTATCCGTAGTATATCTTTTACGAAGGACGAGCGGTTTTTTTCAGATTTATTATTTAGCCTGCGGTTTCACCGCAGGTTTTTTTTATTTTGTCATTTCGACCGTACAGGCTGTGTCACAATTACATTTGAGCCAAGTTGTT
>CBDVDM010000048.1:0-7589 GCA_965372745.1 uncultured bacterium
GGCAGTGTTAAATCTTCCCAGAACATATTCCTGCTAAGCCAATCACTGGTTATACCGATGCTCCAGGACTCACACTTACGACCCTTGACATTGCCAATGTGCCCGTCGAGAAAAACCAAATTTATCGAGTTGCTGTGATTAAAACCGCTCGTGCGGCGATGATGCCCGTCCAATGTCAGATAAATACCTTTGTTTGCCAAAACCGAACAGTCCCTGTCATAAATCTGTCCGTAATAACTGGTCTCTGTCATCAGCATACAGGCTGATGGTTGTCTGATTTGTATCTTTTTGAATCCGCCGGCTGGTCCCAATCTTATTCCCTGGCTGGGTTCGCAAACCCCGTTCAGGGCAAAGCTGGTAAGGCCTGCGCTGTGTGGATAACTACCATAGCCGAGCGGAAATGGGTCTTTATCTTCCGGACAAAACCAAAGTTCTGCACTGTCGAGAGCTTCGTCACGACTCTCGCAGATATAAGGCAGCAGCGCAAAGTTCCATGCTGCCTGACCGTCTATATGTGCCCGCACATCCTTTGCAGTTATAATCCAGTCGTCCCAGTCCGCCGAATACAAGTCGAAGGCTAAAGAAATCTGTCGCATCCGGGATGCACAGACAATTCTTTTAGCTGCTTTACGGCCATAGGCAAGGGCCGGCATCAAAATACTCATCAGCAACGCAATTATACTTATCACCACAAGCAACTCAATCAATGTAAAACCGTTTTTATTTTCTATTGGTCTCATTTGCTATTTTTCTTTTAACCAGTTTTTGCTGAACATTGCGTAGTCAACAAAATCAACATAGCCGTCAATATTCAGGTCGGCTGTAAGCAAACCGCTTTCCTGCAACCACTGCTGTGCAAATAAGCCGAGGTCATTGACGTCTACAATGCCATTGTCATCTAAATCGCCGAGATAGTTTGCGACTTTAATATCAACTGTTGGCGGGATAGGATTCTGGTTCTGCCTGAGCGTCGCATCAACTGAAAGGTTAACTGATTCCCCATCTCTTGACGGCCTCATAGTAAAACATATCCATTCAAGATTCGGGTCGTCAGCCAGTATCTCACGCACTTCACTGGTAAAATCCATCTCGTAAAACTGAACACCGTAAGTTTCTATAGTCCAGTTGGTCAATCGGCGCAGACCATTTGCATCTTGCGTACCTGGACCATCAGTCACGCGCAGGTCATAAGCCTTTTCAGTATTTGGTTCTTCATCGAAAATATCCTGTAAACTACTGATGGGAGTATTCGGCTCGCTGATATCATCCGGCGGATAACGCCAGAACCCATGTTTGTCGCAGCCGAAAACACTGACATACATTGTTGACGGTGCATCCAGATAAGTACTGCCCCCAACCCACCGCATAACATAATCAATGCTCCAGCAAAATCTGCAATCAAGAATCGCACCTGCATTTTCATTGACAGCTTTTATTTTCGCCAGATTAACAAGCACCATTACACGGGTATCACGCTGCTCAAATCGGTCAGGCTCGTTTATATCAACACCGCTTATATTAAGAGACTGAAAAGTTGGAGCGCCGCCTTCGCCCATCGTGAAAGTCGAATAGACACCGTTAACATTACCATCAACAGGCTGGCACGGGTCGTGGTTAGTATGACCATCCGCTCCGTCAAATGCGCAAAAATACAGCACATCTTCCGTCCAGTCGGTTGCATAACAGGGGTCAGGATAATTCAACTCCTGCTGCCACCAGTCCCAGTTATCGTCGAAGTCGGCATCGCCGAAACTGGTCTCTGTGTAAAGAGAAAGCTCATCAGCAAGACAGCTGCCTGCGAAAACAGACGCAACAGCCAAAAACAGAATAAAACTTCCAATGATTTTCATAATTCTATCCTCCATCTGCTTTAATGAACAGGGCCGGGCCGATACCGACCCGAACCATATCCATAAAAATCAAGATTATTTGCGACGACGCAGCATTACAAGACTGCCTACACCTAACAAAGCCATTGTCGCAGGTTCCGGAATCGGCATTTGCGAAGGAATTGCAGCGTCAACAGCAGTTGTTGCCGAGAATGAATCGAGCATTGGCGCAAATCCGCCTGCACCAAAGACAATGTCAATGACACCGGGATTGTCGGCAAATTCAAACACTTTAGTTGTTCTCAACCAGTCGTAACCAGAACCACTTGTGCCAATCACAAAATCATAATAATCATCTGGCGTTACATCAGTTGCACCTGTAACACCAACTGAAATATTGCCATAGGAATACCAGTCATACTGAACAAAGATTTTCAGTGAACCGGCATCACTTCCTGTGTCAACATTTGCCCCTATATCCCAATATCCAGACATTTGCACCATTCCGCCATAGGTATCATCTACCCACGCCGGCTGCTGACCCATACCACTGCCTTCTGCCCAGCAAACATAACCCTCTGGCGTTTGATTTGTCCACGAAGCTGTAGCTTGGCCGCTGTTAGTCTTATAAATATCCGCAGTCAGCGGAACGGCAGGCTCCAGGCCACCGACATCAAACAATCCCCAGAACTGGCTGGTATAGCCCGTTTCACCACTCCAGTCCGGAAGCCACGGGTCGTTATAATAACTCCCTGCTAGCGCACTGCCTGAAATCACTGTTAAAACAATCAGCAACATTAAACTAACTTTAGTTTTCTTCATCTTAAACTCTCCTTCTGTTTATTATTTTTGTACAATCTTTTCATCCCTACTCCGAAGCCATTTCGAAGCTTTTACAAACTCCATAAACAATTCAGCTAAGCCATAACGCCACACCTCCTTTCAGGTTTTACCTGCAAATAAAAAGAGCAGCTCAAAATTTACAAAAAGTAAACTTCATCTGCTCCCTGGCTGGCTTATGGCTTGCTGGGTCGCAAGTGTTACCGAAAATACTATTTGTTCATAATCAGTTTGCCGTTTCTTGTTATCCTCAGCCTGTAAATAGCTCCTTCGTGTCGAATCATAATCTCATTGCTTTTACCGAAAAGCTGCGAAGAATCTATCAGCGGTATTTGTTGTTCGTTATTGTTCCTGCTTACAGGCTTGTCCTTTTCTGAATTAGATTGTATCGAACCTTCCATTTTCAAGTTCTCTTCAGTCAAACTTAATTGTCACCATGAAATCTTCTGAACCTCTCAGCAAGAATATTTGTGTTGTTGTTTTGAGTTTCAGGTAACGCTGGGTTTTGTGTCTGCTCAATACTGGTAAACAGATGCGCAAGTTCAGCCGGCACCGTCAGGAATACTTCATCAAAAACGGTGCCGTGCTGACACATTCTTCTCGCCTCAATAATCAGAAATTTACCTTTTCTTCTAACCTTTAAATAATTTGCAAAAAACGACGCTTTAGCCATTACCACTTTCCTCTGCGTTACTGTGTATATTGCCGTAATCGTAAATAATCGATATTGATTATGGTTCTCAATCTCATCTTAAGGATGATATTATAACGGTTCCGAATTCCTGTCAACTATTTCTTAGGATTTTTTTAAAAAATTTTTAAGAGTTGCCTTACCTGAGGCTTATACCAAGTCAAGTTAATTATTGCGCCCCTGTCATTCCCGCGACACGTAGCGAAGCGAAGAGCCCGAAACGGAAAGCGGGAATCCAGTTTGCCGTAACATGCGGTGAGAATAATACCTGAACCGGCTATTACACTAAGCGCGCTTACTAAGTTGACTTGGTATTGCTGGCTGCGTATAACGAGAAATGATGGTGTTGACAGGAATTATAGATTATGCTAAGGTTTACTAAAGTGAGATTGAGAATTATAATCGATTATTCTCGGAGAATACATGAAATCAGCGAAAAACGTTCTTCGGCAGTATCTGAAAAACAATGGGATGCTCCATAGCAGACAGCGGGAACAAATCCTGGACATATTCTTAAAAACGCAGAAACATTCAACGATTGATGATCTTTACAACCTCGTCAGAAAGAAAAATCCGAAGATTGGCCTTGCAACTATATACCGTGCAATGAAGGTAATATGCCAGGCGGGCCTGGCGAGAGAGACAGATTTTGGAGACGGTATCAAGCGGTTTGAGTATGAATATGGGCGTGACCACCATGACCACTTAGTTTGCCTTGAATGCGGCAGAATTATCGAAGTAGTTGACCCGGAGCTTGAAAAGCTGCAGGATGAGTTGGCAAGAGGACATGGTTTTACCCCACTAAGACACAGGATGCAGATATTCGGCACCTGCAAGTCATGCAGGCGTAAGAAAAAACGTTAAACAATACGTAAACCGTTCACAGGTTAAACGTGCCATTTCACGTCATTGCAAGGCCTGTGAAGCAGGCCGTGGCAATCTCAAAACGTTAAACGGTCAGTTTGAATAATTTAGCTATGACTTAATAGTGCTCTACTGATTCAAGTCTTTATCTTTCCAGTACTTTGCGCCTGTAACCGTCGCCTGGAGAGCAATTCCGTGTTTTGTGAACTGATATATCTCAATATCGCTTTTGATTTCTCCAGCCCCACCGATTGCTCCTCCCTTTTCACCTGATTTTGCCGCAGCATCTACATGCCCGCCAAACTCCCAGCCTTTTTCAATGAATTTAACAATGGCCGGTTTAGTGTAAAAAATCAAAACTGACCTGTAATCTTTTACGCCAAGACCGAGACCTACTCCACCCATCCCCATTTTCATAAATGTTTCCATGCCGGTTTCATTATCAACTACAATACCGTATCCATCGCCGACACTGGCGAATATAACATTTACATTGGCATTGCTGAAGACTCCATAGCCTGCGGCCTTTTTGACTTTCTTTTTAGCTTCTGGTTTTTCTGAATACAGTTCCTGCAATGTACTATCTCTCATTTTGCGAACAAAATCTCGCTTTTCAGCTAAGCTGATTCCTTGAGGACTGCTGCATCCTGTAACATATACCACCAGCATAGCCAGAGCACAAATACCCAATCTTTTACTTTTATTCATGTAAAATCCTTTCGCCGGATTTTCCCTAATATCATTTAATTACATCGATTTAATTTAAAACAATGACAGGTTATCTCAACTCTTTGATTTCGACTTCTTTACGTCTTATCATTCTCAGAAGAGTCGTCAGAACCATATCATATACAAAAATCAACAGACAGCCAAGTGCGGCAACTATTACCACGCCAGTTAAAGTAACCTCGAACAACTGTAACCTTATATCAAGACTAACCCCCGGCAATATCCCGGTTCCAGCCAGTTTCAGAGATGTTAGGGCTCCTAAAACAACAACCACCGGTATACCTACCAAGCGTATAATTGACTTTATAAAACCCACAACAGAAGGGATTGGCATTGCATCTTGAGATATCGGTGGACTGATAAAATCAAAATGACCTAACCTCGCACCAAACTTCATGAATCGGGAAAGTATCATGCCTATGATACAACCTAATCCGGCCGTAAGCCTCAGCCCTGAATAATTAGACCATGTTGCGGCCTGTATTTTAATCGTTGGGAAATTTGCGAAGCCAAATCTGTCAAGACCCAACTTTTCAAGGCCGGCGATGGCCAAGATGCCAGCCGTTAAAAAACCACAAAGAACAGGCAAAAATATATATTGCAATATACCGAAAACAATCAGCTCCCTTGCCCTGGCTCTTTCTTTGCTGATTATGTATTTAAAGACAGATTGCAACTTACCAAAAACAACCTGTATTCGCGTCCTGGCTCTTTCTTTGCTGATTATGTATTTAAAGACAGATTGCAATTTACCAAAAACAACCTGTATTCGCGCCTTGACTCTTTCTTTGTTCATTCTGTGTTTCCCACCAAGCACCCAAAAACAGGTGATTCTGTTACAGTGAAAGTAGATTTTAAACCGCTTCTAACCCGCACTGCCAAGCAACCGTTCCATTTTTACCGAATCACTCGAACGGGCAATTGCCTCTTCACGCTCAATGTACCCTTTAGTATACATTTCGATAATACTCGCATCCATACTATGCATACCTAACCGTCCCGAAGTCTCTATGATATTGGGAATCTCATGAATCCTGTTCTCACGAATACAGTTTCGTACTGCCGGTGTACAGAGCAGCAACTCCGTGCACGGCACCATCCCGGGCTCATCTATTCTTCTGAACAGCGTCTGGGAAATTACGGCCTTGAGTGTATTTGCAAGCATTGTGCGTATCTGATTCTGCTGCGAAGCAGGATATATATCGATGACGCGCTCTATCGTCTGAGTTGCGTTAATAGTGTGAAGGGTACTCAAGACCAGGTGACCGGTTTCGGCAGCGGTAATCGCAGAACTGGTCGTCTCAAGGTCACGCATTTCACCAACCATAATTATGTCAGGGTCCTGACGAAGTACATGCCTTAAACCTGATGCAAAATTAGGAACATCAGCCCCTATTTCACGCTGCTCGATCTGGCATAGATTATTCGAAAGCAAATACTCAATAGGGTCCTCAAGCGTAATCACACGTTTGGTATATTTACTATTGATTAAACCTATCATGGCCGCAAGGGTAGTACTCTTACCTGAACCGGTGTGACCCGTAACCAGAATAAGACCGCGAGGCAGTTCAGCAAGTTCTTTGACTAACTCAGGCAGGTGAAGTTCCTCAATCGACGGAGCTTCAGTCGGGATTACCCTGAAGGATATGGCTATCGTATCACGCTGAAAATGAGCGTTAACACGGAAGCGGTGGCCGCTTTCTATCGTTGTCGAGAAATCATGGTCTTTTTTGTCCTCGAATTTATCGAAACGTTCCTGACCTATCATTGACATAACCATTTGCCGTGCATCTTCGTTGCTGGTTACAGCAAAATCCATCTTTATCAATACTGTATTTTTGCGTATCAGCGGCTCCATGCCAACATTGATATGAACATCACTCGCATCGTCTTCAACCGCCTTTGCCAAAATCGTCTTTATGTCCACCATAATATCAGGCATCCTTTTTTGCTGTATCTGTCATATCATCAAAAATCTCGATAGCTCTGTGGTATCTCTTATTTCTTATCTCTCAGCAGCGGATAGTCCACTTTCGGTATTTCGGTGTAATTATATGTTTTGGCCTCTGAACTTTCCAAAACAGGTACATCAACTATCCTCGGCGTAATGAAAATCAGCAGCTCAGTAGTCTCTGTTGATTCATCCTCGGACTGAAATAAACCGCCTATAAGAGGCAAATCACCCAGTATTGGTGTTTTATAAAGGTTTTTCGCGACCTCCTGTTTACGAAGCCCGCCAAGAACAACCGTTTCACCATTTTTTAGCAAAGCTATGGTATTCAGCCTGCGTGTGTTAACGGTTGGGACTATCGGTTCACCTGTACTTGAATTATATCTCTGGGCCTCGGCAACACTGAACTCAGGCATGATCTGAAGCCTAAGCATATCATCACGGGTAATATGAGGTGTTACATCAAGTTTAACTCCAACGTCCTTAAACTGTGTAGAGGTCATCGAACCGCCGCTGGAAGTACTCCGTTCTTCCTTGTAAGGTATCTCTTTTATTATCTCGAAAGTTGCGGTTTCATTGTCAAGTACCATAATGCTCGGATTCGCCAGCAGTGTCGCCCATTCGGTTTTTTTAAGTGCGCTCAACATGACATCAAGGCTGAAAGAGTCATTGAAAAAACCGAGCC
>CBDVDM010000049.1:0-6540 GCA_965372745.1 uncultured bacterium
AGAGATTGCAAGATTGTCTTTGACTTTGGCTGATGTTCCAAATCCAAACGGCTGGAAGTTAAAAGAATGTGATGTGTATGAAGGTGATATTCTTTCAAAATTAGCAAGTAAATCAACCATCTTATTGTGCAATCCTCCATTTGAGAACTTCTCTCCCGACGAAAAGAAAAAAAACAAAAATATTTTAACTGGCAACAAAGCTGCGGAAGTTTTGAAGAAAACTTTGCCTTATATGCCGGAAGACTCAGTATTTGGGATAATACTACCTCAGGGATTTCTGCATAAGAAAAATCTGGCTGAGTTAAGAAAAGACATTCTTGACAATTTTGAGTTAAGAACGATTTGTAATTTGCCGGACAATGTCTTTGCAAAAGCAGGTCATCCATCCACTGTACTGCTGGGACGTAAAGTTAAGTCAAATAAAAAGATTTCTTATCTGAGAATACACAAGTCTGACCTTGAAACCTTCAAAGATAATTACCAAGCAAAAGAAACTTTGTTCTTAAAAGATGAACTATATAAAACGGAAAACTATAGTTTTAGAGTGCCGGAATTAAAAGAAGTTTGGGATTACTGTAAAGAATTTCCTAAATTTCAGGAATACGTAACAATTGTAAGAGGGATAGAATACACAGGTGATTTGGACATCAATGAGAAAAGAAGTTCAAGCAAATTCCCATGTTCTCAAAGGGGTTTTTATTCTTATAGTGAAAACATATTTATAGATAAAGTACCGGAACTTGTATGGCTAAATATTTCTGAGCAATATATCAAAAACAAGCAAAGCCTTGCTATCAATAAAGAAAAAGTCCTTTTAAATTATATAAGAAGGGGACGGATTCCTTGGAGGCTGAGCCCTTGGAAAGATATTGAAGGCAATTTTTGTTCAAATGCATTTCTCTCTATAATTCCCAAAGGTGAGTTTTCTTTGGATGTTATTTGGGCCATTCTAACTTCACCATTTGCTAATGCATATGTACATGATCATTGTATGGGTAAGCATAACAATGAGGGTGTTCTAAGCACAATGCCTGTTCCATTTAAAGGCAAGGATTTATCTCGCTTGGAAACAATGGTCCGAAATTATTTTGAACTTGAACAAAACGACAAGTTTGAATTAAAGGATGAAAGTACAATACCAGAAAAGAAAAAACAATGTCTCTTCGCCATAGATGCTGAGATTTTGCGACTTTATGACTTGCCGCCAAGGTTGGAAAAACAATTGCTGGACTTTTTTGCAGGGCATCAGCGTAAGGGTGTTGACTTTAAGTTTGACAGATATTTTCCAAAAGGATTTGATTCTTGGATTCCATTGCACGAGTATTTGTCTGAGGAGTATCAAAGGTCAACGCCTTCATTTGTAAATGAGTGGGTAAAGAAAAACAGATCGCCTGAAATTATTAAGGCTCTTGAAACTGCGGTGGAAGCATTTAAAGAAGATTGATATGCGTGATTATCTACTGGATACAAACATTTGGTCATACTGGTACAATCCAGCGAAAAACTCTAATATATTGCAGCATATCCAACAATTGCCCACAGCAATAAAACTACACATATCTGTTATTACCATTGGAGAAATTGATTATGGTTATAATGTTATGCCTAAAAAAGAACAATCACGTGAAGCTGAGTTCCGTAAGTTTATCAGCGGTGAAGCCCCGTGGACAGTTCTTATTGATAAACATGTTGCAAAAACATACGGTGAACTTAGGGCGCGATTATTTGAAAAATATGCGCCAAAAAATAAAAGGACAAAAGGGCTTCGCCCCGAACAACTCATTGATCCTGTAACTTCATTGGAACTTGGGATACAAGAAAATGATCTTTGGATTGCTGCGCAGGCGATTTCTCGTAATTTAACGTTAGTTACAAATGATGCAATGGGACGTATCCGTGAGGTTGCAGGCAAATCTCTTCATATTGACAACTGGGCGGTAAATAGTAAATAGGGAAGGCCAAAGCCCATCATTGTTTTTATTTCCGTCCATATACTACCCAACCTAAACCCCCCGAAAAAATGGCACACCCCCGCACTTGCCATCGAAACAATACCTCAAATTAATCCCGCAAATTCTTATACAGCAACACAAATTAAAGTTGTCCACCAATGCCACAGTTGGTATAATTCTTTTTTTCATGTATAGGCTAAAAAATAAAAGTCATTTTCAAGCAAGGAGAAACAGACATGGGCGATAGTGGAAAAAAAGATAAAGGCAAAAGAGAACAGCAGAAAAAGGCCCAGCTTAATCCAAAGGAAAAACGAAAACTAAAAAGAGAAAAGAAGAATAAAGCCTAACTCTAATAATTACCCAGCCGTTTCGGCAACTAAGAATTAAGAACTAAAAATTCCGTTATAAATTCTCTGTGACATCTGCTGGAGCGCAGCGGAAGTCCCGATCTGTCGGGATGGCTGATTTTGTTTTGAACATTTTTATTTGTAATTTTGTGCTTGTTTCGCCTGCCCACATGCTTAGATTTGGAAACAAATCTATAGGGGGATTTAGGTATTAGGATTTCGGATTTTAATTCCCTTTAATCTGCGTAATCTGCGGAATACTACTCTGCGAAGTTCGCTACGTAGCACGAGTCAGCGTTTAGAAATTTTCTTTTTCGAGGCACGAATCACGAGCGACGAGCGACGAACAATTTGCGCAAGCGCATTTTTGGACATTGTCAATTTTTGTTCATTTCATGTCATTTCGCGCGCGTTTTGGGTCAATTCGCGCGCGTTTCTGTTACTTTTTGAACGCTTTTTACGGGCATTTTCGACCAACTTGCGCAAATAATCGCACCCAATATACCCAGATTCCCTAAATTCAACACCAACAAGTTAATAAAGACATGGAATGGCTCCAAAACACTGAAAGCAATCAATATGATGGCTTGGGAAAAAAGAGATAACTGTAGAATATAGCTAAAGTTAGGGTTGTTTCGGTTGATTCGGGTCGATGGTTTTTTGGGCTTGTTCAAGCCATGTCTTCAGTTGCTCTTGCCACATAGGCCTATCGGTTGTCTTGATTGATTCAAGCATTTTCAGCACCGCATCGGTATCAGCTCCCTCCGGCGGATTAGTCAAATAGCTATTTATTGAACTAATAACAACGCTATTAGGGCCAAGGTCCTTTTCCAGCAAACTGTTGGTTATCAACTGACCAGCTGAATCCAAATTGCCCGCTAAAAGATAAACATCTAACAGCCGGCCTAATATCACCTCTTTTTCTTCCGCAGTTTCAGATGATTCCCGCAGCAATCCTAAGTATTCCGCCGCCCGTTCATAGTCACCGCTTTTACTGTAAAGCCCTGCCAAATGCTCTCTAACGTCCTTCAGCATCCGGGGAGCACTGTCTGCCTGGGCCTTTCGCTCTGCTATCTCGAGAAAAGAGAGCAACTGCTCGTCTAAAATCCTGCCATCATGAACATAGAACCTCTCCATCCATTCCTTCAAAAGTTCCGCCTTCGATTCCGCCCGCTCGAATATCTTCAGCATCGACTGCCAGGCAAGCTCACTATCAGCTGTCGTTCCAATCTTCTCGAAAAGCCATATCAAATCATCTCTGCCGCCAACCTCGCCGGCAAGGGTTATCAACCTGCTCTTGATAACCGCACTGCTGTCATTCAGCATATCACTCTTAAGCATCTTCAGCGCTCTGGCCTTATCAATATAAATCAAACCATCAACCGCTGCCTGCCGAACAAGATTCGTCTCATCATGCAGTGACTGCTCAAAAAACGGTTTAAACGTCTTCGACGCATCCGAGCTGTACACGCTTTGGCCGCAAAGTCCTGCCATCGCACTAAGCAATTCCCCTCGCAATATGCCTTTAGCCTGTCCGTTTAACTGACTATACCTTTGGCCAAACGCTCCGAGATACTTCTCAACCTCAGCTGCACTCAAACCGTCCTGCTCCAGGAGCCTTTTCAAAACTTCAGCACCTTTCTTAACCTTCACATCATCCTGTGCAAAAAGATATTCCACCGCTAATTCGAGTGTCTGTTTTCTTATCTCCGCTGATATCTTAAACTCCGCATTAGGAAGCAATGCGTAATTGCACGCTGCTCCAAGGGCAACAAAAAGCTCAGTACTGACCTGGTCATCTTTCTCAACCTCTATCTGTCCAAGCAGCCGCTGAGCCGAGTTCAACTCGCCCATCAAAGAAAGCACATTAGCTGTCTTCAAACGAACGTCCCTGTCGGCATTTGAAATAAGATTCAACAGTACCGGCCCGAGTTCCGCCGGCAACTTCGGGTTCGTGCCGGTTCGCCATTGATGGACCTTCTCCAATGCCCAAAGCCTGACCGCAGGTTCCGAGCCTGCCAGATTCTCTGTAAGAAACTTACCCTTAGCCACATCACCTTCTTTGCTGTCATAAATTACATCTAAAGCTTTTCTGTACATCTGCTGCCATAATTGAAGCTGCTCGGTCAACTGATGTATCTGCCCGGCCTGCTGCTGCCTGATCTCCCAGACCCTCAAGAATTCATCCCTGCCCATACGCAGAAAATCAGTTCGAATCTGCCAGCGGCTCTGCGCATCAGTACCGACCGGAATATTCAGAGAAACAAGAGCATCAGACGATGCTTTTGAAACCTGGGCATCAGTATCACCAAGCATATCCATCAATTTCAAAACAGCTCTTCTATCAGGTTGCAGCTTCAACGCATAAATAACATTAATCCTCGCCCATGCCTCCAGCGATTCATCGGAAACCTTCTGCTCAAGCTGTTTCGATACCTGCTCATATCCGAATATTAACGTTGCCTCCGCTGCCGCATTTGCTAACTCACCGCTGCGGTCACTTACCAAAATATTAATCAACGGCTCAATAAAATCTTCCAGTTGCGAAACAGGTTTGTCCGAATCTCTCGCCTGACTCAATGCCGTGCAAACTGCAATGCGGGCAGCACTATTTTCAACCTGCGATAATGCCTCAAGCAATATCCCCCGCGCCGCTGGGGCATCGTTATATAACAATACCGCAGCTGCATCGATTCGTATCTGCTCACTCGGCCCGTTGAGCAACGCCTCACGGTTGATTTTCAGTTGAACATCAAGCTCGGCCTGGTTTGTTTGAGTCTCTACTACAAGAGCGGAATCTTCCGCACCAACCCCCGGCTGTTGACAGCTTGTCAGCAGCAATAATATTACGAGACCTACTGTTTTGCCGCTCATTATGATAACCTTAAGATAATTTATCTTCATACGTTTAGCTATCGGCATAATAACCACAAAACTGGATTTTATCAACTAAATCATAACTGTGCTAATTTAAAACTGCTTTTTGGCTGGGCTTTTTTATTTGAAAATGAATGCAAAAAAAAACCTGGATTTTCGCCGTTATTATGAGTACAATATTTCACAGAGGAAATCTATGAGGCAAATTAGAATTACATTACCGCAGAAAAAAATAGAGGATTTTTGCCTCAAATGGAAAATTTCAGAGATGGCACTATTCGGGTCTGTTTTGTCAGACGATTTTCGTTCCGATAGCGATATCGATATTCTGGTTAGTTTCAAAAACGATGCCGGATGGGGACTGTTTGAGTTTGTGGATATGATTGATGAGCTTAAAATTATCTTCGGACGAAAGATTGATTTAATTGAAAAAGATTCATTGAGAAATCCATTTCGCAGACAGGCAATACTCACCGGCAATGAGGTAATATATGCAGCCTGACCAGAGAGATTCCGCTTATTTATGGGATATGCTTGATGCTGCCCAAACGGTGGAACAACTGAGCTGCGACCAAGATTTCACCCAGTATTCAAATGACCGCAGGACGCAACTCGCAGTCGAACGGTCTTTGGAGATTATCGGTGAAGCAGCAGGCAGAGTATCCACCTCTTTCCGCAACGCTCATCCTGAAATCCAGTGGCGACAGATTATAGGCCAGCGCAACGTCCTGATTCATGAATACGGCGAAATCAAGCAGGAACGAGTCTGGAAAGTAGTCAGAGAAAATGTCCCGCAGTTGATTGAGTTGCTAAAACCATTTGTTTGAATGCCGCCGAAATAATAAAATGCTCTCTGCGACACTGGCCGTAAGCAAAACGCATGGCAAAACTGGAAATAACCCCGTCATCAGGATTACTGGGCTAGACGAAAATCGGTCTGAGGAGATATGGCTGCAAGTGGTTAATTGTCGAGATTGTTCCAATGAACTCCTAATATTGCCATATCTATTGTAGATTCAGGATTACCCGTAGCCATCTTCCCGTCTTCTGACTGCGCAATGCAGGTATAACGGAGTTCTGGCCTATTTGGCCCTGCATCAAGAATATCCACTTCGACTTTTTGGGTATTGCCGCTCTTGTCTTCGCGGTAACCTGTAAAAGTGGTCTTTTGGCATACCTCGAAAATATTAGCGTATTTCTTCAATTGAGCGACTATTCCTTCTATATTCATTTTATTCTCCTTATCATGTGAAAATCCGTGCCATCCGTGGTTACGCAAACGATTCCATTTTAGCTTTTCCGATTTTATTAGCTAGTGCTCTGTAAAAGTTAAATGTTCGGGTAGAGCGAACGCAATTTTCGTC
>CBDVDM010000050.1:0-6042 GCA_965372745.1 uncultured bacterium
CGCAAAAAGACCTGTGACAGCAGAACGATTGAGCCGAGCATGATGCCGGCTAATGTTACGAAGAGGATGTCACGGTGTAGGATATGTGCGATTTCATGGGCGACGACACCCTGAAGCTCATCACGGTTTAGTTTTCCCAGCAGTCCTGCTGTTACTGCAACAGAAGCGGTTTTCGGGTTTCTGCCGGTTGCAAAGGCATTTGGAGCAGGGTCGTTTATGATGTAGATTTTTGGCATATTCGGCAGGCCTGCGGAGATTGTCATCTCTTCGACGACGTTGAAGAGTTGTGGGTGGACTTTTTTTGTGACAGGCTGGGCCTTGCTCGCAGCCAATAGAATTTTATCGCCGCTTGAAAGACTTATTATTGTTAAAAGCAGCCAGACGGCGGTCGCAATAATAATGCCTATGAAGGCACCATCGGCGCCGAAGAATCCCGAGCCGATGGCCAGCCCTAAGAGCAGAAGCACAACGCCCATCAGAGCCATCAGCATTATAGAGTTTCTCTTATTTGCCCGTATCTGTTCCCACATATTATTAATTTTAAATTTTTAGTTTTGAATTTTTAATTACCCACATAGATTTATAAATAAATCTAGATATGGGGACAAGCAGAAAACGTTATTTCGATTTTTCGTAACCGGTTTTTACAATGCTTGTAAGTATTTTTATCAATTCTTCAGAAGTTTCAAGCAACGATTGGCTTTGACTATTTTTAAGAATTTCGGAGTCTTTCAATAATCTTAGCCAATAATTTGCTTCCCTTGCTTCTTTAGAGGCGATTGACATTTTTGCCAAGAAGTCTTTTCGGCTCATCCCTGCCAACGCCTCTTCGATATTAGCACCAATACTTGTTCCAGAACGTAGCAGTTGTCTGGACATCTCATAGTGGCTTTGCTGCTTTAGCCAAGTACAAAGCTTGATAATCTGTAGAGCAAAGTTGTAACTTTTTTCTTTAACAATGTTCTCTTTCATTAGCTGAAATTTACTTTTGGTACTTCACGTTCGGCGGCGTTTTCAATCTCGAAGAAGTCGCGTTTGGCAAAGCTGAACATGTTAGCAACAATATTCGATGGGAACATCTGGGTTTTGTTATTAAAGAACAGTACCTGGTCATTGTAGCTTTGACGGGCAAATGAAATTTTGTTTTCAGTACTGGTCAGTTCTTCCTGCAGTGCGAGGAAATTCTGATTGGCTTTCAGGTCGGGATAGTTTTCGACGACGAGCATGAAATTACTAAGAGCCTGTCCGAGGGCGCCTTCAGCTTTTGAGGAGTCTGCGACGGATTGAGCGCCCATTGCCTGACTTCTGGCTTGTGTTATTGCCTCGAAGGTCCCACGTTCATGCTGCATGTAGCCTTTAGCGGTTTCGATGAGGTTTGGGATGAGGTCGTGGCGTCGTTTTAGCTGAACGTCAATTTGTGACCATGCGTTGTCAACCTGATTTCGAAGGCGAACCAGTGCATTGTAAATGCCGATGATAAAAAGAATACTCAGGACAATTACAACAAGAACAATAATTAGCGTAAGCATAACTTTTCTCCTTAAAATATTTTCCTAATTGTATCGCGAAATATGCAGCCGTCAAGGATGGTATTTTCTGTCGCATAGTTAAAAAAAGCGGCTGACGAAATATAGTGCCAGCCGCTTTTGGGTTTTTATAATATTTACGCCTTATTTTGCGATACCGAGCGGACTAAAGACGAGATACAGCAGCAGGGTCAGAATGATTACAATGATACCTGCAATTTTAGCGCCTTTGGAAGACTTCAAGTCAATAGTAGTGTTCTTTTTGAACACGATAGGCTGAGCCAGCGGTTTGATGATTGTAATAATCGTCATGACAACAATGCACAGGCCGAAGCAAATGGCCATGCGGTTTAGAAACTGGACACCCGGTACAGTTAATTTCAGGGCACCATAGGCTACAATGTTGGTTAAAAGTCCGAGTACACCGGCAGCAGGCGGGGCTTTACGTATTAACAGACCGAAAACGAATACGGCGAGAATACCCGGAGAGATAAAGCCTTGACCTTCCTGAATAACGGTGAAAATGCTGTTGCTGATTTTCGGATTGCCCAATTGAGGGGCAAGGAAAATCGCAATAAATGTAAATACGATAACACATAAACGCCCGAGGAGTACAAGAGCTTTTTGTGAGGCATCCGGAGAGATGTATTTCTTATAGATGTCCATTGAAAAGATTGTAGATGCAGCGTTTAGCATTGCAGCGAGCGAACTTACAACTGCGCCGAGCAGAGCTGCGAGAACGAAACCGACAAGGCCTACCTTTTGAGGCAGGACGTTGCCGAGCAGTTGTGCCATTGCGGTGTCATATTTATAAGCAATGAATTTTTCAGTGGAGATTGGTTTTTGAGCAGCCTCGGCAGCTTGCGTGGTAGCCTCATTGTAAATGCTTAGCTCAGCGGCAAGAGCGGGGAGTGCGCTTTGCCAAGCCTTATCATCTGATTTAAAGACGGTGAATTCACCTATCTTGAGTTCATCGAATTTGGAACGCAGGAGAGGAAGTACATAGGAATTTTGTAACTTGACTTCCTTCATAGTTTCTTCATTTTCGTATATAGCAATCATGAATTGTTCCTGCTGCCATGATTCGATTGTCTCAATGCTTGGCGAGTCAACAATACGGACAAGTTTTGTAGCTGGGTTTGCTTTCAGGTATTTAGCGATGACAGGTGCGTTGTCATAAACGGCTTCAAGCTGCATATCCTTGTGATACAGGTTGAATGCGATGATGCCTGGAATTACGATAACAAAAGGAATTATCAGCTTAAGAGCAGCGGCAAAAACGATACCTTTTTGTCCCTGTGCTAAAGATTTTGACCCGAGTGTTCTTTGCGTGATGTACTGGTTAAGTCCCCAGTAGTAGAAGTTTGGAATCCAGAGTCCCAGCATTAGTGCTGTCCACGGCAGGACGCTGTCAGTTTTTGGCAGGAACATGTTCAATCGCACTCTATTTAGGTCCAGGAATCGTTCAATCGGCCCGGCGGATTCGGCAAGAGTCTGTATGGCAATGGCTCCTGTTTTTACATCGATGACTTTTACAGCTTCTGTGGCGCTTCCCAGTTTAAGAAAAGCGAATATCATAATTGCAGCACCACCAAGAATGAGTGCACTTCCCTGGAGCAGGTCGGCCCATGCACAGGCTTTTAGTCCACCGGCGGTAACATAGAGCATTGCAATTATCCCGATTACAAGTGAGCCGGTCATCAGGCTTACATCGTATCCCATTTTTCCTGCCAGTGTTCGAATTGTCAAAGCACCTGAATAGGTGACTGCACCAAGCAGGAGCATATAGATGAAGAGGGTACCAAGTGCCATGATTGTGCGGGCGGTACCATTGTAACGATATTCGAGGAACTCAGGTATTGTGAAGATACCTGCACGCAGAAAGTATGGTAGAAAGCAAAAACCGACAATGACAAGTGTAATAGCAGCCATCCATTCGTAACTTGCGATAGCTAAGCCGACGTGACTTGCAGCGTTACCGCTCATGCCGACGAATTGTTCGGTAGAAATATTGGCGGCAATAAGAGAAAATCCTACGAGCCACCATTTCAGGCCTCGACCTGCGAGAAAATAATCTTCTGAGGTTTTTTCGTGCCTGCTTTTTATAAGACCTACGCTAATTACACAAATAATGAATGCCAAAAAAACAGTAATGTCAAGAACGCCAAATTCCATAGTGCCAACCTTTCTTTCCCTAAGTATTAGTTCTTAGTCAATTATTACTACCTACCTACTTTTAATTTAGAATTGCCGAATATTATATCTTGAAACTGGCAGGTAGCAACCATAAAGCATATAATATTGCTCCATTATTTGATTCAGCATAGTGTGCGAGTTGTGAAACGACTTGGATTTTCACTAAATTGTAGGTCTGATGTTAAATTGGGCAAATTTTAGGGTGTTCATAGTATGGAATATATGGCAGTGATATTTGATTTGGATGGAGTGATAGTTGATACCGAGCCGGTATCACGTGATGGCTGGCGGTATGCGCTTAAAAAAATGGGTTTGGAGCTTGAAGATAGAATGTTTTTCAAATTAGTGGGCCTTACAGCTAAAGGGATGGAAAAAGTTTTTCGCCAAGAATATGGGAACGGTTTTTCTTATGAGCAGGCTAAATGGCTTAGACATGAATATGTAAAAGAACATGTAAAGAAAAATGGGATTAAAATTAAGCCGGGTGTTCCTGAGTTACTTGATTTTTTGGATAACCGAAAAATTAAACGGGCGATAGCAACTTCTACGAACAGGGAATTTACAGAACACAAAATGATTCGGGCTGGGATAAGAGATAGATTTGAAACGATTGTATGTGGTGACGAAATAGAGAACGGCAAACCTGAACCGGATATATTTTTAAAGGCAGCAGAGAAACTGGCAGTAACACCGGAAAAATGTCTTGTAATTGAAGATTCGGAAAATGGTATCCGGGCGGCACATGCAGCAGGTATAAATGTGATTATGGTACCGGATTTGAAAGGGCCGACAGAGGAGATTTTGAAGCTTGTTTGTAAGGTGTATCCTTCTTTGTATGAGGTAAAGACTTTATTAGAAGGTTTTTAATCGCTGAATATTTCGGTCAGCAGTTTTACGATTTTGTTTTCCTCGTCGAAAGAGCCTGCGTTAAGAATATCCTTTAATTCACCTCTATCGAACCATAGGCCGTCACCTTTGGGGCATCTGTCAATGAGCAGCGGGTTTTGTGAGGCGGCGACGATGACTTTTTGCATTTTTTTCAGGCAGATGGGACATTTTCGAGGTTTTTCTTTACAGTCCTTATCGAGGTGGAACGAATCGATAAGTTTTTTGGCGTTTTCCATATTTCCAAGCAGTAATTCGAGTTCGCCGGCATCGAGCCAGATTCCGCCGCACTCGGTGCAGTGGTCGACCTCGACGTCTTCGAGTTCAAAGGTGAGCATTGCATTTTTACAAACAGGACAATCCATGACTTTGCCTTTTTAGAAGATTATAAGTTTAAAATAATGTTACCTCTGCAGGGCATTGGAGTCAAGAAAAGTTTGAAAGGGGGGAAAAAGCGTTTAGCGTAGAGCGTTTAAAAATTTTACCGCTGAGGACGCAGAGAAAAACTAAATACTCCACATGGGATGGCCAAGCCACAACAACTATCTCAACACGAAAAACACGAAGAAAGTCAGCCACAGAGGACAGTAGCAATGCTAATATTGAAACTGTTATTGTCTTTTTCATTATTTCTCTTTTTTAATTTTAACACCGACTGCTGCCCATGCTGCTAAAGCACTAAGGCCCGCTGCTATTGCTGCCACCACAGCTATCCCAAAATTTTTGGCAGCAGTATTACACATATCAATCATTGTTTCTGTTTGTAGGGCATTGTTGATATTTAAAACAAGTTCTGACTCTGAAATAGGATTTTGCCGAATGTTCGTTAAAGTCCCCGAGCCTACTTTTCTTGTGTCTGAACAAACAATTTTTGTATTAACATAGCCTGATCCTACTTTTTTCGCCAACTGTTTTAATTCCTCAAGTCGCTGGCCATCGTCTTTATTATTCAAGATAGTACGAAGCTTCTGTCTATATTCTGAGATTTTTTCACGTGTCATTATTTTGTCCTTTGTGTTTCTTCTCATCCGATTATAACCAATTGATAGCGATAGGAATAAGCCAAGGAACAGTAGCGCTGATATTGAAACTATTATAGTCTTTTTCATTATTTCCCCTTTTTAATTTTAACGATTTCCGATTTTCAGTTTACAACACCGTCATCATGGTATTACTGGTTTGTCCTTCGACGGATTTATTTATTGCTGTAACGCGATATTCAAGCTGGGTTCTTTCCGGTTGGTTGAATAATGCCCGCCAATACTCTCATAAAATAGACCGAATCAGCGGAAAAGTCAACTGATTTCGTGAGGTGAATTATACTTGACGGTAGGAAAATGCCAAACTAAGATACTATCAGTAATCTGGTTTTCAACCTAAGGATTAAAGGCGATAAAAAATGATAGTTGACTGTCACACACATCTAAGCCGCATA
>CBDVDM010000051.1:0-5197 GCA_965372745.1 uncultured bacterium
GCTTCTGAACTTCCTTTGTAACATCAATTTCAGGCGGAGTCAGGCTGGCGCGAGCGGTATAAAATTCGTTATTAAGCCGGGCGATCTGTTCATGGTCGGCATTTAGAAAAGTGGGTGTGTAAATAGTAATAGAATAAATTATCACAGAAAAAAGGATAAGCAGAACAACATCCAGTATGATTATGCCAAAAAGTTTGCCGACGATAAGTTCCCAGCGATGTATGGGTTTTGTAAGAACGGTATATAATTGCTTTTGTTTTATGTCGTTTGTGAGAGAGTATGTTGATACAATTATTGTAAACAGGCAAAGCAGAAGACTTGTGAGTGAGAGGCCATAGCTTACAAAAGTTTGTAATCTTCCCTTAAGTGTTCCGTCCCCGGTGGTTATAAAGCCCATGACAGGCAGCAGGATGATGAGCAGAATGATAAAAGTAACCGGCGTTTTCATCCTTAGAGCCTGTTTTAGTGTATTTGTAGTAACGGCCCAAATACTACGCATTATCTGAATCCCCCTGGGAACTATCAGCCTGGGGCTTGTCCTGTTGTTCGCTATTGTCTGAGGTTAACTGGTCTAATATGCTTTTTTTGACTTGTTCATCCTGTTCGACTGGTTCACTCTCTTCGACATGTGCAGGCTGAACAGTTTGTACCTGCTCAGTAAGTTTGCTGATAAGTTTATCGTCGGGTTTTTGTTCCGTGGTTTGGACTGGTTTGGCTTGTTGAGTTGTTGTGGATTCGACGGTGCTGTCTTTTGAAACTTTTGCTGTGACAAGTTTGTCGAGAATATCGGGTTCGAGTGGTTTTGAAACAAGAAAGTCACTGATTTTTGTAGCGGAGTCAGAAACGACACCGCTTGTCGTTTTACCCTGCCCTCTTGCAGCGGCAACAGTTTTGATAAAGAATGTTTCGAGTTTGTCCATCGGAGATGTTATATCATAGTCAGCTTGTTCATTTTGAATAATCTTTTCGATTTGTTCGACAGCGTTATCACTAATGTTTCCGATGGTAATCTGTTTTTTATTTGTTTGTGTGAGCAGTTCTTTTACGCGACCTTTTGTTTGAATTTTTCCGCCATAAAGAATCGCTATTCTGTCGCAGACATCTTCGACATCTGCAAGAAGATGGCTGCAAAGTAATATGGTTTTCCCTCGTTTTGCCAACTGGATGATGAGGTTTTTTATCTGCCTTGTCCCAAGAGGGTCGAGTCCTGTTGTCGGTTCGTCAAGAATGAGTAAATCCGGGTCATTGATAAGGGCCTGCGCAAGGCCGATTCTTCTGGCCATACCTTTGGAAAACGTACCTACTGGTCTGTTGGCTACGGCTTTTAGCCCTACCATCTCCAGCAGTGCTTCTATGCGAGCTTTGCGAACCCTGGCAGGTAAGCGAAATAATCTTCCGTAAAAATCAAGGGTTTCTCGCGCGTTGAGATACTTGTAGAGATAGGATTCTTCAGGCATAAAGCCGATTCTTTTGTTGACTTTCGGGTCGGTGCTGTCGCCGCCAAGGACTGTGTATCTTCCCCTTGTGGGATGCAGCAGGCCAAGAAGCAATTTCAAGGTTGTTGTTTTGCCTGAGCCATTAGGGCCTAAGAGACCAAAGACCTCATTGTAGTGAATCCGGAGATTGAGCTCGTCGACGGCGTAGACTTTGTCACGCCCCCACCAGTCAGAAAAAACCTTAGTCAAAGAAAAAGTTTCAACGGCGTATTCGTTATTAGTCATTGCAATTACCAGATGTTAGGTTTTTTGTTACGTTTAGGCAATCAGCTCTTCGCCTGACCTTACAAGTCTTGCACTGTTAAAGACAACCAGAAGAGAGCCGGCAAAATGTAATACAGCAGCAATCTCCGGTGTTAAAATCCTGAAAGATGAAATTCCGAGAATAATAAATGTTATACCAAAGCCGAGATTCTGGTTGATAACCTTTCTTGTTTTACGTGAAAGTTTGACCAAAAAAGGCAGACGTTTTAAATCATTGTTCATCAAAGCTATCGAGGCTGAATTAATTGCGACATCACTGCCGGCAGCACCCATAGCGATACCAAGGTCCCCTGCCGCCAAAGCAGGAGCGTCGTTTATACCATCGCCAACAACGACAGTTATATGTCCATCTTTTTTGATTTGTTCAACAATTGCGAGTTTGTCCTGAGGCAGGCAGTGGGCCTTAAAATCAGTACAGCCCAACTCGGCAGCAACTCGACTGGCAACCTCTTCTCTGTCACCGGTAAGCATAGTTACCTTTTTAATACCGATATCAAACAATTCTTTTACAGCTTTTTGTGCTTCGGGTCTTGTTTTGTCCTGCAGTCCGATCCAGCCGATGCATTGGGAATTTTTTGCGATATATAGTGTACTAAAGCCCTGTTCTTCATGGAGTGCTGGGTCTTCGATATTGCTGGTATCGATATTCTGTTCCTGCAGGAAGCTGGCACGACCAACAATTACGTTAGCGGAATCGATTTTTGCAGTGACACCCTTTCCGGGAGTTTCTGTGAAATCATCGGGTTGTTTTAAATTAAGGTTGGCTTGCCTGGTGACATTCTGCAAAGCTCTTGCGGCTGGATGCTTACTCATTTGTTCGGCTGAGGCTGCCAAAGAAAGCAGTTCAGCAGGTTCGATATCATCGGCAGGTGTTAGTTTCGTTACATACAACTGGCCTGTTGTCAGGGTTCCGGTCTTGTCAAAAACCATAGCAGTTATTTTTCCAGCGATTTCAAGGTCAGCAACATTTTTGACAAGGATACCTAAACGAGCAGAAGCTGAGATTGCAGCTACCATAGCGGTTGGAGTTGCCAGAATCAACGCACATGGGCATGAGATGACAAGAATGGTAATGGCATAATCAATATTTCTTGTAAAAAACAGGACAATGCCGGCAATCATGAGTATTGTCGGTGTATACCATTTGACGTATCGGTCGATGATACGCATGATTGGGATTTTAGTTTGTTCTGCCTGTATAATCAGTGACTGGACTTTTCCAAGTGTCGTATCTTTTCCTGCTTTTGTGACGGTAATATCGAGAGCACCAGTAATATTTGTGGTACCTGCGAAAACCTGCATGCCGGGTACCTTGTCGACAGGCAGCGATTCGCCGGTAATTGTCGCTTCGTTAACGGAGCTTAGTCCTTTTAAAACCTCACCGTCAGCAGGTATGTTGTCGCCGGGTCGAACACGGACGCAGTCACCGGGTTTTAACTTGCTGACCTTTACCTCTATTTCACTGCCGTTGCTATCGATGAGATTTGCTTTTACCGGGGTAAGTTTGATAAGTGATTCGATTGAAGCGCGGGCGCCGAGAGCAGTTCGTGACTCCATAAGCTCACTTAAAAGCATAAAAAAAGAAACTATGCCTGCAGTGACATATTCCTGCGTGACAAAGGCGGCAAAAATTGCCAGTGCAACAAGCTCATCCATGTGAGTTTCTTTTCTTATCAGGCTTTTGATTGCATGAAAAACAATGGGAGCACCGAGCAGTAAGGCACCGAGCATTGCAAGAATCTGTGCGTGGTCACTGTCTGAGCCGTAAATGGGTTTTGCGATAACGCTGCTTATGAGGAGCATTCCGCCGGCTAATGTTCCCAGCAGTGCCAGACTTACACGAATCTGTTTACCGTGGGTATGATGTTCCTGTTTAAACTGTAAATGTTGGTGAGCCATAATATTTTATCTCGGGTTTACATATTAGTTTTAAACTTTGCTGCCCTTTTATTTTTTTCGGCTTTTTGGTTTTAAAGAAGGGTCTCTATTTATTTGTATCCTGATTTCTCTGCCTTTTGTGCCGGAAGTAGGCTGGATAATCATTTTTTCTTCAGCGTTGTTCATGACATGTTCGATGGCATCCTGATAGATTTTTTGAATAACAAGTTTCGGCCGTTTTCGATATTCAGGCAATATCTGCTTTAAGTATTCGGCGTTTGCTTTTGCGGTTTCAACGATTTTTGTTCTGTATGCTCTTGAGTTAGCAATTTTTTCCTGAGATGTACCGGCAAGCTGGTCCCATAGCCTGCTGTTTTGTTTGTCAGCATCTGAAAGTGTTTTATCGTTTAGCATCGCCAGCAGGTCGTGTGCAATAGGGCCTGCCGCTTCATTGAGAGAGTTTTCAGCGTAGATTTTTGCTTCGTTGACTTGAGTTTGGCTTTTCTGACTCGCAGTAATAGAGGCCTGGAAGGCATAATCGACCTGTCGAGGCCATGTTATGTCTGTAAGCAGTACCGAGATGGCAATAATGCCGGATTCGATTTCGTTGAGTTTTTGTTGTAATAATTTTTTAACGTGTTTCGGAATTTTGTCCTGGCTTGCAAGAGCCTGGTCGATTGTATAATGAACCATTGCAGTTACAACTGCATCCTCGACAAGATGTTTAAGCAGCGGTGTTACACTTTTTTCAATGATATCGGCATAACTTTGCCCCGGTTTTAAATGCCGGATATAGACATTTTTGAAAAATCTTTCAGGGTCATCGATTTTGTAAGTGAACAGCCACTTGCTGTGTACAATGTTATAGTCACTTCCTTTTGTGGCAGCGGTTTGCAGGGCCTGTTTTGCGCCTCTTGTGATACAATAACCATCAATTACAGGATCCAAAGGTTTGTCAGGTCTTACTTTCGTTTTTGTTTCCTTCAGTAATTCTTTTTCCGACTGGTAGTACCAGAAGGAATTTACAGGAAGACTGTTTTTCTTCTCAACGGGAATTTTTATAATTTCGTTAATAGGATACGGAAAGACCCAATGTGGTCCAGGCCCTAAGATTCTGTTTTCACCCGTGCCGCGAATCTTTCCAAATTTTAAGACAATTGCCTGTTCGTCTGGCGTAACCATTTCGAACCCTGAAGCAAGAAAAACAATTACAAGGACAACCATGATAACTTTTAATATGACAAAGCTGATTCTCAATGCTTCTGAGAGAGATTTGCCGGCAGCGCCAAGTTCTTCGTCTGTGTTTTTACTGTCAGCCTGAGGTTCGATTTTGTTATCGTTTTTATTTTGTTCGGTCATAGTTATTTAATCCGTATGCATTTGGGATTATTTTTTCGGTTGAATATCAGGTATTCCCTTTAATAGTTTAAAGGGTTCGGTATCTGCACTTAGAACGATAGTAGACCTTTCAGCCAGAATTTTCTTTAATGCTTCCACGTCTCTTAAGAACATGGCCAATTGCGGGTCAGCTTCGAGCATTTTGTAATATTTGGCAGCTT
>CBDVDM010000052.1:0-4641 GCA_965372745.1 uncultured bacterium
TTCCTTCATCCTTTAAACGTGTGCCTATGCTTGGTATTTTTCAGGTGCTTATCAGCCGATTTGTAGGGGGCGATTGTTCTGAACTGACTGCGGGGTGGCTGCTTAATGCGATATTGCATCCGTTGAACCTGGTTTTGCTGTGGTTGGTAGGCAGGAAAATCGTCGGTAAATCTGCGATATGGTTAGCGCTCATTACAATAATCAATCCTCAAATTTTGTATCTGCTTACAGAGCCTATAGCGGAAACGACGTTAATGTTTTTTGTATTGCTTAGTTTCTACTTTATTTTCAGGCGGTCAAGCTGGAGTTATTTGTTTGCATCGATAGCGTCGATGGTTCGTTATGAGGGTGCGGCATTGATTTTGGCTGCGTTTGTAATGGACATGATATACCGCAAGGCTAATCGCGAAAGGATTCGTGCTTTTTTATATTCGGGTTTGGCTTCGATACCTTTGGCACTTTGGATACTTGGAACTGTAGTGTTCTGGAAAAGTCAAAATGCAGGGCATTATTTTGACGTGTTTGGCGGCAGCTATACAGAGGTATTTGACGGGTCTATGGAAAACAGAGTAGGTCTTGTGCCTCATGCAATAGCGTTATGGCGTGTTGGATTTCAGTCTTTGTTGCTGCCTTATTCCGGGGCGGACAGGTCTTCTGCCGAGCTGTTATGGGGGGTAAGCAAACTTTTTGTAGCAGTGACGTTTTTGTGTGGGTGTATTTATGGTTTGATTAGGCGAAAGTGGAATATACTTGCGTTACTTTTATTTACGGTTCCATATTTTGTTGCGCATTCGCGTTGGCCATGGCCTCTTCAGAGATATTATTCACCTATTGCATGGATAGTTCTTCTGATA
Source organism: uncultured bacterium (assembly GCA_965372745.1). Taxonomy (GTDB): domain Bacteria; phylum Planctomycetota; class Phycisphaerae; order Sedimentisphaerales; family Anaerobacaceae; genus VRUG01. Next base: position 855 of record CBDVDM010000052.1, read on the forward strand.
TGCTGGTTCGGATTGCAGGGTATCTGGAAGCTGATAAATGGAAATGGTCGAATACCTAAGCGGCTTATAATTATATTGCAGGCTTTATTATTGGGAGCGTGTTTAGTATGGCTGGTCGGCTTGTTTCCTGTTTTTGGAAAGCTCACTGACGGAAATGACAAATCAGCTTTGTTGCCTTATGTTGCAATGGCAATGGCTGGGGTTATCATTGCTTTTCGAATATATGTTTATAAAGGCAGCTCTTTGCTGCGCGAGTTTTTAATAATGTCGCTGGTTTGTCTTGTTATAGTGTCGAATCAATTTATGGTTGTTCGGGTCGTAGGTGACGGGCAGAAAAATAAGGAATTCAAACTTTTAGCTCAGTGGTATATCGATAACGCAAAAGCCGGGGAGAAATTAGGTGTTTACATGGTACCAGTGGTCAGGCTTTATGCGCAGAAATACGTAGATGATATTGTAGCTTTACCTGGAGCTGAGAATCCGCAGGATTTTATTAAAGCATGTTATGAACATGATATTGACTATGTTGTGTGGGCAACGAGAGAAGGCTTTAGCCGCCAGCATCAAGGGTATTTGCTTAAAGGTCTTGATAAGAATATAGCATTTTTATCCAAGCCGAGGAATATTGGCCCTTATGAATTCATTGGCCAGGTTGGCTGGGAAAGAGGATACGTCAATATTTTCCGTTTGCACAGACCAGCAGAATCAGTTAATACCAAATCCTCGAATTAATCGATGAATAGTTTTAAGCAGTAATCAGCTTATACAGCTATAACTTCTTTTAGTTCCGGGATTTTTTCCTTCATGAGTTTTTCAACGCCCTGCTTTAATGTTATTTGGGCACTTGGGCATCCGCTGCAAGCGCCCTGTAGTCGTACTTTAACTGTATTGTCATCGTCGAGGCTGACAAGTTCGATATCACCGCCATGTCCTTGTAACATGGGTTTGACTACCTCTATCATTTCCTCGACTTTCTGCTTGAAGGTTTTTTCTGCAGCAGCGTCGCTGCATCCACATTGTTCGCACATGCCAAATCTCCTGTAAAGATATTGTTTTGCCTGTATTATATTGATAAATTGGCTTAAGGCCAGCATATTTTATTGCAGGTTGAAATTGGGTTTGATTGGGTTTATTTTCTCATAAGTGCAAAGGTGTTTTTGTTTGTAATCGGTTGTTGGATCGTGAGTTAGGTTCATATTGGTGTCCCTGTAATTGGGTTTGTTTTCTCGAAACGACATCGGGCTCCTAAAAAACATGGTTTTTGACGAGATTGAGCCGTTGAAGTTCGAGTATTGTTTTGTAGAGACTGTGCTCTATCCGGCGTTCATACATTAAGAGTCGGTCGAGGACCCTTGCATCTGAGAAATCCTTTATGGCCAAACGGCCGAGAGCCAGTTCACCGTTAAAGTCGCCAGCATTGCTTAGTGATTTGCCGGCGGCATTGAAAAACAGGGATTGGGTGAGTTTACTTAGCGGGCTGGAAGTGTCTGGTGAGTTCAAGGCGTCGATGGTCTGGTTCTGGATTTTAGAGACTCGTTTTAGCCGCCATGAGAGAGTGACAATGCGTTCAGCGAGCATAGATTCCATTGGGCTGTCGTGGGTCAGTTCATCGAGCAACTGCCGGCGGTAGAGGTCGAAGTCGGCCTGGGATTCTGAGCTGATTACGTCGTGGCGGGCAGAAAGGCCGTGTTTGACGGCGTTTTGTGAGACGGCGGTCTTGCCTTCGGGTGTGCGTGGGCCTGTGGAGCGTTGGGCATTTTGACGGTTGGCGATGAGTTGTTTAGGTGTAGTCATTATTCGTATCTCGTATCTCGTGTTTCGTATCTCGCATCTCGCGAAAAAAAAGACGTCCCCCTTAGTAGGGCAAACTTGCGCATATGGAGCGAAAAACGCGGGTTCTTCAAAGGCAATAAATCTGTAAATACTTATATGGAAAGAGATGAAAAAATTTTAAAAAATGGATTTTTGCACTTACCCCCCTTGCGCTTTTGATTGATTTTTAGCCACAGAGGACGCAGAGAGAAAATGTTAGCCATCCCGACTGGTCGGGACTTTCGCTGCGCTCCAGCAAAGAACACGAAGTATTTTTAGACAGGATTGACACGGATTCACACTGATAGTTCAATAATAAGTAACCGCGGATTCCTTCGACAAGCTCAGGACAGGTTACACGGATTTAACGGATAAAAAGAATTCACCGCAGAGAGCACAGAGATATTTTTTTAACCGCGAATACACGCAAATATACGCTAATAATTATTTTGAGCAATTCGTGTTCATTTATGCCTTAGGTATTAGCGCCAATTAACAGTTACATATCTTTTAAACACCGATACATAAGGCACTGATTACACTGATTTCATTGAGACAGAGATTCCAGGTTTTTCCTGATAGTAATTGTACTGGGGTGACCTGACCCTAAACTGTTTTCAAAAATGGTAAGGGCACGGCGCATCATCGGCTCGGCCTCGGCCAGGCGATTCGTCGCCTTATACAACTGCGCCAGGTTGTTTAATGCCACGGCATAATTGGGTAACGGTTCACCGCCAGGATTTTCTAATATCTCTACCACCCGTTTCATCAGCGGCTTAGCCTCGGCCAGACGATTCGTATCCTTATACAACTGCGCCAAGTTGTTTAATCGGATGGCCACATTTGGATGGTCTTTGCCGAAACTGACTTGGTCAATCTCTATCGCGCGTTTCGTCAGCGGCTCGGCCTCTCTATAGTTTGCATTATTATAGTAAACCGCAGCCATCTCGTTCAGTATCTGCGAATCTTCACCGGCAAGCGGCTTTAGCTTATCACAATATTGCAGGGCATACATGGGTCTGCCTGCATAAGATGCGTTTTGCATGCGGGCCATGTATATCTTTGCCTGCGCTATGTCTTTTTGCTGCTGGACATGGTCTAAAAACTCCTGTGTCTCGTCCAGCAGTTCATCGGCCTTTTCATTGTCACCTTCAGTAATAGCCTTTAATGCCTGCGCATATAACCCATCATCTTTATTGATTAGCTTGGCCAGTTCCTTGGCCTCCGCAGATGGAGCGGGTGTTGATTGCTGCGAAGCAATATTTGTCTCAAAGGAAGGCTTGGCCAACTGTTCTTCAAGTTGCTTTACGGTTTGACGGAGTTGCTTGTTTTCTTTCAAGGTATTATCGATTATCTCAAGTGCCAAATCCGGATCTTTCTTTTTTCCGAATAGCAATTTGAATAATCCAGCAATAACCGCAAGGCCAACAGAGACAGCTGTCACAAATATCGCAGTTTGCCAACCCTCACTAAGATTCTTAAACCAGTCTATTAGATTTGTAAACCATTCCATCGTTCGCATATCCTGTGATTCGTTTTACAAAACCGTCATCACGGTATTGCTGGCAAATCTCGCCATATGTCGTACCTATTTTATCTGTAATGAAATAAGGGGTTTTGGCGGGAAAGTCAACTGATTATCGCGGCAGTCCCTTCGACGGGGCTCAGGGCAGGCAATAACCCACAACATAAAGTTGTGGGCTAAACGGAAATAAACCTCGGCCATCCCGATGGAACGGGACTTTCACACCCTGCCATAGTGATGGCAGGGCTAACCTAACGGCGTTAAAAGCAACCCCGCCCAGAGGACGGGGCTAAACCTAACAGCGTTAAAAGCAACCCCGCCCAGAGGACGGAAATGACCGGAGTCGCCGTGTCGGCGACTGCTAAACAATTAAATAACCCCCAAGATAAACTTGGGGGCTAACCTAACGGCGTTAAAAGCAACCCCGCCCAGAGGACGGGGCTAAACCTA
>CBDVDM010000053.1:0-4606 GCA_965372745.1 uncultured bacterium
TTTTTCTATTCTTTCAACAAAGTTCATGGCTTCCTTATTTTCAGATAAAACCGGTATGTTTATGTAATAAGTGTGTACCAATTCAGATTCTTTGATTTTAGATTTTTTGATTGCCTTCAAAGCCCGTTCTTCAATTGCATTCAGCAATACCCTGATAGCCTCTCCTGTGAGGTGCTCCGGATTTCCGGGAATACCTTCAGCAATATGTTTCCTGTAATTCTCAAGCTTTGCTTTTTCCTCACCCCACACGTATCCGGCCTTTTCAATATTGGGTTTAACGTTATTAAGAAATTCGGTAACTTCTGCTGGAAACGCTATTTTCGGCAGCCTCTTAGGAAGATGGTTAAGTAACCAGCGAGCTAAGCGTGCGATTTCGGCAACCTCACAGGTTGAAGAACCGAATAAACCCGGTAAACCGTTAAGCGCATCATTCCAGCCCGGCCTCCCGGCCTCCATTTCTATAGCCTTGCAATTATAATCGTATGAGACAGCTTTTATTGCCAACAAGGCACATAATTTTCCAAAGACGGTTACCGAAGGTAATGGGGTTGCAGAAAGTTGGCCGGCAACAACAGAGTTAATCTGTAAAGGCCCTGAATGACGCATGACATATTTTTCACTTCGCGGGACAACACAAGCACCTTCATCAAACCATTTAATGTCAGCTTCTCCGATAAGAACTTCGCCGATTTTATCAGGGTATACAGCGTTAAACGCTTCGAGAAGGTCGATTATATATGTCCAGTGGTCAACCCAATAACCACCTTCGTGGCCATGAGCGATTAATTGTGTATCGCAATTCCGGAGAATGTCACTTAACCATTCGAAGCGGTCTTTAATTTTAATACCATACAAATCAGCCCATCCGAGTAACTGGCCAGGATTAAAACTGTTCTTGAGGATATTACAGAAATCATTACGCGCATTATCACCCTCAGCAGGGCAGAAATTCAAAGGGTCAACTTCTTTATTCAGCAGCCAACGATAACCTTCAACACTAAGAGGATTGTATCCATCCGCCTGAATCAGTTCCACAAACATTCTAATTTCACGGTCCAATACCTCAGGATAAAACCAGACATCATTACGGCGATTCTGGCAGATATCCCTGTAATTACCGGGACCGCTTGAGAGAGGATACGGCGGCAAGACGAAATAATTATAATCGCGTTCAAGGTCGCCGTGTCTTCTTGAATACATATGAAGCAATTCAGGGCCGGACTTTGAAGGAAAACTCAGAGGGACACCGCCGCGAAGAATGTTATCAAGATAGTTTTGTTTGGAGTAAGCATCAAATCCAGTCTCTTCTGAGACAGTAAAAGCAGGCAAAGTCACTTCGTCAATCAGTTTCTTACTTTGAACAGAAGCATTTTCAAAATCCTGCAGCGTTTTAAAGTTCGGCAGAAAATCAGCTAACATTTTTTCGGTTGGAGAGAAACCTGCTATCGCAACGAGTTTTAAAGACTGTCCCTGTTCAAGAACAGCCTCTACGGGTGTGAGTGCACATGTAAATCTGTTCTCCCATATCTGCGCGTCTCTATCAATCTCATCGTTGGCTATGAACAATCTCGGAGTAACAAGATCATTTCCAGACCCAAAAATGACATCCGGGTCAACAAAAGGTTCTATAGCAACCATTCTGTCATTTTCAACTATCCATGAGGCATAGAAGCTGCCTTTTTCAATTTTTTCAACTTCCGCCTCATCATGAGTACTCACCTTTGTCGAATAAAACGGTATCTTATCGCCAACAAGACGCACGGAAGCGTATGCCTCACTGATTCTTCGCATAGCTTTTAGACCGAAATCAGTAAAACCGGCAGGTATTATCAAGGCCAAGCCGTCCAGGGCGTTAATGCTTTTCGGTTTATCAGAAGAATTTGTAATGGTAAGCAAACGAACCAGCGAACCAATCGGCTGATTAACAGGTGAAAAATACTCAATATCAAAAGTAAGACCTAACGTTTCATTTATTTCCCTGATTTTGAGTCTGTCCGGCTCAATCCACATTGAGCGGGAATGTTTGTAAGAATTGCTCGCCAAATCATTCTGGAAAGGTTCGTAGTAAGTGCCATCAACCTTACAAAATGTTCTAAATCCCTGAACCCCGACCAGCTGATATGCCCAGGTTGCCGGTAGAAATTCTGCAATCGCATTATCTTTATTATCTACTCCAAATGAAACAACAGCCTGTGCACGGTTAACATACATGCACCATAACGGCACACCATCCATACCGCCGATACCAGGGAGAAAGCTTGAAAAGGCAGGCGCCTTGTCAAAGTTGTCAATTCTGTATTTGCCGTCAGGTTCTAATTCGTATTTAACACTACTCATAATGCCAAGATAAAAATTTTCTCTAAATGTGTCAAGGATATCTTGACTTTGAAGCAAATATCACTATAAAAATAACTTTGACTGTCAGGAATGCCTTAAAGTAGTTTTTAGGCAGGTTCAGCAAAAGTAAAGGTTGTTCCACTCAGACTAACCTATTTCACAACACTAAAAAGAGGTTCAAATGAGTAAATCAGAACATTATACCACTGCTCCTGAAGATCGTATTCCTGTCATACAGAAATCCGCCTATGCCATTGGTATGCTTGTAAATAACCTGCAGGCCGCCGCACTTCCCGCTATGGTGGTTATACTTAATCTCGGCCTTGGAATGAATCCGCTCTGGGTAGGTCTTATCGGATTCGCCCCACGCATTGTCGATGCAATCTCAGACCCTATGATGGGCTATATTTCTGACAATACAAGGTCTCGCTTTGGCCGCCGCAGGCCATACATCTTTGGAGGTGTCATTTTAGCAGGGATTATCTTTGCTTTGATGTGGCAGCTTCCAAATGGCTACATTGACATTATGGCCAAAAAACCAATAAAGCAGCATGAAGGTCTTTGCCTCAAAGGCGGGAGCTTTGAATTTACAAAGGATAAACCTGCTGTTTTAAATTACGATACAAACCAGAAGATGGAAGGTAACTTTGTCTTTTATGGACCAAATTCATTGGCCATGGCCAATGGCCCTGCATTAGCAACCAACCTTGATGGATACCCACAAGTAGAAATAGATGCTAACATCCCCAAGGGCTCCTCATTTAAGGTCTTTTTTGATGAAGCCGGTGTCGCTGATACCTCGAATAAAACTTTTGACACTTCCGGTGGTGACGACGGCGAGTCATATTATGTTGAACTTACCTCAGAAAAAAGTGGAAGAGAACTTTACAAATTTGCTTTAAGTGATTTAAAACGCCGTACTTCATATGGAAATCAAAGTGGAAATAGCAGCCTGGATATGCAGGCCATGAAAAGTATTACCCTTAATTTTACAGGCCTGCAGGGTGCAGGAGCATTAACGATTCATTCTGTCAAACTTAGAAAGAGTGAAAGTTTCTTTGTTCATTATTTCTGGTACTTCATGACAGCCTCTATTGTATTCTTTCTTGCCTATACCATCTTTGCAACACCATTTGTTGCTTTGGGCTATGAAATGACGCCTGATTATCATGAACGTACACGACTGCAGGCATCCGCTCAATGGCTTGGTCAGATCGCCTGGCTTATAGTTCCATGGTTTTATGCAATAATGTACAGCAAAACTCTATTTGACGGCCCTGTCCATGGCGCACGTGTTTTGGCCATTGTTGTTGGAGTATTTATCGCTGTATTCGGAGTCATACCTGCCATTTTCAGTAAAGAGCATTTTGGCTCACTGCCTAAAAATAAGAGTAGAGTCGGTCTCTGGAATAATACTAAGGAATTCTTTAAAGGATTTGCTATTACCTTTAAATGTAAGCCGTTCGTTAAGCTTTGTGCTGTAACATTCCTGGTTTTCAACGGTTTTCAACTCGGAATATCTTTCTCCATATATGTAATGGTCTTTTATCTTTTTGCTGGAGACAACACAGCAGCAGGAACATTGCAAGGCTGGTTTGGTACTGTCAGCGTGCTTGGCACTATGATTCTTGTCATTCCACTACTCACCTGGATTTCGACAAAACTGGGGAAAAAGAGAACTCTTTTAATAACCCTATCTGTCTCTCTGGTCGGATATGTACTGAAGTGGTTCGGCTATAATCCTGATTATCCTTATTTGTTGCTTGTTTCAGCGCCATTTATTGCGTTTGGAATTGGTTCACTTTTCACGTTGATGGGTTCAATGGTTGCTGACGTGTGTGATTATGATGAGCTTCAAACCCACCAGCGCCGCGAAGGAATGTTCGGAGCGATTTACTGGTGGATGGTAAAAATTGGCATGTCGGTAGCAGCACTTCTTACAGGATTGCTTCTTAATGCATCAGGTTTTGATGTGGCCTTAGGCAGCGGTCAGTCACCAAAGACATTATTTTACCTTAGGATATTTGATATCAGTATTCCAATTATAACATTTGCGATAGCACTTCTGGTTATTTCAACTTACGGTATAACAGAAGAAAAAGCACACGAGATTCGCCTTGAGCTTGAAAAGCGGAGAGGTAAATAGTTTATTATACCAATTGTGATTAGTTGCTGCGATGATGTTATTGCTAACCCACTTTCCGTCATTGCGAGCGTACAGGCTGTGTCACAATTACATTTGAGCCAAGTTGTTTTTGAGCTGCTATCA
>CBDVDM010000054.1:0-4192 GCA_965372745.1 uncultured bacterium
GAAGATAATGAAAAAAGACTGGAGAATAGATTACGCTATCATTGGCCTGTTTGGTTTGCAGAAGATTTCAACGAAGCTCTTTCACAGGGACAGATGGTTGATATATCGAGTAGCGGTGCTGCATTCACATACCAGGATAAAGGGGATTGTCCATATTTAGGCCAGGAAGTGACAGCCCGTTTCAGTGTTCCACGCTTTAACGCTGAAGATTCATTTGATATGGCGAGTTATACACGTACCGCAAGGATTTGCCGTGTTGACATGGTAAACTCATTTCTGAGGCGTATTGCAGTTCAATTTGTTGAGCCTTTGCCGTTTAAACCCGGTGAGCAGTCTGACAGTGAAGCTGATACACGAAAAAGGCTAAAAGCTGTCACCATATAGCACGAGAGGTTTAGAACCTGAAAAGAAGGTTATGGTGAAAAAATGAATTCACCCGACGTCGAATATTTAATAGACCAGGCCATTAGTGACAGACCCAAAGTCACGAATGCATCAATGAATCTCTATGTTTTTAACGGCAGGGTGGTTTGTGGTGCTCGTATAGTTATGCCGAAAAGCGCTGCTTTGGTAGCTCATCTCTTACCCGAACAGCTTATGAGTGGTTTCAATGACAGGCAGTGGAAGCTGCTCGTTGATAAAACAAAAGGCATTTTAGAAAACCAGAGTCAGGATTCAAACGCTGTTGATTATATTACCGGCAAGACGAGGCATCGGCTGGCAAATGACGAACGAAGAGCCGAGTCAAGGTTACCATACCGTCGGCCTATATGGTTTGCTGAAGATATGCACAAAAAACTTAACCGGGCGGTATTGTGTGATGTCTCCAGCGGTGGCATGTCGTTTACCTGTTGTGCCGATGAAAACTCTCCACAGTCGGGTGAGCAGATAGCTGCTCGTTTTAATGTCCCAAAACGTGCCGGCGACGATTCAACTGCCTCAGTAAAATTCGACCGGGTAGGCCGAATCTGCCGCATTGACAAAATAGATAATTCCCTGAATCGTATAGCGGTTCAATTTACCACTCCACTGCCCTTTAGCCCCGCTGAACAGTTGAATAACCAGTCCGTTATACGCTAAACACTATTCTTGCTACTGTTTTTCCTTTTTACTTTTTCCCTTTCACCTCTTAATATATTGCCATGTTGAAAAAGGGACTTGTACAAATTTATACAGGAGATGGGAAAGGTAAAACGACGGCAGCCCTGGGACTGGCGTTGCGGGCTGCTGGTCATGGTAACAGGGTTCTCATCTACCAGTTTCTAAAACCTCCGTCGCTTGTACTCGGTGAACGAGAGGCTATAAAATCTTCCGGCTTAAACATCGAGGTTCAGGCACTTGACCTGCAATGGGATATGACAAAGTCTTTCGATGATGAAAAGATGGTAGCAAAAGCCAGAGAGCAAATCCGCCATGCGCTCGAAACAATTGCCCAATTTGCAAAAGATAAAGTGTATGATATACTAATACTCGACGAGATTGTTTTTTGCCTTTCAAAGAAATTAGCTGACCTACAGGATATTAAGAACATCATTGACAGGAAGGACCCTGCAGTGGAGATTATTCTGACAGGCCGGGGGGCGTCAGAGGATTTAATCGAGATGGCTGACTTAGTAACAGAAATGAAAAAAGTAAAACACTACTTTGATAAAGCAGTTGATGCAAGAAAAGGAATTGAATTTTAACTTTGTGTTAATATTGAATCTTGGTGTCTTAGCGTCTTGGTGGCAGGAAAAAAGGAATTGGTATGTCTAAAAATGTTGCTGTCATAATCTGTGCTGCAGGCGTTGGTCGCAGATTTGACGGGAAAAAGAAAAAACAATTCACAGACGTTGCCGGAAGGGCGGTCTTTCTTCACAGCGTAGAACTTTTTTCGAGTCTCGATTCAGTAAAACAGATTATTTTAGCTATCAACCCCGAGGATATGGAAACAGTGCAAACCCGCTGGGGAGCCAACCTGCAGTTTTTTAACGTAAAAATCTGTATCGGGGGCAGCGAACGTTTTGAGACTGTCAAAAATGCCCTAAAACTTGTCAAAGACAATATCGACCTGATAGCTGTCCATGATGCTGTCAGATGCTGCACAAAAAAAGATTGGGTTGAAGATTGTTTCGAGGCTGCTGAAAAATCTCAGGCTGCCATATTAGCATGCCAGGTTGTGCCGACAATAAAAAGGGTCAAAGACGGCACAATTATCGAAACTGTTGCTCGGACAAATCTTTACGAGGCCCAGACGCCTCAGGTATTCTCTGCGGAAATATTGAAAAAGGCCTATGATAATCTCCAAAATCTCGACAGGAACACAATAAGCGATGATGCTCAGCTTGTAGAGGCTCTCGGCCATAAAGTATCAATTGTGGAAACTGATTCTTCTAACATAAAAATTACTCAATTTAGCGATATCCCAATTGCCGAAGCCATCCTGAAATTCAGACCAAAACCAAAGCCAGAAGGACCAACCGGCCCTTATATTGAAGCTCAATGGTAAAATCCTCAATTAGCTTGCCTCGGCTGTCTTTTAGAGCTGATTTCCTGACCTTTTTGCTTTTTTTCAGCCCTGCTCTGTGATACACTTCTCCTTCGTATGGAAGAATCTTACATTAAAACTTATAAGCCGAAAATAAAAGCTGCCCATGTTTACGAGGTGGTCAGTCCAGGAGTCGTTACAGGTTTGGCTGGAAAAAGATTCCATTTCATCGGCGCCGGCGGTGTCGGGATGAGCGGCCTGGCCAGACTCTTAGTCAAAAATTCCTGTATTGTTACCGGCTCTGACCAGGCACATACTGCCATTATCGAAAAACTTTGCCGGTCAGGTGCTGATATAAAAATAGGCCATAACCCTGATAACATAAATGACAAAACCGAGGCTGTTGTTATTTCCGCTGCTATAAAACAGGAAAACCCTGAATTGCAGAAGGCTCGCGAAAGCGGTATCGAAATTTATAAATATGCCCGGATGCTGGGACAATTGACGGGCCGCTATAACGGTATTGCTGTCAGTGGCACTCACGGCAAGAGCACTGTCGGCGGCTGGCTCGTTTATTGCCTGAAAAAAGCCGGCGTTGACACTAATTTCATAATCGGTGCAGATATCACTCAACTTGGCACATCTTCCGGTGCCGGAGACAGCAGCTACTTTATTGCCGAGGCATGTGAATACGACCGAAGCTTTTTAAACCTGAAACCTGCTATTGCGTGCATACTGAATATCGAGGCCGACCATCTCGACTACTACAGCGATGTCGATGAAATAACCGAAGCCTTCCTGCAGTTTGCTCGCCAGGTAAAACCGCATGGGGTGCTGATTGCAAACGGCGACGACCCGAATGTTGCAAAAGTTATCAGCAGATTGCCGGAGGATTTCCACTGCGATACCTTCGGCGTTGACCAGAATTGCAATTTTTCGGCGCAGAATATCAAGTTGAAGAACGGCCTGCATCATTTTGATGTCTATCACGACGGCAAGTTACTGGGTAAAACAAAGATTTCTTTACCCGGCAGCCACAATATCCTGAACGCTCTTGCTGTCGTCGCTATGGCGATTCATGCAGGAGTAAAGCCCGAAAGAATATTAAAACTGCTCGATACCTTCACCGGTCTCGACCGCCGCATGATGCTGAAAGATAAAATTAACGACATCACTGTCCTTGACGACTATGCTCACCACCCCACGGAAATTCGTGCTTCCCTCGAAGCTATCCGCCAGAAGTATCAGCCGAGACGCATCTGGTGTGTTTTTCAGCCTCATCAATACAGCAGAACGAGATTTTTACTTGATGATTTTGCAAAAAGCCTTACCCTTGCCGATATAACTATTGTTCCGGATATATATTTTGTCAGGGATACAGAAGCTGAAAAAAAGAAGGCGAACTCGCAGATTCTGGTCGACAGAATTAAGTCGAAAGGTTCAGAGGCCCTGTTTATTGATAATTTTAGCAAAATTTGTGATTATCTGAAGCAAAACGTAACCGCATTCGATTTGGTTGTTACAATGGGTGCAGGAGATATTTGGAAGGTAGCAGATGAATATATTCAGTGGCTTAGAACAAATAGTTGAAACCGATTATCCGTTGGCAAAGCAGACATGGTATGGTCTTGGCGGTCCTGCAGATTATTTTATTCGTCCTAAAACTGTTGAACAGTTACAGCAGGTTGTTCAGCGGTGCAATGAAAACGATATACCTATGTATAT
>CBDVDM010000055.1:0-4151 GCA_965372745.1 uncultured bacterium
CGGTCAAGGTCGGTTGCAAGGTAAAGCTTATCGCATTTTTTCATTGCCGCCTTCAATGAACTCACCGTTTTCTTTTTGGCTGGCATTATCTCATAAGTAGGCTCAAAATTATTTTCCAGGTCGACATTGATTTTTTTCGCCGGCAAATCCCTCACATGCCCCATCGATGCTTTTACTTCAAATCCCGGGCCTAAATATTTGTTTATCGTACGTGACTTCGCAGGTGACTCTACGATAACCAGTGATTTTTTACTTGTTTCGCTCTTTGCCATCTTATTCTTTAATCTTTTCGTTATAAGCTTAGGTTTTGGTAGTTAATTTATTCCATCGGCTCTTTTAGCAAATAAATTTAGAATTGAACAAATATACTTTACCCCCACACTTGTCAATAAAAAACCAATTTCAATCGCCTTTAACTGTTCCTAAGAGCTGGTTTAATAAGGGTTTGAGTTTGTTTATAGCGTTGCCGCGATGGGATATTGAATTTTTTTCCTCTGCGATCAATTGCGCTACTGTTTTATTCAATTCGGGCACGAAAAAAATCGGGTCATAGCCAAAACCACTTGTCCCTGTTTGCTTTTCCGCTATAAACCCTTCTAATGTCCCTTCAGTCTCGAGCAATACTTTATCTTTATTTGCCAGACACAGATGACATACAAATCCTGCTGTTCTATTATCTTTTGGAACATCTTTTAATAACTCCAGCACCTTCTCGATATTTTTTTTATCTATCAGGCCTTTATTGTCGCTGTTTTCACCGCAATAGCGTGCACTTTTCACACCCGGCTGACCGCCGAGTGCATCTATTACCAATCCCGAATCATCTGCAATTGTCCATAGGCCGGTTGTTTTTGAATAGCCAATTGCCTTTTTGCGTGCATTTTCAGCGAAGGTTTGTCCATCTTCTTCGATTTCGCTTATATCTTCGAAATCATTTAATCCCAGCCACTCAACATCGGCATCGAGCATAGCCCGCAATTCTGCTATCTTGCCGGGATTAGTAGTTGCTATGAGGATTTTTCGTCGCATAGAGTAGAGTGGAGACATTCTTGAAAAAGCTCTAGGCCTCAAGCCTTTCGATTTCTTTTTTTATTTCTTCAATTACCTCAGGATTATCTATTTTTGCCTTCTTATCAACTTTGCGAGAGTAAACAAAAAACACTTTGCCGCCAAACTCTTTTTCAAACTTCGCATGATTTTTTTCGTGCATCTTCTCCCATTGGTAGTGATCAATAGCCAATCCTGAAACAGATTTTACCTGTAAGCCGATATTATTATTCCCGACTTTGATAAAAAAGTCTACACCATATGCTCTGTCCCACTTGTCGGGTGCTGGTTCAATTTTACGTTCGAGAATTGATTCAAGTTGACCATAGATTGTGTTTATTTCTGTCCAGTATCCTTCGTAAGTTCTGTTCAGGACAAGATTGTAGGCGTAGTCCATACATTCCTCTTCTTGTATAGATTCTAATTCATTCGCTACTACTTCAGAAAGCTTTATGAAAAGTTTACGACCCAGCTCGGTAATATATTCTCTTGTAACTTTGATTCCGTTTTTTTTCTTTTGTACAGCGTTTTCGAAGTAGTAATTTATCCACTCTTGATAAGATTTGGGCGTGCATGTTCTTATTAACTTTGATGTAGTACCTACACTGTGTGCCTTGTTTAATCCCCAGCGATTCATGCCATAATTTAAGAGAGTCTCACGCTTAAATTTTAAATTCTTTCCGTCGCTGCCGGATACCCATTCTTTTGCCATTAATTACTCCCTGCCGCTGTGACAAATCTATCCTTAAGCTTATAGTCAAAGGAAGTATCAACATCTACCAAGCCGCTTTTTATAAGATGTGCATTTAAAAAAGTTTTATTTTGCAGGTACAGATAACAAAGTAGATTATGATTCCTATCGTGTTTAATCAAATCAAACTTCATGAAAACTCTTTGTCCCTGGATTTTGTCTTTTAGAAATTCTATCGCCTTATCGCGTGTCTCCATTTTTTCTTTGATGCCCAACAATCGCACTGAAAGGCCATTACCAACTATCAAATTGGCAGGCGAAATGATATTTTTGACAGGATAATATTTCTCGCGTTTACCGCTTTTGTGATTGATTTTTGAACCAAACTGAAGCTTTCTGGGATCAACTTTCTTGTCGAATTCTACCGGATCTTTGAAAATATAAGGAAGCTCGTTAATAATATTTTCATGGTTTATGCATATGTTATCCTGTTTAATAAATTCGAAATTAGTGTCTTCAAAGATAGTTCCTTGATGAACATCCAGTTTCTCTTTTATAATTGGGATGAAATCGGGATTTATTTCATACCCAATCGAATTTCTACCCAACTGCTTCGCAGTTAGAGATGTTGTTCCACTGCCAAGAAACGGGTCAAGAACTATATCGCTTACAAAACTAAACATTTTAATCAAGCGTTTTGGAATTTCTTCCGGGAAAACTGCCAAATGTTTATCTTGTTTTTCGCCGGGAATGTTCCAATGGCCGACAAAGAACTGATTCCATTCTTCTGTTGTCATCTTAGATTGCTCTTTAATTTGGCTGCTTACTTTTGGTGCTTTTCCATGTTTTTTGAAAATCAGGATAAATTCATAATCAATTTTAATAATACCATTTCTCGGACAGGGAAATGACCCCATTATCGTTGCTCCGCCGGTAGTATTGCAGGTCGTAACCTTCTGCCAGATGATTGCCCCCATATAGTCAAAACCAACAGTTTCACAGAACTTTATAATTTCGGTTCTTATGGGAATCACTTTATATCTGCCATAATAGACAGAACGGGCAAATTGGTCGCCGATGTTGACACACAAGCGACAGCCGTCGTGAAGTACACGGCGGCATTCGTTCCATATAAGGTTTAAATTATTGATGTAATCTTCATAGCTGTCATCGAATCCTATCTGGCTACCATTGCCGTAATCCTTAAGTTGCCAGTAAGGAGGTGATGTAACGACTAATTGTACCGATTCATCAGGCACCTTCGTCATGTGTCTTGAATCACCGGTTATAATCTTGTGGTTAGTCATTATCTGAGTACCTCAGATACTTATATGATAAAAACTTATGGTATTATGCTTAAAATTTATTTTAGCATAGTTTTTAGATTAGCTCAAAAGCTTCTTTAAAAGTGCCCTTTGAAAATGCAGCCGGTTCTCCGACTGGTCGAAGATGAGCGAATTTTCCGATTCGGCAACCTCATCGGTTATTTCCAGCCCGCGATATGCCGGCAGACAGTGCATTACCTTCACGCCCTCCGGAGCCGACTTTAATAAATCGCTGTTTACCTGGAACCCTTCAAACTCTTTTATGCGTTTTTGCTTCTCTTTCTCCTGACCCATACTCGTCCAGGTATCAGTGTAAATAATGTCAGCTCGAGCCACCGCCTGCTTCGGCTCATCGCTTACAATGACAGTCCCGCCTGTAATTTCATTTGCCTTTTTTACTGAATCTTCATCAAGCTCATAACCAGCCGGCGACGCAACTGCAAGCTTCATTCCTAATTTGGCGCACGCAAATGCGAGTGACCTGGCCACGTTATTGCCGTCGCCGATGTAGGCTATCTTTATCCCTTCAAGCCTGCCCTTGTGTTCTTTGATTGTTAGTACATCCGCCATCGCCTGGCACGGATGGGACCAGTCCGTCAGCGCATTTATCACCGGAACCTCGGCATACCTCGCCAGTTCAATCACGGTACTATGCTCGAACGTCCTCGCCATTATTCCATGTGCATACCTGCTGAGCACCCTCGCCATGTCTTTGACCGGCTCACGTTTGCCGATTCCGCCGATATCTTCAGGTTTAACGTAAATTGCACTGCCGCCTAAATCCGTCATCGCTATCTGAAAGCTCATCCGCGTTCGCAGACTCGGTTTCTCAAAAAGCATTATCAACGTCTGTCCCGATAGGCACATATCGCGACCGCCGCTTTTATAAAGCTTCTTTAATTCAATACTCAATTCAAGCAGCTCTTTCAGCTCATCAACAGAGCAGCTGTCTATTGATATGAAATCTTTCATTATTCACCTTCACTTAAAACGCCGTCAAGAATCTCGACAGCATCATCTATTTGGCTTTGCGTTGTTATCATCGCCGGCATAAAACGCAGCACAGTCTCATTCGTACAGTTTATCCT
>CBDVDM010000056.1:0-4052 GCA_965372745.1 uncultured bacterium
TAATACGAGCGACGAGCCAACGAGATACGAGCGACGAATTACCCTACCTGTCGTCTCTGGAATACAGCGATTGCCAGCGAAAGTATACCAGCTGTATAACACAATGCGTATGAGGCACTTATCAAAATGTACTTTAATGGCACGACACTGCCTTCATAAATAGCATCGCTTATCCAGAAAATTTGCAGATTCGGCACTAAAAACCTGCCTATATTCGCCCACCAGTGCTCTGCTGCCAATCTGCCGAATACGTAGTCATTTACCAGGCCAAGTAAAAATATTCCAATACATGCCGACAAGGTCACAACAACATTAAACCTTGCTGAAAACGCTATTGCTATCGCAACTATCAAAATCGCCGCTAACCCAAGCAATATCGCTGCATACACATCAAATGTATTGATACTGTTATTTTGAGGATTAAATTGCCAGTTCCGGTCGATAAAACACAAAAATATCAGCCCGAATGTTGCCAGAATACCTGTTGATATAATTGCTGTTGACGAAAACTTCCAGCCGTAACTATAATTGAAAAAAGCACTTAACAAAAATGACAACCCGACGACTACACCTGCAGTACCCAGTACCGTCCAGTCATGCGTATCATTGACTGATTCAAGCACACCGTGCCTTATTGTCATCAAAAGGGCGATTGTGCATATATAATGGGCTAATAACACCGCTCCGCATACCCCCAAAAACTTCGCTATGATAAATATCGGACGTGGAACAGGCTTGCTCAGAACCGTCATTATCGTTTTACTATCGATTTCCTCTCCAACTGCCCCCGATGCAGAGAAAATTGCTATGAACAAACTCGTCAAAAAAAGCGTAGATAAACCGATTTCTCGTAAGAGCTTATTATCATCGCTCATCGTATACATTGTCAGCGATGGGCTGATAAAGAATAAAAACAAAGCTGATACGATTATAATGCTGTAAATCGGCTGACGCAGCGTCTCGGTAAATGTGTTTTTTGTCAGGGCAAATAACTTATGCATTTTTTAGTTGACCGCAATTTAAATTGTCCGGATATTGACCGAATAGTAAACAGGATATAGTTTCGGGAGTCGTTTTTTCACTTTTAACTCTATACTTAGACAATAATTATGTTATAGTAAATGCCTTTTTAAAAGTAAAGATGTTAATATATCATTGCTAATATACTGTCTTTCAGGATTTTTTGTTCGAGACTCGATAACAGGGATAAAATATGAATATAACCTCAAAGCCGGCGAAAAGCATATCCTTAGCTGCATTCATATTAAGCACTTTGTTTTTCTCCATCTCATGGCTCATCGGTCGATGGAGCGGTTTTTTCGCTGTCTACGCTGTCAGTTGGCTGCTTCTTTCTTCTTCTCTTATTTGGGTTGTCCTTCTAATACAGTTCTATCAACGCACCATAGCAGAGCAGGAAAAGCTCGATATAGGCCAAATGTCGACAGATGAAGACTCAACCATCTTTCAGGCAAAAGAAGAACACGTAGAATTGCTGGCTATCGCTCAACGACGTCTGAAGATATTCGAAAAGTGGTTCTTACCTGTTTTTTCTGCTCTAATCGCAATTTCCCAGATTCTGCTCGGCCTGTATTTGTTAAAAGCAAAAGCCGCTCTAAGCTACGACCAGATTGAAACAAAACAGCCTTTAATCTGCGCTATTTGCATGACCGCTATTGCATTTATCAGTTTTTTGATATCACGTTATGCAACCGCCATGTCCGCTCAGGATATTCGGTGGAAACCCCTGAGAGCCGGCGGCAGTTCACTGCTTGGTATCGCCGTTCTGTGTTTCATTTTGGGTCTCGCACTTGCATGGGCGCAATTTAAAGTTTTCGCCGTTTTAAATATTATCGAATGGATAATCCCTGCTTTGCTTGTTGTGCTGGGAATTGAAAATGCTCTGAATGTTATCTTCGACGTATACCGACCAAGATTAAAACAGCAGTATTGCAGAGCTGCTTTTGACAGCAGACTGCTCGGCCTTATCAACGAACCCGGTAAAATTTTTCATACTGCCGCAAGTGCCATGGACTATCAATTCGGATTCAAAGTCTCGCAGACATGGTTCTATAAGCTTCTTGAAAAAGCCATTCTACCTTTAATATTCTTTGCTGCTGCTATCCTTTATTTATTAAGTTCTGTTGTCATCGTCACACCAAACGAAGAAGCTGTCATCGAACATTTTGGCAAACCTGTAAAAACTATCGGGCCCGGCCCTGCCCTCAAATGGCCATGGCCTATTGACATAGCATATAAATATCCGACTCAAAAAATACTCGAACTTAGTATCGGTTTTATACCAAAAACTGATGAATACGGAAATATCGAACACCAGCCTTTGTTGTGGGGCAAACAACACTATAAAGTAGAACACATGCTTCTTGTTGCAACCCAGCAGAGTACCTCAACTCCAACCAGTGCTGTCACCACCGGTGCCGTTCCCGTCAGTCTCATCGCCGCTGCCGTACCTGTCCAATACAAAATAAAGGACATACAGGCATTTATCTACAATCATAATGAACCGGAAAAACTGCTTGAATCCATCTGTTATCAACAACTGACAAAATTTGCCGCCTCTGCAAAAATTGAAACATCAGACACACAACAAGCTGATTCAAAGGAAAGCCTGCTCGGTGCAGGAAAAAGTCATGCCAAAAAAATACTTATGCAAAATATTCAGCAACAGGCTGACCAATATGACCTCGGTATCGAAATCGTCTTTCTCGGCCTGCAGGGCATACATCCGCCTCCGGAAGTTGCAGCTGACTATCAACAGGTTATTGCTGCTATTCAGAAAAAACAGGCCCTGATTCTTGATGCCCATGCCGTCAGAAACAGCACATTAAGTACTCTCGCCGGCTCTGTCGGCGATGCAAATAAACTTTACGCTCTGGCAGCTAAATACCAGATGGCAAAAGAGGAAAATGACAAGCAGCAAATCGAAGAATTTTCCGATGCTCTCGACCAGGCCTTTGCCAACGCCAGTGGTGACATTTTTGCGACATTACGGCAGGCAAAAAGCTATGCCTTTGAAAAAGAAATTCTGGCAAAAGCCACAGGAGAGCGATTCGCCAGCCAGATTGAAGGCTTTAAAGCGGCTCCTCAAATTTACAAACGCGAGCAAAGATTAATAGTTCTCGAAGAAGGACTCGATAAAATAAGAAAATTCGTTGTCGTCAGTGACAAAGACGACACTCAGGTTTTTATTGTTGACGTTAAAGAAAAATTAACACCAAGCCTTTATGAACTCAGTGGTTTCGAGGAGAACAAACAAAAATGAAAAATGTAACCATTACAATTTTCGTCGTTTTGATAGTAACCATTTTAGGACTGCTTCTCTTTTCTTTCCAGGTAAGAGAAACTGAATCCGTTCTCGTAACAAAATTTGGTAAACCCAGTCGCGAAATCACCGAGCCAGGCTGGTATTTCAGATGGCCCTCTCCTGTCAATAAAATCTATGCCTTTGATTCTCGTACGAGAGTCTTCGAGACAAACCTCGGTGAAACAACGACAAAGGGCGCCGTACCAATTATCGTACATACTTATGTCGTTTGGAAAATTGCCGAACCGCTGCAATTTTTCAATTCTGTTGGAACTGTAAAGGAAGCTGAGAAATATCTGCGAAGCCAGCTTAGCAGCACACAAAATGAGGTCATCGGACAGTACTACTTCTACGAATTTGTAAACAGCAACGAAAACCAAATCAAACTCGGCGAAATTCAGCAAAAAATGCTTACGAGCCTCAACGAAGCCGTCAGGAAAGGCTACGGCATCGAAATCAAAACACTCGGAATAAAACAGCTGAAGATAAGTGCCGACGTCAGCAAAGACGTTTTTGAAAGAATGAAAGCTGAGCGCAAGCGCAGAACTCAGGAAATTATTTCGCAGGGTAAGGCTCAGGCAATAAAAATCAGAACCGACGCCGAGTCTAAAAAAATCGAGCTGCTCGCCGCCGCCGAGGCCAGAGCCAAAGCCATTCGAGGCCAGGGCGACGCCGAAGCTGCCAAATATTACAAAATGCTCGAAGCTGACCCGCAATTGGCCATGTTCTT
>CBDVDM010000057.1:0-2827 GCA_965372745.1 uncultured bacterium
CGCCGCCATCGATGGGGGCTTTCCAGTCGAGAAATACCCAGCCATCGCCCTGTCTTGGCGCTTCCAAAAGTCTCGTCTGTCCGGGAATCTGTAAAGCAGTAGCTGCTTTCCTACCTGCCCAGCCGATGAGCTTGAGTTTGTCATCGTCGTAATCGACTGTATTCTCGGCGTAGCGGATGTCGCTTTTCATTGCATCGACCAGACTGTCGAGTACATCGTCCTTGCTGGTAGTGGCTGCCTCGGCTGCGGCGGCGGCGGCAATCGCTGCATTGAGTACCGTGATATAGGCGGTTTTCGCTGTCGTCAGGTCAAGCACCGCTACCGGCGGGGCCGGGTAAAGCACTGCGTTTGCTGTCAGGCCCGTTATCATCGCATCGGCTAATGCTGCAATCTCTGCTTCTGTTCTTGGAAATCTTGCCATAGTTCAATTCCTTTCAAAAAAAATTACATTTCGTTTTTCAGTTTTAGCGGCTCGTTTGACATTCCAGACGGTTTTTCTTGATTTCCTGAATTAGCCTACTTTCCACCAAACCACATGCTCATAGATCCTTGTCTACTGCTTCCTTGTTAAGTCTTTCCCTATCTTTTCTGCATAACCATTTAGCTATTTTCACGTCAATATAAAAGTTAACCACGGGATATATCCACAACAAATGAAGTTTGTTAAAATCCAGGAAAACGAAGATGACTAAGATAGCAGTCGATACGAAAGTTGTTTTGGGTGTTCCATAAAGAGCTATAACTTCTCCAGTGTCGTAATAGCAACCACTTTTGTACTCTCTCTTTTTAACCAACCAAGTAACAAACCAAAAAGCTGTCCAGAAGGCCAATAACGTCCAAACAATCCACTCAAAATATCTCATGTTTTTATATACCTCTATCTGTAGCGGCGCACTAAAAAGAAACTATTTTATCTTCGTGGTGAAATCATTTTGTTGCCTTTTCTGACGCATTTTCGCCTAACTTCCTTAAAATAAACGACTTATCTGCCTTTTTGCCCGTTTACAACGGCTCAATGTAAGCTAACAATGTCATAATGTAAGCCTACAACACCTTGATGTAACCTTACAATGCCTCGATGTAACCTAACAATGCCTCGATGTAACCTAACAATGCCTCAATGTAAGCAAACAATGCCACGATGTAACCTTACAATGCCATAATGTAAACTCGCAATGCGACGATGTAAGCGTACAATACGGCAATGTAAACAGTTCGTTTAACCCGAACTTGAGATTGCCTCTGAAACATCAGCCCTATATTTTTCAGCTTCCTCATTTGTCATGTAGCCATCTGCAACAAGTAGCTCGGTAGCGATATGAGAGATTTTCCAGATTTCCTCACCCGAATCAAGCAACACACCTCTACGAATGTGATAGTCTCCAGAGAGCAAATAATCGTAAGCCGCTTCCATGATGTTTACAAGTGCTACATTCATCGGCGTAACTTTCTGAACCGTAACGGCATGAATTACGCGATTATGGCCATTTGAGATTATTTGCCCTGCTCGTTGCTTGACCGTGTCGAACATAAATATGCAGTTGTCGAACTGAGATTCTACGAGATCTAAAGCTGCCAATACTTCCTTAACTTCTTTTGGTAATTTGTGCCTTTTTTTAACACTCGTTTTCTCTGCTACAACTCCTACCAACAATACAACTGTGAACTCAAACATTTTCTCTGCAAGGACTTCTATAAAAATCACAGTCAGAATCGTCCCGAAAAATCCCCATCCAAGTCTGATATGCATCCAAAAAGCTATACTTACTGCAAGAACTGAGGCGAGAAAACGTGGCGTTTGGCTCAACACTAAACCATAACAAAACTGCATAGCATCGCCTGACTCGATATCGTCCTTCATTCGCTTCGCTTTTGTGTAGTTCGAAACAGCAATCCAGACAATCCTTAAGGTTTCTTCAGCTAATCCAAACAATAACACTGCTGATATCAAATCTCTTAATCCGACCCAACGACCTACGCCAATAACCAATACACCTGCAAGAACAAAAAGCATAATATTTGCAAATGTCAACCCAGCTCTAATAACAATCCAAGGTGTTTGAACAAAGAAAACGAATAACCACATTATGCTATATCTAAATCCCCGCTTGAGACTCATAATCAATTCTTTCAAATTTTATTTGCTTACAAAACCACCATAACCGTATTACTCGGCAAACCCTCGCCGGATTTATTTACCGCTATAACGCGATATTCGAGTTCTGTTTTTTCCGGCTGATCAACTAAAGTAATTTCGGTTAGTATTGCCGTTGCGACGTCTTTCCAATCCCCACCCTCGCGGACTCTTCGCTGGACTTTATATGCCTTCGGCCTTCCGCCATCGGCAGGCGCTTTCCAATCGAGAAACAGCCAGCCTTTACCTTGTTTGGAAGCTTCGAGCAGGCGCACCTGACCGGGTGGAGTCAATGGAGTTTTGGCCTTTTTACCTGCCCAGCCGATAAGTTTCAATTTGTCATCATCGAAATTGACCGTATTTTCAGCGTAACGAATATCGGCCTTCATAGCCTCGATGAGTTCTTCGAGCTTTTGATCTTTCTCTGCCGTTGTCTCTTCGGCGGCAGCGCGGGCGGCTAAGAAATTTTCCCGACGGTTACTGTACTGGCGAACTTTCCATCTTATCCAAGTACCCGGGTGCATTGCAGGATGCGGCGGATTCGGATATATGACAGGATTAGCCAGTAATCCGGCAATCATCCGCTCGGCCAACGCAATAATTTCAGCTTCCTTTTTGGGAAATCTCGGCATTTATTTTCCCTCTTTTGCTTGCCTGTTAAGAATTCACGGCCAAAGCCGACTTTTATCGTCA
>CBDVDM010000058.1:0-2594 GCA_965372745.1 uncultured bacterium
GCAGGCAATAATGCACGAAAACAAATCGGGTTTTTAGGCCCGCTACATCAAAGTTCGGCAAGAAAAAACTCCAGGAGGTAAAAAATGTGGCTATATTTATCCATCGGCTATTGTGTGATAGGATTTATCATAGGAATTAACCATTTATCTAATGGCAAAGTTGGTGCAGGCGGACCGTTGGTAACTATTGCAGCATCTATTTTGCTTTGGCCTTTATTTGTGGCCATTAAATAATCATGCAAAACCAAAATGTTGAGGGAAGCTATGGGCTTTAATGAAGAAGAACTGTTGAAAATCAAAAAAGCTACTTCAGGATTGTTTAAGAAAAAAGATAGAAGAGCTATAGCTCAATCTCTATTGGCTATGAAACCGAGAATAGAGGCGGCAAGAAAACTTGACGGTGCTGAAGGCGAAGAAGCATTGAAAATATTAGTAAACGAGGCAACAGATGCAAGGCATCTCGCATTACGGTTAGGGGCAAATTCTCATGGGCACCCACAATGGGCAGCAGCTGCTGCATGTGAAAGCTGGCTGCATGAGTTGGTCAGCGGTACTCCCGAGAGTATTATTAGAATTGAAGAGATAATTGCTCATCTTTCTAATAGAGGATGATACCAGTGAGTGATAAAGAAAAATCAGATTGGCCAGTGCTAATTTTACTCTTTGTAGGTCTTCCTTTGGCATTCACTTACGGTGGTTTCTGGATTGGTCTATTAGTTCTTGTCGTTGGTATTATTGCCCTCGGTTGGAGTAAACGTCACGAAGGGCCATTTCCAACCAATAAAGGGAAGTAGTTGATACGCATATTCTGCTTGTAAAATTTTGAAGTTTTTTTGAGGGGTATTTTCAGATGAAAGAAAACTGTATGGCTTGTGGATTAATGCTATTGATTATTTTTGTATTCCCATCACTTGCCATTGCCGACGCTTTTATGGGTGAAGGAAAGCAAGCATATATTGAACGGTGTATTTCAACATCGGAAATGCCAGGATATTCAATCGCAGACAAGAAAAAGTTCTGCAAATGTTTTGCTGATAAATTGGAAAAAGGATATCAACAAGTATTAAAATCAATTAAATCAAGTGACTCAATGTCTGCTGCACAGGAGAAAATGGATGACATGGCACAACGGTTTGCCAGAGAATGTTCTGGTAAGTAATTAAATCGGCAAAAACGCCGAACAATTAAATTGAGCTGATTGCTTACCTCGGCGGTTTTTTTTAAACTTGGTTGCTGTTTTTGAACTTCCGTGGTTTATCCAAAGTTGTTGCTGTAAATACGCAACAGCTCATTAAGAACGTTAGCCGTTTTTGACCATAGAGGTGACATGTGAAGCCAATCCGTAGTGGTGAATTAGAGGACAACATTTCGTCAGCGACTGTGACTTTCAGTGACACGGGCGAGGCCTGCGTTCTCAAGACAAGACCAGATAGCGCCTGCCACTTTTTCGAACGATTCACAGTCGGGAACGACGAAATTCAGCTTCGTCTGCACTGGTCAGACTTGGACCACGATGGACACCCCACACTTGATGCCGATTTCATTGATAAAAAAACAGGCAGGCATCGTAATGTGAAAGGTAAGCGAAAGTGTGCACATCACACCGCTTCTTCACCGGGCAAGGGTCGTTACTACAAATGGGTGTTTGATGGGTTTAGCCACCAGTTTAGTGTTGAAGTCGTATGGCGTGCATCTGTATCAGAAAGCATTGGCTTCGGTGATTTTTGCTCAGCTGAAGTCATTTCCGCTCCAGGCCGCAAACTTGAAAACGGCTAACCTGTCACTTCACCAGAAAGCCAGGGCGGGGCGGCTGTGCAAGAATGAACGTCTGTATTGCCCTGTCTTCTGGTGAGTTAATCGTTAAAGATATCTGTTATCAAACATTCAGCCTTATTCACAGACAGTTGCGATATTTATATGTAATTTGCAACATCGTCATCTACAACCCAATTGCCATTATTACTTCCTCACTTATCTTCAAAAATGCCTTTTAGGCTTCCCCAGAGGCCATATAAGAGCACTTCTATCCTTTACTCAATGGATGTAGTTAACCGAATCCGCTATTTTATTTTTTTCTTAATTTATCATTGTCATAATCTTTTATCCGACCAGATTTATTGTCTGCGGTACCCTATATATAAATAGAAGGAATATTTCGTCAGGTATATTTTATACCCCCCCTCCCTCCTACCTTTCTATGATAAACCATCCAGCTAATTACTCACAAACATAATCAATCATTTAACCAGTAGATGGGGCGGTTTGTCTTAAAGGCAGCCGCCCTTTTTGCGTTCTTACCCATCCAACAGAAAGGAGACCAGTCATGAAACAGATAGACTTATTCAGCGCCCCGAAAAACCAGTCCGCCAGCAAGTTCGTTTCAATCTATCGTGTGTCCCTGGTTAAAGACAAAAGCATCTCGTTTGGCCAGGGGCGGATGAACAATTCAAAAGAGGCCCAGTCACTCATTCAGAGTCTGATAAAAACGCAGGGCCAGCCCGACAGGGAGCAGTTCTGCGTAATCCTGTTGAACTTCAAGGACAAAAGGGGTCAAGTCTGCCTTTGACCCATGAAAGACAATAAGAGACAAAAAC